>CAVVHK010000085.1:0-21131 GCA_963747865.1 uncultured delta proteobacterium | reverse complement strand
ATGTATTGCTCTCCGAGAAGGGGATGTGGACACAACATTTTTTATAATACTGACCGGGTCGGTTCGGGTGATCAAGAATAAGCGTAGGATAGCCGACCTGGAGCGTGGAGACTGCGTCGGCGAAATGGGAGCCTTTACCATGACTCCCCGCACTGCCCATGTGATCGCCAAGCAGCCATGCATAGTACTAAAGCTCGACCTGAAAGTGCTCGAAAGGGAAAGCCCCAATCTCAAGTTAAAATTCTATCAGGTTTTCATTGAAACCCTGATACAACGCCTGGAAGCCACCACCAAGCGGCTCAGCTCGGAGACAAGGCCTCTCACCACCGCCAGAGCCTTGGAGTTGGAAGACCAGGAATTTGAAGGCAAACAACTCAATGAAGCGGAAGCGTCGAGCAAGTAGACTCGCTGTGGAACGCCTCTCTGTGAAAGCGTAACCTGAGGAGAATTCATTGCCAAAAGGTTGCCATCCGGGGAGCTATCGCAAAAAGAGGGAATCCGTTTAGGTTCCCTCTTTGCGCATTTCGTTTTAATTCCGCTACATAGATCCGTTAACGGCTTTGGCTCGTCTCAAATGGGTGGCGACAAACCATATCCCGGCAATAGCAAGCATGATAACAACTATTATGTCAAGCTCATGGGAGTATTGCTGCACCACACGCCAATTCTGCCTGAGTTTGTATCCACAGAGTAGCAGGAAGGTGTTCCACATTGTGGCCCCCAGCAGAGTGTAGCAGCAAAACGGAAGAATCTTCATTTTGCCCAGGCCCGCGGGGATAGAGATGAGATGCCTTACCACGGGAATGAAACGGCTCACAAATATGGTCCAGGAGCCGTGACGTGAGAACCAGCGCTCTGTAAATTCGAGATGCTCGTGGTTGAGGAGTAAATACTTGCCAGCCTTCATTACGAAAGGCCTTCCTCCGAAATAACCCATATAATATGAAATCAGTGACCCGAGAATTGAGCCAAAAGATGTGACCAAAATAGCCAAAGCGAAAGAGAACTTGCTTTCCACCACCAAAAAACCCACGAAAGGCATTACCAGTTCACTTGGAACAGGCGCCACCATACTCTCCATGGTCATCAGGAAACCTGCCCCAAAATAGCCGGTTGTTTCAATAGCGTAGGTAAAATATTCAGCGAGATGCTCAACCATGCGTCAGTCCTCTATTGGTTTGATTTATAACTCAGGGCGGTTCCAGCAACATTTCCTTATAGCCTTTATAGCGTTTTTAAGGCCGGAAGTCCAGTTCATTTAGATTTGAAACGAAATTACGGCTAGTTAGGTTTTAAGGGCTCTTGTTTGAGGACCGCTCTCCCGACCCGCTTAAGCGGCCACACACTTCAAGGAGAACTTTAAACATTGGCCCTTGCATTGGGGCGCTGCGGATAGGCGCTCGTTAAGGCTTGCGCCTGACTGCGATCCGGTGTCAATCGTATTGCCAAATCTCAGAGAGAATTTTCTGTATATCGCTTTCTTCGGGTGGGAACGGGAAATTCCTTATATCAGGGCCCGGTTTTTCATTACCATAGGGACGGTTGCAGGCTGTTTTGCCATCGTTTCCGAGACACCCGGAGGTTTCGAATGCGGACCCTTCCAGGATAATCCCGTCAAGTTCCGCCTGTGGAAGTCCAAAGTCCACAATCCTGCCCACTCCGTCGAAGGACATGTCGTCTATCGTGATCAGTCGACGATCAATCAGGAGCCGAGCCAGTTGGATTCGTCGGTAAGCCCCCATTGGCGGAGACAAAATATGCTCCATGGCCGAGCCTTTTTCCGGAAAAAAAGAGAACAAATGCGTGCAACCGCCCATGGCGGCGGATCTGCACATTGCTTCCGCAAGTTTCTTTTTCGGTCTCTCCCAGGCCGCATATCAGATGAACCCCAGCTTTTCCTTCGCCGAAGATCTCCAGCGCCTGTTCGTACGTCCGCCAGTACTTTTCCCATTTGTGAGGACCTGAGACGGGCTTGCCTCTGAGGTGGTCAAAAAGCTCCGGTGTGGCCGCGTCTATGGCCACTCCGATCCTGTCTGCGCCGGCGTCCTTCATCGCCTGCAAGTCGCCCGGCCGCAAAACCGTGGGGGAGATCAGCAAGGACACAGGCATTTCTGTTTCGGACCTTATCAGTTTACACAGCTCTATGGTATCTCGGCCGGCCCTAGGGTGGGTTATCATGGACACGCACACCCTGGAAACATAATCGGGAGCGGATTTCAAAGCCTGGATAACGTCCGACGTGGAGAAAGTCTTCCAAGGGACTCGGATGAATTTCCTGTCCGCAGGCTCGTTGTGTTTTTCAGCGGCCAATCCGCAGAAGGAGCAGTTTGCTTTGCAACCGCCTTCATACGTCAATAAAAGATTCACACACCTTAAGGTGGCTCCACGATAAAACCAGCCCTTAACGAAGCCCAACGTCATGGCGGCCGCCAGGGAAAGGCGGACATGAGTCGGGCTCTCCATATGTGGAAATGAATCACTCGGTTGAATTGCCGGATCGGACATGCTTAAAGATACCTCTTGTACGAATGGAATGTGGAGGCGATTGCAATAATTAGAGTTTTTGGGGAGGGGTACGGGGAGGGACTTTTTGCAAAAAGTCCCTCCCCGAGGACTCTTCCTGCTTCTCCTCAAATCCATAAAGAGCAGCAAGTTTCATTATAACACAAATCCAATCCCAGTTTCATGGCCTCCGACACAGCCTCATCCGAATACAAGGCCATGGAGTTTATGCCGGATTGAACGGCGTACACCTCTAGAAGTCTGGAATATTTGCCTCGCGGCCTGGCGCAACCCAGACCGGCCCTTAAACCCGGCAGCGCTATTCTCGCCTCGGCCAAAAAGCGAGCCACCGCCTCGGGCTCCGGGGCCGCGACATCTTCCATTGGCGTTCCACGGGTCGGGGTCAGAACCACTACCACGTACCTTTCAATCGGGTATTCGGATATTACCTTCAAAGCCGCCCATTCACCCTGTCCTCGGCCGTAAAGAAGCCCGTAGACGATATGAGGCACAACCTCTACGCCGACAGTTGTTAACGATTCCAGTGAATTATGCAAGGCGGAAAGGCCGTGTTCAATATGATAGACCCTTCGGAAGGTTTCATCGTCTCCTACAATATCCAGAAGGGCTTGGTCAACTCCACAGTTTCTTTAAGATTATGGCGGTTTCACGGGTTACGAGCCCGCTATGGACCGAGATTTTAAGGCCGGTGTGAGTCTTGAGGTGTTCAATGGCCGTGGCAAAACGTCCCCAGGGCAAAGCCCCCCGCTCGTCACATCCTCCGGTGACCAGAATTCCGATTTCCCCGCTTTCCCAGGCTTTTGTTCCGTAATCGATCAACGTTTCGGGAGTCTGAATCGCGGGCATGGGTTTCAACAGGCTTCCACAGCAATGATCACAATTCAGAGCGCACTCCACACCGGTGATGGACACCGCTCGATATCTGCCCCGCTTGCCGTTGACGACGAACATCCCCGGCACAGATAAATTGAGAGCTGTTCCGTGACGTCTGCGGGAAAGGCTCCAGGCTTCGTCCAGTAGTTCTTTGAGAGGAGTGTCTGCCATAGAGTAACTATTCGCTCTTAAGCCGCAAGGTCTGAGATCGCTTCCAAGGGCCTTTGCCGGCGTGGACATGCCCCATGTTTGGGGTCAAAAACCGATGGGTTCTAGATGTGGTTGCAATGATAGGAGTTTTTGGGGAGGGGTCCGGGACGCACTTTTTGCAAAAAGTCCCTCCCCGGCGCCTGTTCCTAAAGCTCTTGGGTTTTGCAACCACTTCTAGGCCATCATTGCCCATCAGCATGATTTGATCCGCTTTCCGTAGCCTTTGAACCCGATCCACGTACGCTCGAGCAATTCAGGGAAATCGGAGGTAGAGTTCCAGTGTTGCAGCATGAATTGTCTCTTTGAAACAGCGTGCTTAAGGACTCCTTCGTAACGGCCGCGGATCTCCGTCTCGTAATTGCTAAGAGAAGAGAAATTGCCGGATTTCACTGCTGAAACTGCCGCCATTCCCGCGAGTTCCCCAGAGAACACAGCCTGTGGAATTCCGGCGCCGGTGATCGGGTGTGTAAGTCCCGCCGCATCCCCGGCGAATATTATGTTTCCCATGACCAGAGACGATCTGAGACCCGATACAGGGATCAGGCCCCCGTAACGGGCCAAACAACCTGGCCTGACCAATTTGCTTTCCGTCAAACTCCGCAGCAAATGATCTAAAATGACTGCCGGCTTGAGGGCGCTCCCGGGGTCGATTCCCAAACCCACGTTGGCGACATTTCTTTTTGGAAAGAGCCACGCATATCCGCCGAAGAACATTTTGCTCAATAATATTATCGTGCTATTTCGTTGGGTAACCAGGGGGACCTCCACCTGAAGGCCGTGCAGCGCCGGAAGCCTGGGCAATCCCAGTATATGAGCGGCGCTTGAAGAGGCCCCGTCGGCCGCTATGGCAATCTTTGGCGCAATCTCATATTCATTCCCCTTGCAGGAGACGATCCAGGCGCCGTCGCGAATTCCTTGCAAACGGGCGCCGGCAAGAACCTGCGCTCCGCGTTCCGCGGCCGAACGCGCCAGGTCCCTGTCGAACCGGACGCGATCTATGAGGTAACCGGGGGAGGCCGTTGAGACTTGCTTCACAATGTCAAGTCGAGCATGGCGGCTTTCAACCGCAGAAGGAGCGCTCTCAGGAAAGTCCACCACCCAGCTTTCCATGGAGTCCACCTTTTGAATGATACAGGAATCTTCCACATCCAATTCTGAAAGCAGTCTGGCAGGAACAAACTCTCCACAGTGGGGCTGTTCGCCGATACGAATCTTAGCGTCAATCAACACTGTGGCCAAGCCTCCGTCTGCCGCGCTGCAAGCTGCTCTGGAACCGGCCGGCCCAGCCCCGACCACTAAGAGGTCAACTCGCTCAGGCAGCATTCAGAAGCCTTAAAGTCTTCTCTATGAGAGCGATGTTCAAGTGAGTCTTATTATCGAAGTTGCCCTTATAAGCCGGTGTGCCCTTTCCAAGATCGTAGCAAGTGGTGGAATCCAGGTTCACCAAAACGCCTTTGGCCTCAGCCTTTTCCATTTCCACCTGATGTTTCGAATAAAAGGCTTCACAACAAGATCCTACGAAAACACCTTCCACGACGGAACATTTGGTCAGCAGAATATCCATTAAGTGCTCAAAGCTTTGAATGGTTACCGGTTCCATCCCGAATTTATGAGCTAGATCGAACAAGCCGCCGATCTCGCATTTGCCGCATTGGCCGCACCCGGGTATCTTCCTGAAATCGCAATCCAAATCCTTGGAGCAATAGGGCAATAAGAGCCATTTTGGAGAACACGAATGCAACTGGGACGGATGCAAGTTCAAAAAAAACAGGTCATTGGCTTCCCACGGGGAAAACTTGCCGGTCAGCAGCACTCGATCAGCGGCCGCGACAATTGCCTGACAAATCCTGTCAGTGGCTATGCCCAAGATTTTCCCATCGTATCCGTCGAGAAACGCTGCGACTCTTTCAGTCAACCGAGCCCGCTCCAGAGGGGCGCCGACCAATGCGGCCTCCAAATCATGGATCATCCTTGAAGGGATCGCAAAAAAATCACCGGCGATTAAGGCCTGCCTGATCCTCTTACCGCCAGGCGCCAGCCACAAATGAACCCTCATTGTTCCGGCTTCGGTTTGAGTGATCGCTCGCAGAGGCGCGCCCTCATTAACCGGTCGAGATCTGCCTGCGATCCATTTTTCGCTCAAGAAGTAGGGGAGTTCTTCCCGGAGCCTACGGGCTTCGTTGGGGGTGAGTCCGGACGGCTCAAGACTTAGCCGGAACTGTGTTGCGAATTCGCCGGCGATGAACTCCTTGATCTGCTCCATTGTAGGCGCCGTTTCCACCAGATCCTCGAGAAAGCAGACTCTTTCCATAAGAGACTCTATTTCTCTTTTCTTCAGCTTCTCAACAGGCGTTCTCAACGCTTTCAGGAACGACTCGACCTCGTTTCTTACCAGTAACGTTCCTTGAAACATGAATCCGCCGGATAAGGTCGTTCCTCCTGTGCCGGATATTTTTCTTCCGTTGACTTCAATATCGTTCCTCGGCCTGAATTTGGCCTGAATGCCGAATCGGGATATTGCGTCAGCGGCGCAGCGGCATATTCGGTGGAGTATCTCTTCATAGCCGCCACAAAACGGATGCCGGCCGGAACGTCCGAAGATTTCCCATCCTACGGCTGATTCCTGAAAAAGAATACTACCCCCGCCCGTGAGTCTCCTGTTTACGTCTATTCCGTGTTCGCGGCAATAATCCAGGCGAATTTCCAGGCTTACATCTTGGTGGTATCCGACCAGGGCGGCGCTGGGCTTAAATTGCAGAAATCTCAAAGTGGGCGGGCTTGAACCGGCGGCGACTTCTTCAAGAATAATCTTGTCCAAAGCCATATTAGCGGCCCCGGAAATGGATCCCGTGTCGAGCAGACGAAAGCGATTCAATGTGGATTCCATGTGGATAGACAGCGGTTATCGGAGGGAGATTTCCTACGGATATGTCCCCGGAGGGGGAACTTCTTGAAAGAAGTTTCCCTCCGGAGCTCCCTTCAAGAACTTCTAAAATGGGTATGTTACACTTTGCCTTCGTTTCTCTGAAGGGGAAGTTTTCTTTCGTTCCCATCCGGAAGCCTGGGAACGAAGCAACACACCGGCCTTGGCTTCGCCGTCTATTGTTTCGGTTCCAGTGGGGGAGCAGCGTCCAAGGCTTGAGTTATCTTAGCGGTCAAATCAGGGAGCCCCTCGAAATAGACCAGCTCTTCGGTTCTGAAGATGGCGGCGAACCCTTCATCTTTCGCGAGCTTTTCTATGATAGCCTTGATTTGCACACTCAAAGCCGTCTGGAGGGACTTTTGCTTCAGAGCGATCTTCACCCCGGCAGCCTGCTCTTCCGTTTGAAGTTCCTGGCTCTTCTCGGTCAGCGCAGTCTGAAGTTTTTCCTTCTGGTCAGCCTTCAGATCGTTTTTCTGAAGTTGCTCTTCAATTCCTTTTATATCGGACTTCATGACCTCGATCTTCGTCTGGCCTTCGGCTCGAACTTTTTGAATCTCTTCCATAGCTCCCAAGAATTTTTTGGAAGTCTTCTGAATATCGGTAAAGCTGACTCTTCCAAACTTCAACTCCTCGGCAAAACCAAAGGAAGAAAAAACTAATACCAGGATTGCGGACAGCGATAAAATACATTTTGCGGAAAACTTAGTAGACTCCATAGTTTGCTCCTTCAAAAACCTTATTATCCGGAAAGAATAGTGGAAACCGATTACAATTACAATCCACCGCTTTCCCGCGTGTGCGGGATGCCCGGCGAAGAATGAATTGAAAGCCCCGGGGAATTTCCTGCCGGCGGCCTTCATCCTGTAAGTGGCGCGTTTTGAACGCCAACCGGATTTACTTACTGCTCCATTATCTTGGCCTCAATCTTGGCCAGCCTTTTTTCGATTGAATTCAGTTTCGACAGAATCGACGCTAGGGCTGATGAAACATTCAACGGCTCTTTGGGGACTTCTTCGACCGGAGCAGCCTCTGGAGGGGACGGCTTCGGAGGCGCTGCTTTAGGTTCCGGAGGTTGAGGCGCCGGTGTCGGGGCGGGCGCCGCCGGAACAACCGCGAGCTGTAGCGGCGCCGATGGCCCTTCATCCGAGGCGACCGGGGTCGGCGGTGGCGGCGGCGGGGGAGGGGCTGCCGCTGGAACCGGAGCCGCAGGCGTCTCAGGCTTTTCGGCCTCCTGTTTCTTCCCAAACAACTTGGAAAGCGAAGCCAGTATTTCCGACGGGGGTTCGTCCTCAGGTTTGGGTTGAGGAGTAGCGCTCTTTGTTCTCAGAGGCTTCTCGCTGAAGAAATCGTTGAACTCTTCCTTAGTCATTTCCTCGGTACGATACAACGGCAAAAGCATCATAGCCAAGTCTTGTTCAGAGACTCTATATTTTTTGCCAAGCTCGCTCTTCATGGCCCCTTTTCGGATCATATCGAGCAGTTCGGCGGGGGCTACTTGTTCTTCCAATTTGGCCATGCGCAACACTCCAACATTTGATAAAAGCGCTTAATTATAAAGAATTGCTGTTTTTATTTCAACAACAAACTCGATGGGCTGTCGCCATTCACTTACGCGGGAGAGATTGCTTCGCTACGCTCGCAAAGACAAGTCCAAATGTCATTGCGAGGAGTGAAATCCCGCGTTCCGCGGGAAAGCAATCTCGGCGCTCGCCGCTCATGAGTTAATGGTTACATGGGCTTCATAAGCTCAAGTGCGGATTTACATTGTTTCTCCAGTCGCTCCAGCGGCAAGCTGAATAATCGAGCCGCATTAGCGCTGGTGGAAGCCGCAATCTGAGGGATTGATATTCCTCTGACTTCTGCGACTTTAGCCGCGGTATGAACCATGTACGCGGGCTCATTATCCTTGCCGCGCAAAGGCTCGGGGGAAAGAAACGGGCAATCCGTCTCCAAAAGGATTCGGTCTTCAGGTAGACCCCTGACTATGTCTCTCAGTGGCTCGTTCTTCTTATATGTGACTGTTCCGGGAATGGATACGTAAAACCCCAGCTCCAGCGCTCGATCCGCATCGTCGATGTCCCCGGAAAAACAATGGATTACTCCACCGGACTGAAAAGGCGCTGCTTTCTCCAACATGTCCAGGCCCTCTCTATAAGCATCCCTCAGATGTATAATTACGGGTTTTTTCAGTCTCTTCGCCAGTTCGATCTGACTCTCGAAAGCCTGAATCTGACTCTCCCTTGGGGACCAGTTCCTGAAGAAATCGAGTCCGATTTCTCCGTAACCCACAACTTTTGGGTTGGCCGCCATTTGTTCCATTTCGGCCAGTCCGTTGTCATCAACCGTCTTCGCACTATGTGGATGAAATCCTATACCGGCGAATACGCAAGGAAACCGATCAGCAAGTTGGATGGCTCTGGAAGCGTCCTCCAGGTCTATGCCTATGGTTACGTATCCGCAAACGCCGTTGCTCATAGCGCGTCCTATAACTTCCTCGACATTAGGATACAGCGGGTCCATCTCGAGGTGAGCATGCGAATCAATCAAAAAAGGAGGCCTGATCCCAACAGAACTCATAGTTGTCTCCAGCTCTTGGCAATTTCTCTTTAAAATCAATTGAAAGAGGGCGCTCTGACGTCCAGAAAATAATCGTGGAGCCATTTCTTCTTCATGTCATCAAGTCGCCCATCCCCCTGGATTTTCAGAATGAAGTTGTTTAACCAATTTAACCAGTGAACATCCCCTGGTTTTACGGCCCAAGCAATTAACTCATAGGTGAGGGGCTCAAATTTGGAAGCGAGGACCGACGATTTTCCCGCGCACAGCGCTCGGACGGCAAATTCCTCGTCTATGTACGCCTGGGCGCGTTTTTCGATGATTTCGGCAATGGCGGTCTTTCTATCGGGAAACTCGCGGAACGAGGTGTTAGGGAGAAGCTCGCTGACGCGTAATTCACCTGGTCCGCCGGGGACGGAGACCACGAACGCGCCGGCGGTATCCAAGTCTTTGAGCGTCTTGAATTTATCCGAACTCTTTGCCTGAGTGATAAACATACGGCCGGTTTCCACAACAGGAGCGGTGAACATGATCTGAAGGTTCTTTTCAGGGGTAATTGTCATTCCCGACATGATTATGTCGATCCGGCCGTCCAGCAGCATCGGGATTACTTCGGACCAATTGAGGCGGACAAGACGTAGTTCTACCTTCAAGGCGGCTGCTATCATGTTTGCCGCTTGCACATCAAAGCCTATTAGTTCTCCATTGCCGTTCAACATTTCGAAGGGGGGATATCCTACCTGCATTCCCACCCTCAGTTCTCCACGTTGCTTTATAGAAGACAATGTGTCCGAAATTTTGTCCGGAGGGGGCGTCTTCACAGCAGGGGCGGCGGGTTTCGGCAGAGGCGCGACAGGGCTGTCGGTCTTCCCGCAACCCCAAAGAATAGGTATTATCAGGAGAACCAAGACTCTCAATCGTGCCCAGTTACTAAAGAACCCCATTACATATCGCCGTAATTCCCGTTGATACTATGCTTGCGTTTTCGGTAAGCCTTTACTCATACCATCGCTCGTTGAAAGAGACAATCATTCCAAGCTGTATCTCTTGATTTTCCTCCAGAGCGACACGCGGTCAATCCCGAGAGTCTCCGCAGCAAGAGTCTTATTGCCCCCCGATTGAGCCAGAAACCTGCCTAATATAATCAAGTTCGTACTCTTCAAGCGTCGGCATCCGTCCATCAATCCTGCGAAATGTCTTGATTTTGAAGTCTCTGATGTCGTCAGGTAGATGGTCCGCCAGGATTATGTTGTTTGTGGCCAAGGCTATGCCTCGCTCGATAATATTCTCCAGTTCTCTGATGTTGCCAGGGAAATCGTATTCTTTCAGAATCTCCAGGACATCCTTCGCTAACACCGGCGCTTCACGATTCATGATAGCGGCGTGTTTTTCAATGAAATGCTGAGCCAGCAGCGGAATATCGTTCTTTCTCGACGCAAGCGGCGGCAGCTCAAGGGATACCACATTGAGCCTATAATACAAATCCTTTCGGAACTCGTTGGAGCTCATGGCTTCCTGCAAATTCCGGTTGGTCGCAGCTATGAAGCGCACGTCAACATTTATCGTGACTGTCCCTCCGACTCGCATCATTTGGCGTTCTTGAATTACCCGAAGCAGCTTCACTTGCATGTTTGGGGACATTTCGGTGATTTCGTCCAAGAACAGAGTCCCGCTGGCCGCCAGCTCGATCAATCCGGGTTTGGCCGAATTGGCTCCCGTGAAAGCCCCTTTTTCATGTCCGAACAACTCGTTGGTAAGCAGTTCTTCGTTGAATACACCGCAATTGACCGCCGACAAGGGGCCGGAACTACGTTTGCTCTGCTCGTGAATATATCTGGCCAAGAGCTCTTTGCCCGTCCCGGATTCTCCCCTTATAAGAAACATTGCAGTCAGTGCCGGCGATTTGTAGCGCAGTCTGCAGAATCTTGGTCATCGTGGGGTCTTTGGTGATGATCCTGACGGAGCCGCCTCCCGTGGCTTTTCTGAGGCTCTCCTTAAGCTGGAGGTTTTCCTCTTTTAATCGGATCTTTTCTATTGCTTCCGCCACAACTTTGCGAACCGCGTCAATTCTATACGGCTTGGAAATGTAGTGATAAGCGCCCTTTTTCATGGCTTCAATTGCGCTGTCCACCGTGGCGTATCCGGTAATCATTATCACTTCGCAGGAAGGGTTGATGGCTCGGGATTCATCCAGAATCTTCATCCCGTCAATTTTTTCCATTCTGAGATCTGTGAGTATCACATCGAATTTTCCGGTCTTCGCCTGTTCAAAGCCCTTCTGGCCCGTCTCAGCGGTGACAATGTCATAGCCTTGCTTTTTGAGGATGTGCTGAAGATTCATCAGAGCCATTTCCTCGTCATCAATCAACAAGATCCTTGGCGGATTATGCATCTAAGTTCTCCTGAGCGGGCAGCCTGATGGTGAATGTCGTTCCCGTGCCTGTCGTGCTTTTTACTTTGATGGAGCCGTTATGCCGGACAATAATGTCGTGGGTAATGAAGAGCCCCAGACCAGTGCCCTGCCCCACATCTTTAGTCGTGAAAAAAGGATCGAAAATCTTTGAAAGATTGTCCTCCTTGATGCCTTTTCCCGTATCTCTGATAACGACATCCACGATTCCGTCTCTGTACTTATTTGCACGAATGGTCACTTGGCCTTCGGTTTCGATCGATTGAACGGCATTGGATATAATGTTCATGAAGGCTTGCTGCATCCGCTGCTTGTCCGCACAGATCCGCAGGTTGTCGTCGATTTCTTTGACGATCTTGACTCCTGCGGGTATCTGACCATGTAACAGGCCCAAAGTTTTTTCCAACACATCCTTCAAATTAAAAGATTCCTTATAAAATTCTTTGTTTCTTGAAAACTCCAGCAAATTCAGAACAATGCCCCGAGCCTTGTCAACCTGTTCAAGGACCTTCTTGAGTATGTTTTTTTGCCAGTCGAGGTCCGATTCTCCGAGCTCTTCCAGCAAGATTTCACACGATGACGAAATGTTGGAAAGCGGATTGTTTACTTCGTGGGCGACGCCGGCCAACATGGTTCCCAAAGACGCCAGTTTCTTGGATTGAACCAGTTGTTCTTCACGGGTCTGCAATTGGACGGCCATACGATTAAACGCGTTGAAAATCTCCCGTATTTCCCTTTCGGGCGGCACAGCCTCTATGGGCTTGAATTGGCCCCTGGCTATGGAATAAGTGCTTTCCTCCAACAAGTTGAGAGGCTTCATCACTTTAGCGAACAGAAAACTGCCCACAGCCACCAACCCAAGGCCCACCAGGGCAAAGGCCAACAATTGGAATCTCACTGTAGTCCCCATAGTTTGCTTGATCGAATCTCTCTTGCGTTGTGCGGCCATTTTTGCAAACTCGGAGATTGAAGAGCCGATTCTTCGTATCCTTGTTTCATACTCCGAGCGTTGTTCGGAACTTGCGAAACACAAGCTCGCGGTTCCGGGATCTGAACAAACCGCCAAGAGTCGTCCGTAGTCCACCAAATCCTGTTTGAATATCGCGACCCGCTTCGGTGAGGAGAGAGATTCTATCTTAGCGAAATTCTTCGTTAGCAAATCCTCTGTCCGAGTGAGGTGATAGGACGCGGTCTTCAATGATTGAGTGTCTCCGTACAGAAAGAAATTCTTTTCAAAGCGTCTGACTTCGAGAACGGATTCTTCCAGTTTGCTCACGTCCTCCAGGTAGCTGATCTTTCCTTCCAACTGATGCATGAAATACCAGGAGCCCAGGATGCCTGCGGCCATGAAAAGATAAACCGCAATGAACGCGATGATGACTTTGTGACGAATACTGAACATTGATGTTGACATGTTTGTCGCCTTGAGGACTTTTAGGCCAATAGTCTCAGGCAAGAACTGTTCCATTTTGCACCATGGGACAAAAGAGTAAGTTGGGGAAATTACGAGATAGTTTCTCAAACCCAATTCCGCGTTGCTCTTTGAGGCCAGGTGTTTGTTGCATTATGAAACCAATTCCCGTCCCGGTCAATCCCATTCTTCCATTATTTCCAGAAAGTTTCGCCGCCTGAACATTTCGCATCCGATTTGAAACATCGAGCCCGCGGAAATAGAAAAGGTAACAGTTCACCGGGAAACCCCCTTCTTGCAAAGAGTGGTTTCCCGTACCCTTCCCCAAAAGCTGCCGATATTGGGGGATTAAATGATCCCGACCCCACTTCGAAACAGACCCTTCTGCGCCATGCGCTGAGCCTGGACTCATGGGCTCTCGGAATGGGGCATTGGCGCCGTGCTCGGCACGTCGACGCCCACGAGTGGCGCAATGCCTGCAGGCTTGGACTGAAAACTTCTGCCGTATGTTTTCCCAATCTTAGCGTGTAAAACGCTGCCCAAGCAGACTCCGGCCAAATGTCGACCTGTCCTATGTTGTAAATAGCAACACAAATGTTCCAAATGCAACAGTTTGCTACTGATTATCTCGCGGTTAACGTCACTTGAATAATGGCATGATAATTATCACTCTCGTCCCCATTTCCAGGAGGGTTGTGTTTGCTAAACTTCCTTGTTTGATCCGACGGGGCAGGTCATAGGCGTCAACACTGGGGCCTGAACCCGGTGATAACTCATAATTTCGCACTATCCGAGCCCTTGCCGCCATGAAATGAGAATACGAAACCCCTTTCCAGGCGAGGGAACGATGAAGAGAAAGGGCAATGTTGTTTGCTGTAGCCTGGGAAAACACCTGTGAGGAAGGGGCTCGTCGCGCTCGCAAAGACATGTCAAAGCGTCTTTACGAGAAATGAAACGACGAAACTATCTCAGAATTCGCCGTTCATAAAGAATTGTCGCATAGATTAGGCCCGCAATGGATCCGGATCGGCGCCCCAACACTTTTTAATTTTGTTGTTGGCACGCGATTTGCTAAGCATTTTCCACGGAGGACGACATGAAAAACTATGAGGAAAAAATTAGGCGTGTCATCTATGACCCCAATGAGGATGTTGCAGAGAAAACGTCCCGTAGGGATCGGAAGCAAGCTTCCACGGACCAGGCGCCGAAGAAGCGCGAGACTCTGATTGAAAAATTCCAGAAGAGCCTTGCCGCAATTACCTATGCGGAGGCCGGCGAGTTCGATACGGCCACCGACTTACTCAACTCCGGTAGGCAGAAAACCGTTCTCTTGGTTGTGGAAGGTGAGTATCCTGATCTTTCCGCATTCAATTACGCCTTGAACTTGTGCAAGAGGATGGACGCGGAACTCGATATCCTGCAAGTCATAAATCAGTCCTTGCGAAATGATTATGACCTTTTGAGCGACAAGATCTCTGAAGGATCCAGGAATACCATCGGGTTGGTGCGTCGTTTGGAGGAGAGTCGCGTTCCGTTCAAGGTAACCATCCGGCTGGGTGACGTGAACACAAAACTGATCAACTATGCGAAGCGACATAAGGACGTGGTTTTAGTTGTGTTTGATTCTCCAAAACTGAAGAACTCTTCCTACGCGAAGCCTTGGTCGAGGTTGCTGGAAGAGATTTCACGGCAGTTGTCGATACCCTTGGTCACGGTAATGGAGAAGCAAACGGCCTGAACCTCCGCGGTGGAAGCGCATCGAAAGGGAATCGAGAAACGACCTACCGACGCATGGGGGCATAGAGCCCGCTAAATCGATTCACAGGTTTCAGCTACCCTTTCCCTGAATTGCTGCGAAGGAACGGCCGACGGACGTCTGTGGGATTGATCCGGAGCCCTTGGAGATCATCGCCGTTTGCCAGTCGCTATAGTAACCGACGCACAGGCTGGGCCTATGCGAGTGAGGACAAAATGAAGTCTCCGCCTTAGCCCGCGGCCAGTCTTCCGGCCCAACGAAAGAAATCAGGGATTACGATTTTTTCCCATCAAGTCTTGAAATTGTTTTCGTTGGTCCGGAGTCAAAATCGGCATTATTTCTTGCTTCAGTTTCTGCATGTTTTCCATGGCTTGTCTTTTCAGCTCGCCCAGTCTCTGCTCTATCTGAGACAATCTTTCCCGGTCTTTGGGGTTCTGCGACCGTTGAAGGCTCTCACGCTCTCGGCGCATGCTCTGGATTTCGTTTCGCAGGGGGGCCATTTTACTTCTGAAATCCGACCTTATTGCGTGGAGTTGCCGCCTTTGCTCTCGTGAGAGCCCCAACCGCTGTAAAATCTCCCGTAACCGGCCTCCTGGGCCTTGCTGTTGGCCGGCTGGAGGAGTCATGGATTCAATTTCGTTTGTGAGATCGCGCACAGCATCGTCAAACTCAGTGGTCGCGTGAACCTCGGCGCTTTCAAAAGGCAGCGGCCCCCAGGCAAACCACAGCGCCCCAGTCAAAACCACAGCCGTGAAAAGACTTTTCCGCATCGATATTCCCCCAAATTATCTAGATCTACTTTTCTTATACCCCCCGGCGACTTAAACTAAAAGTTAAACTTGATTATAGGCGTTCACTCAAATGACGTTGGAGGGAAACTTCTTTCAAGAAGTTTCCCTCCAGACCTCCCCTCAAGAGCTTCTGCAATTGCAATGGAGATGCGCCGGTTTCTGTTTCCCTCCTCCGAAAGCGGGAGTCCCTTTGGGTAACCATGAGCTGCGCCCATAGTCGCAGAAGTCAATAAAACAGACGCCCTTTCATTTTTCGGTGTGGCCGTCCAACGGCATGGGATCTCCTATTCGCGAACGGTTCCACCTTTTTTGGACTGGCTAAACTCGATAGTGATGTATATGTATTTGTGAATTGCTGAACCAATTAATACGAGGTAAGGAGCTATTAATGCCGAATTTATTTGATACCTTTAAGCTCAAAGATGTGACTCTTCGCAACCGCATAGGCGTGTCGCCCATGTGCCAATACAGTTCCAATGATGGAATGGCCAACGATTGGCATTTTGTTCATATCGGCTCCCGGGCGATAGGGGGAGCAGGGCTTATCATTGCCGAAGCGACCGCAGTGGAGCCGAGAGGACGAATCTCTCCCCAGGACGCCGGTCTTTGGAGCGACGCCCATATCGAGCCGCTTTCGAAGATTATCAGATTTGTCAAAAAATATGGATCGGTCCCGGGAATCCAAATAGCGCATGCCGGACGTAAAGGCAGCGCGGCTCGCCCATGGGAGGGCGACCACCACCTTAAAGACGAAGAGGGGGGGTGGGAAACACTGGCCCCAAGCGCCATCGCGTTTGGACACAAACTGGGGCGTGTTCCCAAGGCGATGACGCGGGAGGATATCGCCCTAGTTAAGGCTGCGTTCAGAGACGCGACCATCAGGGCATTGGAAGCGGGATACATGTGGCTTGAGCTTCACGCCGCGCACGGATACTTGTGCCATGAGTTCTATTCGCCGCTGTCAAATCAGAGAACGGATGAATACGGAGGTAGCTTTGAGAACCGCATCCGCTTCACCGTTGAGACGTTGGCCGGAATGCGGGAAGTGTGGCCGGAAAAATTTCCGCTCGCGGTTCGGATTTCATGCTCGGATTGGGTTGAAGGCGGATGGACTCTCGAGGAATCGGTGGAACTGGCGAAGCGCCTGAGAGCGACTGGAGCGGACTTGATCGATTGTAGCTCGGGGTTCAATACTGGGGATTACAAGCGATATCCGTTTGGGCCTGGTTGGCAGGTTCCCTTTGCTGAAGCGATCCGCAGGGAAGCGGAAATGGCCACCGCGGCCGTAGGTCTCATTACGGAGCCTACCCAGGCCGACGAAATCGTCCGCAGCGGCAAGGCGGACATAGTGTTGCTCGCCAGGCAGATGCTCCGTGATCCGTACTGGCCATTAAATGCCGCGAAGGCTTTGGAAGCCACGGACAAGCTTAAGGCGCCGGCGCAATACGCCCACTGGATCTAGAAGTGGCGCCGAGAGCACGTTGAATCTGCAACCGAGCTTAAGAAATGCAGTACCTAGTGCGCCTTTTCCTAAATACGGTGTCGTATTCCGTGGCACATGCCCCGAAGGGGCAATCCCCATGAATAGCCATGGGCGCAGCCCATGGATTGGAAAAACAACCGATCCCGTCTTCAACCCCTTGCGGGGTTGAAGAAACCGGTCGATACAGCCGGCTACCATGGGTTCCACCCATAGCTACTAATGAAGAGCGACCCCTCACGGGGCGCAAAAGGCTATGAATTTCATCTGCATTACCCTGCGGAATACGTAACCGTATTTGCGCCACGGAGTGCTTAGTAGTCATTTTCACAAATACGATCGCGGATTCTTGTTAGGATGCGGCGCTCCACCCCAACCTCGTCGTTCGCCATAGTGGTCGTTGTCGTGAGTACCGATTTCAGATTCACGGCCAAGCCGCCGGTTAACTCGGTTCCTCTGCCGCAAAGTCTCAGGGCTTGCGACCGGTTCCAGAATACGGCTGCAATCCCTCCTATTCCTCAGGCCTCACCAGACTGTATACCCGGACGCTTTCTCGTATATTTTTGAAGTTCATCAATCCTCGATCGTAAGTTTGAAGTCTATTGTCCAGTAGATATGCTGTGTTCTCGCCCACCAAAATATCCCCGTTCTTGGAGGCGGAAGCGATCCTTGCGGCGACATTTGTCACGGGGCCGCTGGCGGTGAATGTCATTCTTGTGCCCGTGGAGCCTTGGAATCTGCTCATGCCCACTGCGGCTCTTCCTGAATTTATTCCCATATTTACAAATATCGGTTGGAACCGGTTCTCCAGCTCATGATTGATATCCATGGTTTTCTTTCTGATGGCAAGCGCCGTCTCTGCGGCGTTCCAAGCGCTTACGGAGGGGTCTCCTTGGAATACTACCATCAGCCCGTCTCCGGTTGTCTCATTTATATCGCCGGAGTTCCGGTAAACAATGTCAATGAAACCTGAAAAAAAAGTTTCAATGATAAAACCCACCTGCTCTTGGGTAAGAGATTCGCTGATGGTGGTGTATCCGGCAACGTCCAAGAAAAGAACGGATACGTCCTGTTCACGCTTTTCCAACGAAGGAGCCGAAGGATTCTTCTCAACGATCTGTTGCACGGTCTGGGGCACGAAGGGCCTCAAATGGGTCAAGATCTGATCCAGCGTCAATTTTTCTTGGGAGATTTGCCAGTGGCGACGGGCGTTGACCAGCACATTGGTCGCAAGTTCCACCAGATCCGATAGCAAGATGAGATCCTTTTCGGAAAGCAAGAGCCCCGGCTTGGAAACAACGTCCAGAACCGCAAGCGGCTGCCCGTCATGATATATCGGCAACGCAACCCCACTGAGACCTGCCATGGGTTCCTGGGAAGAAATCAGTCTGCTACCCTCGGATGGAATAAAGCACAAAAACCTGCAAGGATTCTTTAATGCCGCGTCTATAGTGTTCCGCCCTTTCTTGCACAATCCGCAATGCGCCAGTCCCTTGGCGCAATGGAGCGGTCTGGTGTAGTTGGCGGCTTCCGGATCTATCAGCAGCAGGCACGCCTCGTGAATAACAGGGGTCGTTGCCTTGGATTCGTCTCGAATCGTTTCCAGTATCTCGCTTATATTCAAAGATGAGGTGATCTTTTTTGCCACTCGAAATAAATGTTCGAAGCGCTCTTTATACATCGACAAGTCATCCTGGCTCTTGCCGCTAAGGGCATGCTGTTCCAGAAAATTAGAAACGGGCTCCATTAAACCCCTCGATCCTCAACCGAGCTCCATCGCGCATTCGGCCGATCAAAATTCGTGCTCCAAGGTTGCATTGAGTTCATACACGCCAAAACGTGTTATCATGGACCGTATGAGTGACATCGAAGTATACGATCATATACTGATTCGAGAAGGAACGGTTATAGTCCGCGTTCCTAAGGGAACGAAAGAATTGTCCGAGGACCTGAACCCTGAATTTTTTGACGTTCGGACTGGTGTTCAATTAAAAAGGATCTATCCTTCATTGCAGACCATCGAACTACACAGAGGCCATCTGTTGTCGGAGCAGGCCGTAGAAGCCCTGTTGCGCTATAGAACAGGCGCTCGCTCCAAATCGAAAGTTGTGACTATACTTGAAATTAAGCAACGGAAACTTGATTCCGTGGTTGCTGATTCCATCCTTGATCAGCTCTCGATAATTGTTAATATACTTCAGAAATTCCTCAATGCGGCAGAAAAAGCTCAGAAAGAGGAAAAGTTGTGGCTATCACAACAGGTTCTCACCCTAGTGCGGAAGTTTTCCGGCCGGGAACTTGCCGAACTGGAAGAAATCGTTGAGTGGTTCAATTCAAGGCCCACAAGGAAATAGAATCCCGCGCGTGGCTAAACCCTCCAAGGGAACAATATCCTACAATGCTATTAACAGACATCCGCCGTGTAACAAAAGAGGTGGGGAGCATGCGGCTTCAACGAACCCTGTTGACTCTGATGTTGGTATCGCTGATTATATCCTCGGCCTATTGCGGGATCATTGCCGAGTATTTCGACCGAGGCAAAGAATGCTTGAAGGCCGGCGATCATGACGGAGCCATCTCGGCCTTCACCAGCGCTCTGGATAATTCCCGTCCTGAAACCAAGAATTACCAGATAATTTTGCTTAGCCGCGCTCAAGCATATTTTTCCAAGGGAGACATCACGAGCGCGTGGCGTGATTTGAATCAAGTAACGGGTTCGACAAACCTGGACGGAGAGACAACCGCGACCGCCATGAATCTCAGAGGCATAATGAGTCAAAAGGCCGGTCGCGACCGCCAGGCGCTGCTGGATTTCACAGCAGCGATCAAAGCGCCTCACGACAGCCAATCCATAAGAGCCTCTTCTTTCGCCCATCGAGGGATACTTCACCTGAATTCAGGCAATCCGGGAGCTGCTTTATCGGATTTCAACAAAGCCATAGAGCTGCAATCCGACTATGCGTTCGCATATGCGGGCCGCGGTCTCGCCTACCTGCGGACGGACAATGGGGATAAGGCTAAAAAAGACGCTGCCACGGCAATGAGACTAGAGCCGGACCAAGTTACAACAAAACTCGCTAAGACCGTCCTTGACGAAATGTCCGTGTCACACGCGGGCCCTCAGGATGTTACAGCGCCCATAAGCGAATCCGGCCATGTTTTTGTGCAGTTGCGATTCGCCAAGACCGGCAAGCCCCACCGTTTCATGCTGGACACCGGCGCAACTTATACGTTGGTGAGCAAAGCGCTCCTGGAGGAAATAAAAAAGGAAACGAAGGTGGAGGTTCTGGGGAACTCGAAGGTAAGGATTGCTGACGGCACAATACACACCGTTACGCGGTACAAGGTGAGAGACGCTTACCTATTTAATCTGCCCCTGGGAGAGCTCGAATTCCATGCGTTTAACCAGAACAATCTCAAAAATGAGGTGGCGAACCTGTTCGGCGTCAGAGGGTTTCATAACGTGTCAGTCTCGTTGGACTATGCGCGCCAGAAAGTCGAGTTCAAACGCAAGAATCTGTCGGAAATAGAATAGTAGCGGCCGCAAAAGAAGAAGATTTGGAAAGAGTTCTGGGGGAGGGACTTTTTTCAAAAAGTCCCTCCCCAACCCCCCCTCCCAAAACTCTTATTATTGCAACAGGCTCAAAATGGTCCCGGGCAGAAGCACAATGGGGAATTTCGGACGGCGCGTGTAGGGGCGGGTTTTACACCCGCCCCCTCGGAACGACGCGTTCTCTGAGACTATTGCTGCGTCCCAGAGGTATCCATGGTTCCGATTATATGGAGCACAGGCGGACGCTGCTGAGATAATGCCGGCAGATTAGGCCTCAGAGGCGGGCGGGGATGAACCCCTCCCCTACTTGTCCGTAGATTTAGGGCTATTTCTGGTCGAACCTCGTTCCGTAGGATGCTGTGAGCGCAGCGAACCGCATCGTTCGAGTTCGGGTTTCGGATACTGCCGCAGGCTGCGTTTTGAAAAAGGTCCCTTCCCGAGAAGGGCGCGTGTCACCCCTGAAACAATCCAAAAAGATCGAGCTTCTCATCGACCGAACCCAACGCCACAATCGTGTATTTGCCGGGGACCAGCAACTGCTCCGATATCTCGATCAGGTCTTTCAGAGAGACTTTGTCCACGGCCCCCAGTATTTCATCGACAACAACGTGTCTTCGAAAATAGAATTCACTCTTGGCTAGACGG
>CAVVHK010000084.1:0-9766 GCA_963747865.1 uncultured delta proteobacterium | reverse complement strand
CGGGTTAATGTCATCGAGACCGGACGCCAATTCCTGACCTCATTAAGGTTAAACCCTGCGACCGAATTCAGTTATGTAAGGGTCTTGAGGCGGGAAGATATTGCGTCCGCCGATCCTCATGATCCCTCCAGGTCAGGTCCGCCTCACGGTTCGTCGTATGCTCAAACGGCCTTTGGCCAAGCCATCGAAGGCATAGAGGTGCTCGCCACCTACGCGGACGAGCCCGATTGGGGAATGGATCAAGACCTCTACGTTATAGAGGAATATGGCTATGGTCCCTGCCCTTTCGGAGCTGCCTCCGGCAAGAGTTCTCAAGCGGCATTTCACATGGCTTTCCTGCACATCCATCCCGCGGTCGCACGGCTTATGCCGGGATTGGCCAGGACCTTTCCTGAGCAACGCGCTCAATTGTTCTTCAACCTGAGCGCGCTTGCGTCATCGAACGGTCACCCGTATTGGAGCCTGCGCTTCCTGGCCTGGGCGGTTCACTACCTCCAGGACCTGACTCAACCCTATCATGTTACCCCGTTCCCGGTCCCTCTAGCGCCGTTGGTCTTACGTTATCTGCGTCGGCCCGTGTTCCGGGGGTTCCTGGAGCAAAACAAGGGCTATTTGATGAACAGACATTTTCTCTTCGAGGCGATTATCCATATGTTATTGAACCGAATTTTTAAATCCGGAGAAGAGCATCCTTTTGCCGAGGCGCTGACTGATCAAGCCAAGTATCCCGATACTCAATTGCACGGCACAATTAAGAATTCTTCACAAATAGCGGCGGGACTAGCGCGTCCGCTTGATCGGATCACTCGACGACTCGTCCCGGATATGAATATAGATGATCCTGGTCTCGCTTTCGAAGAAGGATTCGAATATGAGCTGGAGGCACGATTCCGGTTCGCGGAAAACTCCAGACCGGCCCTTGTGAAGGATTTTCTCAATATGACGGCAGTCTGCCTCGCGGAGGCCGGAAAGGTCACAAGATGGGGTATAGCTCAAATCATGCGGAGACCTGGTTACAAATCCTAATAGCTTTCGTGACTGGGCTTGAGCCTGGAGGGAAACTTCTTGAAACCCCGCGTTTCGCGGGGTCCAGACCTCACTTCAAGAACTTCTAATATGGCGATGCCGCGCTTCACCTTAGTCTTCCCGGACCGGGGAGTCTTCCGAATCCGCAGCAAATACAAGATGGCCGGAATCCCGAGCGAAATAGCCCAAAATAAGCTCAATACCCTGAAGAGCCCCGCGGCGGTCACGGACCTAGCAATGTCCATGGAGAACAGTTGAGGCACGTTTACCGTCACTGCCTCAAAGAAGCCGAATGACCCCGGGGTTAACGGTATCAAATTTGCCACAGTGCCCAGGGATGAGATTACCAGCACCCCGGCAAACGATATTGGGGCCCCTATGGATTTGTACACGAAATAGAACGCGAAACATCAGAGCAATGGTTGTTTCCACTAAAGATATTGAGAGCTTGAGAAGCAGGCTTCTGTTGTTGGCAAGGATATGCCAGGAATTGGCCGCGTTGAAAGCGAATGCCAGAACGCCGCGCGTCTTCCAGTTGATAGGAGGAGGAAAGAGGCTGAGATACAGACATACCAGAAAGAACGACGTGGTGACTATGGTCAGAGGGCCATTCTTAAAGCCCTGCGCGGCAAATAGGCACACCAGGGCTCCGAGGGCCATGCCGCTGTTTATCAGTGTGATCAGCACGGCGGTTCCACCGTATATCGCGGCAAAGGCCTGGAAATCGAGACGGTGAACGGATTTCAAATACACTGCGAGCGCCCCCGAGCCGCCTCTCATTGGGATTAAGAGGTTTCCCAGGATCATACTTATCGTAAGAGCGAAGACCTCGAGGGCGCCTAAGCGCACTCCGAATTGCCCGAGAAATAGATGAAGTTGGTACGTATTAAGAACATAGCTGACGAGCACGAAGAAGGCGGCCCCGACCACCTCCGGATATGACACGTTTGCCAGGAAACTGAATTCTTGTTTATGGGAAGATAGGTAACGGCAGAACAGTAAGATTGTTGCCGCTACTATCAAATATCCCAAGATGGTCACCGGCCAACTTGCCCAGTTAATTGATTTGAGTCGCATACATTACTTTCAAAGGATCGTCGCCCGAGATTTACGGCATAAGAAATCGCTTAACCTGTTGAGGTCTTGCGAGAGTCGGATCTTAACCAGAAAGGGGACATCAAGTCATTCATTTTTTTGATTTTGGATCGCATCCATTCTTCCTTGGGGAAGCCCCCTTTGGAGATGCGGGCTTTTAGCTCCTCCGTCAAAGGATGGTTAGGAAACTGTTTTCTAAACTTATCATAAGTAGCTGAGAATTCAACGAAGAGACTCGCCATGGCAACCTCCGGCTCCGGCATTGTTATAATACCGGTATTAACAGCTACCCAAATAAGACCATCAGCACTACATTATGTTCCCCATGTTATTATTTGAAATAATAATATATTTATCCAGAACAAACCTTAAAGGTGGCGCACATTAGGACCGCAAGCCTCGATTCTAAGGACAATCCCGCCCGTTATCCAGAACCAAAAAAAGGCAGCCTCAAAGCCGCCTTTTTTCGCATGAATCAACGCCTATGAAATTCTGAACTTGTAGACCTCGTTGGTCTTCGGATCAATTACGTGAACCGCGCAGGCTATACACGGGTCAAAGGAGTGAACTGTTCGAAGCACTTCGAGAGGCTTCTTGGGATCCGCTACCGGGGTGCCGATCAAAGCGTTCTCGACGGGGCCCTTCTGGCCTTTGGAGTCCGCCGGGCCAAGGTTCCAGGTCGAAGGAACAACTTGCTGATAATTCTTGATCTTACCCTTTTCGATATTGATCCAATGTCCGAGGGACCCTCGGGCCACGTCATTCAGTCCGGCGCCCATTCCATTGGTGCTCTCGGTTATCTTGTACGGAGTGAAAGTCTTGGTGTCACCGTTCTTGACGTTCGCAATAAGATCCATGGTCCACTTTTCGGCTCTCTTGGCGTTCACAAGGCACTTGATTCCTCTGGCGGCTATACGGCCGAGCGTCGAATGCAAGGCTTCCGGGCCGATCTGCAGCTTCTTGAGGACCATATCAACGGTCTCTTTGATCTCTTTGTTGCCGCCAACATAGGACACAAGACATTGAGCCAGCGGCCCGACTTCCATTACCTGACCGTCGTAACGGGGCGCCTTCATCCAGCTGTACTTGCCGGCGGTGTCAGGAACGGCGCCCTTAAGGGCCTCACCACCCAGGGGTTTGGTTTCGCCCACCGAAGGATGCAGCGGGCCGCCCGGCTCATACCACGCGTGGGTAACGTCCTCGGTGACCTTTGCCGGATCGAATTTGACCAGCTTCAGCTCCCGGTTCATTATCATACCTCTGGGGAAGTAGAAGCTCTCAGGTTCGGCTTCACCTTCAGGGAAATCCCCATAGGCAAGATAATTCTTGTTGCCGCCGATGGCCGCCCAGTCCTTGTAGAAAGAGGCAACGGCCAACAAATCAGGAATATAGACCTCTTCGATGAACTTGATCTGCTCTTGAATCATGAACAGATATTGCGAAATGCGGTCCGCGTCCAGTGAAGCGGCGATTGTGACACCGCCCGGCAAATGACCCTGGAGGTGAGGGTTCTTGGCGCCCCAGATAGCGGTTATCTGAGCGGCGTGGACCTGCTGGCGCAGGTTGTCCAGGTAATGCCCTACGGCCATCAAATTCGCCTCAGCAGGGAGCTTATAGGCCGGATGTCCCCAATAAGCGTTGGCGAAGGGTCCGAGCTGGCCGGAGTCAACGAAGGCTTTCAGTTTGGTCTTCAGACCTTCATAATACTTCGCGCTCTGCGGTCTTCCGCTCACCTGATTGGACAGGTCTTCTGTTTTCTTCGGGTCGGCTGATAGCGCCGAAACCACATCAACCCAGTCCAGAGCGCACAATTGGTAGAAATGCACCGGATGATCATGCATATTCTGGGCCGCGTGGGTCAGGTTGCGGACTATTCTTGCGTTAGGGGGAATCTTGATTTTCAGAGCGTCTTCGACGGCCCTCACTGACGCCAGCGAATGCACAAGAGTACAAACGCCGCAGGAACGCTGAGTGATCATGTGAGCGTCACGGGGATCACGGCCCTGAAGAATTATTTCAAGACCCCTGAACAGAGTTCCAGTGCTCCAGGCGTCTTTTACCTTGCCGTTTTCAACTTCTACTTCTATGCGCAGGTGACCCTCAATTCTTGGAATCGGGTCAACGACGACTCGTGCCATGTTCTCGCTCCTTCTTAATCGATAAGCTGAATATTGTCACAGAAATTTATGCAATTTATCTGGAAACGTAGAATGGAGCCATCTCATCCCAGAAATTGGGTTCGCTGCATCCTATGCACGGGTGCCCTGCGCGAACCGGCCAATTTGTTCCTTGATTCCACTGGATAATCGGGCAATTGTGATAGGTGTCCGGGCCCTGGCATCCCACTTTCCTCAAGCAGTATCTCTTTGAAGCTCCTTCGTCTCCGAATTCGTTGACGAATTCTCCATTTCGAAGTGACCCCTTCTCTCACAATTATCGTGGATGCTTTGTCCATAGGCGAAAAGCGGCCTATTCTTGTCGTCAAGAGCCGGCATTTTCCCCAGCAGAAGGTAGTGAACGATTGTGGCCACCATATTATCCGCGTTGGGCGGGCAGCCGGAAAGGTTGATGGTTTTCACGCCTATGGCTTCGGTTATGCTCTTGCTGTCGGTAGGATTGGGCTTGGCCGCGGGAACTCCCCCAAAGGCTGCGCAGGTTCCCACAGCGATGTTAGCCAATGCGTCCTTGCAGACGAACTCAGCCAGTTCTTTGAAGGTCTTACCGGCGATCTTGCCGTAAACGCCGTTGTCTTTGCAAGGGATGGCGCCTTCGACGATCGCGATGTACTTGCCCTTGTTGTCCTTGACCGTTTTTTCAAGAATTTCTTCGGCTTGATGGCCGGCCGCCGCCATTATGGTCTCATGATACGCAAGGTCAATCGTGTCAAGAATGATGTCGGCCGCCCAAGGATACGTGGTTCTTATAAACGATTCCGTGCATCCTGTGCATTCGCCGAATTGCATCCACACCACTGTCGGACGTTTGGACGCCGTGACAGCAGCGGCAATTTTCGGCGCAAAGGACACCGGTAAACCCAGAACGGTCGCCATGAAGCCGCAGAACTTCATGAAATCCCGCCTAGAAACGCCTTTTCGTTCCATCATCTCCGGAACATCGAAAGATTTGTCCATATTAACCTCCTTGTATGGACCGTAAAACCGATTTGGCGCCAATCGCCCCCGATACCTGGCCTCCAACGGAGATATCCCACTGCTGGAGAGCCTAAAAGCGCGGGTTATGGGCTAATTATAAAAACAGGAATATAGGAGTTGGAAAAGCGAATGCTGTAAATAATGTGCGTCGTGAACATCGGCGGTAGCTTAATGTAAAGCACGGCCAAAATCAAGCCGAAATAATCAAGGATTCCGCGGTGCTACATTTTTTTATGCCGTAACACACCCGCCGGTTATTTCTTAATCAATCCACAACGCATTATCAGCTACTTATCAATATCATACGGACTATGGTATAAATTTCACAAAAGTATGTGGCTTTGCAATTGGCTGTAGATTCAATCAAAAGTGTCAGGTCTTATGCGGCAACGTATGAATTTAGCCGTACCAAGAGCCCCGAACATAAGCATTTCGATCTCGATGACGGCAATCCGAGCGCTATACACGCGCCGGCCGGTTCAAAGGAGAAGTCCGACCCAGTCTGCTCCAAAGGCCTCAGGCGATTCGTCCTTCATAATTAGGACTGTCTCAAAGCGGCGCGTTGCTCTTCCATGTACTTGGCGTACGCACGTATAACATCCGCAATAATTAAATTGTGCGCGGCTCCCACCGGCACCACAACGATCACCACACACCCGCCGTCCGGCCAAAACACGCGGCGGCATGCGACAGTTAACTCAGTCCCAACCAATGAATAATTGAACTCGGAGATCTGGCCGAAGTCAAATCTCACGACGCCCTCTTGCATTTGTCGTTGAGTTGACATGAATATGGAGACCAGCTCGTCCGGATCAAAGACGTACCCTCCATTGTCGAGGACGAATCCGTCCGCGTCCGCCAACACAACTTGTTTGGCCAAACCGTTATCAATGGCGTCCAACACTTTGGAGTCTAGGATTATCATTCCACGTTAATGCCGAGAGTTTGTAGTCGTTGTGTAAGTTTGCGAAGCATAACTATTAGGGCGTCTTCCAAATTATGCCCGGTCAGGGCGCAGGTGGAGAAACCTTCCAGCGCCTGCAGCCCCAAATATTCTTTCAGAAAATCCATAGGATATATATCTTCTAAATCATTCTTATTGTAAAGCACAACCATTTCGGCGTCTGCGAGTCCTTCCATCTGCTCGCAGCACTTGTTCAACTCTTGAAGGATCTCTCGATTGGGTTCCAAAGCTTTCTTTTGCGAGTCCACCACAATGAAGATACCGTCGGAATCAGCCAGGACCTTGGTCCTGGTCCCTCGGTAATAGTCTTGTCCTGTCGCGGAGAACATTCTGGTCACAATATTCTGGGATATTTCGATGGGAGCGAAGTCAAAAAGCAGGGTTTGTCCGAAGGATGTCTTCACTTGCCTAAGCTCTTTCACCAGCTTCATTTCGTCGGGAATGACATGGTAAAACAACCATTCCAATGCGGTGGTTTTGCCGGCCAATGCGGTGCCGAAGAAGATTAGTTTAAGGTAGACTCTATCGCCAACTACTTTCAAGGTAAGTTATCCTTTCTTTTTCTTTTCCAGGAAAGACAGCAGACTGACGGATTTCTGCTTGCCACCCTCTGACGACAGTTTGGGCAGTCGCAACTTGTGCTCTTCCATGAAGCGCTTTCTGGCTTCGGCGGTGGTTTCCATGGCTTCAGTCAAGGCTTGCCTTCCCGTCCTGGCAGCTACTCTGATCACCCCCATCGGGGAAGATTTTTCCGCGACCAGTATCAATGATCCTCTAGGCATCATCTGCTGGGCTACGTTTATCCCGTCAAACTCAGCCGTAACAAGCTCGCAATAAAACTGACCCAGTCCGTCTCCAAGGGCCTGGTAGCATTGAAAAGCCGATGCGAGCATGGCTCCCAGGTCTTCAGGCTCCATCCCTATGTCGCCTTCCATGGCAATCGGTATGCCGTCACTGTCGATAACTATCGCAGCTTTCAGACCGGGCACACTGTCGAGCATATTCCGGACCATATCCCCTATGTTTTTCATGCTATCATCTCCGCGGCAATTCTTATGCCTGAAGCCTCACTGGAGCGCATCGCTCCCCGGTGAAGAAATGACTGATAATTCCGCTTGAAGCGCTTGCCGATACGACTGACAATCCCTGGCGCATCGCTCGCTTTTCCGCCCGCAATGCGCCGACGAATCCGTTAGTCCGGTTAGCCGGACGCACGACCCTGCCAACTCGATAACCCGGCTCCACATGTTGCGATCCATGACCCTAAATAATGCCAAGTTTCGTCCACCGAGTCAAAAGAAAACAATGCGCCTCAACTCGGAGTTCGCTGCTTGGCGCAATAGCGCCCCCAAGACATAACTGTTACGCGCGGTCTACTCTCATTTTCCTATTTTAAGATTATAGCAAAATGACTGCGCCGCCAAGAGTAATATTACCCATTGGGCAGATATTCACGCATGCGAGGCGGATGGCTTTCCAAGCGACGTATTTTGCAGCGCAGGCAAGTATTCGCCAAGGGACGGTAAATGACGAGGCTTTATAGGTAACTGTCGGCGAATTATAGCGCGCGACAAGAGTTGACTCCTCCATCTCCTCTCCAGACTTGGCGAGAAACCAATGGTGAGGTCGTTTCAGAAAGACAGAAGCTTTGGCGATGGCGCCAATACGGTCCATTCGATTCCGGCATGTCTCAATTTCGTCGGATGCAAATCCGAAATGGAACCACATATTTCGGAATTTCTTATCGATAGATGCGGTATGAGTAGCTGCCATACCCTCGACAAATCGGCAACCGACTTCACAAAAATAAAAGGCTTCGTCATTAGATTTCTCCCGAAGACGCATTGACCTTTCAGCGCCGGCGTATTAAGGCGATCTCCCGGCGTCGACGAATATCCGCGTAAATTGATCCGCTTGTATTGATTTTTGAGAAAATTTGGCTTACGCTATTTGTGTATTTAGGAGGGGAAATCAATTGGAAGCTGACCTGGAGATTTGGGTGATTTTAGCGGGCTTTTCACTTGTGATGGTCTCTTTGCTCGTGGGAGAGCCTGTGTACAGGGTTTATTGGAGCTGGAAAGAAAAGCGAGCCTTCAGATTGCGGGATCGTCAAGATCCGGCGCGACGAAGGTAGAGTTATTATCGGTCGTAAATATAGTCATTTTTGTAGGGAAGCCGAATATGGGGTCCGTTCCAATACAGGCCTGGACCCAGCGTTCCAATGTAAGTCCCGTATTTATCCCGATATTCCACCGCACCGCCATTGCCTCCAGGGGTGGCTGTGTAGATTAGATTCCTGCCGCTATCGTAAGCATACGTTGTTGCGCCATATTCTTGCCTAATTTCGACTACCTTGCCGCTGCTGTCCCGAACCTGCTCTTCGGCAACCGCAATCGGCGCTACGGTCAATACCCCTATAATAGCTGCCATCACTGCTAAGCGCATTAAAGTCCTCACAGGCGCCGACTCGGTTAAAGGTCCCGCGGCATTTGTAATAAAGTCCTTATGAAAAGGCTATTGGAGAGCGCCTTCTTGAAAGAATTTTCCTTTCAGACCGACTTTCAGAACATCTCGCGTGGCTACACATCGGCTTCTCCTTCTCTCCCCCGAAAGGGAGAGCGCACTCGGGCAGCCATGGAACAGCCTGTGGTCGCCGACGTCGACAGAAGAAGGTATTTTCATGATCCGTTATGGATGCTCGCTGCCATCGCGATTTGTATTAAGAAGTCTCGGGAAGGCGCTTCACAACTAACCGCCCTTCATGAGCCGTTATTTATCCAGCTCGGGATGGACGCACATCCGTGAATAGCGGACACTGCCGCACGTTAGGCTATGGCTTAACGTACGCATAGCCTTCTTGTTGAAGCCGGATCAACTCCACTATGCCTGCAGGCACAACTTCGCAGACCTCGATGAGATCCTTTTGCTCAACTTTGTTATGCGCCATGGCGTTCCGGCAGATCATGAAGTGGACCCCATTCTTGTGCAGCTCCTCGATTGACTGCGAGTATCCGGCGGATTTGTCTTTTCTGAAAAGATTGACCGCTTTGCCGTTGGCTACCAGGTAAATGGAAGTTTTCTCCGGAGGAATTGCCGCTTGAAGATTTTTCATATTCGTGAGGGCCAGCGACAGGACTTCCTCCTGTTCCCAATCAACGTGAAATACAACCTTTGCTATCATATCTTTTCCATGTTGAGTTTCGCGACTGCTAACATTTTGTTCCTTTGGAGCCGCTCCCCCATCTTGAGCCAAACAATTAAGGGTGACTAGAAGTGTCGAGATCAAACGCCCGCGAGGCGCTTGGTTTTCATCTGTCCTCCAACTCGTTTGAATTATAACATATTTGTCGGTCCACATTCCATCGAAAAACCTCATACCACATATATCGTGATTATACCAGGCCCCGCCCAAATGACTGAACTTACATCTCGGTCGTGGATCGCAAATGCCGCATTTGCCTCGTCCTTTGACTTCGTGGAGGGACAGGGGAGTGTTTAATTCCGCGAGCTGCCGTGCGATCCCGTAGTT
>CAVVHK010000083.1:0-92607 GCA_963747865.1 uncultured delta proteobacterium | reverse complement strand
ATTTGATTACTCTATTGTTTCAACATTTGGATGGGGAACTTATACACCAGTGATAATGTTTAAGACAAGCGCGAAATTTGTGAGCAAGCACATATTTGTGATGGGAAAGCGTGAGAAGAAAATTGTACGGTCGGTGAGTTTCTATGAAATTGGCTCTGGGGAGAAAATTCTTGAAAGAAGTTTACCTCCGGACCCCAATGCTTGTGACTTAAGGAAATTTGTGTGGCGCAGGCTTTCCAGCCTGAGATTAATTCATCTGTAAAATCATGGGGCTATAAGCCTGCCCCACGTAGGAATTCGAGGCTCAGTTCTTAAGTCGCCGGCATTGCCCTCCGTACCTCCCTTCACGAACTTCTCTAGTCAACCACGGTGAAAATTTCGGGGACCTTCGAACCGCGCAAAGGCGAAGCACGTCATTGCGGTGGCGGCGTCTCGTGGCAATCTCATGGACCACACAGGCTGAGATTGCTTCGTCGCTTCACTCCTCACAACGACACTTTGCCGGGCAGGCGCTATTCCAGCGATGGTTCAAGCGTCCCACGAAACTCAAGGAGTAAGACCATGATACCGATAGGCATCGGCCTCTCCGTCTCTCCGCCGGAAGTGGCGAGTTTCGCTGAGGCGCCATATGGGCCTCGCTCATGGACGCCGACGCTGTTTTCCAAAGCTCTTGGGCCTTCAGACCGACTCTATAGAGTGTTGTCGTCTTCCCGCTCTTCGTACACGCGATAGAAACGGATGAAATAGTCAATTCCCGACCATAATGTGAGAACCAGAGCAATGTAGATCAACACTGTGCCGATTAGATGAAAGTTGATTGGCACGATAAATTTGTAATCATAATGAACAATTAGAGGGATTATGGCGGCAAATTGAAATACCGCTTTCAGCTTGCCTACGGGGCTGGGCTTAAGCGTTGTATCCCAACTCTTGGTAATGGCTCTTAGAGCGCTTACGGCAACTTCCCGGGTTATGATCAGCATGACAATCCAGGCCTGAACACGGCCCTGCGCTATGAGCATGATCAACGCCGAAGTAACCAGGACCTTGTCCGCTATTGGATCCAAGAAGCGGCCGAATGAGGATTCAACCTTGAACCGCCGGGCGACAAAGCCGTCGAAGAAATCCGTTAACGAGGCTATAAAGAATAGACCGCCTGCGACGGCAGAAGGCCACCTGCCTGCGAAAAACTGTAGGCAGATTATAGGCGGCACAAGCACAAGTCTACCCAGAGTCAAAAAATTCGGTAAATGCTTTTTCATTATTACGGTCCGTGTCTAATTTCCACAAATTGTTTGCTGTGGAAGTGGGGCGCGGTTATTTGTGTTCCGCGATCCGCAAAGAAGGATTGCTTTTGAACTTGTTATAATTCTTGATCACCTTGTCAATGTAATTGATCGTTTCTCTGTAAGGTGGGATCCCGGCGTATTTTTGGACCGTGCCCGGCCCGGCGTTATAGGCCGCGAGGGCCAGCTTGAGGTCACCGTAGGAGGCGAGCAACCCCTTTATATATTTTACGCCCCCGAGAAGATTCTCTCTGGGATCCAAAGGCTTGGATACGCTTAATGACTTTGCCGTTGCGGGCATAAGTTGCATTAGTCCTTGAGCGCCTTTCTTTCGAAACGGCAGCTGGATTGCTGTTGGACTCGGCCACAATAATGGCTTTCACCAGACTTGGATCGATGTCGAATTTGTAAGAAATCTCTTTGACTATTTCTTCAATGTCTTTGGGTTTGCCTGCTTGCGCAAATTCAATTTTCGGCTCTTCGCCGGATTCGGTCATGTGGAAAACCCAGCCGGGTCCCGAAGGTCGGTTGGTGAATTCCTTGTGACCGTCCGCATGAATTCGGATAAATATGTCCGCGACAGCGTCCCCACAGGGAGAGACCGCAGCGATGATTACGGCGAACAAAATTAAAAGGAGTTTCATGTGCTCACCAGTTAATAAAATCACATGAACCCTTTCCTTCCAATCGAATTTTGAACCGCGGCCCTAGTCTCAGGTCACGCTTCACAAAAAAACAAACCAAATCAGCTAACGACGTCGTAACAGTAATGTCATTTATCCAGCATAAGCACAACTTATTCATAGTTCAGGCTATATCTATTACATAAAAACTACGAACATGTCCAGAATATTTTCGAAGTTGTTGCAGCCTTCCAACCTATGCGGGGACGCGGGCTCGTTGCGCTCGCAATGGCATTTACGCCCCACTTCGCTATGAGCGAGGGCACAAAACAACTTTGACCTTTTGCGCCGACAGGAGATGTCTCCTGACACTTCTGGAACCGGTTACTGTAAGGTGCGGTCTATAGTGAGTCCCCCAAGCAGTCTTTCGTGCGGCAGAACGATTTGAAACGTCGTTCCTTTACCCGGATTGGACGCCACGTTCACGATGCCGCCGTGTTCCTCGATCAGCAAGTAAACTTTACATAAACCCATCCCTGCTCCAGTTGTCTTGGAAGTGAAGAAGGGATTGAATATTTCCCCCATGTCCTGGTCCGGGATTCCGGCGCCCGTGTCCACAAAAGAAACGGAAGTCACGGATCCCAAGTTTTCATGTTGACCGTCAGTCTCCCTCCATTGGGCATGGCTTCGTATGCGTTGAGAATAAGCTGATAGAACGCCTCTTCCAGCGCTTCAGGGTCTGCGTTGATCTCCGTCAGATTCTTATCCGCCTTTATGGTGAAGCTAACGGATTTTGCGTGAGACGGCAAGACCACCGCCAGGACTCGGTCCCAGGCGCTCTCCACCAGAGGAGCGAGTTTGGTCCTGCAGAAGGTAAATTTGTAGAATTTGGAAAAGCGCACATATTCTTCGATATCTCTGACCATTTTTTCCAGGCGAGACACGTCGTCCAAAATGATCTTGGTGTACTGGCCGGAAACCGGGTTGTCGGCAGTGGTTTTCTGAAGCCTCAAAGTGAAGCCTCCAAGGGAAGTGAGACAGTTTCTGACTTCATGGGCTATGCCTTCGACCACTTTTCCGAGAGAAGCCAGTTTCTCTGATTGTTTAAGCCTCCTCTCGATCTCGTAAAGTCTTGTCAGGTCCGCAACCACCACCACAATTCCGCGGGCTTTGTTACTTTCCAGAATCACCGAGGTTGAAAGATATCCGGGAAATGTTCCTTTGTCCTTCTTCCTGAAGAGAAACTCTCCTTCGACTTTCCCTTGACTGATGGTGTCTCTGACTAAATCTCTGTGAAGAAGGGCGCCCGCTTCACCCCGGATGAGGAAGTGGAGATCATGATTTATCAGCTCATCAACAGTATATCCCCACATTTTTGAAGCGGCCCTGTTTATGAACTGAATTTTGCCGAGATGATCCGTAGTGATTAAAGCTTCATTGATTATGGTGGTCAAATGGGCGAGATACTTTTCGCTTTGTTGGATCTTTCTCTTAAGTTTTACGGTTTCCTCTCCGGAACGTCGATTCTCAAGAAGTTTATGGGCCAGGCCGACCACCTCGGGTGTTCCGAATGGTTTTGTGAGATAATCGGCTGCCCCTAACTTCATCGCTTTGACGGCGACTTCTTCGTTCCCGACCCCTGTCATGACCACTACTATAGTTCTGGGGGCCCTTTGTTTGATGAAGCGGAGAACTTCAATGCCGTCGGCCTTCGGCATCTGGACGTCAATGAACGCCAGGTCCGGCCTGTGCTGCAAGAAGGCGCTCTTGCATTCGGCTCCGTCAAAAGCCTGCACTACTTCAAATCCGTTGTCCTCGAATACATCGCGAAGCATGTTGTTCAGGATGTCCGAGTCGTCGGCAATGAGGATCTTGGAGCTTTGGTTTTGAGCAGTCATTTGTGATTTTCGGGGCTGATTACAGCCGCTTCTAGGGTTCGAGCTTGACCCCTTTAAGTTCCGCATCGGGCAGCAAGCTCAACAGATCTCCTATGGTTTTCTTGAGCCCCGGATGCGTCGCTTCTTTGGCGATTTCAGCCAGAGGCGCCAGGACAAAGGCCCGATGATGCATTCTGGGGTGAGGAATCTGCAAGCCTTCTTCATCAAACACAATATCCCCAAAGAGCAACAGATCCAGGTCCAGAACGCGGGATTTGTCGCTGGAATGGGATTCCGACTTACCCAGCCTCTGTTCTATGGAGCGAGTCGCTTGGATCAACTCCAGCGGAGACAAATTTGTCTCGACCTCGATAACGGCATTGAGAAAAGTCGGTCCTCCGTCGCTCAAACCCACAGGTACAGTTTCGTAAAGACTTGAACTCCTGCGAACAGTAGTAAAGGGAATCCTCGAAATCTCGGCCCTTGCGGCATAAAAGGCGGCTCTCGGATCACCAAGGTTTGCGCCGAATCCTATGTACGCGAGGACACTCATTAGGGTTGGTCCGCCACGCAGTTGGTCAGCGTTCCTATGCCCTCTATGCGGACTTCCACCTTGTCGCCGTTCTTCATGGGACCAATCCCCGAGGTTGTCCCGGTAGCTATGACATCACCGGGAAACAGAGTCATTACATGGGAAATAAACTCAACGAGTTTAAAACAGTCAAATATCAGGTTTGAAGTCCGGGAATTCTGCTTGCATTCGCCGTTGAGATAGAGCTCTATCTTCAGATCCGAGGGATCGAGGGCGGTCTCTATCCAAGGACCTATAGGGCAAAAAGTATCAAAGCTCTTGGCTCTAGTCCATTGTCCGTCCTTGGATTGCAGATCCCTTGCCGTAACATCGTTGAGGCAAGTGTATCCGGCAATGTGGTCCTTAGCTTTATCAGCTGCCACTTTGGAGGCTGTTCTCCCTATCACTATGGCGAGCTCGGCTTCATAGTCCACCCTAGCGCTCTGCGGCGGCATGATGATCTTGTCCCCGGGGCCTATCACGCTGGATTGCGGCTTGAGGAACAGCAGCGGCTCGTCAGGGAGCTGCAAATTGAGTTCCTCAGCGTGATCCCGGTAGTTTAGTCCAACGGCCACGACCTTGCCCGGCAGGCAGGGCGAGAGCAACTTCACTTCTTCCGCAGAGTAATCCCGCGGCATAGGATGATGCCCTTCAGGAGATGTTAATACGCCGTTTTCCAGCTTGCCGACGAATATTTCACCGTTTACTTGGAAGCGCGCTATTTTCATGTTTCATGCCTTCAGACCCAGCACATCTTGCATATCATACAGGCCGTTCGGTTGAGAAATCAGCCACAAAGCCGCCTGAATAGCGCCCGACGCAAGGGCGTCCCTGCTGTGGGCCCTATGGGTAAGTTCGATGCGCTCGCCGTTGGTTATGAACATTACGGTGTGGTCACCCACGATGTCCCCTCCCCGCACCGCAAACACTCCGATTTCTTCAGGCTTGCGCTCACCGACTATGCCTTTGCGGCCGTAGACTCCGACATGGGATAGATCGCGACCCAGAGCGCCGGCAATAATCTGCGCGAGTTTATCCGCTGTGCCGCTGGGCGCGTCCTTCTTCATTTTGTGATGGGCCTCGATGATTTCCACATCATAATCGGGACCCAACACGCCGGCGACTTTCTCAGCAATATTGAACAACAGGTTTACGCCGCGGCTCATGTTCGGCGCCACCAGGCAACGGGTGGAAGCGCCCGCTTTGATCAATTCCTGTTTCTGCTCTTCGGAAAAACCGGTTGTCCCGACTACAATCGCTTTGCCTTTAGCCGCAGCCGCCCGGACATGCTCAAGGGAAGCTGACGGCGCCGAAAAATCTATAAGGACATCACACGACGCTACGACAGCGTCAAGGTTATCACGTACCCGGATTCCTATGTGGCCGATTCCGGCGATTTCCCCGGCGTCACTTCCTAAGGCCGGGTTGCCCCGGTTTTCAAGCGCGCCTGAGATCTCCATGTCAGGATGATCGGCGGCCAACGCCAAAATCCTCTTACCCATACGTCCCGCAGCGCCGCTGACAGCTACTTTCATTTTGCAACTCCGTTATATAATTCCGTATCTCTCTAAGACCGCTTTCAATTTTTCCATATTGGCCTCGGACGGGGAACACAGCGGCAGCCGCAACTCCGGCTCGATTTTTCCCATGAGCCCAAGGGCCGCTTTGACGGGAATCGGGTTAGTTTCCAGGAACATAGCTTGGCAAAGCTCATACATATCGAAGTGGATCGACCTGGCCTTTTCCACTTCACCATTTGACATGGCGCTTACCAGGCCGGCCATCATGCCGGGCGCAATGTTCGTAACCACTGAGATGACTCCCTTGCCGCCCAGCGCCATAAGCGGAAAAGTCATCTGATCGTCGCCGGAGAGCAAGTCAAACTCCGGCCCGCAGAGCCGAGCCACTTCACTGACTTGAAGAATGGATCCGGACGCCTCTTTGACGCCAACGATATTTGGAATCTTGGAGAGCTTCAGCACCGTCGAATTCTCGATGTTGACCGCCGTGCGGGCCTGGATATTGTACAGCACTATCGGTATGTCGGCGGCTTCCGCCACTGCCTTGAAGTGCCTATAAAGGCCTTCTTGAGTGGGCTTATTGTAATAGGGAGAAACCAGCAAGGCCCCGTCCGCTCCGACCGATTTGGCGTGCTTGGTCAGAGCCACGGCCTCTTCAGTGCTGTTGGAGCCGGTCCCTGCGATAACTTTGACTGCGCCCGCCACTTCCTTGACCGTAAGCTCTACTACTCGATTGTGCTCATCGTGGCTTAACGTGGGGGATTCTCCTGTAGTGCCGCACGGAACAAAGCCGCTGACACCTCCCTCAATGCCGAACCGGATAAGTCGCTTCAAAGCTGCTTCATCGACTTTTCCGTTTTTGAAGGGTGTTACTATTGCTGTAAAGGCTCCTGAAAACATGCTGTGCTCCTTTAATTATTTTGGAGAATGTGACCAGGGATATGTTCCCCACGGATCAGATCATCATAGGACTCCCGGTCCCGAATTACATGGAAATCGTTTTTATCGACCAGTACTTCGGCAGCACGAACGCGAGAGTTATAATTCGAAGACATGGTGAACCCATAGGCGCCTGCGCTCATCACGGCAAGCATATCTCCTGCTTTGACCGTTCCGATTGTCCTGCCCTGGGCAAGAAAGTCACCGGATTCGCAAATAGGCCCCACAATGTCCGCCACCATCTCCGGTTCCGGATCGTCCGGCTTCCGGACCTTCCAAATGGCGTGATAGGCCTTGTACAGGCTGGGGCGCACAAGATCGTTCATGGCGGCGTCTACTATTACAAATTGCTTTTCCGGGGCCCGTTTCAGGTACAAGACGCTCGTTACGAGCGCTCCGGCGTTGCCTACCAAAAGGCGCCCAGGTTCAAGTATAAGCTTTACGTTCATGTCGGCTACTTCGTTTACGACGGCTGCTCCATATTCCGATGGGGGAGGTGGTTCCTCCGCGTCGTACGGTATGCCAAGTCCACCACCTATGTCCAGATATCTGATGTCGACGCCTTCGGAGCGTAGCATCTTCACCAGGTCGGAGAGCCGGTCGATAGCCTCCAGGAAAGGAGACAGCTCCGTCAGTTGGCTTCCGATGTGGCAATCCACGCCCACCGGTTCTATCCCCTTCATGCTTTTGGCCTTGCGATACATCTGGAGCGAGCGTTCGACGTCAATCCCGAATTTGTTCTTCTTCAACCCCGTAGAAATATACGGATGCGTCCTGGGGTCTACGTCGGGATTGACCCTAAGCGCGATTCGGGCAGTACATCCTGAGCTGATAGCGCGTTGATTCAGAAGATTGAGTTCTTCGTCAGATTCCACATTGAACATAAGGATATTTGCTTCCAGAGCCTGATCTATCTCGGACCCCTTCTTGCCCACACCGGAATACACGATTTTGGACGGATCGACTCCCGCCTTCAAAGCCCGAAACAGTTCGCCGCCCGACACGATATCAATGCCGCTGCCCAAATTGGCGAATATTCTAAGAATAGCGAGGTTTGAGCACGCTTTCATTGAAAAGCAAACCAAATGATCGACGGACGCGAAAGGCTCGTCAAAGACCTTGAAATGCCTTTCCAGAGTCTGTCTGCTATATATAAAGACAGGCGTGCCGACATTTTCGCAAATTTTGGCGATGGGGACCTGCTCGCAATATAGGTCGTTATTTACATACTCAAAGTGGTGCATGACGGTTCCTGTTACCCTAAATATTCCTCAGCAGGCAATGGACCGGCTGGATTCGTTTTTGAAACATGCGGAAGCTGCTCCGCAGCCTCAAAACCCTCCTGAACGGATACGGACGATACAGGTTAGTCTCCCGGCGGCGCCGTTACTACGGAAGACGGATACGACTCAAGAGTGAATCCCCTGGGCATTCTGAAAGACCTGACCATATAATAATATGTTGAGGTCTTTTCAGCGTCTTTATCAATGAACGAGTTTTCGGACCGCTTGACCATCGCCAGGAATTTCATGGTTTCGACCTTGTCGCTATTACTTCTGTAGATTCGATAACCACGAATCGTCTCATCCTGCAAGGGCTTCCAGGTCAGTTCGACGCTCCCGGCGGCTTCTCGCGCCGCGTGAAGTCCTGAAGGCGGCGGGGGCGTATTTTCTAGCGAAACGACAACATCTTGGCTCGGGTTACTCTCTCTACCTCGAAGGTTGTATACGCTGACCGAATAAGTGTAAACGTTTCCGGGAGAAACCGCATTGTCCGAGTATGCCGCTTTTCCTTTTTCAATGGCCGCGTCTATGGGATGGTCGAAATCAATATTGGCATGCATGGGTTTATTGGCGACACAATCCGGGCATTCCTCATCCGGCTTATGAGTTACGCGGTAGACTTTGAATCCGGAAACGTCTCCAAATTTCGATCCATCAGTATTTGTTCTCGGAATTTGCCATTCAAGAACCACTTTATCCGGATACGCGCGGGCGTCAATTGAGCCGATCTCCCCGGGAATGGTCGCTGTGGCCGGCCTCGGGCTGGTCTTGTATCCGCATCCAGCCACCAGGCAATAGATTATCACCAGACCTAAGACTCTTTTATGCGCCGCCTTCAACCAATCCCCTATTTACGGCATGTCCGCTCAGTCGCTGCATAGATACGGATGCTCCGAGCAGGTATCGGTGACCGGAGTCGGTTGCAAAAATTCCGGGAGATCGGCCTTGGAGCCTTCCGGACCCCGCCGGCGAGCCGGCATGGCAGACCTTCAAATCAGCGAAACGCCGGAGCGGTCGCAATGATTAGAGTTATTGAGGAGAGGCTCGGAGAGGGCCTTCTTGCAAAAAGGCCCTCCCAGATAACTCTTCCAAAGGCTCCTAAGTTTCGCAACTGCTTCCAGGTTTCTTATTCTCATCGAGAAACGTCCGAATTTGCCGGATCTGAGTCAAAACACTTTCTCTGGAAGTTCCTCCCAAATGACCCCGAGCTTCGACCATTTCTTCAGGGGTCGGTATCGAAGCGCCCCCGGGGCCGGTTTTGGATTCTCGAACCATGCCGCCGATGATTTCGTGGGCCTCCCTGAAAGGAATGCCTTGCCGGGCCAATCGATCGGCCAGATCCGTTGCCGCTAGCGAAGGATCTGACGCGGCCTCCATCATTCCGGCGGCATTAAATAGTATCCCGGGAATCATGCCGGTCATTATGCCGACACATCCTCGAACCGTGTCCAGAGCGTCGAACACGGGTTCCTTGTCTTCCTGGAGATCTTTATTATAGGTCAAGGGCAAGGCCTTGAGAGTAGTCAACAAGGCGATCAGATCTCCGTAGACCCGCCCGACTTTGCCCCGTACCAGCTCGCATGCGTCCGGGTTTTTTTTCTGAGGCATGATGCTCGAGCCGGAGCAATACGCGTCGGGAAGCGAACAGAAACTGAACTCTGAACTTGACCATATGATCAATTCTTCCGCAAGCCTGGACAGATGCATCATGGTCGTAGAGCAATCGAAGAGAAACTCCAAAGCAAAATCGCGGTCAGAAACGCCGTCCATCGAGTTTACCGAGATCTTAGGGAAACCCAGATTTTCAGCTACCTTCGCGCGATCTATGGGAAAAGTGGTTCCCGCCAGAGCGGCCGACCCGAGTGGAAGAACCGCGGTCCTTTTCAATGAATCCGAGTATCTCTGCCAATCTCGCCTGAACATCTGGCAGTAAGCCATCAAATAATGAGAAAGCCTCACAGGTTGCGCTCTCTGGAGGTGCGTGTAGCCGGGCATTATGACGTCAATGTTTTCCTCGGCTTTGTCGGTCAGCGAGGCCATTAAGCCGGCTAGATCCTCCTTGATCGCATCGATTTCGGCGCCCAAAAACAATCGCAGATCCAGGGCGACCTGATCGTTTCTGCTGCGGGCTGTGTGGAGCCGTCCGGCGGCCTCACCAATTCTCGCCTTTAGCGCTTCTTCAACATTGATGTGGACATCTTCCAGATCTTCTCTGAAGGCTAGTCTTCCTTGCTCGATATCATCTTTTACTTCCAGCAGACCTTTCTTGATTAGCTCAGCGTCCTCTTTCGGAATTATTCCCTGAGCGCCCAGCATTTCGGCGTGGGCAATACTGCCTAAAATATCATGAGCATAAAGGCGCTTATCGAAAGAGATCGAGGCGTTGAACTTGGCGAATAGCCTGTCCATACCGCCTTCGAATCTGCCCTTCCTTATGCCTTCGGATTGAGCCGATTTGGTAGATTCATTGTTCTTGTTGTTTTGTCTCATGACCGTCAACGGTTTTTCCGCATCATGGTTCTGATGCGCATCCTGAGAGCGTTCAGGCGGATGAAGCCCTCCGCGTCGGCCTGGGTATAAACCTGGTCGGCCTCGAATGTGGCGAACCTAGGGTCGTACAGAGACTGGTCGGAAGTCCTGCCTACTATGGTAGCGTTCCCTTTGTACAGTCTCAACCTTACCTTGCCGGAAACCGGTTTGGCGGCTTCATCGATCGCAGCCTGCAGCATGAGCCTTTCCGGCGAAAACCAGTAGCCGTTATACACTAGAGCGGCATAACGGGGTATCCATTCATCTTTGAGATGCATCACCTCTCGGTCCAAAGTCAAGGATTCTATGGCCCTGCGCGCCGCATGGATGACCGTGCCTCCCGGCGTCTCATATACCCCGCGGCTTTTCATCCCCACGTAACGGTTTTCGACCAGATCCACTCTGCCTATTCCGTGCCGACCGGCCATGGAATTCAGTTTCGCCAGCAGGGTCGCGGGGGAGAGACTTTCGCCGTTAATGGCGACAGGGTCGCCGGATTCAAAAGTAATGGTAAGCTCTTCAGGTTGATCGGGAGCGTCCCACGGATCCGTCGTCAGGATGAACATCTCTTTGGGAGGTTCCGCCCAGGGATCTTCCAGGATGCCGCCTTCAAAGCTCAGGTGAAGCAAATTGCGGTCCATGCTGTAAGGCTTTTCGGCTGTGGATGTAACCGGAATGCCGTATTTTTGGGCATAAGCGATTAGGTCCGACCTGGAATTCATATCCCAGACGCGCCAGGGAGCGATTACCGAAATTGTGGGGTCAAAGTAATAGTAGGCAAGCTCAAAACGGACCTGATCGTTACCCTTGCCCGTAGCGCCGTGGCTGACAGCGTCAGCGCCGACCTGAGCCGCTAGCTCCATTTGTGCTTGGGCTATACATGGTCTGGCTATGGATGTTCCCAGTAAGTAGGATCCCTCGTAAATTGCGTTGGCCCTGAACATGGGAAATACGAAATCTCTGGTGAATTCCTCTCGTAAGTCCCTGATCTGGATAGATTCGGCTCCTGTAGCCTTGGCTTTTTCATCCAGGCAATCCAGCTCTTCGCCTTGGCCGAGGTCCGCGGCAAAAGCGACTATGGGGCACTTATATGTTTCGAGCAGCCAGCGCAATATGACGGATGTATCAAGACCGCCCGAATACGCCAAAACAATTTTGTTAATTTTTTTGTCTTTCACAGGGCCTCCCAAACGATATTACTAAATAGTCGATTTCTTAATTACTGTGTCAGAGTCCGGGTTACAGCCTCCGGTTACCCGGTGGGGGCCAGCGTCCCGAAACTGTCTCAAAACTCCCGAATTGTCGGGAATCGTGGCGCCGTGATCGTAGGGGCGGGGTTTATCCCCGCCCCTACAAAGGTTTTCCGAGATTATGGCGAGGACCGGATTAATAATCCTCATGCAATGTACCATGTTTCAGATAAAAATCGTGCCACGAATTACGAGGCGACAATATTTTGAGACAGTTTCTCCCTGCCGGCCCAGGATAGTGACCGCCGGGGACGGCGGGAGGCGCCAAGGAAAATCGCCTCTGACGGCGCTTGGAGCGGTCTAATACGACGCCATACTTGGGAAATGGCTTATTAAGGGCTCCATTTCGGAAGTGCGGCCGCAGATTCGAGTAGGAGGCGGTGAGTTGTGCCAACCGCATCGTTCGAGGTCTTTTCACGACAGATGCGCTCCCCTTCAAGCGCCACATCCTATAAGAACTGGGAACGTAATCGCTTCATAGATCGGACAAAACCCGGATCTGTCGCAATAATTAAAGTTTTTGGGGAGGGGTTCGGGGAGGGCCTTTTTGCAAAAAGGCCCTCCCCGATTACTCTTCCGAAAACTCTTAGCTCTTGCGACCGCCCCTGATCAGCATCTCCAGAATCGCTTTCTGCACGTGCAATCTGTTCTCGGCCTGAACCCAGACGAGCGAATGAGAAGACTCTATGGCCTCGTCCGTGATTTCTTCTCCTCGATGAGCGGGAAGACAGTGGAGAATGCGCACATTTGCGGAAGCGTGTTTCAAGAGATTCAAATCTACCTGGTAGTTCTTAAAGACCTCCCGGCGGATTCTGATTTCGTCCTCCTGCCCCATTGAAGCCCAAACGTCGGTCGAAATAACGTCAGCGTCCTTGACCGCCACCAAAGGATCACGGATGACCGCCACATATTCGGGATCGTAAGGGATACCTGGTTCATAGCCCTTCGGGCACGCCAAAGTAAGCTTGAACTTGAGGACATTGGCAGCCGTGATCCATGAATTAGCCACATTGTTTCCGTCGCCGATCCATGCGGCTTTAAGGTTGCATACGTCAAGTCCGTTTTCCCGCAGAGTGAGCAAATCGCCCAGAACCTGGCACGGATGGAGCAAGTCGGACAGGCCGTTAATTATCGGAATTGTGGCCCATTTTGAAAACTCTTCGAGGATTTCGTGGCCGTAAGTTTCTTATAACGATGGCGTCAAGATACCGTGACAGGACCCTTGCTGTGTCTCGTATGGGTTCCCCGCGTCCTATCTGGATGTCGCGGGAATTCAAAAAGATCGCATGGCCCCCGAGTTGCATCACACCGACCTCGAAGGACACTCGAGTGCGGGTGGACGCTTTCTCAAATATCATGCCCACGACTCGCCCTTCCAGGGGCTTCTGCAGGCCGCTTCCAGGAAAGCCGTTCTTCAGCTCGGCAGAGCGCCGCACTAATCCCAAAATTTCTTCCCTCGTATAATCGGCAAGGTCCAAAAAATCTCGTTTCTGCTTCATGGTTAAGCCCCTCCCGCCTTATCGAGCGCTGAATCAAGAAGCTCAACCAGTTTGTCGATTTCGCCTTTGCCGACGATCAAGGGAGGCAAGAACCGCAGAACAGTGTCAGCCGTGCAATTGACCAGCGCCCCTGCCTCACGGAGGGCGTTCACTATGTCCGCGCCCGGTTTGCGCAGGTCCACGGCCTGCATAAGCCCTATGCCTCGAACTTCCCGGATGATGGAATGTTTCCGGGCCAACCCTTCAAGGCCGGACCTCAAATAGGCTCCCATAGCCGCAACGGAATCCAGGAAGCCGGGCGATAGTATTTCTTCAATTACGGCCACCGCGGCGGCGGAGCACGGGGATTACCACCGAAAGTCGCTGCATGAGTTCCCGGAGTAAAAGATTGCGCCACTTGATCGGTGGCCAGCAAAGCGCCCATGGGGACCCCGCCGGCGATTCCTTTTGCCAGGGTCATCACGTCCGGCTCTATTCCGTAGTTTTCGTAGGCGAAGAGTTTCCCGGTCCTCCCCATGCCTGTTTGGACCTCATCCAGCATGAGCAGGGTTCCCGTATTGGAGCACAATGCTCTGACACCTTTGAAATATTCCGGACGCGCCAGCCGCACGCCGCCTTCGCCTTGTATCGGCTCCAGCAGAACAGCCGCTGTGTCCGGTGTTATGGCCGCTTCCAACGCTCCGAGATCCCCGAACGGCACATGCGAAAATCCGGCTACTTCGGGTTCAAAGCCTTTTCTGTATTTTGTCTGGCCGGTCGCGGCGAGAGTGGCCAAGGTTCGGCCGTGAAATGAGCCTTCCATGGTGATTATGTGATAACGGGAGTCTTGTCCTTTGTCGTGAAAGTACTTGCGGGCCAGTTTGATAGCGCCCTCGTTGGCTTCCGCTCCGGAGTTGCAGAAAAAGGCCTTGTCAGCGAAGGAATTATCTATCAGCATTTCGGCCAACTTGATTTGCGGCTGTATATGGAACAAGTTGGAAACGTGAACAAGTTTCATGGCTTGGTCGTATAAGGCTTTCGCCAATTTGGGATGAGCATGTCCCAAGCTGCATGCCGCCAGGCCGGCGATAAAATCAAGATATTCACGGCCTTCGGAATCACGGACTACGCAGCCTGCCCCTTCCACAAGCATGATAGGGGTCCTGCCATAAGTATTGAATACGAATTTGTTGTTCTCAGCTATAAAGTCCTTTGATTCCATTGGTCCGGTTTCTCCTTCTAATCATCCATGGCGCTCTCCACAAAAAAGAGGAGGTTGCAGCCATGGGGGGTAATGTCTATCGTTAGGCCCGCCTCAGACGCGACCGTCAAATAAGATGAATGCTCAAAAAAAGACTGCTGCGCATAATTCCTGAAACTCTTGGCGTCTAGGTACCCGATATGCGCTTATTCGGACAAACCGGCCTGCGCCGCGCCGACAATCCGTCAAGTTTGTCCTCTCACCAGGATGATCTCTCGAATCAGCCGGAATAATTAGGAGTTTTTGGGGAGAGGTCCAGAGAGAGTCTTTTTGCAAGAAGACCTTCCCAGGCGACTACCCCGAAAGCTCTTAATTATGCGACCGATTCTAGAACACACCAGGTGGTTGTTCTCTCACTATCTCAGTTCCTATGCCTTCGTCGGTCAGTAACTCCAGCAGCAACGCGTGGGGGGCCCGTCCATCAATTATGTGAGCCTTGGGAACACCTCCACGTAGGGCGTTTAGGCAGCATCTGATTTTTGGAATCATTCCGCCTGAGGCGGTTCCCTCTCGGATCAGGGCTTCGGCGCTGTCCTCAACCATGCTGGATATCAAGCGCCCTTCCGGGTCCATTACTCCGGATACGTCAGTCAATAAAATAAACCGTTCAGCTTTGAGCGCCGACGAAAGGGCCCCTGCCGCAGTATCGGCGTTGATATTATAGGGCTTTTCTCCCGGTCCTGCGCCCACTGGGGCGACAACCGGTATAAAGCCGCCATCTTCAAGGCATGCTATCAATTCGGGGTTGATCTTTTCTACATCACCCACGAGACCCAAATCTTCATCAATTCCGGCTAGTCTTGCGGGCCGCGCTTTCTTAGCTTTTATGAGGCCTCCGTCCCTGCCGGAAATGCCCACAGCCCTGCCGCCGTAAGAATTTATAAGAGAGACCACATCCTTATTAACTTTGGCCACAAGCACCATCTCAACAACGTTCATGGTCTCTTCGTCGGTTACCCTCAAGCCCTTAACGAACTTGCTTTCTTTTCCGAGTTTCTTCAGCAATTCCCCGATTTGAGGACCGCCGCCGTGAACGATAATCGGGCGGAGCCCTATGAAACTGAGCAGAGCTACGTCTTCCGCAAAGGCCTTCTTGAGGTTCTCATCTATCATGGCGCTGCCGCCATACTTGATGACAATTCTCTTTCCGCTGAACGTCCTTATATAAGGAAGCGCTTGCGCCAGTATTTTGGCCCTCTGGGGAGCAGCTATATTATCGGTTTGGTTGACCTGGCTCATTCTCGAATCTCACTCCGGATTAGTAGCTCAAAAGTCCCGCTCGTGTTACAACAACGCAGCGCCAAAAGAAGGTCGAGTCTCGCCGCGCTGAGCCCGTCGGCAAATACGGTCAGGGGACGAAAGAACATGACGAAAGCGGCAGTCACATGAGTCCGGGGAGTCATTGGGTACCGTTTTCGCCAAAGGAGTCATATTAGCATGAGAAAAAATCGTAGGAAAAGTGTTTTGTGATTAATCGGAGAGAAAAATATTATGGGGAACTCCGGGCAGCGGCTTATGACTGCGCCCCGGTCACTCTTGAGCGATAGTGAATCTCCATTGGCAGAACCGGCCTTCCGGGTGCGGGTCGAGAGGAGCGTGAACGCACTCGACCTTTATGGCTGGATCAATCTCCTTAGCAAAGCTGACGAATTCGCCCATATGCATTTCTTTGCAGGCGTATTCTTCACGACCGATTCTGAGGCGGGCCATTTGAGTGGGACAACGTGGGACGGAGTAAATTACCTCGCCGGGCCTTTGATCGATTTCGTAGCCCACCATTAGACTCCATGGGAAATATTGCTGAGCCTTGACGAACCCCTCCAACCCGGTTTCCGATATGCCGAATTGTTGTTTGATTCTTCTTGCCGCCATGCCGGCTATTCGATCCCAAACGCGTTCATTGAAGTGGTCGGCCTTGGCCGTGCCGAGTTCCTCTTCTATCGACAAGTACCAGAACGAATCCACTACGCGGTAATGCCAAAACAAGAAGTCAAGATAATTTCTAAGTTCTTGATTATCCATGGCGTCAAGCAACATGAGAGGAAACCTCGCGTAAATAATATGCTTTCAGGCCGGTCTTGAAACCGCTTTTGACCCGGCCTACAGTTGAAGAGAGACCCATATCCCACACGCTTCCTACATATAGGCCCACAGGTCGCTTCCCTGGGCAAACGCTCACCAGAAATCTATGGTAATCCCCAGGCCCGAGCTTGGATCGAATCCGATTTTGAAATCAGCTTTCTTGGACACGGTCAGAGTAAACGAGGAGCGGCCGCTATAACCGTTCGACGCTCGACCAGCATTACCGGAATGCAGTCGGGAATACAAATTAAAACTCTTGTAGGACGGGATACACGAGGTAAGTGTATTAGGAAGGCAGGGAAAGAAAAGAAGCCACAGTGTTAACAAAATTGAAAACTTGTTAAATCGTGCCATTGCCCGCCCCTCCCCGGCTCGAATGGGATTTCGACTTTTGATAGCCGGCGCCGATACTCTCGTTCCGTACCAGCGTGCGTTGGCGCGTTCGTCGCACCCCTCGCTTGTGTACCGTTTCGTGGTTTACCCACAGTTATCTTTTACATACGACAAGTCCTACCTACATAAGTTGCCGCAACACTATTAAAGGATTCGGCGTGATTCTATTGAAACTTGGGTCGAATCATGATAGTCAAGCCCAAAGCTTAATTTTTTGAGAGGTCCCACGTTGGAGTTGAAGGCAATAGCTGAGTTTTTGTTCGAGGTCGGCATGCTGAAACGAACCCCGAGGTCAGGGTTTCAGTTTCTCGGCACAGGGAAAGAAACGGTTGCCGAGCATAGTCTGAGGACTGCGGTTATCGGTTATGTTCTGGGCCGTATGGCCGGCGATTTATCCGTTGACCGAGTGGTTTCTGATGTGCCTGTTTCACGATCTGGTCGAGGCCAGGACGGGAGATCTCAATTACGTCAACAAAAGGTATGTGAAGGCCGACGAACGAGCCGCTGTCCGAGACATGACGGCCGGCCTGCCTTTCGGCGATGAGATAGCGCAGCTTGCCGAAGAGTTCAACGCGAGATCCACCCCTGAGGCCTTAGCGGCCAATGATTGCGATCAACTGGAAATGATATTGCAGCTCAAAGAGCTTGGCGACCTGGGGAACCGATATGCCCCGGACTGGATTTCCACCGCGGTCAAGAGACTTAAGACCGAAAACGGTAAGCGTCTGGCCCGGAGCATCCTGAATACGGATTTTTCAGCCTGGTGGTACAAAGAAAAGGAAGATCAGTGGTGGGTGACCGCCGACAGGTCCGAAAAGTAGGTAGTTGCAGTCGCACAACCTCAGACCTTTCGAAACATCCGGCGGGGAGCCTTTTTTCTACAAAGCGCCTTCCCTAACCTCACCCCGGATTACTCCCGTAAACTGTCGGGCGCCTCAAGAAGCCGACTACCGCGGTCGGGGCTCGTCGCTGCCCCCAAGGGATTCCCCGTTAGAGAGTGTAAAGGCGAAACTGTGGCGTTGCTATGTTTTAAGTTCTTGAAGAGTAGTCTAGCGGGAAACATCATTCAAGTGTCTTCCTTAATGACGAATCTTCATAGGAACCTGAGAAGGCTCGAATGGTTGCAAGGTCAATATTAGCTTCGGGGCTTGTTGTATTCATGGTTTCTTTTCTTGCGCTTCCATCCCGTGCCCAGGATGGAGACCTCAAGAAAGATGACGAGCAAGGGGTAAAATATCATTGGCTTTTCAAAGAAAAGCAAAAGGCCGGCGCTCCTCGGCAGGAACCCCAGGCGTCTACTTCCGGCTTCATCCAAAGACTCGACGGAGAGATAAAACAGGCGCGAAAACAGTATTTGTCCGGGGACCAGGAAAAAGCCATCGCCAAATACAAGGAGTGCATATCCCTGTTTGAATCGTTGGTGGAGGACACTCCACCGGGTCATCCTTTGCTCGTTCAACTGGATCGTAGGTACGGGATATTTGACGAGCTTGCGACCAAGATTATGGGGCCGGTAAACGTCGATCCTTCGCCCGAAGCTTCAGAGGAAATCTTCAAATTGATGGAACAGAGACGGGTGTGCCGCAGGAATTTGGTCCTGAAGAGCGCCGGTCCGGTCAACTTTTTCGATGTCGCGGGAAGTCTCGTTTCAGATGAGGCCGAGCTGCTCACCAAGCTTATCGAACTCCACGAAGATGTCCCGTCTCAGCAAAACAGGGCCGCAGAAGCGGCGCTACGCAATACGCTGCAAAGTGTGCGCAAGTCTCTCGCCAAGAGTTCCAGGAGGTACTCGGCATTAAGATTCGGCAGTCCATGCGACTTGACCGAGTTCAGAAAACATGTCCTGGGAAAAGATGAGCTGGTTATAGACTGCGGCTTTCTTGCGGATAGAATGGTTGTAGGAATAATAACCCGGGAACAGGCCCGGTATCATCAAATTGAAGTGAACCGCTCTGATGTCGACCGCAGCGTCTTGCTGCTTCAAGATAAGCTGAAGGAGTTCACGTTGGGGGACGATTCCTCTTTCATGGGGCATGCCTGGAAGGAGCCCAGCCGGAGGATGTACCGCACCTTGTTCAGCAGGTTTCCTCCCCTACCCTCAGATAAAACCGCGGTTTTCATTATCCCTGACCGATCCCTCTGGTATTTGCCCGCATCGATGTTGTTGGATCCGGAAGATCGTCCTTTTGGAAAAGACAAAATAGTAAGCTTCATACCGTCCGCGGACATGTTGAAAACCATCAGAGAGCTGAATCAACCGAGCGCCGCCGGCGGTGGCAATATATTGCTGTTTGAATCGTTGCCGTGGATACGCGCGGAAGACTTGAAAGACGAATCGGAGGAAGGGATTCACAGAAGAAACCTCCCATCATCTTCTTCTGAAGACCAGAAAATAGAAGACCTAATCCTAACCAACCCGGTCTACCCCAAACCGTCCGAAATTGTCGTTGCAATTCAAAAGTTGTTTAAGAAATTCGACGTTTGGGTGGGTCCCACGGCGACAATAGATCGGCTTGCCGAATACAAGGGCAAAAGCGAACAGGTGACCGTTCTCGGCGTTCCGCTGAGCATGACGGACTCCGTGACGCCGGATAAGCAGCCCGAATTCTTCTTCTCGCCCGGCAAGAAAGGCGCAAGGGAATTTGCCGCTGCAAAACTGCTCGGTGTTCAATTGCAGACAGGACTGATGATCTTACCTGCGTCGTGGTTTGAAGTGGAGGATGACGATTCGGTGTTAGGAGACGGTCCACTGCTTCTAGCCGTGTCCGCTTTGTATTCGGGGCAAAAATCCGTATTGATCAATTACTCTGATCCCACTTGGGGAAAAAACAACCCTTTCTTGATCTCCACTTTGAAAAAGCTGGCCGAGGGAGCGTCTCCAGCTCAGGCCTTGCTGGCCTACCCCAAGGAGATGCCCGCCGACTTGGACCCTTCATTTTCGGGGAAACCTCCAGCTTGGGCAGGCTGGATATTGATCGGCGATCCCAACTGAACCGGCGCTTCCCAGGGTTGCCACGTAGAAGGCTCCCTCATTAGAGCTCTTCCGACCCACCGCGACCGTCGCACTTAGTCTCCCGATTTTCCTGAATATGGCAAGAGCGCGAGCGCTGACCCTCCAACGGTAAACGCTTCCATCTCTTAAATGTGCCACAGAAGCCAATTACAGTCGTCCCGCTTGAGCTTCGCGGGGGACTTAAAGTATTACTTCAAAAGTACGAAACCTGACGATGTCATTTCTAGGAGCAAAACGGGAAGACAATCCCTGTTACTTGCGATCAGAGATTGCTTCGCGGCGCTCGCAACGACAACTTTAGGGCTCGGCCCATGCGAAAAACTCCGCAATTTTCAACGCGGACCACTATAACAATATTGATCAAATTTCAGGCTCTGCGGACCGCCGAACGGAGTTTGAACAAAGCTCGTCTTAAAGCGCTTTTCCCAACCGGTTTCAGATAGGTCTGCGCCAATTGGGCGTATAGGCGCTCCTGCGCTCGAAATGGAACTGACTCTGAAAGTGCTTGCTATGATGAGAGTTTTTGAGGAGGGGTGCGAGGAGGACCTTTTGGTAAAGCGGCCCTCTCCGACAACTCTTCCGAAAGCATTCAGGCTCTGAAAGTTACTCTAAGCGCTAACTAATCTCTTGCTCAGCCTCGAAACGGTGCGCGAAGCGGTATTCTTATGAAATATTCCTTTGCTGACGCCCGTCTGCAGCAGGGAGGTCGCCTCCCTCAGAAAACCTTGAGCTTCTACGGTCTTCTGGTCCGCCGCCTCAAGGAATTTTTTGACTGCGGTCTTAACTTTCGATTTGTACGAATGATTTCTCAAGCGTTTCTTTTCTGCTTGTCGCATCCGCTTGAGGGCTGAGGGATGATTTGCCATTAAGAGCTCCTTGCAAAAAGAGTTGGATGATATATTATCGTTTTTCCCTGGGGCCGGGCCCCATGATTAACTCCTCGTCGCTAAAAATTTCTTTATGACACATAAGCCCATCGAAAGTCAACACGTTTTGGAAAACGGAACAAATTCCAAACCTGCGTCGGAACGCAAGGCCATGACCAGGGCAGCCGGTGTTGTGGGTATCTGGACCGTCCTCAGCCGAGTGCTCGGTCTATTTCGGGAGATGATTACGGCTGCATTCCTGGGCGCGGATTCCGGCGCGGACGCATTCTTCGTGGCTTTCCGCATCCCTAATTTGCTCAGACGCCTGTTCGCTGAAGGAGCGCTGTCGGCTGCCTTCATACCCACGTACGTGGACACTTTGCATCGAAAGGGCCATGCGGAAGCCGCGTCCTTGGCCAGAATCACTTTCACATTTGTCACGATAGTGTTGGCTGTCGTTACCGGCCTGGGAGTTGCTTTAAGCCCCTGGATCGTGAAGCTGACCGCCCCCGGGTTTCTCGACGATCCGTCGAAGTTCGAGCTGACGGTAACTCTCAATAGGATCATGTTTCCTTATATTTTTTTCGTATCTCTGGTGGCCTTGGCGTCAGGGGTTCTCAATTCCATGGGGCACTTCAGCGCCCCCGCTGCGGCCCCCACTCTGCTCAACATTTCCATGATAGGCGCTGTGGCCGTATTCACGGGGTATTGCGGCGTCAGGCCGACGTACGCCTTAGCCTGGGGAGTTGTTGGCGCCGGCGTCTTCCAGCTTGTTCTACAGATACCGTTCCTGATATCCCTAGGCGTAAAATTATACCCTAATTTCAACTTCAGGCATCCTGAACTCAGGCGCATGGGCGCCCTTTTTCTGCCGGCCGCATTCGGCGGCGCGGTGTATCAGATCAATGTGTTGCTTGGGACCGTACTCGCCTCTCTTCTGCCGCCGGGGGGAGTGTCCTGGTTGTATTACGCTGACAGGCTGGTGGAGCTGCCTCTCGGGGTGTTCGCAATCGCCCTGGGGACAGCGGTCTTACCCTCCATGTCAAGGCAGGCGAGTAGCGGAGATCTGCGAGGGCTAACGCATTCGGTCTCGTTCGCTTTAAGATTGATCGGTTTTTTCACTATACCGGCGTCAGTCGGTCTTATTGTGCTTCGGGAGCCCATAATCGCCCTGCTCTTTCAACGAGGGCTGTTCACTGCGAACGACACACATCAAACCGCTATCGCTCTGCTCTGGTACACCGTAGGCCTGTGGGCCTTTTCGGGACTCAAAGTAGTTACTCAGGCCTTTTTTTCGCTCAAGGACACGAAAACGCCTGTCTGGATTTCCATTATTTCGGTAATAGTCAATGTGGGCGCGGGGCTACTGTTAATGGGGCCCATGGCCCAAGGAGGGTTGGCCTTGGCTACCTCGCTTGCGGCCGCGGTCAACCTTTCCATGTTGTTTGTGATCCTTGTCAGAAGGCTGGGCGAATTTCCTTCGTGGGAGTTTGCGTCTTCCATGCTGAAAATCTCCGCAGCCTCAGCCGTCATGGGTGCTTATCTCTATTTTGCGATGACCGTCGGCCATTGGGAACGGGGTTTCAACAAAGCCAACGCAATGGCTTTGCTGGTGTGCGTATTTGGAGGGCTGACGGTATTCACGGTCGTAGCATACCTGCTCAAGTGCAAGGAATTGCAATCTATTTTGACCTTGATCAAGTCATATTTTCGAGGTCGTCACAAGTGAGAGTCTGCAATAGTTCATCGGGAATCCCCTATTTGCAAAACGCAGCCTGCGGCCACAACCAAAACCCAACCCCCCCTGGCCCCCCTTGTCAGGGGGGTTCAGGAAGTCCCCCTGATAAGGGGGATTTAGGGGTTCGGCTTTCGCTGTCGCTCGAACTTGATGAGATTAATATCGTCGTAACGGTATGTTACAGCGATGTTAGGCCGTTTTCTTCTCGCGAAAAGAAGAAATCGAACGTTATTAGTGGAAAGTGGCTTCCCGGACCCTTCCCCCAAGACTCCCAATATATCGTTTCGATAAATAATCCCACAGCGCCTGGATCAGGTCCCTCTGCGCTATGTGCCGACGCTGGGCTCATGTGCTCCAAGAAAAGCGGGGCTCCGAAATAGGTCTCTCGGTTATTCCTGTTCACCAAGGTCATGGGTCTGCCTTCGGTCTTTTTTTGCATGCTGCGCCACGTCCCACACAGCCTCGGGATGGACGGCGGCGACCTCCAGCAAAACGCGAGCTGGGCCTTTGGGTATCCGCCGCTTTTGCTCCCAGTTTTCGAGCGTTCTCACGCTTATGCCCAGCAACGAAGCAAACTCGTTTTGAGAGATACCCAGGCTGGTCCTGATAGCCTTAACATCCGGCTCTCCAACCTGGAAAACAGGGGCAGGCTCCATTTCGCCTCTCAGAATGGCCCCGGCCTGCCGGACACTTTCGAGAAGCTCTTTGAACATTTCCTCTCTCATGATAATTCCTTTTCCGCGGTCTCTTTAAGCGCCTTGAGTTGTTCGGAAGAGAGATCGTCCTGCTTGCTCCTCGGATACGCGTATAGCATGAAAATGCGACCTTGGGCGTCTACCCAATAGTAGATGACTCTTGTTACAATGCTTTTCCCTTGCCCCGGCAGGTTCCAGCGCAATTTTCGAATACCGCCCGCTCCCCTGACTTTGGTTCCCGCTTCCGGGCGTTTCCTCAGTTGTTCCTGTAACGCTCGATACTGGTTCTCAGAAAGAAACTGCCGCATTCGACGGGCAAAAATTGGAGTCTCAATAAAGACCATTATTATGCCTCAAATATGGTCCGCCATTGGCGAGTGGTAACAAGGACCGCGGAATATCGGCGCCGTCATTCGGCGAACGCCGCTGGGTCTCAGAGAACGTACAGCCTGACCGCATCCGCCAGATTATTCAGAATTGTGCCCATGTCCTGCGTTACGAGCCAGTCGATAGTCCCAAACATCGCTACAGCCTCCATGTCGGTCCTACCGGGCGTCCACAAGTATTCTCCCCAACCCAGTTGGCCCTTACAATAAATTCCGGCGACAAACTGGCCCACGGCAAAAAGGCCCACTGAAAATTGGCCGAATCCGGCCAACAGGCCCAACGCCAGTTGTCCGAATCCGAAGACGCCCAGACATAACCAGCCGACGCACAGAAAACCGCATGCGAATTGCCCGATAGCTATGCCTCCAACCGCCCAGCGACCGACGGCGATCAGCCCCTTGGCGACACGAGGCCTGCCCAGGTTATCTCTACCGAAACATATGGATATTAAAGGGATACCGAAAAGCGCGGCTCTTGTCCGCCATTTGAAACCATACGAAACCGTCGCAGTTTCCGACGTCATGCTGTCCATGCCTCAAATGCGTTGTCGAAGCGATTACAGCCTCAAGATAGCATGATACTTTTGGAAATTGAATATGGTAGTAAAACGACTTCGGCCCCCGTTGTACGACTTTCGGGTCGCTCCCGGGCTCCAGCCTAAGAACCCATGTCCGGAGGCTCCGCCTCCGAATCAAACACGCCACCGTACTTCAAGAACGGATTAATAAGGCGGCTTCAACTAGAGTTGCGGACATTTTTGCCTTGACCGAAAACCCCTGTGCCGTATGATAGTTTACAACAATTGGGCATAATATCGTGGTTTCAGCTACTTAATACTTCCTCGATGCGTAAGGTGGGGAGCAGTGGGACATGAACGATAAACTCGATAATGTCAGGCCTTTCAGCTCACATGGCCCCGATCGACCTCAGGCGGCCAAAGAGCCGGGGCCTTACGTCGGAATATTCTATGTGGTGCAAGGCACTCTCTATTGGGAAGGCGTCCCTGTCACACGCGCCGAAAAGACGGCTCTTTTCAAAATTTACCCGAAAAACCATTACACTTTTTGGAAGGTGGATCTTGCTCGATTCGTACCGGAATTCAAGCGTTGTGACCAGCGCCTTTTCCCACGGGGTCGGGTGGTATATGACCCAAAAACTGATGTTTACGAATTGATGACGGACAAATGTATTCTTGAGAATAAGGAGTTGATCAAGAGAATTGAGTCCGAAATGGGATTGCCCGAATCAAAGGTCAGCGTTTCGCACGATAGTAATTGCGAATGCGAAGCTTGCAGAAAAGGTAAACCTGAGCGCAAGTCGGAAGTAGACCGTCACGTAGACCATCTGTTTCAACGCACGGACGATGGCGGAATGCTGTTTTTTCCTCGAGTGGGCAACGTAAAGTGGGCATACCTTATTCCTACGAAAGAAGGTTACCGTCGGCTGCGCAAGAAAGTGAAGTATTGGCATCTGACGCTGGCTGTGGTCGGGGGCTTTGCGGCGGAGCTGATCCCCGATTACGTCGCTCATTCGCGACACCCCTTTTGGACGGGCATTGCCGTGATTGTTCTTTTCGGTATTCTATCGGGCGTCTGTGGCGATATCTGGCTTCGCAGGCAAACCCGTCAATTTAAGAAAGTGGATGGCAATTGGAAGGTACCTTTCGATTAGTATTCTCGATGACCGAACAGAGACCCAAGACCTCATTTTTGCAGTTGGTTCTTCGCACACCCCAATCATAGCGGCCTGTATTCATGGGGATGCGCCCAGCCGCCCGGCCAGGAGGAGCGGCTTTTCAGGAAGCCGTTCAGGTTTGCTCCCGCTCCCTTGAGATACGCGGCCACTTCAGCATGACCCTCGAAATAAGCTTCCATGAGAGCGGTCCAGCCGTGATTGGATTTAGCGTTCACGTCCGCGCCTGCGGCGACCAATAGTTTCACCGCCTCCAGCTTTCCACCTGAGGCTGCAATCATTAACGCGGTTTTCCCGTCCATGTCCCGTGCCTGGACATTGGCGCCATGGAACAGCAGGGAGCTTATGACCGTCGTATTGCCGGCTCTTGCCGCCCAAAACAACGGAGTGTTTCCGAATCTATTCTGGGCCTCGAGATTAGCTCCGTGTCTTATCAACAGGTCAATTACCTCCGTTCCGCCTTTATAACATGCCCAAAACAACGGAGTGTTTCCGTATTTGCGATCCCTGGCGTTTGGATCGGCTCCCAGTTCCAACAGATATTCAATAACTTGAATGTGAGGCCATTGGACAGCTTCCATCAGCATCTTACTCTTGTCGCCATCCCCCGCGTCAACCATGGCTCCATTCTGGACCAGAATTCGGACCAGCTTGTCATGTCCGTGTTTTATGGCGTAGCTTAAGGCGGTCTTTCCAGCGCGGGTCCTGCCGTTTATTTCGGCGCCCGAGTTCATCAGGAACCCGACTATATCCGAGTTGCCCCGGATGACCGCCGCCATCAGGGGCGTTATGCCTTTGCGATTTTGGGCGTTTACGTTCGCTCCCTTTTGCACAAGGAATCTGATGGCCTCTATCGAACCTTTGCCCGACGCACACATCAAGGCCGTGTTTCCCGATTTGAAATCCGGAGCGTCCACGTGGGCGCCGTGTTCGAACAGGAGCTCCATAATGCGCACGTTGCTGTTTCTAGCCGCAATCAGCATAGGATTGACTCCGTGCTGATCCGTGTATTCCGTTTTGGCGCCCTTCTCCAGGAGGAGTTGAACCCCTTTCAAGTCACCTTTCCCGCATGCGCACACCAGCGGAGCGATTCCGGATCTGTTGCGGCTGCCGGGATTGGCTCCGTAACTTAGCAGAAGTCGCATGACTTCATGTTTACCAGCTTTGGATGACCAGGTCAGGGGCGAATTTCCGAAAGAATCCCGCGGATTGACATCAGCTCCCATTTTTATCAATAGTTCCGCAGCAGTTACATGCCCTCTGGAGCAAGCCCAGAAGAAAGGAGAGCTTCCGTATTGCTTTTCTTTTACGTTAACACTGGCCCCGTCATTTGTAAGTAATTCGATTAATTTCTCGTTCCCATTGTACGCCGCCCAGAAAAGAGGAGTGAATCCTTTGAAATTGCCGAGGTTGACGTCGGCGCCCGCGGCTATAAGCATGCGTGCGGCTTCGATGTGATTCTTTTGACAGGCCCAAAGAAGACCTGTGCTCCCGTGTTTGCTGCGAGCGTTGACTCTTGCCCCCACCGCCAGCAATACTTTGATTATGCCGGTATGTCCCCCGGTGCATGCGTAAATCAGCGCAGTCTTGCCGCTCCGACACGCCGCATGAATGTTCGCCCCCGAATTAATGAGCAATTCCAGAGTGATCTTCTTTCCTGCTCTTGCAGCCAACATCAGAGGAGTATAACCGTGGATGTTTCTAGCATTAGGTCTAGCCCCACGTTGCAGAAGCATCTTCGTCACTTTCGGGGAGTTTTTCAGCGCCGCCCAGGACAGAGGCATAGTTCCAAACTTGTTTCTCAGATGAACATCGGCCCTCTTTAAGAGCAAGAGCTGCACAGCCTCCGAGTTACCTGCGTCGATGGCCCAGAATATGGCGGAACATCTGTATTGGTCGTCCGTGGCGTTTACGTCCGCGCCTCTCTCAAGAAGGAGCACCATGGATTCCAGGTCGCCGCATTTTGTGGCGGCAATAAGGGGAGTATCGCCTTTGGAGTCTTGGGCCTCGTAGTCCGCGCCTCGTTCCAGGAGCAGTTCCACAAGTTCGGGCCTTCCCGAGCCGGCGGCCGTCGCTAAAGCCGTTTTGTTCAAGGGATCTCCGGGGCTCATGGTCGCTCCCAATTCCAGCAGCCATTCGGCCACGTCCAAATGCCCTTGTTTGATAGCCCACGCTAAAGCCGTGTTTCCATCCTTGTCCGGCAGGTGGATGTTCGCCCTGAATCTGCACAGCAATTGTGCGACAGCGGCATGTCCCCAGACAGCAGCCCGTATGAGAGCTGTTTCTCCGTCCCGATTGCGGAAATTCACATTAGCGGCCCGATCCAGCAGCAACCTGACCACTTGCTCGTGGCCGCCCAAAGCCGCTTCCATTAAAGGTGTGTCGCCGGCCCCATCCTCGAAATCCACAGGAGCGCCGTAGTCCAGCAGCCGCTTCACAAGCTCCGCGTGGCCTCCGAATGCCGCGGCTACAAGGGCAGGACCTATATCGACACCTGGAACAATATTAAGGAGTTTGCCCAATATTTCTTCTACTTTAGCTAAATTGCCGGCTCTCGCCGATTGGATCAAATCTTCTCGCATGGTAGAAAACTCTCAATAACGGATCTGAGCAGACGTTTTCAACAAGCTACATGAGGATAGGAAAACAGCGTGTTCACAGGTTGTTTCTTTTATTGCATGAATAATGATTGAATGATCACCAACGGAACGATTCACTAATTTTAATCTATTATAACATAGTTATAGTGTTTTTGTAACATAAGTATCTTGGCGGGGCTAAAAAAGGAGGAGAATAGCAGGCAAATCGCATAGTTAGGTGATCCGTCGCAATCATACCGGATAGCATTGTCCGCGACGAGGATGGTAGAAGGCGGCTACAGGCGTGGAGGGGACTCCGTTCGGAGGAACGAGGACAAAGCTTAACAGAGCCATTTTGGATCTTTTTAATGGAGGTCCGGCGGCGAACTTATTTCAAGAAATTTCCCTCCGGACGCATTTTGACAGAGAGACCCTTCCCTGCGAGTCTCTCGATTTCTCTCAGGCTTTGCGACTGCTTCTACTTATCTCATTTGCGAACCTGGCGAATTCCGATGGAGTCAGCGTTTCGCCGCGCCTGGCGAGATCAATTTCAGCATTTTGAGCGGCCTCAACCACGAGAGCGTTCTCCACTCCAATTGCCGAAGAATTTTTGAGAGTGTTGCGCAAGGTTTTTCTGCGTCCTGCGAAGGAGGCCTTCACGAGCCGAACCATTAGTGCAGGATCCGACACGTGGATGGGCTCCTGAGCTGGAAAATCAATTCGAATCAACGTTGAGACAACGTCCGGCGCGGGGAAAAAAGCGTTCGGCGGGATGTCGAAAAGACTTTGTGTGCGGGCGCTGACACCGAGAAGGACCGTCAAGACGCCATAGTCTTTGGTTCCGGGTTCCGCCGTCAGGCGCTGAGCCACTTCCTTCTGAAGCATTATGACCAGGGAATCGAACGCCTCTCTGCATTCGTGGAAAGTGAATATTAGGCGGCTGGAGATGCTGTAAGGAAGATTCGCGACAACTTTGAGTCTGCCTATTTCTTCGGCTAACCCCCTGAAGTCAAATTTCAGAGCGTCCGCATGTATCAAATGGACCTTTGGAGTATCGACGAACCTGGTTTCCAGAACTCGGTAGAATCCTGAATCCACTTCCAAAGCGTACACTTCGGCCCCGCGGGCCACCAACGCCTCTGTTAAGACCCCAAGTCCGGCCCCTATCTCTAAAACCGTATCGCTTTCACTTAATCCGGCCGCATCCACAATCTTTCCCAAATAGCGTTTATCCACAAAGAGATTCTGGCCCATCCACTTCTTAGGAGTGAGACCATGTTCTCTAAATATCTTTTTGATTTCCGAAGCGCTGAGCATTAAATGAGTCCTTCAATCGTGCGCGCCGATTTTTCATAATTTGCCACGTTGTGACCGGAAGGAGGCGCAGCCTTCAAGTCCGGCGCCCCCATATGCGGAAAATATGGCCCGTGACTTCGCCGCATTGGGCATTTTTGAAGGGAGGTCCAAAGGGAAACGTAATAGTCCACCGGGAAACCCCTTTTTGCAACCCAGCGGAACGCGGGGCCCGGACCCTTCCCCACAAACTCCTAATATATTGGTTTGTTAAATGGTATTAACCTTTCTTCCAGCAGAATTTTCAGCGCTCCGGGCTCATAAGGCCTCGCCATGGTCCATCGGCAGGAGGCTCGAATGTTGCCGCAATTGTTAGAGTTTTTTGAAGGAGGATCCGGGAGGGAACTTTTTTGCACAAAAAAGTTCCCTCCCGGTGAACGCTTACGTCTCAAGAGCGCTTTTCAGAACCGTCGCCGCTTCTTCAAGGTCGCTTATTCTGTGGTCGCTCATAAGTGTGAACCGTATCCTGGCCGTGCCTTCGGGAACTGTGGGAAAACGTATGGCGTGAGCAAAAATGCCGCCTTCTCGACACTTGGCGCTAACGGCCAAAGTCTTGGATGACTCCCCTATTCGCACGGGCACTATATGACTGGTAAACGGAACTTGCAAATCCGGGAAGCCGTTGATGATATCACTGAAATACTCGATATTGCTTTTCAGGTCCGCCCGCCTCCGGTCCCCTTCTTCGGAAGTCACGATTTTCAGCGCGGCCAAAGCGGCGCCTGTGGTGGCTGGAGAAGAAGCCGTCGTGTAGATCAGAGATCTGGCCCGGTTGATCAAGAGATCAACTAAGGCCCGACTTCCTGCGACGTACGCCCCTGTGACGCCCACAGCCTTACCCAATGTCCCCATTTGAATTTCCGGCTGAACGCCGGCTTCCGCGGCAAGTCCCCTGCCCTGTGGACCTATGACTCCTCCCGCGTGGGCTTCATCCACGATCAGCGCCGCTCCGCTCTTCTCGCACAAAAAGGAAATGTCTCTCAACGGCGCAGAATCCCCATCCATGGAAAACACCGATTCGGTCACCACGAATTTGCGCCTGAACCCACTTCGCTTGAGATGATCTTCCAATGCGCCCAAATCCAGATGCGGATAGACAAGGATTTTGCTTCGGGACAATCGACACCCGTCGATTATGCTCGCGTGATTGAATTCATCCGATATGATGACGTCGGAGCTGTCGGTCAGAGCGGACAAAATCCCGAGGTTGGCTTGATATCCGCTTCCGAACAAGACGGCTGCCTCCGTGCCCTTCCACGCGGCAATGAATTCCTCGAGCTCGCGGTGTATTTCCGTGTTGCCGGCTATAAGCCGCGAGGCCGTCGCGCCGGCCCCGTAATTTCCGGCATAATGTGCCAAGGCTTCAATAACTTGAGGGTGAGCAGCCAGTCCAAGATAGTTGTTGCTCGAAAAATTGATCAAAGATCTGCCGGCAATCTCAATGAGTCTTCCCGGAAGACCACAGGCGTTCGGCATTATCCGAAGTAAATCCCGGCGCTTCAGATTTTCAAGTTCCTGGTTCCATTGTTGAGAAAGATTCGACAGACTTGTCATGACTAACTCTTTTTTTGGCCTCCGCGAGGGTCCTCGTCCGTGTCGTAAGCTTGCGCTTACGCTGGGGAAATTTCTTCGTTACGACTGCAACGAGATGAGCGCCTGTCTCTGCTAAGGGCGAGACAACGAGGCAATCCCACGTTTTGCCGCCCATAACTGAATGATTACTCCAGGCCCACGTTTTTTGATGACTCGGTTGACTATACCTGCTAAGTTTAGAAAGAATTGCTGAGACAATCCCGTTAGTAGGACAGATGTTTGAAGGAGCAGAATAATAGGATCTTGACGCTTTGACAAGAGAATAGCATGAAAATCACTTTTTGGGGGGTGAGGGGATCCATTGCGGCCCCAGGACCACAAACAGTTATCTTCGGCGGAAACACTACCTGCCTTGAGGTAGTCCTATCCTCGGGAAAGACCGTCGTCATTGACGCAGGGACAGGCATCCGGCAATTGGGAGACGCTTTACTCAGAAACGAAAACCATCGGGACGTCTATCTATTGCTGACACACATACACTGGGATCACCTCATTGGGTTTCCTTTTTTCGCCCCTTTGTTTCAAAATGACGTCCACATAAAGCTAGATGGCTTCAAAAAAGGACTTGATGGGCTTAAACGAATTCTCAGCTCCAGTTACATTGACGGGACGTGGCCGATTTGTTTTGAAGATTTAAAGGCAAGGATTGAACCGACTCACGTGCTGCCCCGTCAGACCTTGGTCCTTGACGATACCCGGATAGACGCTCACAACATTCAGCACCCCCAGGGAGGGCTGGGATTCCGATTTGTTGAAGACTCCAATGTTTTTGTATTTCTCACGGACAACGAACTCATGGAGCACGGCTGGCTGGGAACAAGCTTCAAAGACTTCGTCAAATTCTGTCATGGGGCCGATGTCTTGGTTCACGATTGCCAGTACACCCCGGAGGAAATGGACAAACGCAAAGGGTGGGGACATTCCGATTTCAGATTTGTCGCTAACCTTGCCATAGAAGCCGGCGTGAAACGCCTGATTCTCTTTCACCATGATCCTTGGCGAACAGATGACGCTCTGGTGAAGCTCGTTGGGAATTGCAGGGACCTGGTATCCTCAAAATGTCCCGATATTACCGTAGAGGCCGCTAGAGAAGGCGCTGTGTTGACGCTGTAACAATTTCCTTTTCTGACGGTGAGCACAGATTTCAGAAATAAGAGCTGCGCATCTTCGACAGCCCCTGCGAATCGCGCTTGGCGTCAGGTCATTGGCCACATAGTAAATTAGCCGTTACATGGTTACCGCCGCAAGAGCCTCGTCCCTCTTCTCAATTCCTGTCCGGAGAACCGACTCGAGATTGCTAATGTAGGATTGCCTCTTTTCATCAGACTTGATGGGCTGAATATTCTGCCTGATAATATGGGCCGTTCCGAGATGCGCAGCCCCCAACAGCTCAGCGGCGACTCTCAGGTTGGTTTTCAATAGCGGTGTGGTTACCTTCCCAAGCTTTGCAACCCATTCCAGGCCCTCCATAGTTTTTTCCATTACGGACATTGAACAGGTTAATACGTCCAGAAAAGCGGACTTGCCTTCGGCACGGTCGCCGGAACTATGTGAGCCCCGAAAATTGACATAGCACTGGGGCTCTTCCCTGATAATCTTGCGTAGGGCGAAGAAAAGCCTCTCAATTTCCCTTTGGGCTTCACGGTAATTGGCTTGAGAGACGGTATTGAGTTCATTTCTGTTGAGCTCGAAAAGCAAGACTTTGTAAATCAGCCCTATTCCCATAAGCGCCGTATAAGCCGAAGCGACCCCACCTGCGGGCAAGGCGTTTAGAGCGGCAATTTCGTCCGCTATATCAGACTTGATTTCCATTCTGACTTCTTTTTCCGTTGGTTAACTCCAGGTGACAAGACTCATTGAAAACAGGTTGAACATATACGGATGGAAGGGAAGGAGCCGAATATTGTACCCGTAAATTCCGGTCTCGTCACATTCGATTGTGCCCGTGAACATCCATACGTCGTCAGATACTCGACCGGAGGAAACCATGGTTGTGATGTTTCGGTTGGTCATCTTTGTGCCATCTGGATTTATGTTGCCATTGCACAAGTCTACGACCACTTCTTCCGGGGTCAAGCCGCCAAGCCGTATAGTCGCGTTCACAGTCAATTCTCCCCCCAGGGCTACCCTGTCCCCTTGCGGAACGGAAACTTCCAGGACTTTCACGTCCTTCCAGAGACTGCGGACGCGTTGCTTCCAGTCGCGCAGCCCTGCCGCCCGAGCGTAGCGGTTTTCGCCCAATACTTGGTGAGCCTGAGCGGCCTGTGTGTAATAGTCCGTCATGTATTCTTCAATCATTCGGTGTGAGTTGAATACCCTGCAGATCTGAGCCATGCTGTTTTTCATCATGGAAATCCAACCATGCGGGTTTCCGTCCGGTCCGCGATCGAAAAACAGAGGGATTATCTCCTTCTCCAAAAGGTCATATATGGCGTTCGATTCTACGTTGTCCTGGTATTCCAGATCATCGTATTCTTCTCCCCTGCCGATAGCCCATCCATTTGTTCCGTCGAAGGCTTCAGGCCACCATCCGTCTAGAATACTCAGGTTGAGCGCCCCGTTTGCGGCGGCTTTCATCCCCGAAGTTCCGCAAGCTTCATTGGGTCGTCGCGGCGTGTTGAGCCAAACGTCTACGCCTTGGACAAAGTAGCGAGCCATGTTGATATCATAATCTTCCAGGAAGACCAGCTTCCTGCGGAACCCTTCAGATCTCGATTGGTGCACCACTTTCTTGATGAGCTCTTTGCCTAGTCTGTCTTTGGGATGGGCCTTGCCTGCGAATATGAACTGCACCGGCTTCCTCTTGTCCGAAATTATCTTTAGAAGCCTGTCAGGGTCCCGGAAGAGCAGATCCGCCCTTTTGTATGGAGCAAACCGCCGCGCAAATCCGATGGTCAGCGCTTCAGGGTTCAGGTATTCGCGGATCCTCCGAACATCCACGGTAGATCCCCCTGAGCCTTTGATCTGCATAGACAATCGTCTCCGGCAAAACGCTATCAAACGCTCACGGCGAGTTTCGTGAACGCGCCACAACAGTTCCGGCGGAATATTGTATACGCGTGACCATATCTTTTCGTTATCCGGTTCCTCTATCCAACCTTCGCCAAGATACCGGGCAAAAAGATCCGCAATTTCCTTCGAGACGTACCGAGGGGATGTGCACGCCGTTGGTGACGTAGCCCATGGGGATATCTTCGTCTTCAAGGCTCGGCCACAGATTCTTCCACATTTTCTTCGCTACGCGGCCGTGGAGTTTGCTGACGGCGTTCACGCCCCTTGAAAGCCTCAAAGCCAGCACGGCCATTGAAAGCGGAGAGGTGGAATCAGCCGGGTTTTCACGGCCTATGTCCAGCAGATCCTTTACGGACATACCCAGCGTTCGCATGTAACCACTGAAGTACCGTTCCACAAGATCAACCGAGAATAGGTCAATTCCCGCCGGCACGGGCGTATGGGTAGTGAAGACCGTGGACGCCGATACGGCTTCCAGGGCCACATCAAAGGGCACCCGATAAATCGCCATGGTCTGTCGGATTCGTTCAAGAGCGCCAAAAGCCGCGTGACCTTCGTTGAGGTGATAGACAAAAGGCCAAACCCCAAGCTGGTGTAGAGCTCTTGCCCCGCCGATTCCCAAAACGATTTCCTGCTGAATCCTTGTTTCCGCGTCGCCACCGTACAGTTCCGAGGTGATTCTCCTGATTGGCTCAGGATTTGAGTGGTGACTGGAGTCCAACAAATACAGAGGAATTCTTCCTACCTGAACTTTCCAGATAAGGATTTTGGCCTTTGTCTCGGCGATATCCAAATCAAAGGACGCCTGTTTACCCGTTTCATCGAGCATGGGCCTCACAGGCAGGTTATAGAAATCATTTGTCGGGTAAGATTCCTGTTGCCAGCCATCCACGTTTAGATACTGCTTGAAATACCCCTTTTGATAAAGGAGGCCCATTCCGATGAGCGGAAAACACAAGTTGGACGCGCTCTTAAGATGATCACCGGACAAGATGCCCAGTCCGCCGGAATAAATGGGCAGAGACTCGGAGAGTCCGTATTCCATACTGAAATAGGCGATTCTATAGTCAATCGGTCTATCGAGATTGAACGAATACATTCCAGTGCTGCTGATATAGTCTTCGAAAGTTCTCTCAACCTCTCTGATGCGATCCAGAAGCAGATCGTCGGCGACTATCTCTTCTTTCCTCTCGGGGGAGAGGCCGGCCAACAGCGAAATGGGATTGTGCCCCACCTGTTCCCACAGATCCGGATCCAAGGCCTGGAATAATCGACTTACGTCAGGATTCCACGTGTACCACAGGTTGTACCCGATATTTCGAAGGACCTCGAGTTCTTGGGGAAGGTCCGGTTTCACAATGAGATGCCGTAATTTCATATATAACCCCGATTAAAAGCTATCGATCAGTATCATACATCCTTGGGAGTCAGTGTGAATATATAAGTTTTGCGCTCAGGACACAAAAAATATTCGCGGCCCTGCCAAGGCAAGTGTTGATCCTGCGCAGGTTGTTCATTAGAATTATGTTCGTCTAACCGCCCTCGTGGTCAATGCTTCTTATGGAGTTGTGGACTTGGAAGAATCCTCTGATTCCGGACAATCATCTCTTTTCAAGAAACTGGCGCCCGAAAAGCAAGAAAAGGTGTTTCAGGCCGCGGTCGGCGAGTTTGCTTCCCATGGCTATCGTAACGCGTCCATGAACAATCTTGTGAAAACCGCGGGAATCAGCAAAGGAAGTCTATTCCAATACTTCCGGACGAAGAGCGATTTGTTCGACAAGGTAGTGGAGATTTCCCTATCAAGAGTCAAGCAGTTCCTGCGCAAAGTCAGAGACGACACTGAGCGACTCAGTTTCTTCCAGCGACTTGAACAGCTTCTTAGGTCCGGTTTCTCCTTTATCGATGAGCATCCTCTGTTGGCTAAAGTCTATTTCCAATTATTGCAGTCCGGTGAAGCTCCCTTCGGCTCCGAAAGAATGATATTCCTTCGTCAACAGGCGACTGATTTCTTGGCTGAGATAATTGAAGACGGAGTCGCCCGCAAAGAAATACGCGCAGACCTTGATGCAAGGCGCGTCGCCTTTCTCATGAACTGCATTCTTGAAACTTTATTGAGGGCGTACTACACGGAGTTCCTGGCGTCAGGCCTTGGATTGTATCATGGCAATTCCGAAAACTTGGACAAATGGGTTTTCACCACTATCGAGTTCATCAAGTCCGGGGTTGAAGGGAATTGCCTTGCGCCGGATGAGAAACGAACAGAAGTAACGGCGGACCTCGTCGTGGCGGAATAGAAAAAATTTGGACGCCCCGGAAGAAGTTTGGGTCAACGGTAATGAGTAATCACACGGCGGTGGGCCTTAGCCTCCGCCAATTTCTTTTCCTTGAAAACGCATTGGAGTCAATCACCGCGTAACACTACACCGGCAGGAAAGGGTTCTTAAATTAATGCAATCCGGTCTCGACAATAAGCCTCTAAAATCCTGGACTGAGCGAGAGCGCATCGAAAGGGTCAAAAAAATCTTTGGCGCCATAACCCCGAGCTACGATCTGCTCAATCGAATAATGTCCGCAAGGCAAGACGTCCGTTGGCGGCGTTTCGCTGTTTCCAAATTGCCCCCTCAAAGTCGGCGTGTGCTGGATGTGGCTACAGGCACAGGAGATCTAGCCATCCAAATGGCGACCAAGAGGGAAGATATGCAAGTGTTCGGGGTTGACTTCGTTGAAAGCATGATGCGCCGAGCCGTGGAAAAGACCCGGACCCGGGGACTCGAGGGCCGGATCACTTACAGCGCCGGAGACGCTTTGAAATTGCCTTTCAGGGACAATGAGTTCGACGCGGCCACAATAGCGTTTGGTCTGCGCAACATACCTGATCGGTTAGCAGCAATTATAGAAATGGCTCGGGTTGTCAGACCCGGAGGCAAGCTACTGGTTCTCGAAATGACCTTCCCCCGGAATACGAAGCTTAGAAAATTCTTCACATGGTACCTGAACACAGTTATTCCGATACTGGGTTCGTTGATATCCGGCGATCGCGCCGCCTATACCTATCTGCCTGATTCGATACAGAATTTCCTTAGTCCCGATGAATTGGCGGGCCTTTTCGACCAAGCGGGCTTAAATTTCGGGAAAGCTCATTCCATGATGTTCGGCCTGACCTATCTTCACGAAGGAGTAATCCCGGCAGAGGCAGGATGAAAGCGGCGGAGCCGGCTTGGGCGCTCCCCTTTGGGCGGCAAGATTGACCATTGATTCATATCATTAGGAGTTTCAGGGGAACCCTTGCGAGCCCCGTTGTGCGGATCGCAGTGAGTTCCCTTCCGACAATGATTTCGGACGAATGGCTTGACGCTAACCTCAGCAAGGCGCAAGGTCCGAATCACGGAAACTGCGGGCTCGAATCCTCTCCTACCGAATGCTCTCCTTTTCTTCTTTGGTACAGGTCCCACTGTTTTCGAGCGTCGGTGGGTGGAGGCAACAGGCTTACCAATGATTTAACCCCCGGAATGTGCTTTGAAGCCCACCCTTCGTCCTCGGATTCATAGGCCGCCGGCACAGGGACTGCAGTCCTTAACGTAGTGCACGAGGAAAACAGAACAGGAAAGGCCAAAGCTGCCGTAAGGCACATAATGGAAATAATCCTCATTGAATTGCTCCTTATACCGGGCGGTTGTTAGGCATAGGCTCATTTCGGAGGAGCTTATATATATTATTATTTATTAATACAAGTAATTTTTATAGGATTGATGAAAAAAATACAGTTTCATCAGGCACAAATTCCGATTATTTAATGAACTGGAAATTTATGGGTCCAACCATCTATATCCATTTAACTATTCCTGCAGACCGGAATGACCGGTTACCCTATTCACACAAGAACGGTTGACTGAAACTCGGGTGGACGAAGATCATGGTTTGAGCTATTGTTTTGTGGTAGGGTTCGAGCATTCTCGCAACATAGGGTTTTCATATGGAAGACTACAAACCCCGAGATCCGCGCCAGTCGGAAGAGAAGCCTTACTTCGACGAAACATTCAGGTCAGGCGCCGCTCTGAGCCGACAGGAAAAAACGCGACCTGAAAGCGGAGCCGTGAGCGCCAAAGAGATCGCCGAGCGCCATATTAAAGAGAAAAACGCCACAGCGCAAAGACGCAGATGGGGAGGCCGAGGTCTCATTCTGCTCGGGTCGAGCACTCTTGTGGCTTCATGCCCGTTGTATGCGTTTTCGGCTATCGGTCCCCAAACCATAATCGTGGGACTGGCTTTGGTGGTGGCCGGTGGGGCTATGCTGGCCTGGAAGCCCAAGCTGAAAGACACCAACGAAGCGTTGCTTGTCGCGGTCAGACACGGAAATTACTTGACGGTTCCACGGCTTGCCCTTGAAATGGATATTTCGTTTGAAAAAGCGGAAAAGATCCTCAACGAACTCATTCGCGGCGGCATCGCCGAGATAGACATGGATCATCCGCATCCGGACAATGTTATAGTTTACAGGATAAAGGGTTTGTAATGGTTTACCGGGGAATGCCCGGAAGACACTACGAATCCGCGCTAACGGACAAAGATGAGATTCATACACACCGCTGATTGGCATTTGGGAAAAATCATGTATGGCGAGCGCTTGATTGAAGAGCAAGCCAACATGCTACAGCAGATTCTGAAAATCGCCGACGAAGGCCGGGTCCATGCGTTAGTGGTGTCGGGCGACGTGTACGACAGATCTGTTCCGCCCACCGAGGCCATCCGGTTGTTGGACGATTTCCTGTCCAGCCTGGTTCTAGGACTCGGCGTCCATGTAATCATGATCGCAGGGAACCATGACAGCCCTTCCCGTCTTCAGTTCGCATCACGAGTCCTGGCGACCAATAAATTGCATCTTGTAGGATCGCTGGAATGGGCGGCGCCGATCGTTCTTCACGACGGATTCGGAGCAGTGGGCTTTCATCCGATTCCTTATTGCGAACCGATTACAATCAGGGAGATCACGGGACAGACCGATATCTCGGATCACGACTCTGCTATGAAGGCCGCTATTGGTTTTTCTTGCGGCGATCCAGCCGATTGTTCACGGAGAGTCCTTATAGCCCACGCTTTTGTTACCGGTTGCTCTCAAAGCGAGTCCGAGAGGCCTCTATCAGTAGGCGGAGCGGATCAAATCGGCGGCGCGTGTTTTGAAGACTTCGATTACGTCGCTTTGGGTCACTTGCACGGTCCGCAATCCGCCGGCGCTCCTAACGTGCGCTACTCGGGTTCCCCTTTGAAATATTCGTTTTCGGAGACAACTCACAAGAAGAGCGTAAGCGTTGTCGAGATGAATCAAAGCGGGGAGTGCAAAATCGAAGCTGTCCCCATTCGCCCACAAAAAGACGTGCGCGAAATTCGCGGTTGCATTGACGAACTCCTCTCCGATCCCGGTCCGGAGAATCCTCAGGATTACATAAAAGCCGTGCTTCTCGATCCGGGGGTGATCTTGGACGCTATGGGAAAGTTGCGGGAAGTTTATCCAAATGTGCTTCTTATAGAGCGGCCGTCGTTACTGGGGGACAAGCAATCGGCTTCAGCGAGCCGGGATCAGCTCAAACTGGATGACGCCGCCCTGTTTAGCGCCTTTTTTCGAGAAGTGACAAACAGTGATATCAATCCGGCCCAATCCGAGGCGTTCGTCGAGATTGTCAACAGAATCCGAATGCGTGAGCGGGAGTCCGCATAACCATGAGGCCGGTCAAACTAAATCTTTCCGCGTTCGGCCCTTATGCCGGGGAGCAGGTTGTAGATTTCGGGGAACTGAAAGACCGCACCTTATTTATGATCCATGGACGAACGGGCGCAGGCAAGACCTCGATTTTGGATGCCATTTCTTTCGCCCTTTACGGAGTGTGCTCCGGCAAACACAGGGAGACCAAACAAATCCGAAGCGATCATGCTGCGCCGACGGCCGTGACGGAAGTCGCCTTTGAGTTTAAGATCGCTGCCAAGACATATAGAGTCTACAGAAAGCCCGAGCAACCACGTCCGAAGAAAGGAGGCGGCTTTTCGGCGTCCAAGCCCGAGGCCACTCTCCAAATCTGCGACGATAGCGACCACGACAAATGGATAACGTTAGCGACAAAATGGAACGCGGTGACTCAAGAGGTTGAAAGCCTGATAGGTTTTAGAGCCGAGCAATTCCGCCAAGTGGTGATGCTTCCTCAGGGCGAGTTCCTCAAGCTTCTGCACTCCGACTCAAAGGAACGTCAAAGCATCCTTGAAGTGCTTTTTCAGACAGAGTTCTACAGGCTCGTGGAAGAAGAACTGAAGCTTGAGGCAAAAAAAGCTGAAAACCAAGTCGAGACTCTAAGGGATCACCTGAAGGTGATATTAGGCCAGGCTGGGGTTGAATCAAGAGAAGATCTGCACTCGCTCAAAGCGGATCAAGAAAACAGCCTTTCAGCAATAAAAAAGAAGGTGGCGGAATTACGTCAAGTCGATCAAGTGGCCCAGGCCGCGCTCGAGCAAGGGCAGCTAATCCATTCCAGGTTCGTTGAACTGGAGCAGGCCCAGAAAGCCCTGACAGGGCTCGTAAATGATTCGGTCAAAATCGACAAAAAACGTGGCGACTTGGAGGCCGCGAGAAAAGCACAAATATTGGTCCCCCTTGAGAAGAGTCTTAACGACCGCAAACAGGAGTCGGACCGGGCCGGAAAGAAACTGGATGAAGCCAAAGCGGCGTTTCAAAAGGCCACCGAGCATTTACGGAAGGCTGAGCCGGAACACCTGGAAAAGAAGAAACAATTTGATACGCTGGATATTCACAGGCAGGAATTGAACTCCATTGATATCGTAATTCAAAAGCTCAAATTGCATAACGAATCCAAGGCCAAGATTGTCAAGGCGCGAGAGGAATCCGACCAGAAAGAAAGCTTGGTCAATAAACTTAAGACTCAGCTCCAGAATCTGAGGAACAAACTGGAACAAGGCGCTGTAGCCAAGGAGGAGGCTTCAACAAAAGCGGCCCAAATTGATTCGCTTGAAATGAAGTTGAAGGACCTGGAAAAACTGGCCGGCGTCTACAAAGAATTGGGCCGAATTCGACGGAATCTCTCCATGGCCCAGCGGAAATCTAAAGAGCTGACTAAGCTTTTCGACCAGTCTTCCAGTGCTTTTGCCGAAGCGCTGGAAGAATATAAGAAGTTGGAATCGGCCTGGTTTCTCGGTCAAGCCGCAATTCTGGCCAAAGAGTTGAAACTTAGGCGCCCCATGCCCGGTATGCGGATCTTCCACGCACCCTGCTCCTGCTACCTCAACCGAGCCTCTGCCGGACGCTGAATCCCTAAAAACAAAATCAGAGGCCGTGGAAAAGCTGCGCAGCCAGTTGGAGAAACTCCGCGATGAAAAAAGCAAGGCCGAAACGGAACTGGCTACCTTGCAAGCCACAGAAAAGCTCACTGAGGAAAATCTTCCTCGAGACGCTGAACCCAATCAAACCGAAATTCCGAAGTTGTTGGAATCATTGAAGGGTCATCTCAAAGCTTCCGCGGAGGCTAAAGCAAGCGTTCCCCAATTGGAACGAGAGGCCGATACGACAAGACGCTCCATCACGGAAACAGAGCAAAACCTTCAAGCCATGGAGGAGCAGCGGACTAAGGTTCTAATTGACTTGCAGCAAGCTCAAGGCGCCGCCGACGCTATTGCGTCCGATATACCGGCGGGAATTGAGAATATCGACCAGGTTGAGAAGAACAGGACCAAAGTGGAAAGGCGGATTCGCTCCATTGAAGCAGCACACGAAAGTTCGCAAAAGGAACTTGAGTCTGCCCGACAAGGACTGGCCGCGTGCAAAGCAGGACTTGACGCCGCACGGGAAACCGAGGCCGATGCCGGCCAAAATCTATTGGTAATTCGCCAGGAATTCGAGAAAGAACTATCGAAGACAGGCTTCGGAAACGCATCGGAGTATGTGTCCGCAAAGCGGACGCCCGCTGAAATACAAAAACTCGACCAAGATATCTCTGAGTTCGATCTAAAGGTGGGCTCCGCCAAGGACAGGTTGGCAAGGGCCGAGGATTCCGCCCGGGATCTGAAGAAACCGGACGTCCTCGCTCTGAAATCCGGCGCCGAAGAAGCCCATAAATTGCTGGAAACGGGCATCAGGCAAGAGACCGCGATATTGGAAAAGATCAAATCGCTGGAAGGCTGGTTAGAAGAATACTCCCGGAATGCGCACAGGTTACAAGAGCTGGAGGCTGCCACCTCGATTATCAGATCGATTTCCGAGACGGCAAATGGTCAGAACTACTATCGGGTTACTTTCCAACGCTTTGTCCTGGCCACACTCTTGGACGACGTGCTCACTGCCGCCACCGCAAGGCTCCAGATCATGACCAATGGACGCTTCTGGCTGCGGCGAACTCGAGAAATCACTGACAGACGCAACTTGGGGGGCCTCGATCTGGAAGTCCACGATACGTACACCGGCACTGAACGCCCCGTGAGAACCCTCTCAGGTGGAGAGAGCTTCCTGGCCTCGTTGAGCTTGGCTCTTGGCCTTGCCGATGTGGTTCAGGCGCATGCGGGCGGTATGCGTTTAGAGACGATTTTCGTGGATGAGGGATTCGGGAGTCTTGACCCGGAAACGCTGGACCTTGCGATGAAAGCGCTTATAGATCTTCAAAAGAACGGTTGCTTGGTAGGTATTATCTCGCATATAGGCGAGCTTCGTGAAAGAATAGACGCGCGACTGGAGGTCACCAAAGGCCGTAACGGCAGCACCGCAGGATTCTCTATAGGATGAGGCGTCTGCGTTTGGGTTACTGCAGTGCTCTGGATTTTCCACTTTAACTAATTATTATATTGGAGACGTGATACGCGCAAGCATTTCGGTGTACGCGGCCAAAACTGAGGGGTTGATTTTATGTCCTTTTGTTGCTATAGACATCCGGATCGAGATGGCAGTTACTTTTGCCAAAAGGATAACAATTACATGTGCATGGAATGCGCGTGCTGTCATAGTCCCAGAATCTATTGTCAGTACAGGTCCGCCTGCGTTATAAATATCCTGACCAGAGAAGGCGGCCTGCAAACCTGTGCCGAGAAGCTTCTTTCCTCGAAAAGCCGATGAATTGTTCCCCTGAACGCGCCCAAACCGCCTCCTGTTATTCACGGAAACAAAGCTTTTAGAGCGATTCGCAGACGGCTTTATTCTTGAGGGCTCGGGATCGAGGCCATGAGCCATCGCCGGTCGCTTGCGAAAAGCCATACCGCCAATGTGGAAACGTATCGGATCCCACGAAACGCTCTTCCAGGCGTCACAAAAATTCGCCGGCGGGATGACAAAATGAAGATAGTGCTTATATGGTTAATTTGACGAAAACGGCAAACTTTTCCCAAAACTACAGACACCGGAACCGCCCATGACCAAACGCGATTACTACGAAATACTCGGAGTCGGCAAAAGCGCATCCGAAGACGAAATCAAGAAGGCTTACAGAGCATTGGCATTGAAACATCACCCGGATCGCAATCAGGGTGACAAAGAAGCCGAAGAAAGGTTCAAGGAAGCCGCTGAAGCTTACGAAATTCTCAGAGACGCCGAGAAGCGTCAGGTGTATGATCGGTTCGGTCATGCCGGGCTTCAACAGTCAGGCTTCAGGGGTTTCAGGGATTTCGATGACATTTTTTCGTCCTTCGGGGATATTTTTGAAGATTTTTTCGGGTTCGGAGCCCGCGGATCCAGGCGCAACGCCGTGCGCAGAGGTCCGGATCTCAGGTACGATTTGAGCATCGACTTTATGGACGCAGCGTTCGGCAAAGAGACCGAAATAGAGGTCTCAAAGCATGAAACATGTTCGAAGTGCGCCGGCCAGGGAACCAAGGAAGGCTCCAGGGCCGGAGCGTGCCCAACCTGTAGCGGCCGCGGTCAGGTGACCAGATCCCAGGGTTTTTTCACCATCAGCACCACTTGCCCCAAATGCCAGGGAAGCGGAACCGTGATCACCGACCCCTGCGAAAAGTGTCACGGGACCGGGCGAGTCTTGATGACCAGAAAACTGGCGCTTAAAATTCCTGCGGGTGTGGACACCGGTTCACGCCTTAGATTGCATGGCGAGGGCGAACCTGGGGATTTCGGAGCCCCTGCCGGCGATCTCTATGTGTTTCTCCACGTGCAACCCCACGATCAATTCCGCCGCCAGGAAGACGATGTGATTGTGACGGTTCCGATCGGCTACAGCGTCGCCGTCCTTGGCGGGGAGATTGAAATCCCCACACTGGAGGGAACCGAAAGTTTCACCGTGCCGAAAGGAACTCAATCGGGCCAAGACTTCCGCGTATCCGGTAAAGGGATCACCCATTTGAGGGGGAGAGGGCGAGGCGACCTTATCGTCCTGGTGTACATCGAGACCCCCAGGAAGGTCTCGAAGGAGGAAGAAGCCCTCCTGCGGCAGTTGGCCGAAATTGAAGGAACAAAAGTCGCGCCTCACAAAAAAGGTTTTTTTTCAAGGAGTAAGTGATTTTCTTAAGGCCTTGATTAGCCGCCTCTTTTTTGTCGGCTCGGCTTTTTTTGTTATTTCAGGGACCTTTTTCATGCTGTTCAATTAGGTGAATATGAATCTCGAAAGAATCGTAGTATTAGGCGTCGGCAACATCCTGTTGAAAGATGAGGGTGTCGGTGTCAGAGTCGTAGAACAATTGATTGAGCGGTACGATTTTCCGGAGAACGTCAAGGTGATCGATGGGGGCACTCAAGGATTGTGGCTCATGTCCACTATTCAGGAATCGGATCATCTGATTGTTGTTGACGCCGTGTTGGGCGACGGCGCTCCGGGAACCATCTACAGATTGGAACGCGATGACCTTCCCAAGGGCCTGCGCGCAAAGCAATCAGCCCATGACAGTGACTTGATCGAAGCCTTGAACCTCTGCGGACTCCTCGGAAAAGGACCGAAGAGTGTGGTGGTGGTCGGCATTCAACCAAAGGATATTTCACCCTACGGCCTCGAACTAACCGCAGCTATTTCCCCGAAAATTGACGAACTGATTTCACGAGTTCTGGAAGAACTACAGAATCTCGACGCGCATCCCAAAAAAAAATTTGAATCCCCGTAGGTTATTGTGTTAACTTTGGGACTTATCTGAATTGGCGAATCCGCTGATTTCTCGGCAAACTGTAATTGCAATTAATCTTGAAGGAGGCCTGAAATGAAGCTTAAGGGGAGAGCGCTGGTCGCTCTAATCACGGGCTTAGTCGTTCTAGCCGCATATGTATTGGCTATAGCCGAAACCAAGGCGCCGGACAAACCGTATGTCATCGACAATTCCGATGTCTTCAAACCGAGAAAACAGACTCCGGTGACTTTCGATCACTCGAAGCACAAGGACCTGGCTTGCACGACTTGCCATCATGACTTCAAAGATGGGCAGAATGTGTGGAAAGAGGGCGAGGAAGTCAAAAAGTGTTCTGTTTGCCACAAATTGGATGCCGACGGCAAGATCGTAAAACTCTATGCCGCGTTCCACTCCGCCGAGTCGGAGCATTCCTGCATCGGCTGCCACAAGAAGATGAAGAAAGAGCAGAAGAAAGCCGGCCCAACAGCTTGCGCCCAGTGCCATCCCAAAAAGGGAGCGGAATCCGAAGCTAAGTAAGCTCTCTGCTTGAAATTTCAAAAGGCCCCCTCAATGGGGGCTTTTCATTTTCGAAATGCGGAGCTAAGTGCGCTATTCTTAAATACGGTAGCAGATTCCTCTGGGATGCGGCGAGCTCTGCCAACCGCATCGTTCGATGTTTTTTCTAGACAGATGCGGGGTTCCTTCCGATCACACATCCTACGGGAGCAGGATCGACGAGAAGCAAGCTACACGGTATTTATGAAAACGACCACTAACGTCATGATCCATTGCGCAAAAGGGAGTTCTCAGGTGAACTATTACAAGAAAAGCTCCATTGCGCCGAGGACTCCCTTTACGTACAGCCCACGATGCCTTATAAGACTCTGATGCGGTAAAGAGGTGGGCCGATATAAATCGGTCCGCTGAGTCTACGGAAAAAGCCACCGAAAGAATGCTGATTCTTCAGGGCCGCCTCAAGGTGGAGCGAGGGTTTCGAATTGTCGAAGGACGCAAAAACGGACAACAAGCCCAACGTGGCAGCAAAACAGGAAACATCTTCCCGACGAACATTTCAGGAATACTCAGAAGCCTTTGTTGTAGCCATTATCTTGGCCACCCTGATCAGGGGTTTCTTAGTTCAGGCTTTTGAGATTCCTTCCGGTTCCATGGAACCGACTTTGCTTATCGGGGACCACATTCTGGTCAACAAATTCATCTACGGGATTCGTATTCCATTCACCCAAGATAGGTGGCCGCGGTTTCGTGATCCCGCTCGCGGAGACGTCATCGTATTCGTTTACCCTGTGGATAGAACCAAGGATTTTATAAAACGGGTGATCGCCGTGCCTGGAGACACCGTAGAAATTATTAATAAAAGGGTTTACATCAACGGCCTGGAATCCGAAGATCCTCATGCCTATTTCTCCGACAACAGGATCTACCCTGAAAGCAATTTCCCTCGGGATAATCTGAGGCAGTTCAAAGTGCCCAAAGGCGCTTTATTCGTCATGGGGGATAACAGGGACAACAGTCACGACGGTAGATTCTGGGGCTTTGTCCCTATCGAGAACGTGAAAGGGGAAGCATTCATAATCTATTACTCACCCAGAAATTTCGGTAATATACGGTGGGATCGGTTCTTCAAACTTATTCATTAGCCGCCCGGGAAAAAGCGGGGAGGCGCCGGCGCGTCCTGAAACATGGCGGATTTCTGCGGAATTTCAAGGCCCCGGAAGTTTGCGTAATCGAGGCGTAGTCTTTTTGCGATGCTTCACCGGGAAAGGCCTTCTTCCCGGAAAAGGCGCTTCCCGGCGAACACTTACTTTTTTTGCTGTCGCATAGATGAGCGCCGGAGAGCGGGTCCGCCCTGACCACTTATATTCTGCGTCGCCCGCAACCCTTCATTCATGAGCGGCGAATTGCGAGATAGCTTTCCCGCGGAACGCGGGATTTCACTCCGCGCAATGACGGTTGAGCTTGTCTTCGCGAGCTAAGGATGCCATTTCATAAATACAGTCACGGATTCTTCAGCCTCGAACGTAGATCCCATAGGATGCGGCGCCCCTTGCGAACCGCGTCCTATGCCAATCCGTGACCGTAATTGGGAAAAGCTGTACTAAGCAATCTTCCTAGCGTGAGTGAAAGTTTACACCGCCAAGTATTTCTTCTTGATTTCTTCGTCTCTTGCCAAATCCTGTATGGCGCCGTGGTATTTAATGTGCCCGTTATCGACTATATAGGCGCGGTCGGAATGCTTGAGGGCGAATTTCACATTCTGTTCGGACAAAAGCACTGTAAGACCTTCTCTCTTCATCACGTCTATGAAATCCCCAAGCACTTTCACGATGATAGGGGCCAACCCCTCAGAAGGCTCGTCCAGGAGCACTAGATCGGGGTTCCCCATCAGTGTGCGGGCTATGGTCAACATTTGCTGCTCGCCGCCGCTCAAGAAACCTGCCCGTCTGCCGGAAAGTTCTTCAAGCCTGGGGAAGTATTCGTAAATACGCTCATAGGTCCACTTGCCCGCCTTGCCTTTGCGGCCCACGTCCAGATTCGCCCTCACAGTCAGGTCCGGGAATATCCGCCTATCTTCAGGCACGAAGCCAACCCCCAGTCTTGCGACCTTGTATGGCGCCAGCCCTGCTATTTCCTTGCCTTTGAACGTCACGGACCCATTCTTGGGCGGAGTCAATCCCATTACGCTCCGCATGGTCGTGGTTTTCCCGGCGCCGTTTCTCCCGAGCAAGACCACAACCTCTCCCTGGTCCACTTCCAGAGACACGTCAAACAGAATGTGGCTCAACCCGTAATAGGTATTGATTCCCCTGATCTCCAACTGCATGGCTAAACCTCTTCACCCAGGTAGGCCTCGATAACCTGGCGATTCGTTGAAATCTCCTTTGGCGTGCCTTCAGCAAGCAGCGCCTTGTAACACAGGACTCGAACCTTCTGAGAAATTCCGAAAACCATGTCCATGTCGTGTTCGATGAAAACCATCGTTATATTAAGGCGTTCCCATAGCTCTTTTACCAGTTCAACGGTCTGCTTGCGCTCCTCGGGACTCATTCCAGCCATGGGCTCGTCCAGCAACAGTAAGTCCGGTTCCAGGGCCAGCGCCACCGCGATATCCAAGCGCTTCTGATTACCGTGAGCCAGCGTGGCGCTTCGCCGTTCCGCCATGTCCGTGAGTCCCACATTCTCAAGGATCTCGTAAGCTCGATCCCGGACCGGCTTGATGGATCTGAAGTCCTTGACGATGTTGAGATTGCCTCTCCGCTTTGTGATAACCGCTGTCAGCACGTTCTCCAGAACGGTCATCTTCGGAAATATATTGGTGATTTGAAACGCTCTGGCCATGCCTAGTCTGACGATGTCGAACGGTTGCATACCGGAGACGTCCTTGCCCTTAAAGATTATCTTCCCCTTATCAGGCACGTGGTACCCGGTTATCAGGTTGAACATCGTCGTCTTTCCGGCGCCGTTGGGGCCGATTATAGCGCTCAACTCCCCTTCGGATACTGCGAAACTCACATTGTTGAAAACTGGATTACCGTCAAAGGATTTTGACAGATTTTCTATACGAAGAATGTCTTCCGGCATCAGATTCACCGTTTCCCCGGCCACAACGAGACCGAGGATGGACTGTGGGGATATCTATGAAAATGAGACTGGACAGAAACTTCTTGAAAGAAGTTTCCCTGCAGACCTCCATTCAAGAAATTTCAAATTGGCGATTCAAGGGCTCGTCATGGTCGAACACACGGGCGCAACGAACCGATTGAGGCATTGTCCCGATTCCTCGTGCCCGCCCGCGTTTAGAGGCTCCTATAAATCGGTTTTCTTGAATATTTGTTGGTACACTCCGACCAACCCGGTGGGGGCGAACAGCACAACCGCCAGCAGTATCAGGCCCAAAATAATGGCCCACATCTCAACAAGCCCTTTGTGGGACTGCTGGACGACGATCTTTAAGAACATGAGGAAGGCTGAGCCCACAGCCGGCCCCACAAGCGAGTACATCCCGCCCACAAGGCTTGCCAGAATAGGTTCCGCGGATTTGCTCCAATGGAGAAACTCAGTCTGAGCAAAGCGATTCAGCTCGGTCAACAGGCCGCCGGCCAGGCCGGCAAAAGCGCCCGCAATGATAAAGTTCAGCCACTGATATCGCCTCACGTTGATACCAATGAACTTTGCGCGTTCCATGTTCTCCCTGATCGTTCTTATTGTGAGGCCAAAAGACGAATTCACGATCATTCTCATGAGCGCGAAGCAAATAAGGAAGAGAACCAGGCATAGCAGGTAGTAATTGGTCGGCCCCAGGAATTCCGGTCTGGGGATGCCGTGAATCCCGTCATCCCCACCGGTGAAGGTGTACCGCTGGTACACGATCATGAACAAAAGCTGGCTGAAAGCCAATGTTAGGATGGCAAAGTACAGCCCGACCAAACGCACACAGAACCAACCCACGACGGCCGCTGTGGCCGCGGCCACCACCGGAGCGGCCATAAGAGCCAGGTACAACGGCGCTCCCGCTTTTTTCATGAGGAGCGCAACAGTATAAGCCCCCACGCCGAAAAAAGCGGCGTGGCCGAAGCTCACCATCCCGCCGAACCCCAGAATAAGGTTGAGGCTCATGGCGAACAGGCCCATGATAATCATTTCAGTGGTCACCCAGATCCAATACTCGCCTGTGCGCCCAAACCGGGCCAGGATGAACGGGAGCAAGAACAAAGCGCAAACCACCGCCACCCCGGCGATGCGATTCATTTTTCCAGACGATCTGTCAGCAAGTTGCTTCTGCATCTTTCACCGCTACCGTTCCGGTTTGCCGAAGAAGCCCCATGGCCTCACAATGAGGACCAGAGCCATCATGAGATAAGGAAAAACCAGGGCCCATCTGCCCAGAGGGAGCTGCAGGAAGGCTATTCCCAGCCCGATGATAAGAGAACCCAGCAATGCCCCGCCGATGCTTCCCAGACCCCCTATGACGACCACCGCAAAACATTCGATGATCTTTTCCATGCCTATGCCGAGGTCTATATTGGCGAGACCTGCCATGAGAACTCCACCCAGACCAGCCAACCAGCAGCCCAACATGAAAGTGGAAGTCATCACCCATGACACGTTGACCCCGAGCGCGCCCAGAGTGTCAGGATAAGTCACGGCGGCCCTGATCACATTCCCGGCCCTTGTACGGTAAAGCAACGCCCACAATCCGATGGCTATAACAGGTCCGACCATCAGGATAAACACGTTGTACGTGGGCAAGGCCAATCCCATGAGGTCCACCGAGCCCGCCAGCAAGTCGGGACGCGCCACATTGCGCGGGTCCCCGCCCCAGATCACCCGCACCAGGTCGTCCAGAATGAGGACAAGGGCGTAAGTGAGCAGCAGTTGCAGCAGATGCTCCTGGCGGTACACGCGGCGGAACAAGGTGGTCTCCAGGACAAGCCCCAGAAGAGCCACGGCCGGCGGAACCAGTAGAAGCAACAAGAGGAAATTGAAAAAGGAGCCGCCGGCGAGCAACGTGCTCAACGAAAACGCCAAGAAAGCGCCGATCATGTAGAGCGACCCATGGGCGAAATTGATCACCCTGAGCACACCGAACACGAGACTCAAACCGGAAGCGATGATGAACAGGAGCATGCCCTGGCTCAAGCCGTTCACGAACATAAAAAAAAAATATTGAGGAGTCATGATGTCTGCCGACCAGTAAAGTTCGGAGCGTTGCTGTCACGGTTGATCCCCGAACGTCGAGGACCGCTAATCGTTTATGGACTATTTTTGTAACCGGCGCCGGGAGGAAACTCTAACTGTAACGCCATTATCCCCGCCGTGTGCCTATCCTCCGTCCCAAGGGCTTATTAGCCCGGCCTCAGCAAAGGCATCTGCGGTATAGTTCGGAAGAGCGTTCGCGACCATTTAACAGCCCAATATATTAGCCGTTTTTTGGGGAGAGTCCTGGAAACCCCATTTTGGCAACCGGGGTTCCCAGGTAAACTATTACCTATTTCTTTTCCTGCAACTTCTTGACCTCTTCAACAGACAACCAGACTTTTTCCGCAGGGACCTCTTGCACGCCTTTGAGGACAAGGAAATCCTTATAGTTGTCATCCTTGCCCGTGGTTCCCATGTATATACCAACATTGGCCATGTGGTCCAAGTCACGGATGTACCGGTCTCCACGCAAAGACTTGAACTGAAGCCCTCCGATTACCTTTACCACTTGCTCGGAATCCGTGCTGTTGGCCTTTTTTATGGCTTCCGTGAGCACGATAAGGCCGTCGTACGCCATGATCGCCCAGTCCGCAGGCCATTCCTTGTATTTTTCGTAGTATTTTTTCGTGAATTCCTTCATCTGAGGATTATCGATTGCGTAAAATGGGCACCGAGCATATCCCATGAGTCCTTCGGGCATTTCTTTGCCGGTGGAGCGAAGCATGTCCAGATCGAAGAGGGAAGTGAGCGTGGAGGACTTAAAAAGCCCGTAAGGTATGGCTTGCTTGATAAAACTGCTCAGGCTGCCACCCCAGAGACTCGAGAAAATAATGTCCGGTTTTCCTGCCATTAGCGTTGGAACGTACGGAGAGAAGTTCGTCTCGTTGACCTTTACCCAGACTGGGTCAAGAATCTTCGCGTCGGGTTTCATTTTGGCGAGATCCGCCTTGAAGCTGTCCCACTGTGAGTGTCCATACGCATAATCCAAACCTATGTATCCATAGGTCTTGTACGGCTTTTGAGATAAGAACAATGCGCAACCACGCGCCTCGATGCCGGTGTTGGGCACCACCTGAAACATGTACGGTTGGAAGTCCGTAGTCGTTAACGCTTCCGTATTTGAGGTGTGAAAGTATACGATTTTCTTGAACTCTTGGGCGACTTTCGTGATTGCTAGAGCCACGGCGCTACTTGTGGGCCCAATGAGGAAATCGCATTTCTCGCTGAGGATGAGCTCTCTGGCAACGTTGGCGCCGATCTCCGGCTTGAGCTGAGAGTCCCTTACCACCAATTCCAGTTTTTTGCCCAGAATGCCGCCTGCCGCATTAGTCTCTTCAATGAACAAATCGATCGCCGCCTTCTGGGATTTGTAGAATGTGGCCCCGATTCCAGAGATATCAGCCACGAATCCTAATCGGATCGTGTCCCCAGCCATGCAATGCGTCGCAGCTAATCCGAAGAAAGTAAAAACGGAGAGAAACGCGACAAAAACGTGTAAAATCTTGCCTTTCATATTCACCTCCAGATTTTGTGGTTTGTATCCTAAGAGATGAGCGCGGGACGACGTCCCTCGGAAAACCGGCAAAGAGACAATTCTGCTCACTGGTCTGCTCTGGAAACCGGTTGACGGATAGCCGACACCAAATTGCTTTCGCAAAGGCAATATGGCGGGCAGTGGCGCCGGGATTCCGGTCGCCGCCGGCTATGAAACGGTGATCGAGCCTAACCTAATAGGTAAGGACCATGCCGCCGTCGAAAAGTAAATCCCCGCCGACCAGATACTTGGAATAACGGGAGAACCCGAAAACAAACAAGTTCCCCACTTCTATGGGCGTCATCATTTCTTTGACGCGGGACTTGCCCATCATCACGTCTGTGACCACTTGATCTACCGTGATGCCCCTCTGTTCAGCCTGTGACGGGATCTGTTTGAGAGCGAGAGCGGTCTTTACAAAACCGGTGCTCACGGAAAACGATCTGATCCTTCCTTCTCCTTCTGCGGAAATAGACTGGGAAAGAGCCCTCAAACCGAATTTCGTGATGTTGTACACCGGCTTGTTCATTGTGCAAATGTGCCCGTGAACAGAAGCCATGTTTCCGATCACTCCACTTCCGGATGCACCTTTCTTCATGTGCGGTATTGTCAGCTTGGAAAGGTAAAATGGAGCCCTTAGCATAATTCTCTGCATAAGGTCGTATTTTTCCATTGGAAAATTGTCTACCGAGTCGATATGCTGGATACCCGCTATATTGGCGACGTAACGAATTGTCCCCAGCTTAGCCGCTTCAGAGACAGCGTTTTCGATTTCCTCATCCCGGGTGAGGTCGGTACGGATGAAGAGCATCTGTCCGCCGAGATCTCTCGCCATTTGCTGCGTTTTCCAGCCTTCGCCCTCGTCCACATCCAGGCCTACGGTCATAAGGTTGTTGGCCGCCGCCGCCACGGCGGTAGCTCGACCTATGCCGCTCGCAACACCGGTGACTATGCAAACGTTCCCTGCGTGGAAATCGTGATCCACAAGGACCAGTATGTCTTCACGTCGAATGGTGGGTTCCGAGATATCCATGCTTGTTCCCGTGACCTCCGGATAATTGGTTCGTGTTCCTGGAGCTGAGCAATTTTGGCGCCACGACCTGTTTACCTAGCTAACGAGACTCCATGTAGTTTGCTATTGCGGGGCGCAAGCGTCCCGAAAATGATTCTGTAGTTCATGGAGGGAGAGCTTTCATTTACGCGAGTGAGATTGCTTCGCAGAGCTCGCAAAGACAAACGTAAATGTCATTGTGAGGAGTGAAATCCCGCGTTCCGCGGGAAAGCAATCTCCAATCCAGCAGTTCGTTAGTGAAGGCTGACGAGGAGAAACGAATTCTGTTGTGACGAGACACCGGACAGGGTATATTGATGTAGCACTCTGTCTACATGTCGACATAATGATACTAGAGGGCCCGCACATGAACTCCACGCCATCGCGAAACCCGGATGAGTCGGAAGGCGAAGCGGCCGCAAAAGAGCAAGACCGTGCACGCTTCAAACTCCTCAATTTGGTTCTGGACAACATCTACAACGGAGTCATGATTACCGACGCGGAAGGGTACGTCACGCATTTCAACACCCCATACGGTAATTTCATTGGGGTTGATCCGAAGGCGCAAATTGGAAAGCACTGCACTCAAGTGATCGAAAATACTAGAATGCATATCGTGGCCAAGACCGGGAAAGCCGAACTCAACCACTGCCACAGCATCATGGGCCAGAACATGCTGGTCCAACGAATCCCCATCAAGAAGGACGGAAAGGTTATCGCCGTATTCGGTCAGGTAATGTTCAAAGATGTCCGCGACGTGGGAAGGCCGGCTCAGAAGCTTTCCTTGCTCGAATCAAAAGTGGAATTGTACGAAAAGGAGCTCATATCCCTGCGTTCCACCAGATACACCATAGATAGCATCGTGGGCGCCAGCAAAGAAATTCAATTGCTGAAAAAGGAGGCTCTGAGCGCGGCCGCCACCAATCTGCCGGTGCTTATCACGGGTGAATCCGGGACGGGAAAGGAATTGTTCGCTCAAGCCATTCATCATGCCAGCCCCAGGCGACTGTATCCTTTTGTCCGTATAAACTGCGCTGCCATACCCCGTGACCTGTTGGAATCGGAACTCTTCGGCTACGAGCGCGGAGCTTTTACAGGCGCTCTTGCCAAAGGCAAGCCGGGCAAGTTCAAACTGGCGCATGGCGGCACGGTGTTCCTGGACGAAATCGGCGATCTGCCGATCGATATGCAACCCAAATTGTTGCGGGTGTTGGAAGAAAAAGAAGTTGAACGAATTGGAGGCGCCTCCCTCGTAAGGGTGGATTTTCGTCTGATCGCAGCGAGTAACCAACCGCTTCAGCAGATGCTTGCAGAAGGCCACTTCAGGAAGGATCTATTCTTTCGCCTCAATGTTATTCCTCTCGTTATACCGCCGCTGAAACAACGCCAGGATGACGTCATGCCCCTAGCGCGCCACTTTTTGCGGCAAATCGTCCGGGAAGAGCCCAGCCCTGAGATCCGGATTGACGTTGAAGCGCTTAACGCTCTGGAAAATTATGAATGGCCCGGCAACGTCAGAGAGCTTTTGAATATCCTGGAACGGACAGCGTCTTCTCTAAAGGGCTCCATGATTCGGCTTCAAGATCTGCCATTCCATTTGTACAAAAACCGGAAACATTCCGGGGATCCGGATCGGCCAATGCTGAAAAGCGCCCAATACAGGGCTGAAGAGGACGCTATTCGTCACGCTCTGGCTGCGACCAACAACAACAAAGCCCAGGCAGCGGACCTCCTGGGAATTCATCGGACGCTTCTTTACAAGAAAATGAAGAAGTTCAAAATACCGCTAAGTCAGCGTGATTCGACTGAATGAAGACAAATTGCTACACCATCTTCTGCGGTCCGATCCACCTGAGGAAAAACGCCAATAAGGGTATCTATTCAGTTACGTGAGAGAGATTGCCTCGCTGCGCTCGCAATGACACGTTAGGAGTGGGCGCTATCCAATGACAGTTGAAATACGCCGCGAATCTGAAGGTGGAAGACTATAATTATTGCTTCAAAGGAGCTACGGACAAGTCAGCATAAAAACTATCCGGATCTCTGAAATAATTCTCATAAAATCTGTAGATTCCGGTCTCCTTGAATTTGATTCCGGTAATTCGGGGATAATCGAAGCTTACGATTTGGCTTCCGGGGCAGCCAAGGATAATCGGAGAATGTGTGGCTACGATGTATTGCTTATCCCCCTGGCTTGCTGAGCGTATCAGGAGTCTGACAAGCTCCACTTGATTCCGTGGCGAAAGAGCGGCCTCCGGCTCATCCAGCAGATATAGCCCACCCAATTGGAAACTGTATCCTTCGAAAAAGCTCAGAAACGATTCTCCGTGAGACTGAACATTGAGAGACTTGCCACCGAAGTAATCTACCCTTCCGGGATCGTCCATAAGGATGTCGTCCAGGGACGCGGCAAAGTTGAAGAATGCTTCGGACCTGAAATAAAACCCGTACCGGCTTTTCTTCCGCCAGTCTATATCTATGTATGAAGCCAATTGAGTCTCAAAGGGGTTCTTATGCGCCCTGTGAATCTTGGTCCCGCCCCAAGGCAGCAGGCCCACCTTCCTTGCTAAGGCGTCCAAGAGCGCTGACTTTCCGGAGCCGTTCTCCCCTACGAAGAAACAGATGGGAGAGGATATGTCTACGGCTTCCGTGAGCTGAAATATCTTGATGTTAAAGGGAAAAGCGTCGCTGACCGGGAAATCACGCCTAAAATTAATGGATTGTATGTACATATTGGACCGAGACTACTCCAATTGGAAAATTCCGGTATCCAGCAAAGCCCCGAACATGTCTTCCGCCTTTGCGAACCCTTTAAAATCTTTGCTGTATTCCTCTTCGGTCTTGTACCCGACCTCTACGAATTTGTTGATGTTAATGAAGAAGGCGTACTGTATGGTGGGGGCGCTTTCACCGGCCGAATCACGGTTCTTATCTATGTGTAAGTTAATTATATCGATTTGCGGCAAATCGGGAACCCTTCCCTCCTTGTCCTTGATGGTCAAGCGATCGTGAAGGTTTTTCGTCGCAACCCAGTCTTTTGATAATATCATTGCCACGTCGAGGTCGTATTCAAGGTCACCGCCTCCCACACAGTTGTGCATGGTCGGTCTGGCGTAATACGTGGTGGAAAACTCATCATAACTGGGGGGCTTTTCATCCAGCTTGCACCCCTCTTTGTCCATTGCTGAAATAGCGAAAACCGGGCACTCCAGCTCAAGGCTCAAATCAGCCAGTTGGGCTGACGCTTCGTTCACCTGACCCCGGATATCTTCATATTGCTTGCCCAAAGGTATTTTCTGCAGGTAATCGAAAAAGACGGCAATGTTACTCGATCTGAATTCATGCATTACGTTGTAGGCCTGAGCCTTGATGCGTTCGATTGTGTCTTGTCTGCCGGCCTCGATCACGAAAAGATGATTACTGTATGACGCTGAACGTTCTATAACCTTGTTGACCAGGGCATGTCGTTGCTTTTCTTCCGGAGAAACGTCCGTGAGGAGCTTTACGGGATTGATGTAACATTCCCTTCCCAGCAGTCTGGCCGCAAGGGTTCTCGCGCGTCTGTTCCCACGTATAAAAAAGCACCGGAAATTTGTTTTTTTCCGCCAGCTTGGATGCCAAATCCAAGGCAAATGTAGTTTTTCCCCTTCTTGGTGGTCCGGCAAGTCCGTAATAGAAGCCTTTTCGAATTCCTGAAAGCAGCAGCTCCAACCTGTCGAAGGGCTTTATGGAAAAACCGAGGAGCCTCTTTTCGGCGGCTCTGGCCCTATTGGTCAGGTCTCGAATTTCGCTGATTGTCTCTCTGAGTGGGCTCACCCTCTTCTTGGCTTTCTGCTTCTGTAGTTCGATCAACATCTGTATGATACGACTGCTGAAATCTACGAAGTCCTGATCTTTGTTAGGCCCTTTCCTTTGACAAAACTGAGACATGTACTGGGACAATTTCAGCATTCTATCTCGAAGGCTCTGGTCCTTCATTATATCAACGTAGGCCATCAATTGGTCAGGCGCAATGGCTGACTCGCTCTTGAGCAACTCCAAAGCTTGGCCGATTTCAGGAGTATGACAATCCTTCGATTTCAGATAATTCTCTATTGTGATCCAGTCAATGACCTGGCTGGGCTCCTGGGTCATATCCACTGCCGTCTTGAAGATCAATCGAAAATTGGACTCCCAAAAGATCTCCGGATTGAAGCCGTCCGACATAACCTTGCTGAGCAAAAAACGATCGTTCAGCAGGGCGGCTAGGACTTTTGCTTCAATTTCTTTTGACATTTTTCACCACCAGATTCAAAATACCTAGTCAAGAAAAGGACTTAATGAGACCCAATATTTCGTCGGTTTTCTCCTGCAGCAACTCGTGATTTTGCCGAGTTTCTATATTCAGACGAATTACGGGCTCTGTGTTTGACGGCCGCAGATTGAAACGCCAATCCGAGAACTCCATTGACAGACCATCGGTAAAGTCTGTGGCTTTCTCTTTTCCTTTGTAATGGTTTTCCATCTCTAGCAGGACCCGCTTGGGATCCGAAACGGTTCTATTGATCTCCCCGCTGACCGGGAATTTATTCACTCGCTCTTCTATCAACTTGGAAAACGGCTTATTTTCCTCACTGAGCGTTTGGACCAACAACAGCCAGGGGATCATTCCACTATCGGCGTAAGAGAAATCCCTGAAGTAATGGTGAGCCGACATTTCACCGCCGTACACGGCGTCTTCTTTGCGCATGCGCTCCTTGATGAACGCGTGGCCCGCTTTAGTCATCACGGGAGTCCCCCCGGATTGCTCCACCATTTCCACCGTGTTCCAGACCAACCTGGGATCGTGAACTATCCTTGCCCCCGGATTCTTCTTGAGAAAAGCTTGCGCCAAGAATCCAACTATATAATATCCCTCGATGAAGTTCGCTTTTTCGTCAAAGAAGAAGCACCTGTCGCAATCTCCGTCCCAGGCGATGCCCAGATCGGCCTTATGTGACAACACGGCTTCAGCCGTAGCTCCGCGGTTTTCCGGTAATATGGGATTAGGAATGCCGTTGGGAAACGTTCCGTCAGGTTCGGGGAACATTTCGATGAAATCCAGATCCAGCTTTGCTTTGAGTTCATCCAAAATGGGTCCGGCGCAGCCGTTTCCGCAATTCATTACTATCTTGAGACGCTTCATCTTGGCCGGCTCCACGTAGGACATGAGATGGCTGATGTAGGCTTCTCTAGAGCTTATCCTCTGAGTGGTTCCCTTCTTGTCGGGCTCGGGAGCAAATTCTCCTTTAAGAACCAGGGCTCCTATTTCTTTTAATCCCGTGTCGCCGCTTATGGGTTTGGATTCTTCTCTGACCAGCTTCATCCCATTGTAATCCATGGGATTATGACTGGCTGTAACCATTATTCCGCCGTCGAGCTTCAAATGAGAAGTCGCAAAATACACTTCCTCTGTAGGGCAAAGACCTATGTCCAGGACATCCACCCCCTGGCTGTTCAGTCCCTTTGCCACCGCTGAGGCAATGGCTTCGCTGGACAATCGAACGTCCCTGCCGACGCACACTTTAGTTGGAGACAGCAGGGTCGCGTACGCTTTACCAATTTTATATGCCACATCTTCGTTGAACTCGTCGGGAATCCGTCCCCGGATATCATAGGCCTTGAAACTACGCATTATCTTGTCCGGATCAGACATAATTGATTCCTTTCCCAATAGATTTTCGTCACGCGTCTCGCCGGGGCCTTATTGTCACACTTAAGGATAAGCCTTTCAAGTTCGATTTTCGACTACAACAAATTCTGATAGCCTCGTTCCCTCAACAATTCCTGGAGCTTCCTCACATCCTGGGCGCTGGTCTTCCTGCACACCAGGAGAGCGTCGGGTGTGTCGACCACGATTAGATCCTCTACTCCTATCAAGGTGGCCAGCTTATGGGGAGAGGAAACGACACAGCCGTTGCTGTTCAGACACAGGGCGTGCCCTTCAACTGCGTTTCCTTCGGAATCTCCACCCCACACGCCGTGAAGCGAAGACCATGTCCCCACGTCGTTCCAGCCGCAATCCAATGGAATAACGAGCACGCCGTCCGTCTTCTCCATTATTCCATAGTCAATGGACACGCTGTCGACGCTTGCGTAGATTTGTTCCAGAGCATTGGGCTCATCCTCGGTATTCAGCGCCGAGAGATGCTTTTCCATGACGCGGCTGATTTGCGGAAGGTGATTTTCGAAGGCCTTTATAATGGCGTCCGCCTTCCAAAGAAACATGCCGCTATTCCAGAAATAATTGCCGGAATCCAGATATTCCTGGGCTCTTGCGCGATCGGGCTTTTCGACAAAGTTTTTTACCTGGAATACTGTAGAATGCCCCAAAAAGAAAGCGGTGTCCCCGCGCTCTATATATCCATAGCCAGTTTCGGGACGGTCAGGAACGATTCCGAAGGTAACAAGATGATCCCCTTTCAATGCTACCTCGCAGCCAAGCCTCAACGCATTCCTGAAGATCGCTTCTTTTCCTATTATGTGGTCCGCGGGCAAAACCGCCATTACGGCATCGGGATCGTATTTCGCCAGCTTGTAGGCGGCCAGCGCAATACACGGCGCGGTGTTTCTTCCGGAAGGCTCAGCCACTACTCTGTCCTGGGACAATTCGGGCAGTTCGTCCCTTATCGCGTCGGCGCAAGAAACTCCCGCGAGCACCAACACACGTTCAAAGGGGATTTCAGGAAGGATACGTTCAACGGTCGCACGTATCATGGTCTTATTTCCGACAATCGTCAAAAGTTGTTTGGGTCTGCTCTGGCGGCTTTGGGGCCAGAACCTGGTTCCGCTCCCTCCGGCCAAAATCACGGCATATAGCGCTGCGTCCATGCTGGAAGACTCCCACGAATAGTCTAATTTGTTCATATGTTTTGTGAACCGCGCAAAAGTGAAGGTAGTCCTTCTTAAGGATAGGCGCCATCTTTTAGGACGGTTCCGCGCTGGATCGTGTAAAGTTTATCTCCTGTGGGGTTTATGGCCACTTGTCCTTCGATTGTTACGTTGCGCTCAAAAAATACTTGGCCCGACACTTCCAACGTGTGGGCGAGCACCAGCGAAATGGTAGCCGGATCTTCAAACCTCTCACGCATTTTATGAGGATAAACCAGAAAACCGGGATCAAATGACACACCGGGGCGCAAAGGCAGATTATCCGGACGCAAAGGATTAGGTTGAAGGCGGTCCATCGAATCCAGAACACATGCGTCCGACTGGAGCAGGAAAAGGTCCCCCACTCTCTTTGTCGGGAAGAAACGCTCCCGTCCGACTCTCAGTCCCCTCGCCCTCGGGAAATGACCAATTGCCGCGCCCATTGCGGTTTCAAGCTGCACTATCGGCAGTCCGCCGATGGTCTTGCGATTCTGAATAAGCGGCAACACCAACGATCTTTTTTGAAGCGACCTATCCAGCGCTTCAAGATCAATCCACACGTTGTTGGTATTGAACACTTTGAACCGGTCGATGTCCATGAAATCTTCTCGTTCATGTGGGTCCACTTGCGCGATTTCGAGGAGATCCAATTGGCCGTCTATAACCACAAGGGTGCCGCCTTTTCGGTCGGCGCTGGTTCTATCGGTGACCTCTAGAAGGAATTCCACTCCTTCCTTATCTATCAAACCCAATATCCATGGTTCCACGCAAGCCGCCAGATTGTCGAGGTTGGAAATAAACGCCCAGCGTTTTCCCTGCGCCAAGAGACGCTTCAGAAGGCCTCCACGTTGCAGGCTCTCAAAAATGTCTCCGTGGCCGGGAGGCGCCCAATCATCGTCGGTTCCGGTGTTCATCGGAAATAGGGTGTCCTCGAACAGCCGCGGCACCTGATGCTGAATGAAAGTCACCGGCGCTACCGGAAATCCGCTGATGATTTTCCTTGTATCTTCATTGGTAAAGAAGCTATTCATCAGCACCAAAGGAATATCCACTTTCCATCGGCTGCGAATAGCCTCTATTTGTCCTGAGATAATATCGAGATAGCAGCGTCCGTTTTTCGCAGCTAGAATCCCTTTGGGCACCAGCCCGCCCATAGACGTGCTCCGGCCTCCATTTAGCTTGACAACCACGGCCTTCGAAAGGAGCCTTTTACCTCTATCTTCTAGTTCGGCCATTTGAGGTTGCAAATGATCCGAATCGAAAATCAAATCAGTATCGGGTCTGGAAGTCTTTTCCAGAGGGACATAGCCCGAGGAGTGCGAGTCGATTCTATCCACCATCCGCAAGAAGGCGTCTATCTCGTCGGGGCGGAGACCTCTGCTCTTCATTTTTCGCTCGATCTGGTCCTTGATGATATGCCTTCTCATAGAAGATTCTCTCCTCAAATAAATTTGGTGAAATAAATCTGGAAAATGGTCAATACGTCGGCAATCGCGGACATATAGAGCATTTTCCGGAAACGCCCCGTTATCAGTGTGTTGATCTCATTAATTTGGGGAAAATTTAAGGCGTGTTGTTATCACGGATCTTCGCTCGAACCTCGTGGAGTTGAAAGGTATAGCCCTGTCAGGGGCTCCCCAAATCTGAAATTGTCGAAAAACTTCCGGAACTGAGACGATTTCGAGACATATAGTCCTGTTTCTCCCCGCCATGCCGACGAGCCGGCGTCGTGATCTTCAAAAAATCGGACGAGCATTGGGGCGGACCGGAATAACCAGAATTCCTGGGAAAAGTTGTCGGCGGGCTTTCCTCAAAAGGGAACTCCCCGACAACCCTTCCCAAAGCTCAATGGTTTTACGACAGCTTCTATTCCCTTATTCCGGCATTCCGCTTCGCGCTATCTATCAAATCAAGCAAAGTGACGATCTTGGGTTTAGGCGCTTCAAAAAAGACTCTATGAAATTCCTCTTCCGTCAACAATCGCTTGAAATATTGGACAACGTCAAACCATTGCGACCAGCAGGCAAGTGCCCTCTGACACGGCGCCGGGCCGCGTTCCTTCAGACAATAGCCGAAAGTGACGTTTCCCCCCAGTTTGGGGCAGCGGATGGCCTTATCTTCGTACGGCGGATTTTCTGATGAATCGGACATAAGCTACATTGTAACCGTTAGGAGAGGCTTGTTCAACGCCTCTCCCACCAGAAATCAAGTGATTTTTGAGTATCGGTCTCTCAAAGGACCGGTTTCGGGAACCCTTCCAGCTCCTTCAAGGCCTCGTTTATTTCATCTTGAGGCATTTCATAATCGTGCAATTTGCCCTGGAAATATGCGTCATAGGCAGCCAAGTCCACAAGGCCGTGTCCGCTCCAATTGACCAGGATGGTCTTTTCCTTGCCCTCTTCCTTGGCCTTCTTGGCTTCTTGAATGACCGCCGCCAGCGCATGGTTGGTCTCGGGAGCGCTGATGAATCCTTCCGTGCGCGCCCAAAGCACGCCTGCCGCGAAGGTTTCCAGTTGAGCCATACCTCTGGGTTCGACAAGTCCATCCAGGACGAGCTGGCTCACCAAGGGAGCCATTCCGTGGTATCTAAGCCCGCCGGCGTGTATGGGAGCGGGGACGAAGCTGTGTCCCAACGTGTGCATCGGCAGCAACGGCGTCATCTGGACCGTGTCTCCGAAATCATAAAGGAACGAGCCCTTGGTCATGGTCGGGCACGATGTCGGTTCCACAGCGATAATATCTATTTTCTTGCCAGCTATCTTATCCCGAACAAAGGGGAATGCTATTCCGGCGAAATTGCTTCCTCCACCTGCGCAGCCTATGACCACGTCGGGATAATCTCCGACTTTTGCCAACTGCTTCTCAGCTTCGAGCCCTATTATTGTCTGGTGAAGGAGCACGTGATTCAAAACGCTACCAAGAGAGTATCTCGTGGTGGGGCGGCCCGCGGCCTCACTGGTCACTGCGTCTTCCACGGCTTCGCTGATGGCGATACCCAAGCTTCCGGGGGAATTTGGGTCCTGCGCCAGAATCTTCCTACCGGCCGCGGTCTCGGTGCTGGGGCTGGGAATACAGGTCGCTCCCCACGTGTTCATCATCAAACGACGATAGGGCTTTTGTTCATAGCTTACCCGCACCATGTAAACCTTTGCTTCCAATCCAAATTGTGCGCAGGCAAAGCTGAGCGCGCTGCCCCATTGGCCGGCTCCTGTTTCGGTCGCGATTCTCTTAATTCCGAAAACTTTATTGTAATAGGCCTGAGGGATGGCCGTGTTGGGTTTATGGCTGCCGGCCGGGCTGACGCCTTCATTCTTAAAATATATCTTAACCGGACAATTGAGAACTTTTTCAAGGTTTTTGGCACGATACAGAGGAGAGGGACGCCAGATCAAATATTTGTCTAATACTTCTTCAGGGATATCGATCCATCTTTCCCGGCTCACTTCTTGTTCTATCAGGTTCATCGGAAACACGGGCGCCAGGTCTTCCGGGCCGATGGGCTGATGAGTCCCAGGATGCAGGGGCGGTTGCATGGGGTTGGGCATGTCCGCGGCAATATTGTACCATTGACGCGGCATCTCGTCCTCGTTCAGGAAAATCTTGGTCGGCATCGACATCTCCTCCTCAGAATATTACTGAGCCTTTTCCCCTCCATCGTTTAACAAATGGAGGATAGGCGAACCACGGCACGTTGCAATTTCGGCGCTCTAAGAGCAAGCCTCGGGAAATAAACGAGAATGACCCGAGCGCCTTGTTCCGAGATGCGCAGCGTGAACGACCCGGACCGGCGCGGATCATCGTGACCGTAAACTAAAGGATTCTACTTTCGGAAGGTAGGAAAAGGCAACATTTTTCAAATCCTTCACGCGCCGATTCTTAATAATTCACAGGGAAACAGCCTTTTGCAGAGAATGAATGATATGTTGGCTGCGCTCCCATCTTCAAGCGAGTCGAGCCGTCACACGGCCATTTCGAAAGTTCTTGAAGGGAGTTCCGGGAGGAACTTGTTTCAAGAACTTTCCCTCCATTTTTCTACCAGTGAACGCTTACATCGATTCTAATCTTTAACGTTGGTTTTTTGCGCAATTTTCTTCACCGCGTCCGTTGCTATTTCAACTTGTTCCATAGTGTTGAAATACCCAAGACTGAACCTGACCGTTCCATCCGGAAATGTTCCAAGGGCTTTATGGGCCAGCGGCGCGCAGTGCAAGCCGACTCGAACCGCTATGGCATATTGACTCGTCAGGATTGTCCCCGCCTCCTGGGGGTGGACGCTCTCGAACGCGGCGGGAATGGATCTTCCACCGCATCCACCAAATGAAAGCCTGAGGCCGTCAGGCAGGACTTGGTCAAAAGTGACCGAAATGATGGGGAGCTGCTTTTCAGATTTGAGCGGTCCGTAGAGCGTGAGCCCGGGCACATCTATAAGATCGTCCACGAACGCGTCAAACAACTCGGATTCGTATTTTCTGATCTTGTCAATGCCGGTTTCCATGATAAAGTTTATTCCCGCGCCCAGACCGGCTATACCGACATTGTTCTGCGTCCCGCTTTCGAGGCAGTCCGGAAAGAAATCCGGCTGTTCCGCCATTTCAGACACGCTGCCCGTCCCACCCCTCTTGAGCGGCTTGACAGTCAAGCCTTCCCTGACATAAAGGCCCCCGACGCCTTGCGGACCATAGAGGCTCTTGTGGCCCGTGAACGCCAGGAAATCGATCCCCATAGCTTGGACGTCTATTTCGAGTGTTCCCGCCGTCTGAGCGGCGTCCACCAACAAGGGAACGCCTTGCGTGATCTCCCGGATGGCGGCGATATCCTGAATGGCCCCGCATACGTTGGACGCATGGTTAACAGCCACCAGAGCCGTATTTGTTTGTATCATCCCTTTTAGGACGTTCAAATCAAGGAATCCCAGCCTGTCGGCGGGAATCACGGATACCGTGATCACTCCCTCGCTCTCCAAGTGACGAACGGGCCGGATCACTGAATTGTGATCCATTTGGGATATGATTACGTGGTCCCCCGCCTGCAGGCGCCCGTAAATCACCGTGTTTAGGGCTTCAGTCGCATTCAAGGTGAACACTATGCGTTTCGGGTCAGGGCTGTTGAATAACGCGGCCAGCTTGCGTCGGGTCGTATTGGCTATCTCGGTGGCTTCCAAGGCTTGCGCATGGCCGGAGCGGCCCGGGTTCGCTCCCACGTTTTCCATGAAATGCGCCATCGCCCGGATCACTCCCGGTGGTTTCGGGAATGAAGTGGCGGCGTTATCCATGTAAATTTGTCTTGTTACAGGAGACATGGTTTCAATGGAAACTTCTCCGGAGAGAGCCTTCTCGTGCGAAGTCTGTCTGATGGCCGGCTGTCAAGGCCTACGGGGGACAGCGCGCTCACAGGCCTCGAACGGTGGATTGGCATACGCCTAGAATGTTATAGCGCCATCCGTTGAAAATTGCGGGAATCCTGAGCGGTTGATTGAAGCGCATCAGGCGTTTGTAGCGGCGGGGTTTATCCCCGCCACTACGTTACCTTGGGTGTCGGCGCCCAAGGGCGGCGGACACCCAAGTCTGCTACCACAACCATAGAATGGCTCCGGATAGGTTCAGCGATCCCACAATTTTCAAGGCGCTCCATTATAGCGCAGTAATTGGAGTTTCTTGTTCAAAGAAGTTTCCTCCCGGTGAACGCTTGCAAATAAGCGCTAAGGAGAGCAACTCAACGCGGGTCCGACGATATAGTCATTGAGCACTGCGCTGTATTTTGCCAAATCGCCGTGCGCCCGCATGTTCCGTTGAATATATCGGGCTGTTCTCGGGATTGCCGAAATGTATCTGTTCATTCCGCGCACGGAGGCCTGGTACCCGAACGTCCCCAAGGCTTTGATATTACGCTGCAAGCACATTATATCGAATGTGTGGATGAATCGGGCCCTATCATTTTGTGGCGTGCCTATTTTGTCCATATATCTACCCAACAGCAGGTCAATAAGTTCGTCGGGGAGACGAAAATACGAATCACGGAGCAATGAGGAAAGATCATATTGCAGGGGGCCCATCCTGGCGTCTTGAAAATCAATCATGACAAGACCGCCGTTGAACAGAATCAGATTACGTGAGTGATAATCCCGATGGGTAAATACCCTGGGCTGGTTAGCAAGATATGCTGAAATGTGAACGAAAAACTCGCTTATTTCTTTGAACGCGGCGCCGGTGGGTTTCAGGTCCAGCAGGCCGCTAACGAAATGTTTCTAGACAGAAATCCATTTCCTGCATCAGCTTTGCTTCATCAAAGGCCAGTTCAAAAGCCCTGCATCCCCTGGAGACTGTCTCCGTCGCTTTGCGCATTTGTACCAGTATGTCGGTCGCTTTTTCATATAGATCTTGTACACGGGGTTGGGGAGCGTCCTGAACTGCAGTTTCCAACAACATGTCCCCAAGGTCCTGCAGAACGACAATCCCTTCGTTGGCACGATGTTCGTACACTTCCGGGACCGGCAATCCCAAACCGGCGAGGAAATGTTGGATTTCGAGAAAACCCTCTTCCTCCTGCGCGCCAGGTGTGGGCATGACCATTGCCACTCGGGTGGTTTCGTCCCTCAAACGAATCCGGTAATAGTCCCGCGTCGACGCGTCACCCTGAAGCTTCTCTATGCCGATAAGATCGGAGCGTGTCAGCACACCCATCAAACGCTCCGGAATGTTAACCGTTGACAATGTCCACCTCGCCCATCAGGCTGATTACTTTATTGGAAGCGACCCCTTGAAATCTTACCCCTGAACCGAGAATGCAGCCCCGCAATTTGGAATTCGCAGCTATATGCGCATCATCCCAAAGGATGCAGTCCTTCAATTCAACCCCGTTTTCTATTGAGCCATTACGGCCTATAGACACGTACGGCCCGATTGCGGCTGATTTGTCTTCAGTGATTGCTCCATCCCTATACACATTCCGGAGTTGGGGACTCATTTTAAACAAAGCGTTTTGGGCGGCCAGGTAACGCGCCGGTGCGCCCAGATCATTCCAATATCCTGAGATAGGGAAACCGAAGATCCTCTCGCCGGCCGCCAACGCTTTAGGATAGACCTCATCATTTATTTCGCAAAACCTGCCTGGCGGGATATAATCGAAAACCCTGGGTTCCAGTATGTGTATACCTGAAAAAACATAAGTATCCGGGGTTACGGGCCCGCCAGGCCATTCGCCCTTAAAATGGCGGAGCCGGAACTCGCTGTCTATCTTTATAGGGTAGAAAGGAAAGGGAGCCGCTTGCGGAACAAGAATCAGTGTTGCAAAGGCGTTCATCCTTTTGTGGAATTCAATGGCGTTTCCTAACTCGAAATCAAAGAGGACATCCCCATTCGCCATTATGAATGTTTGATCCGCGAAAAAAGACTCATTCGCTTTCAGACCGCCCGCTGTGCCTAAAATCACCGGTTCGTACGAAAAAGAGACTCGGATTTCATCGACGCGGTTCTCGAAAGCGGCTTCAACTGTTTCAGGCAGATGATGTAGATTCAGCCTGAAGTCGAACACGCCCAAGGCTTTCAACTTTTCCGTAATGTGGCAAACAAGGGGTTTTCCGAGAAGCGGGATCGCAGGCTTAGCCCGCTCCAGAGTGAGAGGCCGCAGTCTGGTTCCCAGGCCTGCGGCGAGTATCATTGCTTTCATCATTTCCTGACGGTCTTTATATTTTGTTTCTCTTGATGTCTCTCCAACGCCAAAGCTATGAGCTGGTCTATCAAGGCGTCGTATCGCAACCCGGTCACTTCCCATAATTTTGGATACATGCTTATGGAAGTAAACCCTGGCAATGTGTTTATTTCATTAACGATGAATTTTGACCTTGGCGTCAGAAACATGTCCACTCTTGCCAGCCCGGATCCATCCACAGCTCTGAACGAGGCGACCGCCGCATCCTGAGCCCTCTTGCACAAGTCCGGAGGCAGATTGGCGGGGATTACGAGTTCGGTAGTGTTACGAATGTATTTTTCTTCGTAGTCATAAAAATCGCCGTGCGGGACTACTTCTCCAGGAAGGCTGGCCCTCGGATTGTCGTTGCCCAAGACGCTCACTTCGAGCTCTCTGCCTTGTATGCCGTCCTCTACCAGTACCTTTCTATCGAAGGACAGGGCCACGTTCACGGCTTGCTCGAAACCCGAGACATCTTCGACCTTGCTAATACCCACAGAGGAACCCAGATTAGCCGGTTTCACAAATACCGGGAAGACGCTCTGCCTTAATCGTTCCATGATTTTATTGCGATTATGCTCCCATTCCTGGTGCAAAAACCAGAAATACGGGCCTACGTTGAGATCGGATTGAAGAAATGCGGATTTCATGAGCACCTTGTCCATGCCTAGGGCGGACGCAAGGACTCCACAGCCCACGTAGGCTAGATTGGCTAGTTCCAATAGACCCTGCAGTGTGCCATCCTCACCGTAAGTGCCGTGCAGGCATGGAAACACCACGTCTGTCGCTTGCGGCTCGAAGGACGTCCCGGTAATCACCAAAAAGCCCTTATCAGCGGGGTCCTGGGAAAGAACCAAACGGCGGGCGTCGGTCAACGAAGTTGCCGGGTCGAAAGAGGATATGTGCGCCGGCCTGGCTAGCCATTCACCGCTCTGGGTTATCAAAATGGGGACAACGTCATATTTGTCTTTGTTCATGGCTTCGAAAACTGAGGCGGCCGACCGGAGAGACACTTCGTGCTCAGCGGACCTGCCCCCGAACAGCAACGCGACTTTAAGGCGAGCGCTCATGACTCATCCTCCTTTGGAGCGGTTTGTCTGCGAACGGCTCAATAGCACACGCGTACTGATAATTCAATGAGTTTTCAGGGAGTCTATTGAACGAAGGTCTCATTTAGTTTCTATAATAAATTTTGTCGATAATTATAGGCAATCGCCCGCATTCGGGTGTTGTTCAAGGAAGGTGAGCATGGCTCTTCGCGTTCGCTCTAAAATTTGGGTGGAAAATGATGAAGGAAAGCTGGTAATAGGCACCGGTCGGCTAAAGATACTGAATGCCATTGTGGAACTCGGTTCGATGAACAGGGCCGCCATGAAACTAAACCAGCCATTCCGGGCGGTTTGGGGCAAGATAAAGGCCACAGAAGAGCGATGCGGCTTCAAGCTTGTCGATCGTTCCACCGAAGGTTCCACTTTGACGGATGAAGGAGTCAGGCTACTCGCGGCATATACGGAATTGCATAGTCGCTGCGCCGATTATACCGATCAACAATTCAAAGAATTGTTTGACGCCGAACTCTTAGGCGAACCAGCGAAGCCGGAAGAAGACTATTGATCCGTACGCAAGTCTACCGGGCAAAGGATTCTCCCCAAAAAGCTGTTTCATCCCGCTGAACGCTTAGTAATCGGATTGCGACTTCACATGCGACTCAACGAGGCGGGGGACTAATACCCATAGACCACTGACCTCACATCACTTCTTTCCGAGTTTGTTCTATGCGAATGCACACTGACAATTCTGTTCCCAAGCAAGATCTATATGTTGAAATTGCGGGCAAAAGATATAACAAAGGCGTCCTGGAGGCCAAGGCCGTACCCCTAGCAAAGGAAGTCCCATATACGGTCTTCTTGAACGACCGCGAAATCCTTTCAATCGCCACACTTCCGGTGAATCTCAAAGAACTCTTTGTTGGATTCATGGTGTCCGAAGGGGTCCTGGTCGATCCGGACGAAATGCTTGAGTGCCAAGTTGACCACGGTAGCAGAATCGTGCGTATGGAAGTTGACGTTCCCGATGACCGTATAGCGAAAGTGGAAAAAAAGGGAATGCTGACTTCCGGTTGCGCAGGCGGAGTAATCTTCTCCGTGGAGGCCGCTTCGGCTCCTATCGGCACGGATAGAGAAAAGATCGAGATAAGCGCGGATACAGGTACTTCGACGCATGCATGACCTGGACACATATTCGGGAACTTACAGCATAACCCGCGGAGTGCACGCGGCCTCGATAGCGACGAGTTCGGAGACATTGGTCATCCTGGAGGATCTTGGGCGGCACAACGCAGTTGACAAGATTGTAGGGCATTGTTTCTTGAACAGAGTCCCCACACGGGACAAGTTGCTCCTTACCACAGGAAGGATTACCTCCGAGGTATTGATCAAGGCCGCAAGAAGCAGTTTTCCCATGATAATCAGCAGATCCAGCGCCAGCGCTCTGGCCGTAAACATGGCCGTAAATTCCAAAATCGACGTTATCACTTATGTCCGCGGCGGACGATTCAATTATTTCGACAATGGGGCGGTAGAATTGGTGTAGGGCAGCTGAAGAGCGCATATTAATTGCCTTTTGCGGATCGCGGGTATATCCTGACCAATTGTCTGATTCATCATTGTGGAGTCACGTTTTGCGAACAAAGCTCAATATAGACGGTCGAGATTACGATGCGGAAGTATCCCGCAAGGTTTCATTACCGCCCGATGCGCCGCGCCTGATAGTGGTTTCCCGCCAGCAGAATAGCAGCGCCATGCAGGTTATGCGAACCTGCATAGAGGCGACGCAATATTTTACTCCGGAGCCCCACGAACTGTGGGTGGTTGATAACAATTCCCCCAGAGAAAACCTGAAGTGGTTAGCGGATTGGCCGGGCATTAATGTGGCCCTGCTCAGAACCGACCCGCTTCCGGCTGAAGCCCGTGGAGTCGAATCGACGCCTGACAAAGATTCCCAGCTCACATATGACAGTTACGCCAACGCAGTCGGTTTACAAGCCGGAATTCAGCTCATAAACCCGGACACCAAGTATGTCATGTCCATGCACATGGATACCATGCCGTGCAGGAAGGGCTGGCTATCATACCTGCGCTCCAAAATCGTCGACAAAGTCGCGGCCGCGGGCGTCCGTATGGATCGCACCAGGACTCCGGAGGGAGTTCTTCATGTGCTCGGTTACCTGGTTGATTTTCAGATTTTCAGGAAGCTGAAGCTTGATTATTACCCATCGCTCCCCGAGCTGGATGTGGGCGATCGGGTCACTCACCGACTGAGACAAGAGGGTTACGAAGTTTTCGCCTGTCCCAACACATTGTGGGAACCCGAGTTGGTGGAGAGAATTACCCCGGATTCGCCTTTCAAAGATTTTCACGTGGATCGAGCATTCGACGACCGGTGGAATGTGATCTTCCTGCACTTGGGGCGAGGTGTGAGGAAGTCGATCGGTGAGCATCGAAAGGGCACGGCTGTGGAAGAGTGGGTCCATATCGCCCATAACCGGCTGATGGTTTAGTGACCCCGCTTCCGCAGAGCAGTAATCACCCCATGGCATTTGCAGGAAGTCGCCAGTAGATTTGGCCCTTCCTGAAACTCAGCGCCGAGCTCGTAAAGGCTATGCGCCGAATACCCGCCTATTCCGGGCAGGATTTGTCTGCTGCGCAAGACTATGGTTTTCCAGCCGGGGGCCTTGGTGCGACTTAATTCTTCAAACAGCGGCTCCCTGTATTTGCCTGTGACCGTGCATGTTTCTCCTTCAGGGCAGTCGTCAGGACAGATGAAATCCGCCTTACTGCAGACCAGGGTGGAATCGTTGACTATGAAGGGGTGGGGTACCTGACCGTCGATTCCTTCCGGCAAAGGGGATTCCTCAAGTCCGCTATCCTTGGCCAGCCAAAATTTCACCGCAAAATGAAAAGGAACCATTGGGATCAGGATGTCGTCATCGTCAAGCTCGATACTCCCCAGGACTTCCACAGCGTACCCTTCCATGCCGATCACGTCGAATGAAAGGTCCTTCAACGGCTCGGGATTCACGTCGATAGCGATAATGGTTGTCGGACATTTGAAGTGCCCCCTGAGACGGTTTATAGCCAACTTGCCGAATTTTCCGCAGCCAAGAACTATGTATTTCATTCTCGCGCCCGCCCTTTGACCACCCGAGGCTTCCCGGATAAATCACGGATACAAGAGATGTCCCCATAGCCGTTGGACTCGAATAGCCGGCACACCGCTTGTTCCTGATCCGCACCTATTTCCAGCAACAGACGCCCTGCCCTTTTCAAGAACAGCCTTGCCTCAGGAACGATACGTCGGATGACGTTTAGGCCGTCCGGACCACCGCTCAGCGCAGTCCTGGGCTCATAGTTGATCTCCGGGTCAAGAGTCGCCAATACGTCGTCCGGAATATACGGCGGGTTGGAGCAAACCACGTCAAAAGCTGCGCCGGCTCTGAGCGCGCTAAACAAATCCGAGCCGAACAGCATTACGGATTCGGAGACGCGGCTATCTTCTGAGTTGGCCTTCGCCGTTTGCAACGCAAGCTTGGATGTGTCACAGGCGAATATCGCCGCATCCTTTCGCTCTGAAGCGATTGCCACTGCAATTGCTCCCGATCCGGTTCCGATGTCCAGAATAATCGGGGACTCCATTTCCTCTATCTCGTCCAAGACCGCTTGAACGAGAATTTCAGTGTCCGGCCTCGGAATCAGGACCCCGGAGGCTGTGCGAAACGGTAGGGACCAGAATTCTTTTTTGCCGATAATCAAGGATACTGGTTCACGAAGCGCCCTTCTCCTAACCAGCTCTTTGTATCGGAGACGTTCCACCGGAGACAGCGGTCTATCGAAATTCAGATAGAGATATAGTCGATCCGCGGACAGGCAATGAGCAAGTAACACTTCCGCGTCCAGCCGAGCTGTGCCGATGCCTTTGGTCTTGAAATAAGACGTTGTCCACTCGACCACTTCCTTGATAGTCCATTTAGTTTTTTGCGGAGCAGTCATTGTTAGCTCTCAACGGGCTTGCCGGGATGATCGTGTCGGGCCCGAAAATAGGTCGAATCTTCTGAAAAATGCTCTAATAGATGATTTGTCAGAAAGCGGGTGAATTTGCAACTCGGATCTTCCCTGCGCCGCCACAGTTCGCTCGTATTATCGAGCATGCGTTTCCGGGCCGGAACGAACGATGAAAGAGCGTTTATCTGATGGACTTCGGCGTCCATGGGCTGCGCCCGTGGCTAATCAAGAAGACTTCCCCTATTTGGGGGAGTGAACGAGAAGCCGATGCGTAGCCCTATTATAGCGCCATCCGTTGAAAATTGCGGGAATTCTGAGCGGTTGATTGAAGCGCATCAGGCGTTTGTAGCGGCGGGGTTTATCCCCGCCGGGTCACCCCAGACATCAGGGCGGGGATTAACCCCGCCACTACGTTACCTTTGGTGCCGGCGCCCAAGGGCGGCGGACACGCAAGTCTGCTACCACAACCATAGAATGGCTCCGGATAGGTTCAGCGATCCCACAATTTTCAAGGCGCTCCACTATAGAACTTCCCCTCCGGCAGCGCTTTCAAAGGAAGCCTCTCCTTCACGTGAGCCAATAATGCCGCTTCACAAGCGCAGGATGGGCCGTATATCTTGGAATTCCTACCAGTGGCGACATCCATGGAGTCGTTCATGGACATCATCGTTTTGGTCAAGCAGGTCCCGAATACTTGTGAAGTCAAGATTGATCCCTACACCGGGAATCTTATCCGTGAAGGCGTCGAAAGTGTAATCAACCCTGAAGACCGGCATGCCCTGGAAGCCGCCTTGCAAATAAAAGACAAGAATGGAAGCAGGGTTACTGCCGTATCCATGGGACCGCCACAAGCTGTGGAGGTAGTGTGCGAGGCAATAGCCATGGGAGCGGATCAGGGGATACTTCTGACGGATCGCGCCTTTGCAGGAGCGGACACTTGGGCCACGTCAACTGCTTTGGGGCTTGCAATAAAGAAAATCGGGGACTTAGATCTCATTTTGGCGGGCAGGCCATCGGCAATCTCATACGGATACTGGCAATCATTAGGACTATGACATCAGCCCTGTCCCTGAGATTGGCCCGCGCCGCGTTCGACCATGCCAAGAAATATTGCTTGGAACGCACGCAGTTCGGAAAGAGGATCGGCAGCTTCCAACTGGTTCAGCAATAGATCGCCAATATGGCGACGGATATTTGGGCATCGAACCTGATGAGATACAAGTCGGCAGAAATGCTGGATAAAGGCCAATCGGCCCTCAAGGAGGCGTCCATGGCCAAGTATTTCGCTTCGGAGGTGGCTTGCCGGGCCGCGGACGAAGCCACCAGAATATTCGGCGCGTACAGTTATTCCATGGAGTACGACGTCCAGCGGTTCTACCGCGATTGCAGATTCCTTCTCTTCGGCGGGGGAACCTCAGAGATTTTGCAGACAATTATTTCACGAGAGTGCGGGGTGTTTTGATCCGCCCTGCCCAAGCAAGGACTGTCGCTTTAAAGCCGACCCTGCCTTCCATGGCTACGGCGGGATCGCCCACGCGAAGCGCTCCGGGGTCCCGCTTCAGCAGCGATGGCGAAGACTTGAGCGCAGCGAAGGTGGGGTATGGCACCATAATTAAGTCAATAGCATTGAAGCGCTCGCTCCGCCATCAGGCTTTTCCATAGGCGATTCTTGTGCGACCCGGTCTCCGGCATTGGGTCTCTCATTGAGGCGCACGGCGGCCGAGCGATTGCTACTTGCCTTTTTTCCCGGCAAATTCTAAATCCTGTAGTTTCTGCAATTCCGCCTTGATCTGTTCCAAAGGAACCATTGTAGCTTTGCGTGAAGTGGTGATTACTTTTCCTGAAACCAACCCGTATTCCACCGTCTGAGGATAATGGAACCGGCGCTTGGAAAGCCTGCGTTTGTCCAGCCACGGAGCCTGGTGAATCGGTAGATAGAACGAGAATCGGAAAGGCTCCAGGACTATATGAAAATGATAGAGATCGAAAGTACCCTTCTTCAAACTCGACCTTGCATTTCGGAGTCAGATACATTCGAGTGTGGTGTTTGTTGGAGCCCGTTTCCGCTTCCCATTTGGCGGTGGCCTCCGTCGATAGGTGATAAACTTCCCTATCCCCACGGCGCACATAATTAACTGTGAGGCAAGGATGGGCGCTCTTGAAGATCTTCTCCAACGAATTGTGTTTCAAGGGAAACAGATCGGCGCTGGTCTTAGTCTCGTGCACGAGAAAGCACAGGTGGTAGCAAGCGCCGGCAATTTCCTTTTCGGGAGACTGCATTGCTTCAATGGAGGCAAGGCTTTCCGTGTGGAAACGCATTTTTTCAGGGACAACGGTCTTGGTTTCCTTTGGCTTTCTTGGTTTCGGTTGAGGCGCGCGCATGGGAGGCCCGATCTTTAGGCCGGCTCTCGTCTTAGGCAAGAAAGGTTGCAACCCCTTATCTTCTCTCTTGTATACAATGATCGGGTCCCTTCTCGGGGGTTTTTTGGGCATTTCTATTCTCCTTGGCCTGGATGCTTTTGCCTTTGCTAAACTATTGCCCGCGGAGAATCCGAGTCCGGTAAAGATTTCCGTTTCAGGTGGCGAGAACGATCAGATTATATTCTCGCCGTTGCGGACTCAGAATTCTTATAGAGCGTCCAAGATTCGACTTTAACGCTCCCTGCTCAGTCAGCCTGGGCCGAATTCGCTACGTAATTTTTAACTTATTGGATTCTTAATGGAAATGTCTAGAGAGCCTCTGCTCATTCCCGGTTCTGAATTTGTATTAATTCACCTCTAAACGTTTACACTCCAGGAATCAAGAGAAATCGTACCAACGTCTATCGGTGGATACCAATTCTGGTTATTGAGATTCCCGCCTGCACAGGAGGGTGTCACGACTCCTAAAATCTATCCCAAAACATGCCTTCATCGCAAGCGCTCCGTGAACACGGCGACGGATTCTATGTACATTTTCCCGTGCTGCTCCCTCGCAATTGCATTGATCACGCTCACCGAGAGATATATAACATTGGAGCAGTCGTTAAGCGAGAAATTTGAATTCGCCGTCGAGACTTTGACGGCACTGAAGCAAAAAGGTATTGAAATAAGGCACATACGCTACCGCCAGGAGTGATCGGCTCGACGCGGTACTGGTGTGTTGACCTGAAACCCCGCGTTCCAAACGGAAATTCGTTGGAAATGCGGGAAGAAGGAACAGATTTCTCATTGTTCTCTGCGCCTCCGGCCGTGGCGCGAATGCCGAAAATCGTTGCTCACTCTAAGTGGGATTTCTCAGAGTTAGAATTTCCTATAACATATATGCAGGAGGAATTGATGAACCTTATAGCTCAGGCGCTGAACGAAAACAGAAAAATCCTATCCGAGTACGAGTCGAAACAAGTGCTAGCCGCCTACGGCATCCCAGTAACGAAGGAAATTCAGGTCAAGACTGAGGAGGAACTTCTGAAGGTTGTCCAGGAAATAGGGTTCCCGATGGTATTGAAGGCGTGTTCGCCGGATATTTCTCACAAGACCGAAAAAAACCTGGTGAGGCTGGATATACGGACCCAACAGGAAGCGCTCGAAGCCTTCAGGGAACTGACGGCAAGCTCTGAAGGAGATTATTCTATCCTGGTCCAGCAGATGATAAGCGGTAAACGAGAAACTTATGGTGGGCATGACCCGGGACGCTCAATTCGGACCATGTGTAATGTTCGGCATGGGAGGAATCTTCACCGAAGTGTTCAAAGACGTGTCTTTCAGGATGGCCCCACTGGCGGTTCGAGATGCGCTCGAAATGACTGGTGAAATCCAAGGGGCCAAGATCCTGGGTCCCGTCCGGGGAATGGAAGCGGCGGACATGGAAGAAATGTCGAAGATCCTGATCGCAGTAGGCAAAATAGGTTTAGATAACCCGGAAATTAAAGAAATAGACGTTAATCCATTGATTCTTTCCAAAGGCAAACCTGTTGCTGTGGACGCGTTGATTGTGCTGAGCTAATGGCCCACTGATCGGACTTGGCCTTAGCTTTAGACCCCGCGCCAGGGCCTTAAACCCCGGCTCACAAATGGAAGGAAATCACCTTGGAAGCGAAAGAAATCGACCATATTTGCTTTGCCGTGCGCAGCGTTGAAGAAGCCCGGAAGTTTTACGAGGGAGTCCTCGGAATAAAACCCGCCTACGAATATGAGTCCACAGAGGAATCGATACGGGTTGTGCGCTACTATGTGGGGACAATTGCAGTTGAGATAATGGAGCCTCTCACGCCGGATTGCGACGTGGCCAGGTTTATTGAGGAGAAAGGCGAGGGTTTCTTCTTAATTTCCTACAGGGTAGACAACGTGCAAACAGCCCTTTCGGAATTGAACGGCGCCGGCCGACGCACGATAGACTCGACTCCCAGGGAGCTGCTTGGCTACAGATACGCCTTTATACAGCCCCCAAAGGAGGCGCACGGAGTTTTAACAGAGATTGTCGACGGTGAGCTTGATACCAGCCGGCTTAAGAAATTGTAGAAGGATGTTCCCGGGCATCGACAAGTAGACTCGGTAGGGCCGGGCGCTATGCCTGTGGCTTGAGGGGGTTTTATGCACCGCAGGCTTTCCAGCCTGCGGTCAATTAGGCCGTGAAATCGGCAGGCTAGAAAGCCTGCCCCACATGGAAAATTGAAAGTCTAGTCGTTAAGTGACCGGCATTGGAGGGCTAGAGGAAGCTGAAATCTCGATTTAAGTAAGATCCCGGAGGATATGGCGCCCTTTCCTAACCGCATCGTTCGAGGTCTTTTCTCGCCTGTCGAGGGATGGCGGGCAAGATGCCCGTCCCACAATTCTTGAGATAGGACAACTTACTTGTTCGGATTGTTAAGCCGTTGAGCCTATGAAAGAAAAGTCCGCGATTTTCTTGAAGAATTTAGCGATTTCCGTGAGCAACGCCAGTCGATTGTTCCTCAGCTGTTCGTCTTCAACCATAACCATCACGCCATCAAAAAAGGTATCAATCGGGGCTTTGAGCTCGGCCACCGTCTCCAATGCGGAACCGTAGTCGCCTTTTTCGATTAGAGGGCCGGCTCCGGCTATAATACGCTCGAAAGCCTCATAAAGTTCCCGTTCAGCCGGTTCGGTCAAGAGGGATTCGGAGAGCCGGGCCGGCTTCGAGTCTTTCAAGATATTCATTACCCGCTTGAAGCCTATCATGATGGCGTCAAAATCAGGCCTATGCTTCCATACAGCAAGGGCCTCGACCCTCCTGCGAGCGTCCACCAAATCATCGAATCTTGCCCTTACGACCGCTTCCACCACGTCCAAGGGAAACTCGCGGCCGGTATGAAAGTTCACGAACCGGGTTCTTATGAAATCCGTTACATCGGCTTCAACCAAGTCAGCTTCCCTCGTCCGCTTGGCGCCTATTTGCGAGACCGCCTCGTGGATCAGCCCCGGCAAATCGACCGGTTTATCTAGATTGATGAGAATTTGGATAATTCCCAGGACGTTTCGTCTCAAGGCGTACAGATCGGCAGCCCCTGTCGGAATGAGGCCGACACTGAAACAGCCGGCAATGGTGTCCATTCTGTCCGCCACGGACACAAGCGCGCCTATAATTCCACCAGGGAGACTGTCCCCCGCGTGGGCCGGCAGATAATGTTCTCTGATCGCTGCGGCTATTTCGTCAGGCTCACCGTCCATCTTGGCGTAATAACTGCCTATTATGCCCTGAAGCTCCGGGAATTCGTAGACGATACCGGTTTCCAAGTCGCATTTGCACAACAACGCGGCGCGCTCGACGTCCTTAACTCTGTCCGGGGCTAATTGTTCGGCCAGATTGATCGCCAGAGCAGTGAATCGCATAACTTTCTCGTGAGCGGTTCCTAGTTTTGAATGGAACACAACTCCCTTAAGAGATTCCAGACTGTCAAACAGCGGGGTTTTCCGGTCCTCACGAAAGTAGAACCTGGCGTCTTCGAGTCTGGCCTTGAGGACCCTTTGGTGGCCTCTCACGGAGACGCCGGGGTCCTTGACCGGGGTATTGTTCGTGGCGACGAAACGGTTTGTTATGCGGCCATCTTGGGCCCGAACCGAGAAGTAGCGCTGGTGTTTCTTCATACACGTAATCAGGATGGAAGCCGGCAGTTCAAGAAATTCTTTTGGAAATTCTCCCATCACCGGATAAGGGCTCTCGACAAGGTACGCCACTTCGTCAAGGAGGTCAGAATCCTCAAAGACCTGAAATCCTTCCCGGGCGGCAATATCCTGAATCATTTGCGCAATGGCGTTCCTCCGTTGTACGGGGTTAATAATTATGCCCTGCGCCTCCAGCGCTGATTTCAGACTGCTAAAGTCAGTAACCTTGAACCTGCCGGAACCCGTGAACCTGTGACCGAAGCTGTAGTCGCCGCTTGTGATGTTTCCATAGCCGAACGGCACGATTTTGCCGCAGCATAGAGCCACAATCCAGTGGATGGGTCGAGCGAACCGGACATCAAGATCCATCCATCGCATGTTCTTGGGAAAAGGAATCTTTTCCATGAGCCCCGGCAGCATCTCTGCCAGCACTTCAATTGTGGGCCTTCCCTTTTCGGTTTTGCGCACCGCGACTTGAGCGCCCTTTGGCGTCTCAATTATCACCAGTTCGGAAACATCCACGCCTTGGCTCTTGGCAAAACCCAAAGCCGCCTTTGTGGGATTGCCCAGCTCGTCGAACGCCGCGGATGTCGCAGGTCCTGTCTTTTCAATATCCACCGAGGCCTGTTGGTCGGCTACGTCGTTCACGCGTAAAATGAGGCGTCTCGGAGTGCCGTAGGTCTCCAAAGATCCATGATCGATCCTGGCCGCATCGAAGGCTTTGCCGAACATTTCCAAGCATGCTTCCAGAGCCGGCGTAACAAAGCCGGCTGGAATCTCTTCGGTTCCAATTTCAAGTAAAAACTCGCCTTTCATCATGCAGCCCCATTATCACTAAATTTATTTAACAGCGGGTATCCCATATTCTCCCGTTGGGCGACGTATGCGGAAGCGGCTTTGCGTGCTAGATTCCTGACCCGGTGGATGTAGGCTGTTCGTTCAGCAACGCTGATAGCGCCTCTGGCGTCCAATATATTGAAAACATGGGAGCATTTTAGACAATACTCATACCCGGGCAATACAAGAGGCGTCTTGGCGTCCAGAAGATTTTCCGATTCAGCCTCATACATGGCGAACAGCTTGAATAGCATCGCCGTGTCGGCCTTGTCGAAATTGTATGTCGAGCCCTCGACTTCCGATTGATGGTGGATATCTCCATAAGTGATGTCCCGGGTCCACTTAAGGTCGTAAACGCTCTCAACACCTTGGAGGTACATGCAAATGCGCTCAACGCCGTAGGTAAGCTCCACTGAAATCGGCTTCAAATCAATGCCGCCCGCCTGTTGGAAGTAAGTGAATTGGGTTATCTCCATTCCGTCAAGCCATACTTCCCAACCCACTCCCCAGGCGCCTAACGTGGGGGATTCCCAGTCATCTTCTACAAATCGTATATCGTGAGCCATGGGATCGATTCCGAACGACTTTAGCGATTCAATGTACAGCTCTTGAACCTCGAGGGGTGACGGTTTAAGAATTACCTGATATTGGTAATAATGCTGCAACCGGTTCGGATTCTCCCCATATCTGCCGTCCGTGGGCCTACGCGACGGTTCGACGTATGCTACGTTCCAGGGTTCCGGCCCCAAAACCCGCAAGAAAGTGGCCGGATTCATAGTCCCCGCGCCCTTTTCAATATCGTAGGGCTGTTGAATCACGCATCCCCGGTCTGACCAGAATTTTTCCAGGGCAAGTATAAGTCCTTGAAATGTCAGCATTCCTGACCTCTTTAGCGCTCGTTGTATCTTGATCTCGTGATTAGATCCGACAGTTAATCGTTTTTTGTAACACCGACACGGAGCCTAGTCAAGCTGGTAGGCGACTCCAAAATCCGCGGTCAACGATCTGAAGGGGATCGAGTGGTGATACGGGAGTCCGGAAATGGGGTTCGGCTGGTATTTGATGCCCCCGTAAGCGAAATACTTGTAACTCAAGAGTTCGATCTTGAATTTCCTATGTGGGACAGGCTTTCCAGCCTGCCGATTTTACCACCAAATTAACCGCAGGCTGGAAAGCCTGCCCCACGTAAAATTTGCTTATGGCGTCGGCATTGCCCCGTGACCACGGGAGGCCGCAACGAACAATGAAAATGCATTTATCGTGTTGAAGTAGCGGATACTTCATGAGGTTATTGGCGTCGCTTAGGAATTCTTGTCTTCCAGGATTGGGGTTCACGATTAAGATGCATTACGGCAATAATTAGGAGAGTCTTACCTCTGACCTGATAAATTACTCCATAGGGAAAAGTTTTGTACGGCAGCGCCGTGTCCTCTCAGAGATTAGAGTACAGGCCTCAGGATACCGGATAATCTTTTCGATTGCAGTTCGAATTTCTTCAGAAAATTCAAAACCAAGCCCTTCTCCTTGCGCATTATAATACTCGACTGCGTCGGTAAACTCTGCCCACGCCCGCTCGTCAGGAGGCAGAGACAAGGCCTCTTTTAGAATTTTTGTTCCCAAGTCCGACATTTGACGTCTCTTTCTTTTATAGCATAGAACCGGAGTTTAACGACGCCTTCACTTCACAGGGCCTTTTTCTTTCGCGCTGTCTCTAGGTGGTTTCGCCTTCCGCCTTTGGGACTTTTTTGCCTTCTGAGACGCCTGTTGCGGAGAGGATTCTTCAGGAAAGTAACTCATGCCCCGAGTCTGCTCGGCAGCCGCAACAGGTGGAGCGACTGCGGGCACTGACCTTGGTAATGAAGCTTTTGCCTCGGGAGAAAGATTTCGGTCTTGAGCCGGCGGCATAGGGACAACGGCTCCCGGCTGATTAGGATTGATTGCCGGAACCTGTCTAATTTGATCGCGGGGGGGATTGCCCTGGCCCGCGGTCGCCTCGGCAGGCACATTCGGAACCTCTATCCCCCTGTATTGGGCCAGCGCTTCGGGCTTGTCCAGGGGACACAGAGCCAGTGTTTGTCCGATGAAAGGTGTGTAAATAGGTTCCCTTACCATTTTGGGGACATATCCGGTTTCCGGCCTTCCGACAAAGGTCAGCATGTCCTTGAACGTTATGTCGGGCGGCACGGGAAAATCGCGTTCCCGCTTGTTGTCCAGAATACCTCGCATATAATAGCCCCAAATGGGCAAAGCCGCCTTAGCGCCTTCCTCTTTGCTCCCAAGAGGCCGCTTTTCGTCGAATCCTACCCAGACCCCAGTTGTGTAATCCGGATTAAATCCTACGAACCACGCGTCGGCAGCTTGATTTGTGGTTCCGGTTTTGCCGGCGAGATCCCTTCGCTGTATATACCGGCTCATTCTCGCCCCGGTGCCTTGCCGTACGCCGCCCTGCAGCAGCGAAGTCATGACATACGCCGTTTGCGGTGAAATGGCGGCGCGAGCTTTTCTCGGGCTGACAACTTCTGTGGAAGCCTTCTCATCGGTATCGACCGGACCTTTCGGATCGCTTGGTTTAGGGCTTTGCACAACTGGTTTGGAAGGCTTTGCCCCTTTTGGCTGTTTGCCGGTCCGTTGCTCGTGTTCGATCAGGTCGGCGAATTCTTCTCTCGGACGGGGCTTGGGAATCTCGGCTTCGTCAAGAACCGGGATGCGTTCGTTATTTTCAAGCACATTTCCGAGCCTGTCTTCGATCCGCTTCACAAGCACAGGCTCAAGCCAGACACCACTATTGGGAAAGACAGTGTACGCGGAAGTAAGCTCAATTACGCTGAGCTCCGAAGTTCCAAGGCTCAACGATAAATTGCGGCCAAGATCAGAGGTAATCCCCATTTTGTGGGCCATATCAACTACGGGATCGAGCCCTACGTCCATGAGAATCTTTATCGTGCAGATATTTCTGGACAATTCCAATGCGCGCCTCAAGGGCAATGGTCCGAGATAATCGCCGCCTGCATTCCGTGGCTCCCATTCGGGTTCCTCTTTGTCCATTTCCACGGAGATCGCCTCATCAATTATGATCGTCGCAGGGCTATAGCTTGCTTCTTCAAGCGCGGTCGCGTAGATGATGGGTTTAAAGGAGCTTCCCGGCTGCCGCTTCCCTTGAATCGCGCGGTTAAACTTGAACATATCCCCGGAAACCCCTCCGACCAAGGCCCTTACGTATCCCGTACGGTTTTCTATGGAGACAACCGCTCCCTGCAATTTGGGATCGTTGTCCAAGCCGAACACAGCAGTCTCCCCGGAAAAACCTTCAAATTTCAAGGCCAAGACATGACCCGCTTTGTAAACGCCCGTGTCGGACTCCAGCTTGACGAGTCCCACCACATGCTTGCTCAGACCGACATCAAGGAACGCCTCTTTTCCCTTTTTGCGTACTTTCGTCACGACGCCTTGATAGATTTTTCCCTCACGGAGCTCGCCAACTGATCTCCTTTCAAGCATCTCAGGAATTTCTTCTTTAGGAACAGCCTTGACTATCGCCGGATACTTCTGTCTTGACTTGATCTCCTCAAGACCTTTTTCCAGCGCCTCCACGGCTTTCTGTTGGTAATCAACCTTACAGGTTGTAAAAACCTTGAGCCCTTCGTTTAGTAGCTTTTCCTCACCGAAATTCCTTATGACATGTTTTCGGACCGCTTCCGTGAAATCCGGAGCAAGGTCGAAGGGCCTAACCACCTCTTTCTTGAATACCAGCTTTTCGTCCTTGGCTTTTTCGTATTCCTCTTGAGTTATAAAGCCGTCTTTCAGCATCCGAGCAAGAACCGCCTGTTGTTTCTGGCGAGCCCGTTCCTCACTCTTGAATGGATTGAATATGGCGGGGCCAGCCACGAGGCCTGCAATCAGAGCGGCTTCGGCAATGTCGAGATGTTCGACGGGCTTGTCAAAATAACCTCTGGCCGCTGCTTCCACTCCATAGCAACCCTCGCCCAGATAAATATCATTCAAATACACATGGAGGATCTTTTGTTTACCCCACGCTTTATCCAATTTTAACGCCACAGCGATTTCTTTCATCTTGCGGGATAAGCGGCGTTCCCGAGTGAGCAAAAAGTTTCGGGTCACCTGCATGGTAATAGTGCTGCCGCCTTGCGTCACTCTGCGCGCCTTCAAGTTGCGAAGAGCCGCTCCCACCATTCTCACCCAATCCACGCCGTGATGTTGAAAAAAATGTCCGTCTTCAGCGGCAAGGAATGCGTTCACTACGTGCGGAGGAATTTGCGACAGTTCCACAACATAACGCTTTTGTTGAGAGAACGTGCCTATTACAGTTCCATCATCGGCGTAAAAGGTGGACACTGTGCGAGGTTGGTAATTTAGCCCCGGCACCTCAGGCAAATCCCTTGAGAATGTCACGAAGGCCCCCAGGCTCACGCCGGCAAGAAAGACCGGAATTTCCAAGACCAACGCTAGAGGTATGACAATGGCGTAAATTAGAAACTTGCCCGCTATTCCCTGAAATCGCGTTTTCATATCGTCCAGCCGGTGTCTTTGTTTACTTGGCCCGGAACCGCTCTTAGTCCTTCGGTCCACCCGAAGACTGCGGAAACAGGCGTATTCATTCACTTACGCGGGGAGATTTCTTCGCTTCGCTCCGCTCGCAAAGACAAGTCCAAATGTCATTGCGAGGAGTGAAACGACTAAGCAATCTCGGCATTCGCCGCTCATAAGTGAATGGTTACAAACAGGCCACTCTTTCAACTGACGTTCAAGACTCGCGCATGAAGTCTTTCAACTATCTCATATAGTTAGTTCCATCAAGTCTTCAGCTTTCAGGATCTCACCCTCAAATTCCCGTGCGGCTTCTGCGACCACGTCCTGTTCGTCGCTGGGAGGATAGAAGTGAGTCAATACTAATTTCCGCGCCCGAGCTTTGGAAGCAATAACCCCCGCCTCACCAGGCGTCAGATGACCCGTTCGCTTCATGTTGTCCGGGAAAGACGCTTCGCAGATGAACAGGTCGCTGTTGGAGGCCAACGTAATCAGCGCATCCGAAACATCGGTGTCTCCGGATATGGTGACGGATTTATCCAAGTACTGAATTCTGTAAGAGACACTGGGGAAATGGTGGTTCGCCGGAGCGGATCGTATTATCAGATTCTCAAATTCCAGACGGTCGGGAGCTGTGGCGCTGACTTCTTTTCCGATGCGCCTGTTCCCTGTCGGCACTATCCAATTCCCGTAAACACCCACCAAGTTATTGAAAAAGGTTTCTACACCCAGTGGACCTATCACGTGAAACGGCTCGTTGCGAATCTCGCCGTAGGCGTAATTCGAGGCAAATAGAAATGGAACCAAATCAGCCACATGGTCAGGGTGAAAATGAGTTATCAGAAGAAAATCGATAAGCTTCGGATCAACGTCAGCGTCGCATAATCGTCTCAAAGCGCCGGGGCCGATATCCACCAAAATCTTATAACCCGAGGCTTCAACTAACAATGCCGAGGCGCTGCGTCTCCTGCTCGGGGTGATGGTCCCGCTTCCTAAGACAACTATTTTCAAACGACATCGCCTCCCTTACCACCGTCACTCAAGATAGCATAATTGAGCGACCTATAGTAAGGGGATAAGCGAAAAAATGCCTTCATGCGACATCGTTCGGCTCATGACGCGAGGGCGAGTCAAAGTCAAAAAAACCTTCTCGCCGGGCTTCCTACAAAAAGCCAATTGGTGTAACTTATTTTTCGCCCAACTTTGCACTCAAAGGAGCGCATAATTGAAAACAGGTCTCATCGAAGTTTTCACGGGCCCGGGAAAAGGCAAGACAACCGCCGCCCTGGGCAGAGCCATTCAAGCCATTATGCAGGGCTACAGAGTTTACATGATTCAGTTTCTCAAATCCCCCGATTCGTCAGGGGAGCATTTTTCGGCAGAGCTGCTGGGTCAGGATCTGGTCATCCGGCCGATGGGGCGCAAAGGCTTCATCAAGCGCGAAACAGGCGAGCCATTGGATAAAATCATGGCCGAGATGGCGCTGGAAGAGGCCGATTGGGCTCTGCAAAGCGGTATTTACGATATGGTCATTTTGGACGAAGTCAACGTCGCCCTAGCCAAGAATGTCCTTGAGCTCAACGACGTCCTCGAGCTCATAGACTCTAAGCCCCCAAATGTGGAATTGATCATTACGGGCCGAGACGTTCCTCAAGAAATTTTTGAGAAAGCCCATCATGTCTTGACGATGAAAAAGATCCGGCATCCGTACGATTCAGGCATATTCGCCCGCGAGGGAATCGAATATTAGTAAACGTTCACCGGACCCCTTCAAGAAACTCTAACAATTGCGTCAACATTCGAGCCTCCTGCCGATGGACCATGGCAAGGCCTTATGAGCTCATGACTTTGAAAATCTTGCTTGAAGAAAGGTTAAGGCCATTTAACCAATCAATATATTAGGAGGTTTTTTGGGGAAGTGTCCGGGCCCCGCGAAACCCGGGGTTGCAAAAGGGGGTTTCCCGGCGCCCTATTATCCGCAACGGCTTTTACTCGGCGGACAACGCCCACAAGTACAACGACGCGGTTGAACCGTAAGGCGAGTACCCTTTTACGATAGCGTTCAAACTGGTCTTTGCTGAGTTTTTTCAGCCCATACAGGTTCATCATACCGCGCCGGATGGCAAGATCGCCCCAACTTACGACATCCGGTCGTCCTAGCGAGAAAATCAAAAACATTTCAGCCGTCCAAACGCCGACGCCGTTGCAAGAGGAGAGCTTCTTGATTATTTCATCATCAGCTAGGGTATGAAGTGTTTGTAGATCGAGTGCGCCGGAAAGAGCGGCTTCCGCCATGTCCTTTATATAAGACGCTTTCTTCATGGTCATCCCGCATTGCTGAATCCTAGCGGGCTCTAGCGCGGCGACACACGCGGGCGTTACTTCATCCAAAAGGCGCCAAAGCCTCTCGCATACCGTTTCAGCGGCTTTGCTGGAAATCTGCTGTCCGACAACACTCTTGATTAGAGCGGTAAATAGATCCGGGGTGACCTTCCGGTGTATCACGCCTATCCTGTCAATCGCCGCGCCGAGTTTCTTGTCGCGGCGTCTCAAGTGTTCAATCTCAACTTGTCCGTACTCGAATATCCGCATTTAGCCCTTCCAACTCCAACTTTTGGTGAGCGTCGCGGCGCAAAGACGTTTTTCGATACCGTTAGCCAATCGACTGCCTTTACTCTCCGGGCAATCAGACCGATCTGATTGATATCGGGCGTGTCATTTACGATCGCTCTTATCTCCACTTTCCTTCGCCAACAATGCGCGTTTGCGTTCCACGCCCCAGCGATAACCTGACAGCCCGCCATCGCTGCGTATAACACGATGGCACGGAATTGCTACAGCGATGACGTTCGCAGCGCACGCTCCAGCCACGGCGCGGACGGAATTGGGGGAGCCGATGCGCCGTGCGATATCGGTGTAGCTTGCGGTTTCGCCGGCTGGAATCTCTCGAAGGGCTTGCCAAACACGCCTTTGAAACGCCGTGCCGCGCACATCCAGCGGCAAATCCAGGCCTATTCCCGGGGCTTCGACAAAGCCGACAACCTTGGCGACGAGTCGCTCGAATTCGGCGTCGCCTCCCACAAGGTCCGCTCGGGGAAAACGATCTTGGAGATTGCGCACGAGTTCTTCCGGATCGTCACCCATGAAAATAGCGCAAACCCCGCGGTCGCTTTCGGCCACAAGTATCGATCCGAGCGAGCATTCACCGACAGCGAAACGAATCTCGGTGTTTGAACCGCCGGAACGATAGTCGGCGGGCGTCATACCCAGGACCTCGTTCGACCTCTCGTAGAAGCGGCTGTTTGAACCGTAGCCCGCTTCGTAGATGGCTTCGGTTACCGTGCGGCTGTGATCGAGCTGATCGCGTACCCGATTCTCCCGCCGCGCGGCCGCGTATTGCCTCGGCGTCAATCCGGTGACCTGCTTGAATATTCGATGAAAGTGATATGGGCTCAAACCGATGCGCTGTGCGAGGTTCGTCAGACTCGGCGCTTCATTCGATTCCTCGATAATCCGACAAGCTTCCACCACTCTCGCGGCGTGCTGCTCAGGGAGCGAAGGCCGGCAAGGTTTGCACCTCATGCAGGGCCGGAAACCGGCCTTTTCGGCATCCTCGCATGTCTCATGGAAACGTGCACGTTCTCAGAACGGGCCTGCCTAGCCGCGCATGTAGGCCGGCAGTGACACTCCCGTGGTCTCGACCGAGTAATAAAATGCGCCGTCAGCTGCTGGATTCCGAGTGACGACGGAGGCCCAACGAGGGTCATTTAGCGTTGCCGCGGCGCGTTGGGCTTTTTTCGCAGATTCGTTCATAGCGCGCTCCTTTCTGACTGACACCTGACAATGAGAATTTATCAACAGATGTCGTGCCTCGCACTCCGAATCTTGCTTTCGAATTCGATCTTTACCTTTCGTTCCTATGAACCCCTCCGAGTCTTCCTGCTACTTTCTAAAGTGTCATTTCAAAGGCTTGTTCAAGCTCCCCATCTCGTATCCTTGGAGGTCAAGCGTAACAAATAGAAAACCGATCTCTTTCAAATAATCCACCACTTTGGTACGGATCCGCCCCTGGGCCACAGTCTCTATGCAATCCGGCTCAACCTCCACTCGCGCCGTATCCCCGTAATGACGAACTCTCACCTGAGCGCAGTCCGTGACTTCACGCACAAATTCCTCCGCCAAATCAATTTGACGCAACTTTTCCTCGGTGATCTCATGTCCGTAAGGAATTCTGGAAGCCAGACACGCGTACGCGGCCTTGGACCAGGTATTGAGTCCAACCTGTCTTGAGAGGAGCCGAACTTCCTGCTTAGATAATCCACATTCCTTGAGCGGGCTCCTTATACCAAGCTCACAAGCCGCTTTGGCCCCTGGCCTGTAATCGTTGGAATCATCAGCGTTTTCCCCATCCACCACATAGCGAAAACCTCTCTCCGCCGCCAATTTGGCAATTGCCCCGTAGCGATGAGCTTTACAGATGTAGCACCTGTCGGGAGGATTTTTCACAAACTCTGTGATCCCCATTTCTCCGGATTCGATTACCAAATGCTCCGCTCCCAATGCTTCGGCCACAGCTACAGCGTCACGCAGTTCATGGCCGGCCATGGTCGGAGAGTCGGCTGTAATCGCCAAAACGTTCTCTCCCAAAATATCCTTTGCCACTTTCAGAAGGAGGGAGCTATCCACGCCGCCGGAGAAAGCCACTACAATCCCACCCATTTCCCGAACGGCATTCTTCAAACGCTCGTATTTTTCGCTCAAACTAGTATTTTCCGATGTCACGTCCGTAGTCCATCTGTTATGTCGGCCTCGCAGTTCAGGCCGGAGCGAGGCTTCCTTTGAAAATGCGACTGGAGGGGCCTCAGGCCAGGATTCATGGTGGCGATGGGGATTCTCCCGGAACAGTCTCATATCGGTCCGTCTGGATCTTTTCCGAACCAACTTTTAAAAGTATCACATCTTTTTTTGCCTTGACAAGAGCGGAAATTGTGATATCCATCCCTACCCATAAATCCACAACCATCATATAGTTATAGGAATTGTTTCTTCTGTTCTTATGTTTGAAGGGAATGCGATTAACCTCATTACGCTTTCGGACATGCTTTCTTGGAGCAAAGAAATACATTAAGTTGAGTCGAGAAATTACTGGAGAATATCGGAGCAGCCAATGAAACTCGGACTTTGCGAAAGATGCGGCAGACCCACTGACGCCTGTTATGAGATCCGAAACAACAAAGTTTATCTGGTGAAATTCTGCCGTGACTGTGGGCGAACGGCTTCCCTTGTTACGAAAGACGCTAGAAAGTGGCGTTGGAAGAGAGAGATTTCCGGATATCAAGAACCCGCCGCTTCAGGCTGCTCGTTGGATTGCGCATCGTGTAACCATGAACATGTTTCGCCTCCGTACACGGTGGCCATAGATGTGACTAATAAGTGCAACCAGAGTTGTCCTATTTGCCTTGCCTATGTGGACGCCATGGGTTTCCCGTACCAGCCCCCGCTGGAGTACTTCGAGAAAATCTACAAGCACTTCCAAGCCGCAAATCCCAAGCCAAATATTTGCTTTTTTGGTGGAGAGCCTACGGTTCACCCTGATTTCCCCGAAATAGTCCGGCTTGCAAAGTCATACGATTTTCAAGTCCAGATGTTCACGAACGGCGTGAAGTTCGCTGATAAAGCCTATTGCCAAATGCTGTGCTCCATGGGAATACAGGTCAATTTGGGATTCGACGGGACAACTCCGGAGATCTACAAAACCTTACGCGGCGACAATTCCCTCGCCGTGAAGAAAAAAGCTCTGAAGAACCTGATCGAATGCGGAGTGAACAAGCTTACTATAATTTCAACCGTGGCCATTGATGTTAACGATGATAACCTTGGAGATATATTGGCTTTTATTCATCAGCACCGCCGGCATATTTCCGTCTGGGGATTTGTCCCTTTGACTCCATGCTGGGACGGAAATGTCGATCTGGAGCCCACCACAACCGAATGTGTTGAAAACGTCTTCGAGAGAATGATCCCCGACGTGGAATTTGTCTCGACAGGCATGATGAGCTTCAAGGTATTGTCAAAGTTTCTTCGGGAGACAAACTCTCGGCGGATCTCATCCCAATTGTGAGAGCGCTACAGTATTAGTATCGGACGGTGAGCGTTACGTCCCCATAGCCGCGTATCTCAGGACGTCTTTATCGGAACTGCTGGTCAGGTTGAGAACCCTGGACTCTCTCCTGGCGGTTAAGGCGGAAAGCCTTCCTCGAAGGGGTGTCAAACGAATGCTGTTTGATATCGCTACGTTTGCAAAGACGATGTTATTGCTCAAGAAAGCGGTCAATTTCGACAAAATATTCGGAGACGCCAAGCTGAAACTCGGTTTGACCTCCCTCATGGACCTCATTAAAGGCAAGAAGATTGACTGGATACTGAAAGAACGGACGGCGATCAAGCATGTGCTCACGCTCATCACTATCCCGTACGAAGATCAGGGCGGATTGGATGACGCCCGGCTCAAAGACTGCCCCGCCGTCTTCGCATACGAAGACGTGGAAACGGGAAAGATCAGGACTACAGCATTTTGCTCCTGGCAGACCGTCAAAGACAATGTCTGTAGAAAAATCCAGAAATATTACGACAGCATGAATTCAAGTAGCGTAACGAGAGTCAAGAAAGTCTCATCACTTCATAGCGGTTCGCACTGAAAAAGATAAGTGACGTGCGCAAGGCGACCGGAAATAGCCTCAAAATTAGAACACGCTAAGACACCGTCAGCCTTTCTTTTGAAGACCTGCCCATCAAGTTTCATGGTCCATTGACCATCGTCCACAGCAGGCGGAGAGTCGATGCGCCATTTATGACCAAGTCCGAGAATGAATATGGATAGCTCATTTTCGTCGATAATGACTCTCCCTCCGGTCACCGACGTGTGCTCGGTTCTGAAATCACCGTTACCATTCTGACGAATCCTAATCATTGCTCCGCGGGGACCCTCCCACTCCCCCACGAAGGCCGTCTTATCGGGTGGCAACGGCGAGTCTTGAATGCCGCAGGAAAATTCGAAACCCCTCCTTTCAGGAGCCACACAGTCACCGCGGCGGCAAGCACAAACAGACTTAGGCCGATCACGCCGAGAACGCGTCCGGCTTTGACAAGTGACACCCTATCAGGGAACATGGTACCCTGCCTGATTTTCCTCAGATCAGTATTGGCCATTCGCCAAGCGATCAATCCTGCCGGACCGCACACAAAAAGGGAAAGGAGGCCCAGAAAAAATATCATTTCGGCGCGCGTTCCTTTCCGTGGGACGGCAACCGCTATCTCCAGGCTCTGGCGGCAGGTAATCATCCAAGCTGTTCAATTGACTTAATCCCCTTGGGAGCTTTAATTTATTGTAGACATACCGGGGTCGTTCGACTTAATAAGGGTGGTTCAACCTATTTCCAAAGGAGGTCGACCTTGGGGACCGTCTGAGACCCAAATCCGCGGACTCCGGGCCCGCACAAAAAAGAAGCCCGACGGACACTGACAAAAGGGTATGGCTCCAGTCAAAGGAGGATACGGTCACTTCCGCCGGGCGAATTGCAAGGCTAGCGTTGCTAGGTTAGTTTTAGGCTTTTGATTTGTCAAGGGAAAAATGACGGATTACCGTAACCTTTCACTTACGCGAGGGAGGTTGCTTCGCTTCGCTCGCAAAGACAAGCGCAAATGTCATTGCGAGAAGTGAAGCGACGAAGCAATCTCGAAAATTGCCGCTCATGAGTGAAGGGTTACCGGATTAGCGTCATCGGTGGATGTTTCATGAATCGCAAATCATTTGTCATTCCCTACGCCACTGGCGTCTCATCCGCTGTTCGCCCAGGGAGATTCTCTTGGAATACCCATGCCATATTAACCTACTTGGGCGCTCAAGGATTCTTGGAGAAGGAACTGCGCAATACTGTCCACGTGACTAGCTTGGAGGCGTTTCTTCATGATATTCCCAGCGGCCGGATTCAAAACGCGGCAGTTGCGGCGTATCGTTCCACCGAATACTGTTCTGGGTTAATGTCATCGAGACCGGACGCCAATTCCTGACCTCATTAAGG
>CAVVHK010000082.1:0-108807 GCA_963747865.1 uncultured delta proteobacterium | reverse complement strand
TCAGTTAAGGGACCTCGGGTTGAGCTTCGACATCACGCTGTGCCTTGGGGTGATTTACCATTGCGTCAATCCTTTTGCCGCGGCCCGCTCGGTCTGGTCGGTAACCAGCCGCATGGCCATTGTTGAATCGGCGATTATAGATGATACCTCCGACAAACCGCTGTGGGAACTGGTTTTTCCAGGTTATGAAAAAGGGGACGACGGCTGCAATGAAGCGGAAAGGTGTTACAACTGGTGGTTCCCGAATATTGCAGGGTTGAAGGCGCTATTTCTCAGAGCCGGCTTCAGCAAAGTTGAAACCATGTTTGCTTCAGGGGACCGCGGCTCCATAGTATGCCTGAAATGATCCATCTGAACGAATGTGAAGCTAGCTTGGCGCTTTGGGATAAAACGCAATCGGTAAGGACCGGTGATCGTAGGGGTTAACCGTAAGGAAACTCAATCACATAACCCCTGACAACTGCGCCCGCATGCAAAGGCCTGCAAAGACGTCGTCCCGAGAACGCGCAAGCCCGACGTCAGCGCAAGGGGCTGGGCAATCCGCTCGAAACACGCCGCAATTATTTATCCAACTGATATATCGGCAGTTTTGTGGGCAAGATTCCTGTGAACCCCTATTGTGGTAATGGGGTTCACTTTAAACCATTGCGGCTGGTCACTTCGTGACGGGAGTCCTGGGGGGTCTCTGCGCAAGGCCCCCCTTAGGACTGTTACACTGTGGGCGAAACTTCCGTCAGAGCCGTCTCCACAGGCGCCTCTGCCGTTGCGGCCTCTGTCGCAGGCCTTATAACAATACTCTTGGCCTTGCTCAGAGCCTCGTCGCACGTATCGCAAGCTTTTTTGGCCAGAAGATCCATGCGAGCATTGATCTCATCCTTGTGCTCGACGATCGCGTCCACAAGAAATGTTCCAAGTTTCCAACCTATTGCCGCAGCCGCACCCACCGCCGCGACGCCCAAGAATTTCACAGGAATAGCTAGTAATGACATTGGATACCTCCATGTCTGGTGATTGCGGGTCAACGCCGTGCGCGCCGACACCGACTCTTCTTATAAAATGCAGCCAAAGTGACGCTTCAAAAAAGCTTCCCTCCTGACCGCCCTTCAAGAACTCCTAGTAAGGCGCCCCATTGGTCGTCATCCCCGTCTTCGAGATAAACGCTACGGAGACTGTGAAACGACCTGAGAGCTTATCCGCTCTCCTCGACGAAAAACCGCTTTGGCTGTTACGCCCATTGCGATGACGGTCGTCATGTCCACGGCGCCGGACACCACGGCTCCTATTACAGGAATCGCCTTGGCAAATGGAGTCGCAGCTCTGGGCGCAGCGGCCGAAACCAATCTTGTCGATTCCGCCTCGACGGCAGGGTTGAGCCACCGCGTCGCGGCATCGGCCCAGCATCTATTGCCCCTTTTCTTGATCGCCTCCTTAGCGGGCTCTCCCAATTGGCAGAAAGCCAGCATTTGCTTTACCCGTTCTTCTTCCGTGTTGTGACCGTATATTATTGTCTATCGCCCGGCACAGCCTGATTTGAAGCAGCAAACCGAAAGCCAAGCCCGCCGATAGACCCACCGGCAAAAATGTTATTCCACCCAGGCCGGACAAAAAGCCACAGGCGAAACTCTTGGCCGATTCACACAAAATGAGAGAATCCACTCTGGCGTCGTTGTCCGGATAACGCGAGTCCTCCATATACTTGCGAGCCAGGCCCATGGCCCCACGAAAGAATTCGCCGTCATTCAAGGCCCAGGTCTGGAGTTTTTCGATCAAGTTAGGAATAAAATGTCGCTTCCTTTCATTCATTGTAGCCCCCTGATGGCTCGTCCAGGTCGGCGGCGAAGCGCGTAGCCTTTTCTGAGTCCAGGTAACGGGCGGACCTTGCGCTCAGAGGGTCAACAGCGCGTCGGCAATACTCCCCGGCCCACCGTTCCCATACCGTAGTACAGATATACGGCGGCGGCCACAGCGCAGGTCAAAGTGACAACATTGGCCGAATTGATTGTCATCAATGTCTCTAAGACGTTTCCGAGGAACGGTAACGCCTTTATCTTGTAGAACCATCTAGGAAGTTCTGAAATAGAGCGTGAAAGTCCAAGAGGATCACATGCTGATCTAAACAACCCTGAATTCATAAATTCTGCGGAAATCATAACTCCTCCTGGAATCTCAGTTGCTTAACGCTCATCTTATCGAAACCGGCACAACGCTCTATTTAGCTATATCCATATCCGTCGGTTCACTGTTCTTCGCCCAGCAGCAGCTCTTCAATCTCCCGCAGTCTTATTTCTTCCCTCTCCAATTGATCCTTAAGATCTTTTATCCGGCGCTCCCGTTCTTGCTTTTCAGTGACCATTTTCATATGCTCATCCAACAGAACATCTATATCCCCCTCAGGAGCCACTTTCTCGAAGGTGCGCCTCAACAACCTGTAGATTCCAATTCCGCTTGTGATAGCGCCCATACCGAATGAAGCCCCTCTTAACAGACTGGCCGCAGCCTTGGCTCCGCGAAATGTGGCTGGAGCGGCGGCCCCCAGAGCCATGCCTCCTATCCCGATAACCGTCCACAGAATGGCGGCCGCTGTTCCCGTCGGCTTCGCCTCTCCTTTCAACCATCGCAACACAGTGGTTTCATTGACATTAAGAGAGGTTGCCAACTCCTTGGGACTCATCTTCTCTTCGTCCAAAAAATCCCTTATCAGTTCGGACTCACTCTTATCCTTGAGATCCGCAGCGGTGGTCACTTCCATATTTGCATCCTCCGTATTGCCTGCAAATATACTTACCACTGCTCCGCATTTATGTCAATAACTAATTGCAGGTTTTGCGTTTGCAATCCAGTAACATCATATTCATCCGAACTTCCGCGCGTAGGCTGTTCGTCAGGAAATCGGTGTGCGTCCGGATTTTCTGGATATGCTTACATGAAGAGTCGATGGCTGAGAAAACACTGCGGTTGGATAAAAACAGCGGGTTGTAGACGCAATTGCAGGTAATGCGTTTGCATGGCTTTCCGTCTCAACATGCCCACGTATAATTTTTAAGCGAGTTAAGGAGCCGTTATGCCACAAGGTTTTAAGTTTATTCATGTTGCTAACTCCGCCGCCCGACTGTAGCCATTCGCCTACGTGAGTGAGATTGCTTCGCCGCGCCCGCAAGGACAAACTCAAATATCATTGCCAGGACAGATACGACCAAACGATCTCCAAATTGCCGCTCATAAGCGAAGGGTTACGCGCGTTCAGCGATTCAGATTGACACTAACAGTCGATAAGGGTAAGTTTTACGGAATAGAAAATTGATTGAGATTCGTCTAGGCTAGCTTCGGTAGAGGTGCGTAATGAAAGCAATCGTCATTTGCTTGCTGGTGGTGATTGGCATCGTCACACCCGCAATGTCCGATTTTTACTTGGCTCCCAACGGAGCGTTGAGGCCTGATGGCGGACTGGTTTATGGGGTTCCGTCCCCGCCTATGGGTCCTGTGCCCGGTTACTGCCCCCCAATGTTCACAGGTGGCTATTTGGCGCCATTGTACTGGATGTCCTACCCTATGGTTCCGGTGCCGGTTACCGAGGGACCGTCCACAAAGCTGGAGACGTACCAGGGAGACACGAAGTAACTGAGCGCTCGTTTTCGGAGATACGGAAAGTTATTCTCGTGTTATCCGGTTTCAACCTTATTTATGGAATGGAGTACGAAGTACTGCGTTTCGCAATTACGGTCGCGGATTGTTATAGGACGTGGTGAGCGCAGCGAGCCGCATCTGTCGAGAAAAGACCTCGAACGATACGGTTCGCAAGGCTTACCACATCCTATGGGATCTGCGTTCGGGGCTGAAGAATACGCGACCGTATTTACGAAACAGTGTGCTAAATGTTCACTAGGGGGAGACTTTCTTGTGGGAAAAGGTTTCCTCCCGAACCCTCATAAGAGCTAACTTAAGGATTCGTTTTGACCCAGGCTGTCATTCCCGCGCAAGCGGGAATCCAGTGTTTTCAGTACCTTTCTGGCCCCTCGCTTTCGCGGGGCGACGTAATTCTGCTGGTGTTGACTATTTGAAATCACGTCCGCCAAGGTCAAAAGTTAGCGTTCATGTCCCGAACCCTCCTTCAAGAAACTGCAGTTGTGGACTCAACGGTCAGGCGCATGCGATTGGGCCGTCCGGACCTTCCGCTGAAGAACTCTAAATACACTGGCTAAAGGATCGACCCGCCCGCGCGGCAGAGGTGGTTCGTTTGGACCGCGTACCCAATTGTCTGTGGTTTTGGGAGGTACAACAGTTGGTATGCAAGAGAATCCGCGCCGGAGATTTGGCGCCGGTGACCGGTTCCGGCTATTGTAAGGCAGGGGGGTCAACCCTAACCGGCCCATCGCGCGGTTTTGAGTGGGCCGGAACGTCTTGCTCGATGGGCTGCGGCCCGAGTCTTACGCAATCTTAATTAATTGGTGAAGTTTTCGTTCAGGGCTTCCGTCTGGGAGTGAATAGCCAGGGCGTCAATTACTTCGTCGAGATTGCCTTCCATAATGCTTTCCAGTTTGTACAACGTGAGCCCGATCCTGTGATCTGTAAGCCTATTCTGGGGAAAGTTGTACGTTCGGACTCTCTCGGATCTATCACCGGAGCCCACTTGGCTCTTTCGCTCGCGGCTGATTTCAGCTCTCTTCTCTTCTTCCATTCGGTCAAACAGGCGCGCTTTCAATATTTTCAAAGCCTTGGCTTTGTTCTTGTGCTGCGATTTCTCGTCCTGACAAGTTACCACGAGACCTGTGGGGATATGCGTGACCCTGACTGCGGAATCCGTTGTGTTTACGCTCTGGCCGCCTGGACCCGATGAACGGTAAACATCTATCTTGAGGTCTTTGGCGTCGATCTGGACTTCCACGTCATCGGCTTCCGGCAGCACCGCTACCGTGACCGCAGAAGTGTGGATCCTGCCTTGAGACTCAGTGGACGGAACGCGCTGGACCCTATGAACACCTGACTCATACTTCAGCCGGGAGTATGCCCCGGCGCCGTGAATCAGGGCAATGACTTCCTTAATACCTCCAGCTGCAGCGTCAGATGCGGACATCATCTCCACACGCCAGCCTCTGACCTCAGCGTACCTGCAGTATGCCCTGAACAAATCCGCGGCAAATAGAGCGGCTTCCTCGCCGCCGGTTCCGGCTCGAATTTCGAGGAACGTGTTCTTGACGTCATTGGGATCTTTGGGGAGCAGCAGCAGAGTCAGCTCTCTCTCGATGTTTTCCTTGCGTTCCTTCTGAACCTGGAGATCCTCTCTGGCAAGCTCAAGCAATTCTTGGTCTTCGCCATCGGAAATCATCGCTTCCAATTCGTCAATTTGACTGATGGCGTCGGTAAGGGACCGATACGCCTTAATCACGTCATCCAGATCGGCCTGTTCCTTAGCTATCTTTTTGAACCGGCTTTGATCCGAGACCACGTCCGGGTTTGCCAGTTCAGCGTTCAGCTCTTCGTAGCGCCGGCTAAGTTCCTGTAATTTGGATAGTACCTGCATCTATATCATGCGACGGATTTAAGACCGTTGCGCAACTCCTCTTTTTCCAGAGTCATCTTGAGCGCCACAAGGGCAACCTCAATTTGATCATCCGATGGTTTCTTGTCGTTAGTCTTTGCATCAGCAATCCGGGGAGCAATAGCGCGTTTAAAACCGGATTGTTCAGTTTTTCCCCGATACGGATTATTTCGTACCGAGCATCCTGCTATGGGAAGCAATAAGGCGATTTTCACAAGAATATAGAAAATGTTGGTCAGCACCGTATTCCCCAACAGATTCTTGGGCAAAATCGGGAACACTATGCTGAAAAGAAAGATGCTGAAGAGCAGAACCAGCAACAAAAAGGCCGTGCCGCATCTGGAATGGAGCGTGGGATATTTCTTGGCGTTTTCAACCGTAAGTTCGTCTCCGTGTTCTGTACGCGTGAATCGACTCTATGTTCCGCTCCATGGTACTGAAATACCCGATTGATCTCTTTCATCAATGAAATTAGCATGATATAGGCGACAAATATGCTCACCTTTATAACGCCGTCGATGAGGTGAAACCATACGCTACGCACGCCGAGATCGGTGCCCGTCAAAACCCCTATCCCTAAAGTAGCCAGGTGCGGGATGATTACGAAAAGGAGAATCGCTCCGCCGAAGGCCATTGCTATCGTGCCTGCCAAAGCCAGAGGACCCAATTTCTCTTCTTCTTCTCCGAGGGCTTCTTGAGCGGAATAAGTGAGCGCCTGAATTCCGTTGAACAGAGCTTCGTAAAGAACGATGCAGCCTCTGAGCAGAGGTTTCTTCAGGATGGGCCATTTTTCCATGGGCGAGTACCATCGGTCTTCCCGAATCGCAAGCTCGCCATCAGGCTTACGCACAACCACGGTAAAGGTTTTGGGGGCTCTCATCATGATTCCCTCGATTACCGCTTGGCCCCCGACCTTGATTTGTCCGATGTCGCAAAAGGAAGCTTTGTTCTCTGTCAACATGAAACTCCAACATCTCATTCATTTTGAGGCGTCAGTTACTGGCTCAACGACTCCAGGTCCGGAAGGAGGAGGACAGGCGACTGCTTTGTCTCGCTGGAGCCAAGAGTAGGTCGCCGTTTCTGCAGTAGCTCTTCCCAGAGGAGCAAGGGTCGCAACATGTCTCTTGGGTTATAGGCCCGGTCCAAAGTGCGCGTTTCGCTAAAGTCCGCCGGCCGATCGCACAAGTAACCCCGGGTTCGCTTCGCTGCAACCGTGTGGCTGCCCGGCTACGCCTTCGACTTCGCTGCGTTCTTTAAGCCGCGCGTGACCGCCACCGAAGTGAGCGGTTACTATTTCTTGTCGGACTTGGGCTTGGCCCCCTTATCTTTAGGAGATTTTTCCTTTGGAGTCGCTTTTTCCGCCTTAGTCTTGGGAATCTTGGACCCAGGCCTTTCCTTCTGAGCAGACTTGGCTAAGGGTTTCTTCCCAGTAGAAATCGGCTTGTCACCGTATTTTTTCATGAAGCGCTCAACCCTTCCAGCGCTGTCAATGAGCTTTTGCTTGCCCGTGAAGAATGGATGACACGCGGAACAAATTTCGAGCTTGTAGTCTTCCTTTGTGGAACGGGTGGCTATTTCTGCTCCGCAGGCGCATCTAAAAACAGTTTCCTTATAGTCGGGATGAATACCCTTTTTCATTCGACGATGCCTCCCATCGATATTAAGCTTTTTAGTATATCAAATCATAAGACAATCTCAAAGCAAAAACCCTTGGGCAGCATATGCGTTCCCTTACTCCCGAGAGGCCGCTTCACTGCGTCGGCTTTACAAAACCCTGATTCTTGCGAAGTGTGAAAGAACGAATCAATCTCAAGGCTCGCCGCGGATGGGTGAATGGTTGCGACGCCCCATGCGCATGCGGACATGAGCGGCCGGGGATTTCCGGGTTTCTGCGACACGCGCTACTCGATGCGGTCTCTTCGCATTTCCAGTGGATATCTTTGCTGCAATCACTATTGGGTCTCACTTCGAGAGTCTTTACCGCGGACGTCTGAAAGGCTTAGACACAGGCGCCGCCAAAGGGTTCCATGCTCGTTGCGCGGCTTACTTATTCATGAATTCCAAGAACTCTCTATTGGAATCTGTCTGCATTACCTTATCCATAAGGAATTCCATAGCGTCCACCGAATTCATATCCGCAAGCAGTTTCCTAAGCAACCAAATCCGCTGAAGATCCTGCGCGGACAGCAGCAGCTCTTCTTTTCTTGTGCCGGACCGGTTGATATCGATGCACGGGAAGATTCGACGCTCCAGCAGCCTGCGGTCAAGGTGTATTTCCATATTGCCGGTGCCCTTGAATTCTTCGTAAATGACTTCGTCCATTTTACTGCCTGTGTCAATGAGGGCTGTCGCAATAATTGTGAGACTTCCCCCCTCTTCGATGTTTCTGGCCGCTCCGAAAAATCTTTTCGGCCTGTGCAGGGCGTTGGAATCCACACCACCGGAGAGAATCTTGCCGCTTGGAGGAACGACCGTGTTGTGGGCGCGGGCAAGGCGTGTGATGCTGTCCAGCAATATGACGACATCTTTCTTGTGCTCAACCAGTCGTTTCGCCTTCTCGATTACCATATCCGCAACCTGTACGTGACGCTGGGCAGGTTCATCAAAAGTTGACGAAATAACTTCCCCTTTGACGGACCTTTGCATGTCCGTAACTTCTTCGGGTCGTTCGTCGATGAGAAGAACGATCAAGTAGACGTCGGGATGGTTTCTGGCCAAGCTGTTGGCTATTTGCTGGAGCATTACGGTCTTACCGGCTTTGGGCGGTGAGACGACGAGTCCGCGCTGACCTTTTCCAATCGGTGTGAGCAGGTCCATTATCCTCATGGAATAACTGGTGGGGCCTGTCTCCAGTTTCAGTCTTTCCTGTGGATATAAAGGGGTTAAGTTGTCAAAAAGAACCTTGTCCCGAATGGTCTCAGGATCTTCGCCGTTTATGGTTTCAACTTTCAGAAGGGCGAAGTACCGCTCCGTATCCTTCGGGGGGCGGATATAGCCCGATATGGTGTCGCCGGTTCTCATGTTGAAGCGGCGTATCTGGCTGGGCGACACGTAGATGTCATCCGGACCGGGCAAGTAGTTGTAATCAGGAGCTCTCAGAAACCCGAAACCGTCAGGCAGCGTTTCCAAGACTCCTTCCCCTCTGATAGGCGCTTCTTTCTCATTTTGCTGAACAGCCTGAAGAATGGCAAAGATCAGCTCCTGCTTGCGCATACTGCTGGCGCCTTCTACATCAAGCGAGTTGGCTATGGCCAGCAGTTCGCTGACCTTTTTTTCTTTCAATTGCGCGACGTCCATGAGGTCTCCTGAATATGGGTGTAATCAAATTTACATTAGATTGGTAATTGAATGCAGTTTGAAGTTTTCAAGAAGGGTGTTTCAGCATACGAGGCCCCAACTAAAGGGCCCTACCCTGTGAACTGATTTTCCTTGGCTGGGATTGTGCTCCTGGAAGGAAGCTCTTGCTAAGAGGCTTGTAATTCTATTAATCAAGGTAATTCTTTCTGTCAAGCTTTTTGTGGGGAAAATCGTTATTGATTAATGAATGGCGGCATTTTATACTTAGAGCGTGTGAAGCTTTTATTGGGACATGCTCGGAATTCGTCGTCAATCGGGGATCACAATCCAAAGACATAATCATATGATTCAATTAGTTTTGCCTTTACTTACCCCTCCCCGCTATTCATTCGATAATTTGATACTTCATGAGGGGAACCAGGATGCCGTCTCTACCCTAAAAAAAGTGTATGGAGCTGCAAATGGCCCGTACCCTAATCTTCTTGTCCACGGTCCGGCGGGTACTGGGAAAACGCACATATTGAGATCCATTTTGGAGCTCTTCAAAACCAACAATAAAGACTATGCCACAAAGATCATCGAACCGGAAGGGGCCGCCGCCGTCGTTCCCTGAACTCACCAGGATTTCTGAAAGCGCGGACGTGGAATTGGACGGCGTGATCGCCGTGGACGACATTCACCTTTTGAATCCCCAAGACTCAGCCTCGCTGTGGAATGTGGCCAATAAGCTCACCAGAACCGGGGCCCCTCTACTGGCCACTTCTGAGTTTGCGCCGGAATCGTTGTTTGCGGACAATTCTCATTTGAAATCGAGGCTCTTGTCCGGTCTTGTTTTCGCTCTCGATTTGCCGGACGATCGCGCTCGCTTGCTAATCATGGATAAAATGGTGTCGGATAGGCAAATTCGAGTCTCCCCAGATGTGTACAGTTATCTAGTGAGACGAAAGAGCCGCAACATAAAAGAGCTGGAAAAGCTTTTCGAGACACTCGACGCTGCTTCCCTGGAGAGTAAACGCCGAATTACCATTCCTTTCATAAAACTCCTGGAAAAAGACGGGCGATTTTAATTATTGCGCCCCTGCGTTAACAGAGGTCATCGAGGGGCTGCTCGAAATAGAACTGCGCCATTTAACCAATCAATATGTTAGGAGTTTTTGAGCCTCCGACCATCACTGCCCAAAGGATTCCCCTTGCGGCACAGAGAGGTAGCAGTTGATGTGTAGCCATGTCGGAAGTTCTTGAAGGTCTGGACCCCGCGAAACGCTGTGTTTCAAGAAGTTTCCCTCCAGCGTGGCATGCTGCCTGCCCTCGCCACAATCTCCTTGAACTAATTCCCGGAAAATTATAAAGAAATACTCGTTTCGCTCCCCGGGGGTTGAGGCGCCATCCATATATTAACATTTCCGGAAGTTTATGATAATGAGACCAATAACCCACCGATTTTTCTGCTTTGCGCTGCTTGGAATCGTCGGGATTTTGCCGTTCTTCGCAAAGCCGGAACCGCCCGAACCGGCTATCAAGCAATTCGCCGACATGTTTGTGCGGCAGGACGCCGAAGGCATTCTGAAATCAATGCATGCCGATATGGTCACGGGCACGGATCTGACCCTTTCGGAAATAGAGAACCTGTTAAAGCGATACAGGGCCAACCTGTTCAAATTTGAGAAACTGGACATTCAAAAGAGGATGAAAGCGGAAGATGAAAGCACGCAGAGAGTACAGGTTGAGTTAACCTTCAAGGGTCCGATATTGGCCAAGGAGTACCCGAATCCGTCTGTCCTCAAAATGGTTCAGCTCTGGATATTCGAGAACAATAAATGGTGGTTGGAACGTTCTATCTCCATGGATTACTACGTAGAATCGGATAAGTCGTACCCCACCGAACCCCAGGACGAAGCGGCGACCCAATTTGAAGCCACCTTGGCCGTGTTGGACAGGCTGGGCCTGAAGAATGAAGAAGCTGAGGCGCTGGCTCAATCCACCGAATCCGGCAATTCCGCCGATGATTACAAAGAACTGGACCGGTCTTATCAAAGAGATAAAGGGTCCACAGGGGTTGACCCGAAGTCGGAGAGCATGCAGATCTTTCTCAAAGCGGCAGCCAGAGCCAATGGAGGCTGGCTTCAGTCCTACAGCGGCGATTTTCAATCTGGAAGCGAGGACAAGCGAAAGCCCGTTCCCTGGCAAATGATAAAAGATTACGTTAAAGGGGCCATAGAGCTGGGAAAGCATTTAGAGAAGACCGGGAAAACCAAATCGGCGACAGCGGTTTACAGACGAATTATTTCGTTGGGCAACCAGTTCGCCAAGGAACCGGGCGGATATCAGTTCGCCGTATGGGGATCGGAATTTCAGCGTGAGGGCGCCGAGCAGTTAGCCCGCATCGGAGACGCCGCTGAGAAGCCGAAAGCCCTTAAACTCGTGCGAGATTGTTCGCGAAAAATTGACCTGCTTCAAACCGCGCTTGGTTGCCTTAATGTAATGAACGACTACGTATCGGAGAAAGCGGCTATCGTGGCGGCCATACGGAAGGATGATCCGATCTTCATGCCATGGGGGATAAACACCTTGGCGATTTTTGCAATAAGAGGCGCGCCCGCCAACGACGAAGTCTGCAAAGCTGCCGGGACCACGGTTATCGTATTCAATCCCAAAATGCAAAAATCGGCTTCTGAAGCCCTCGCAACGCTTTCTTCCGGGCCTTTGACAAAAGTGAAGCAATTTGTCGATTTTCAGAATGAATGGATACGAGCCCATAACGTTTACGCTCTTCCAAATACAAGATAGCGCTTAATCATTGTGTTCAGGTCGATTATTCTCAAGAAAGAAGACAGGGGGGAAGCGGACGAACTCGTAATCTTCCTGGGAAGAGATCTAGGCTGGGCGAGAGGGATCGCTAAGAATGCGAAAAAGAGCCGAATAAGGTTTGGAGGCCATTTAGAGCCCTTTTCGCTCGTGGAACTGACTCTAAGACCGAGGAGGCGGGACGACCTGGTATGGATCGACGAATCCCAGGTCCTAAACGGCTTTCTGGGCTTGAGGAGCGACATCAAGAAGTTCGCAATATCTTCGTATTTTCTCGAATTGGCTTCAATCTTCCTTCCCGAGGGTCATCCCGACAATGCTCTCTTCGATTTCATCGAAGACTTCCTGACCAGGCTTAACGTTTCCCACCTCACGGACTTGCAATTCTTCAAAGAAGAGATCCACTTATTCGGCTTGTTGGGATACGAACCGGGATTCAATGTTTGCGGCGCGTGCGCTAAAGATTTCGAGCCCGGACAGGAAGCCGTTTTCGACCTTGCGCTTGGCGGGGCTTGCCATAGACGGTGTTGCCCTGGAACAGGATTAGGCAAACCGCTTGTCTTGTCCCCCAACACCCTTGCGATAATCCGAAAAGCCTTGGAATCAAACGAGGAAACGCTCCGACGTTTAAAATTGAGCAAGAACAGCGCGGGTGAGTTGCGATCCGCGCTCTCGGCTTTTGCGCGCTATCTCAGGGGCAAGGAGATAAACTCCGTGGTATTTATGGAACAGATGGGATTTTATGTGTAGCTCACCAGTCCGAATCGGCTATATGCGCCTGGGCAAATGCGGTCTTTCTTACGCGGCAGAGGCAAGGCATACCATCCACTCCGAAAAAAGCCAACTCGATCTGGTTACCGCGTCAACTCTCGGGGAAACCTGACGCGGAACTCTGGAGCCCCTATTCTTTCGCTCCGCGGGCTTTGAGGATCTCCACGATGTGGGCGAAATCTTTCTTCTTTGCAATATTCAGGGCGGTTTGGCCGTCATCGTTATTGGGCTGGTAATTGACATCAGCTCCTCTGTCCAGAAGTAGTTTCACCATTTCCAAGTAGCCTTTCCTGGCAGCGTTAGTCAACGGCGTCTGGTTACCTCTGTCCGTTGCATTGACGTCGGCGCCCTTATTCAAGAGCAGTTTGGCCATTTCCAAGTTTCCGTGCTTGACAGCCATCATCAGTGCCCTTACTCCCGTTTCGTCGCAGGGTGCGTCGACATGCGCGCCTTTATCCAGAAGTAGTTTCACCATTTCCAAGTGGCCTTTGCCGGCAGCGTTGGTTAACAGCGTCTCGCCATGCATGTCTACTCGATTGATGTCGGCGCCCTTATCCAAGAGCAGTTTCACCATTTCCAAGTTTCCAGCCTCGGCTGCCGTCATCAGTGCCGTTTCTCCCCTTTGATCGTGGGGTGCGTCGACATGCGCGCCTTTATCCAGAAGTAGTTTCACCATTTCCAAGTGGCCTTTGCTGACAGCTTCGGTCAACGGCGACAGGTCATCGACGTCCGTTGGATTGACGGCTGCACCCTTATCCAAGAGCAGTCCGGCCATTTCCAAGTTTCCGTCCTCGACTGCCGTCATCAGTGCCGTTACTCCCGCTTCGTAGTCACATGCGTCGGCATGCGCGCCTTTATCCAGAAGTAGTTTCACTACTTCCCAGTGACGCTCTCCCGCAGCGAGAACCAAGGCTGTCTGTCCATACGGGTCTCCTCCATTGACGTCAGCGCCCTTATCCAGGAGCATTTTCACCACCTCCAAGTGCCCTCCAAGCGCAGCCCCCATCAACGCCGTTCCGCCATTCTCAATCTTAGCATTTACATCAGCGCCCTTCTCCAAAAGTAATCTTACGACTTCCGAATGCCCCGCATCGGCAGCTACCATCAGCGGCGTTGCGCCATTCGGGCCCTTTGCATTGACGTCTGCTCCTCGAATAATAAGCTCCCGTACTTTTGCCAGGTCTCCCAGAGACGCTGCAACCGTTAAGGTTACTTTGGCTCCTGCGTCTGTCAACGCTTTCACCACTTCCGGGTAAAATACGGCCGCCGCGACCGCTGCCCGGCCCTCTTCATTCCTTACATTCGCGCCTTTCTCCAAAAGCGCTTGCACAGCCCCTAAATGGCCCCCGCTGGCCGCAAGCATCAACGCCGTGTAGAAGCCATCCTTCGTACTGACATTTACATTCGCGCCCTTCTGCAAAAGTAATCTTACGATTTCCGAATGGCCCCCACTGGAAGCTCTCATCAAGGCCGTGTAGCCCGACTGATCCTTAGCATTTACGTCAGCGCCTTTCTGGAAAAGTAATCTTACGATTTCCGAATGGCCCCCACTGGAAGCCCACGACAAGGCTGTGTAGCCCGACTGATCCTTAGCATTTACATCAGCGCCCTTGCCCAGTAGTAGTTTCACCATATCTGTGCGCCCGGTCGCGGCAGCGGTTTTCAGTGGTGTGGACCCATCACGGTTTTTCGCATTTACATCAGCGCCTTTCTGCAAAAGTAATCTTACGATTTCCAAATGGCCTCTGCTGGCCGCAAGCATCAACGCCGTCCAGTCATTCTCAGTCTTAACATTTACATCAGCGCCCCTGTCCAACAGGTGCTGAATTTGCTTCAGGTCTCCTCTAGTGGCTGCATCTATCAATGCCTCAGATTGACCCGCATGGGAAACGGAACACGAAATCATCAGTACGGTCAGCAGCCCCGTGACCACTATGGCGTATCCGGGCTTGTGCATTGTCGGATCTCCCCTCCGGCAATCTCGTTCTTGAAGGCGCAATTGCCGTGTTCCAAATTTTCAAGGCTCGTGGATCACCGAACCACTATTCGTCCGTGCTCCCGAAAATGTCAAGAATCGTGGGTGGAATTCAGGTTAATCCGGTCTGCGCCACGTCTGTTCCTAAAAGCAAGGGAAACCCTATAATGGTCCAGCCTATTCCGAAAAAATCACGCCATTTCCGTCAGTCAAGTTGAAACCCTACACCTCTTTTCATGAGGTATGCATGGGGGATCCAACAGCATGCCTTGGGACACATAGGGCTGCCGAATCAGGGCTGGTAGGAGTCAGTCGGTCGTGGAGTCAGAAACGGCTTAAAAACCAAGGGTAGGAGGGCTCGGCAATCGTTCTGCAATCGCCCAGTTTCCCGGACATGCGCAGCCTGGACCTGTGCTCTGCCATTTACGAGCGATTTTTGAAGCACGCACGGATGATAATTTTATCAGAAAAGCTCTGAACGCGGCTCCAAGACAGGCCGGCCCGTCAATCAAGCCGCCTTTGCGCTTCTTACGTACTCGCAGGCCTGCGCTATCTCTTTCTTGAACTGGTCGTAATCCACCTGCATTCCGTTCAAATATGTGCTCCAGCCCGCTGTGGATTTCGCATAGTGGACGGCGTCCTCAATCTCTTCCTCTGTGGCTCCGTCGAGTCTTGCCATCTCTGTGTGGAATAAAGCGCAGTATCTGCACTTGGTGGACCGCCCGACAACTAATCCTTTTTCAGATACTCATGCGCGTTGTTTCTGACGCCCTTATTTTGGAGCATATGGAAGGTCCGCATGCGTTTTACGTGCAGGGGGTTGAGTGACCCGAGAGGAATGTAAACAAGCCTTTTACCCATGCTCTTGGCAAACTTCTTCCATTTCGGCAAAGGCTTTTTCTTGGCCACGTACACGATGCCCGGTTTTTCCGAGTAAACTATTCCGGCCACGAGCAGTCTTTCATGCCGAGTCGGCACAAATTCAAAAGTGGAATCCGTCCAGATATCGAACATTCTCATGGGAGGATAGGACAGCATGTATCCGCCGTGCTCCATACGGCTTATTCCAGGGCCGATGATCTGTTCCCCTGGAGGCGTCGAATAAAACGCCATGTCCGACTCCTGGGAATGCTCGCCCAGCCACGTCATCTGAAACGGATACTGTTCAAACTTTTCGTCTTCCTCGAAAATCACAACTATCGAGCCGAATTCCACAGCACCCACGTCCCCGGTCTTCACATAGAGCCGTTTTTCGTAGTGGCGACGCAGGGTCTCGCGGATATCCGGGCCGTCTCCGAAATCAGCCAGGAAAGGCTCTGAATTGGCCTGCGCTGTTTGCAGCAGGTGGTTGGCGTGCTTCATCAAAGTTTCGCCCCACTTTTCCACGGCCACGTCTTCCGGGGGGTATGAGCAGATATCCACCTCATTGGGGTCCGCTGTCTCCCATTTCTTTTTCAGATGTTCTCGCCACTTCTGGGAATTTACCGCTTTCATGCGATACCGTTGCGACCTGTGAAACAAGGTGCGGAGCTTCTTGTGAAGCACAATTTTATGTCCGAAGAACATGAGGTTGTCTTCGTTCAAAACAACAGCGGCAGGGTCCGTAGGGTCGTTCGACCAGGCGTATTCAGATAGATATTCATGGACGTGATAAGCAAAATCTTCGTCCATGGCGGATCTCGCCGCGGCCACAAGATGATACAGGTCCGGTAGGATTTGCCCTTTGGCGGGGAGCCATTTTCTCAGGAAGCGGGCCCAGGTGACGCGCACATAGTCCGGGACTTCCTGCCTGGTTTGTCTCGCAAAGTAATGAGCGGACTCCTCCATTAGGTCTATTATCAGCTCGTGACGGTTATTGGGATGAGCCGCTTCAGGGTCTTTCCTCCATTCCTCGAACGTTTCCGTTATCCTCGGAATTTCGCTGAAGCCTTTTTTCAATGATTCGGGATGCATCGGCGCTATCATAGCGGCCCGGACGCCCGTCTTCATCAGCGGCAATGGTTGCGGATCTTTCAGCTTTTCCAGAATCCCGGGAATATGAGCCATTCCGCCGACAAACAACACTTTCCCGAATTCTTTAGCCGCGGCCTGCAAGCGGGCCGCCATAAATGTTTCCCGCTTGTCGTTCTCCTCGTCTGTCTTAAGGTCGCCGTTGCGATTGAGAAAATAGTCTTTTATGAAGTCGGCTTGGCCGACCTTGTCGATTGCATACGCGTCGGGCATGTGGTCATTAAATAAAGGAAACCTGTGCGGAACCGGGTCCACGTACCAAAGGGGAATGGAATATTCCAAACCGGAGCGTACGGCCTCTTGAACTCCATCTGAGCCTTCAATTATCAAGACCGCGTTTTCTCGCTCAGCGGTTTCGTAGATTATGACTGAATGATTCGGCAGGCGACGCACGGCGGACGTAATTTCGTTCCGCAACGCATAGGGAAGCTCCACGCAAACGCAATCCGGTCGTTCGTTACGAATGTACGAATTTACCAGTACGGAAAACTCTATCCGATAGTGGAGCACGCCGATCAGGGCAATATTTTCATGGGTGATTACGTTAGACCAATCTTGGCCCATCAAGTGAGACACGGCTTTCTCCGGTTATCTGCAAAACTGATTGATCCAGCGCGTTTCGTTCGTCAAGCTTCGGCACGAATTTGAGCAATCTGTGTGCGAATCTCGCTATGTTCAGTCCGTCACGGATGCTCAGGTCTTCGTCTCTGGAATGAGAATGTTGCAATATGTCTACGACCTGCTTGATCAGCTCGTCGGAAGGTCCATCCAACTTGCCTCTAAGTATCCTGAATTCCTCTGAACGACTGGGGAAATCCATGTGGATCGCGGGTTGCAGACGAGAGTGGATGTATTCAGGGATTTCGAAACGTGGACGCGTCCTCATTCATCGTAACGCAGACTCTGAATTCGGGCTTTGCCTTGATCTCGACACCGGCGACTATAGAATAGACGCTTCGGCGCATATCCAGTAGAGGAGCGATGGAGGCCCAGCTCTTTTCGCTCATGCGGTTTCCCTCATCGAGCAGGCAAATACCTCCCGAAATCATTGCAGAAACCAGGGGCGAGGCCACGTACCTGATCTTACCGTTATCGGCGATCACAGGGGAAATCAGGAGGTCTTCAGGTTTCGTGTCCACCGTGCACTGCATGATGTACAGGTCCTGGTTCATCCTCTTTGCGGCAGTGATCGCCAGAGAAGTTTTTCCGACACCGGGCTTTCCCAGTATCCGGGGCTGCATGGGAGGGTCACCGCCATCGTCGGACCACGCGGCCAGCAACTGAGTCAACGGTTCTTCCATGCCTATCCATTCCACATCCAGTTCAGGAGGGTCTACCAGATGAATTTCAACGCCTTTTAGGGTGATTTTTTCCAAGTCGAGGGCCATTGTTCCCCTTTTTCTCCAGAATATATTCAGCGATTATCCGTAAAGAGCGGTCAGTATTATCTCATCAATGCGCATACTGCAAGCCTCTTCAGCAGGCCGACGGCGTTTAGCCATCCTGTCCCACGAGAATCCTGTCCATATGAATCTGACTAGATTTTATGGACAGAATGCGACTCTGTCAATCAACCCATCTCGAAAAGACCAGATCGGACAATAGCCTGCCCCTGGTCGTCAGGCGAAAAAAGCGATCATCCATGCTAAAAAGGCCTTGCTGAGCCAGGTCTCCCACCGATTCGAGCATGTATCGGCGCAAATCAGCCTTATATTGCCGCCCCAAGTCGATCATATCTATCCCTTTGACCAATCTTGCTCCCATAATCAAAGCATCTTTCAAGCGGGTTTCGGGGGTCAAAGCGGCTTCCTGGTCCACCGGCAGGCGATGGCCTTCCACGGCTTGCAGATATTCTTCGATATCCTCATGGTTAGAATAACGAACCTTCCCCGTCATGCCGTGAGCGCCGGCTCCCAAGCCTATAAACGGGCCGTCCTGCCAGTATTTCAGGTTGTGTTTGGATTCAAAACCCGGCTTGGCGAAGTTGGAGATTTCGTATTGTCGGTAACCTACCTCTTCCATGACTCGGCACATCAATTCGTACACTTCCGCTTGTTCGTCGTCGTCCGGTAGATTGACAGCGCCTTCCAGCACATCCTTATGAAGCTTTGTATGAGGCTTGACTTCTAGCAAGTACACGGAAATGTGTTCCGGTTCAAGGTTGAACACTTCGTGCAGGTTCTCTATGATCGTAGCTTTGGTTTGTCCCGGAAAGCCAGCGATGAGATCCACCGAAATGTTCGAAAAGCCCGCTTGCCTCAGATAACGAAACGTCTCTCCAGCCACCCTCGCCTCATACAAACGTCCCATGGCCGAAAGCTCGCCATCTCTGAAGGATTGTATTCCCAGGCTGACACGGTTCATACCTGCTTTCCGGAGCCTTGCGAAGCTTGCCGGATCACCCGTGCCGGGATTGACTTCAATGGATATTTCAGCTTCTTCCGTAACATCGTAGTTTGATCGGCAAGCCTTTAGAATTCGTTCGATGAGTGGCGCTTCAAGAACCGAAGGTGTTCCTCCACCGAAATATATCGTGTCAACCGGCGCTTGAGCCCATCGAAGCCGGACTTCTCCAATCAACGCTTCAACGTAGCGTTTCTCCAGCTCCGGGTCATGGGGATAGCTCACGAAAGCGCAGTAGTCGCAGCGTCCAAGGCAAAAGGGGATATGAATGTAAACCCCCATCGGCCCGGCGTCATCAGGGAAACTCGCATGCAGGAGCACAGTTCGATTATTATCTCCGGTTTTCACAATGTTGTGATTTTGATCTCAATCCGGCGGTTCAGACGTTTAGCCTCGATGGCAGCCCCTTTGTCCACCGGATGAAACTCTCCCAGGGCTGAAGCTCCCACACGGCCGGCAGGAATGCCCTTTTCAATCAGATATCGGACAACCTGCATTGCCCTGGCGGCCGAGAGCTCCCAATTGGATTGAAATCTTGCGGACTTCACAGGGTCGGTGTCCGTATGACCCTGAACCATAATGATCAGATCCAAGCCGGGCGGGATTTTGGGAATCATTTCCTTGTAAATCTTAACGAATTTGTCCAATTCCTGTTTTCCGGACTCGTTGATTTCCGTCTTGCCCGAGGCGAAAAGGATCTCCGACTGGAACACAAACCTGTCACCCTGAACTCGGATGTCCGTCAGGCCCGAGAACACCTCTTGCAGCTTGGCGAGAAACTCGCTTCTGTATTTGGACAATTTTCTGAGACGGTCAATTTCCTGTTCTTTTTGTCCCAACAATTCGACAAGTTGGGAAAGCTTGAAGTCCTTCTTGGCTTCATCCTGCGGCTTGGCCAATTTGGCCGAAATCTCTTCCAGCTTTGATCTTAGGGAAGTAATTTCCTTTTGTAGTGAAGCCGCCTTCGTCTTTTCGTTGGCCTCCTCAAGCTTGGATTCGGCCAAGAGCTTGTTGAGCTTATCAATTTCCGCAATATAGGTGGTAATCTTTTGGTTCAAACCGGCAATCTGATTATTGAGCAGTTCCAGGCGGGCTTTCAGCTCAACCAAGCTTGCAGTCTTTTCGGCTGTTTCAGACTTGGACTTAGCCAGAGCGCTTTGTGTATCCTGCAGGCTCAAGCCCAATTCCGAGATAGTTTTTTCCTTTTCCCCCAGGATGGCGGAACTTTGTTCGATTTTTGCCAGCGCCGCGTTAATTTCCGTCTTTTCCAGTGACAAGGCCCGGTTCTTTTCGGCAATGTCGATGGAAGCTTCTTTCATCGACTCCAAAGCCGATTCCAGGTCCGTCTTTTGCCGGCTGATTTCCTTGTCCTTCTCCTGCGTCTCCAGATCTCTCGCGGTCAACTGCGCCAGGGCCGCCTCAAGATCGTGGACCTTCAAGGCCATGGCTTGCTCCAGGCCGCTGCTCTTGTCCGTCTCCGACTGGAACAGCTTCTCCAGCTTGGAGACTTCCGCGCTTAGCTTTTCCAGTTCCGAGCTCTTAGCGGAAAGCTCCTGTTGCAACCTTTCGAGCTCAGTATCCTTTTTTAGTATCGATCGGGACAGGATCGTCTGGGTGATCGTAAACAAGGTCACTACAAATACGAATACAAGCAGCAAACCCACCATAACATCGGTGAATCCGGGCCAAACGTTGAAGCTTTCTCTAAAAGTCTCGGATTTTCGGCCTCTCATCGGCTGCCCCCTTCGGGATCGCCTCTCTTGGTTTTCAGTCCGTCCAAACGGCGGCTCAAATCCGAAAAGCCTATGGATAGTGTCTTGTTTGTAATTTCTCCCTCAAGTTTCATTCTATCCAGAAGGTTCTTGCCGAGATCGTCGGAGGATTCTCTGTTTATGCGGACTTCTTTGATCAGTCGTTCCATATTTCGGTTCACGGAATCAATTCGCTCAAGTAAACTGTGGCTCATGGCGGCGTCTGTTTGGGCTAACTCCCGGTCTTTGGTCTCCAGTTCGGCCATTGATTCCAGCAGAGCCTTGATTTCCATTATAGAGGCGGTAATCCTCTCATCCGTGGTCGATTGGCGAATTATGACATCGGTCAGTCTGCGCAGGTTTTCACCCAAAGTTTCCTGAGAGGCGAGATGATACAGCGCGCCGCTCTTGTCTTCCGACGGCATCACAAAGCCCGCGTGGACCTCCCTGGTTTGAACGACGCCCAAGAGATTGGGAACCAACACCGAAACCACGAACCGGTCCAGGTCGGACAGCACCTGAGCTCTGGCTTTTCGCGTTTGAAGATCCACAAAACCAAGGATCACCGAGCCTGCGAGCCCGAACAAAGAGGTGCTGAAAGCCGTGGACAAGCCGCCGAGTAACCCTCCCATGGAAGTCTTAAGCTGGGTTACGAATGCTATGGCGTCATCCATTTTCTCGGGCTCCAAGGCCGCCAGCACCTTTTGAACCCCCTGGACCGTGATTAGAACGCCCCAGAACGTGCCGATAAGCCCCAGGAAAATCATGACACCGAGCACGTAACGCACAAACGCCCCACGGGCCTCCTCCGAAGTCAAATCAGAGTCTGAAATCAAGCCGACCGCTTCCATGCTGAGTCGGCCGTGACCCGCAAGGCTCGCTATCCTGGCGAAACGGCCTTCTACCAAGCCTCCGTCAGCCGACTGCAGAAGTTGAGGGATAGGCTCAGGATTGTCGCTATCGATTTTTTCCGCAAACTCGTCCAGTCGGTGGGCTTGACCCAGCAACCCGAACATCTGAAACAGTGATATTCCTATTCCAAGCAGACCCAAAGACAAGATAATCGTGTTGATGGAGGGTCTCGTCATGAAGAAGGACAGCAATTCCGCCCTTATGTAAAACAATCCTACAGCGATGGCGCCTATAAACAATATGACGAGTAATACAGAGCGAATAACCCGAGAATAACAGCCGCCGTTTTCCATTGGGGCGCACCTGTGTGATTTTATTTAGTCGACATTTTCAAAATGGAAGAGTTCCTGTGAAAAGGCGGCCGGCGGGAGACTTCTTGAAACAAGCCGGCCTCCGGACCTCTTCCCAAGAACTACCAATATGCTACACATCGGCTTCTCTTTCTATCCTCCCGAAAGGGGGGAGTCTCCTTGGGTAGCCATGGTCGCCCAACGAGGTGTTAACTCCAATTTAACCCAAACATTATAATCAATTAATGGCCCACATTAATGCCTATCATTAGCCGCAGTCTAGCACGCGGCCAAAAATATGCAACAGGTCCTTGGGAGCCATGAACTTAAGGCAAATTGTAAGAGGGCTTTTCGGGGATACTACCAGAGGTGATGTAGCTTCAAGTGAAGACCATTAACATGGCATGCGAGATGTCGCATTGGCGGGTCAGCCCCGCTGTCGGAATTTCGTGATGAAAGGTCCGGAAGGAAACTTTTCTTGTACAATGGACTATAGCTTTTGCTCTGTAGGCTCCGGATGAAGATTCTTCAGAGTTCTCTGCCGTCACGTGGGAAAGTCTAAAGTCAATATTATCAACTCGCGCTTCCCGACGGCGCTGCCAAAAGAAGTCCCCCCTGCATCTCCCCGTGGACGGGGGAACGGCTCCCTCCCCGTGAACGGGGAGGGTTGGGGTGGGGGCTCTTAAGGGCAGCCGGCGGGACAATTCCTGACTGGGTTACTTGAAACTAAGCGAGTCGGTATAGGGGCTGCCCCCGTGAAGCCTCAACGGAGCCCGGGCATAAACCATTGCACAAAAAAGTTTCCTCCCGGTCAACGCTTACCTCAGCCCTTTATTTCCCGAATCTTTTCGTCCAGGGCCGGCACCACTTCATTCACATCGCCCACTATCCCGTAATGAGCGACCCGGAAAATGGGAGCTCGCGGGTCTTTGTTGATGGCGACGATCAGCGGCGCGCCTTTAATGCCGCCCACATGCTGGAAGGCCCCGCTGATACCCAGAGCCAGATATACCTTCGGTTTCACTTCCACGCCGGAAGTGCCCACCTGATGATACTTGGGCAAAAGGCCTTTATCCACGATGGGCCTGGAGCACGCAATAACGCCGCCCATTGTGTTTGCGAGGGATTCAAAAATTTCCATATCGGGTTCATCGCCGATTCCTCGACCGATGGAAACGATGATGTCTGCGGAAGCGATATCAACGTCTCCCTTTTCGGCCTCAACGTATTCGAGGAACCGTTTGCGGACAGGCTCATCTGCAATCGGCGAAGAAATGCTCTGAATCTGCCCGTTTGCGCCGCCCGAAAGAGTGTACGGGTTTGAGCCGGCCCTGAGCGTAATCAATATTCTCTCGGCGTTCTTGAAGGAAACCTCGGAGTTGACTTTGTAACTGTATACCTGTCGATGGGCCACAGGCTTCCCGTCTTTGATCTCAACACCGAAGCAATCCGTCGCGCATGCGGCGTCAAGAGTAACCGACAGACCGGGGGCGAGATCCAGAATGGAGTTCGAGTTCCCCATCATCAGTATAAAGGGCCCCTTGTCCGCGAGGAGTTTGGGGATGGCTTTCATCAATGCGTCCGAATCAAAATGGGCGAACTTGGCGTCATCCACTACCCACACGTTTGCGCATTCCTGGGCCAGTTTCTGGGCCATTTCGTCAACATTTTGACCCAACAGCAAACAAGTAAGGTCCGCGGACAGGTCATTCGCTATCTTGCGCCCGAGGGTCAAGGCTTCCCAGGTGGTATCTCTCAACTGGCCTTTTCGGTGCTCAGCCAAAACAAATACGTTTTTCATCAGCCGATACCTCCTTTTTCCTTAAGGATCTCCGCAAGTCGCGTGGCCGCGTCCTCTGCGCTGCCCTTTATAATTTCCGCGCCTTCTCCTTCGGGCGGTAGGGCCATGGACCCGGTTTCTATTCTGGAGCCATTGGCGCCCACTTGACCCGGATCAATGTTGATTTCGCCGGCTCCGAGAATTGGTATTTCAATAGAAGCCACTTTGCGCACGGCGCGGATCGATACGAACCTGGGTTCGTTCAGACCGGTGGCGACGGACAGCACGGCCGGAAGGTCCATTTCCACAACCTCGTAGAGTCCGCCTTCCAACTCCTTGTGAAACGTCGCTTTTCCGTCGACGATATTGATTTTGGAAACCAGAACCGCGCTGGGGACGCCCAACATGGCAGCGAGCATACCGCCCACTTGGCCGGCGCAATCATCGTCGGCCAGTGTGCCGCAGAGGATTAGGTCATGGGGGCGCTCTTTGATGAAGCTTGAGAGAATTCGGGCAACCGCGTATCCGTCGGAACCTTCGAATGCGTCGTCCCACAACTGGACGGCCTCATCGCAGCCCTTGGCAAGACATTCTCTCATCATGGACTCGGCGTCCTCGGGGGCGACGGTTACAACGGTTACTTTACCGCCCAGTTTTTCTTTCATTTGGACAGCTTCTTCAATGGCGAACCTGTCCCAATCATTAACATCGTAATCCAGATCGTCTTTCTTTATGTCATGTCCACCGCCGGCTACGGTCAAGTCGGCTTCCGAGCTGTCCGGCGTCCATTTGACACATACTATGATATCCATTGCTCCTCCCAAATTTACTCAGAGGGTTAAAGACTTCGTAACGGTTCGCCAGGAAACCCCTTTTTGCAAAAAGTGGTTTCCTGGTCCCTTCCACAAAAACTCCTAATATGTTGATTGGTTAAATGGTTCCAACCGTGCTTCGAACAGATTTCTCTCCGCTTTGCGCCATCGCCTTTTAGAAGTTTCTTGAAGGGAGGTCTGGACCCCGCGAAACGCGGGGTTTCAAGAAGTTTCCCTCCAGCGGCTATTTTCTTGGAACGGTCACGCAAAGGCCAGGAGGTCTATCCCAGGGATCTATCGACCAGTTCCACAAGGTCGATCACTTCGATTTTGCCTTCGTTCCCTGTGGTCTTGACCGCATCCTCAAGGTTTATCAGGCAAAACGGGCACGCGGTGACAATCACTTCGGCGCCGATTTCCTGAGCCATCCGCACCCTTCGCTCGCCCATGCGTTCCTTTTCTTCCTCGTTCTCGTACCAGAGCAGCAATCCTCCGCCGCTGCAACAGAAGCTGCGAGACTTGCTACGGTCCATGTCCCGGAACCTTATCCCCGGCAGCTTATTAAGTATCGAGCGAGGTTCGTCGTATATTGAATTGTGGCGCCCCAGATAACATGGATCTTGAAAAGTAGCGACCCTGTTTTTCAGGTAATCCGTCGTCGGTCTCAGTCTTCCCTCTTTGAAAAAGCGGTTGATCAACTGACTTGCGTGGATCACCGGAAATTTGGTCGGATAATCGTTCTTTATGACATTGAAAGCATGTGGATCAAATGCGACGATTTCCCTGAATTTGATCCCTTGGAACGATTCGATGTTCTTTTCGGAAACCTGCTCGAAGAGCCCTTCTTCTCCGAGCCTTCGGACCTCGTTTCCGGCGTCGGTCTCGTTTTGTCCCAAAATCCCGAAGTCTGCGGACGCCTTGTCCAGAATCCGGGCAAATGACTTGGATATCTCTTGAATCCGCGGGTCAAAAGATCCGCAGCTGTCCACAAAGAAGAGGAATTCCGCAGAATCTCCTGGCTTAAGTTCCCGGACTTTGGCGCCGTCAACGTCCTTGGCCCAGGCGGCCCGTTTCTGTTTGGTCCCGCCGTAAGCGTTTCCTTTTTTCTTGATTTGCTGCATGGGCTTTTGCAGAGACTGGGGCAACTCACCCTTGTCCAGAAGATAACGCCGCATATCAACTATTTTGTCAATGTATTCTATGAGTATCGGGCATTCCTGTTCGCAGGCCCCGCAAGTGGTGCACGCCCAGATTTCCTCTTCGGTGATTATGTCCCCGACAAATTTCTTGTCGGAGGAGCGAGGCGGATTGCCGATTACAGGGTAGTGTTCGTATGCGTAGTCACGGGCCTTGATACTGATCATTTTGGGGGAAAGGCTGCGTCCCACCGCATTGGCGGGGCAGTTGTCCGTGCATCTGCCGCAATCCGCGCAAGAATAAAAGTCAAGGACATGCTTCCAGGTGAAGTCCTCGAAACGTCCGACTCCGCAGCTATCCAGGGCCATCCAATCCGTCACACCGTAACGGACCGGTTTGATTGATCCTTTGCTAAGCCTGGCAAAGAAAGTATTGGGTATCGCCGTAATTACGTGAAAGTGCTTGGAAATAGGCAGGTAATTGAGTAACCCGAAGAAGACCAATATGTGCGCCCAGTATCCGCCGACATGTATGTCGCTCAAAGCAGCGGGGTCGTAGCCTTTCATGAGATAAGCGGCAAGGCTCGCAGCAGGGAACAGAACGGGCTCAAGTTCACCGGAAGCCCTTAGCCCGCTGCCGTCAAAAATCATGTCCGTAACCATCAGGGCGGAGACCAGGCCGAGGATTATGTAAGCCTCTCCTTCGTGGCCTCCCAAAGCGCCGTGGGAATACCTGGCGGGCTTGAACACCGCTCTTCTGATGATTGCGGCGATACACACGCCCAGAACCATAAGCACTACGTAGTCCTTCAGAACTTCGTATGAGAATCCCACGGCGCCGGTGAGGAAAGGCAAATGAAATTCGGCGGAAAACCCTCTACCTATGAGGGTCAAGGAGCGCAGCGACAGGATCATGAAGCCTGCGAATAGTAAAATATGCAGGACTCCTGCTCCCAGGTACCGCGGTTGGCGGAACTGCCCGAATCCATAAATCAAGGCCATCTTGATGCGTTGGCCCATTTGATCGAAACGGAAATCAGGAGCTACTTTACGGAGCAGGTCGATTCTCTGAACCATCACGTACACAAAAAACGAAAGAGCTAGAAACACTACGGCAAAGGCGACTTTAGGCGCCGGTATCCCGGCAAGGGCCACGTTTGCCGGCTCAAGTATTGTCATGTCAGGACCTCAGGTTTGATTGAAAAGATCCGCTTCCGGCTCGCCGGAGCGGACTATGAGCCGGCGCCCAAACATTTCGGTTTGGAGTCACCGGAAGTTTACGGCAGAACGAAGGACATCACTTCTTAAATACGGCATCGTATTCGTACGCCGCCGCAGGCTCTTCTTCTTGGTGGCGACCGCCGTCCCTGGTGGTTATTATTCGTGGGCCGGCAGGGAGAAACTGTCTCAAAAGTATTAGCGCCCTGTAATTCGTAGCACGATTTTCATCGGAAGCATCAAGCGCTGAATGCGCCGTACGATGCCGGTTGTCGCTACAATCTAAACAAACGTGTGTAGGGGCGGGGTTTATCCCCGCCAGCTATTCGAGAACCTGTTAGCCGGGCGGGGATAAACCCCGCACCCTACGTTCAGCGTGCCACGATTCCCTGCAATCCGGGAGTTTTGAGACAGTTTCGGGACGCCGGCCCCCACCGGTCTGAGAGTGGGCCGTTACCCAAAAAATGTGACCGTATTTATGATAACCAATACTAAGAGATCAGCACAGCCAGAATCTTGGCTGCTTGGTCTCCATATGCTTTCACCAGGTGCATGACGGTTGAATCGTAATATATGGCGTCACCAGGCTCGAGCACTTCTCTGGTTTCCTCGACGATCACTTCCATCCGTCCTTCCAGAACGTAGATGAATTCTTGACCGTCATGGGAGGAAGGCTCTTCGCCTTCAGCAGGATGGAGCGTGACTATAAACGGCTCCATCAATCTGTCTTTCTTATTCGGCGCCAACGACTCGTATTCGTAACCGTATGTCGACTGTCTGGATTTGCCGAAGCGGGAATAGCTCTCACGCTGGTGGGATCTGACAATTGTGAAGGATTCCTCTCCGGTGGATATCACGTCGGCCATTTTCATGGAAAGAGCCTTGCTCAACTTTATCAATTGTCCCAGCGGCAGAAGAATCTCGCCCTCTTCGTGTTGTTCGAGTTGCTTGGCGCTGATGCCTGTGCGAGACGACAACTCTTCCAGCGAAAACCCTCTGGATATGCGGACGGAACGAAGTTTGGCGCCGTGGCTCGCGGCTTGTTCATGTTCGGCTTTTTCACGAGCGTCGGCCAGGGCGGCGGGATCGGTCAGAAAATCATGGCTATCTTTTTCCTCCCCGTAATCCGAGGCGGTTTCTCTGAAATCTTCATAGGTTTGAGTTTTCTTATCATCTTCCATATTAAATCCTTTCAGCCCAAGATCCGTGAGGCGTTAGTGTTGTGATCGCCGGAAGCTACATAGATCTCCCCGGCACGCCTATATTTCTCGCAATGACAATGCGCTGGACTTCCGAGGTGCCCTCACCGATATCCAGGAGCTTCTGGTTACGGTAATGTCTTTCCGCCGGATAATCTTTCATCAGGCCGTAACCGCCGTGCAACTGAACTGCGTGATTGGCGCACCTGTAATAGGTCTCCGAGCACACCAATTTCGCCATTGCGCCCGCTTTAGGCGTGAGCTTGTGATTGTCCATAAGCCAGCAGGCTTTATAGAGAAGCAGCCTGGCCATTTCGATTTCCGTAGCCATATCGGCCAGTTTGAAAGCGTTCGCCTGGAAAGACCCGATCGGCCTGCCGAATTGCTTGCGCTTTTTCGCATAATCCAGAGCGATGTCAAATGCGCCTTGTGCGCCGCCGAGTCCCATGGCCCCTATGGAGAGGCGTCCGCCGTCCAGCGTCTTCAGCATCTGGTGAAAACCTTCTCCACGCTTCCCGAGCAGGTTTTCTTTCGGGACACGAACATCCTGAAAAGTTAATTGCCCGGTGTTTGAGGCCCGCCAGCACATTTTTCCGTGCATCGCTTCCGCAGTAAAGCCGGGAGTCCCGTTTTCCACCAGAATACAGCTAACTTCAGGCTTCTTGGGATCGGCGAAATCGGTAATGCATTGCACCACGCAAACCGCGCTGATATCCGTGGTGGAATTCGTGATGAAAATCTTGCTTCCGTTTATGACCCATTCGTCCCCGTCCAACACTGCGGACGTCTTGGACGCCCCGGCGTCCGAACCGGCGTCCGGCTCGGTGAGACCGAAGCTGGAGAGTATGTTGCCCTTGCACAGATCCGGCAGCCATTTGCGCTTTTGCTCTTCGGTGCCGAAATAGTAAATGGGGGCGATTCCCAAGGAATTTCCGGCGGCTATTGTGGCGGCCTGAGATCCGTCAATCCTGGCGATCTCTTCCACGGTTATAATATAGTTGAGATATCCCACGTCGCTACCGCCGTATTCTTCGGAAACAAAAGGTCCGAAGAAGTCCAGTTCGCCCATCTTACGGACGAGATCGTAAGAAAACTCTTCTTTGTCGTCCAACTCCTGAGCAATCGGAGCGATTTCCTTTTCGGCAAATTCCCTGACGACTTTTCTAGTCAGCTCTGCATCTTTGGGAAGATCGAAGTTCATGTGTTACCCCCGGGCAAAAATATTAGAAATCCAAGGAATCTCAATGATCACAACATCTACCGGTTCGCCTCAACGCGTGCAAAAACCCCGTCAGGCTTCACGACGCGACTTGCGAGGAAGTTCCTTGGCCAGGCCTGAAAAGAGACCTGAGCTTCGGAACGGTTCCTGGAGCGGCATTCAGCAATATCGCTAACTCTTGGGCGAATTGGTAATAGAGTCGAAAAACAGTGTCTGAGAATATATTCCGCATTCCAGGTCGCACAGATCGGGCAGATGGCGGCGTGAAACGCAATACGAGATCAAACGTTCACTTACTTGGGGAAGATTGCTCCACTGCGCTCGCAATGACACGTCACACTTTCTTCGCAAGGAGCGAAACGACGAAGCGATCTCAAAATTTACGGGTCATGAATGAATGCTTACCACCGAAGACGGCTTTTCATGATAGAGAACAAGCCGATTGAGACGTTTTGATCCTAAAAACTATTATCAGATGCATGAAATATTTGTCAAGATTAATGGATGCGACCGAAGCGCGCAGACGACGAGAATTGGGGATAAAATCAACCTGATCCTGAATTCATCAAGCCCCGATTAGTCCCGTAATTCGAGGATTAAGGGGTATGTAAGGGGGATTGGCAATCGAGACCGGATACGTGAACGGGCTCAAGAAAATCGGATGGTTTGCCTGACACCATGTTCATTATACTGAACTTTTCAGCAGGTAGAGGCGCCTTGCGGGGGACCATGTCGTCTCCTCCCATTACAGGTCACCGTGATTGTCCCATCGTCATCTGCATCGAATACCTAACAACACGGACAACCTACCGGTTGCATGATCGAAATTCTCGCACAGCGGCCATCATGTCCGGGTTGTCCAAGTACCACTCTACGAAGCGCTCCAGGCCTGCCTTCAGATCGGTCGTGGGATGGAAGCCCAGCTTGGCTTTGGCTTTTTCTATATCCGCATAAGTGGCGACCACGTCCCCCGGTTGGGGCGGAACCATCTCCTTGATCGCTTCTTTCCCGGCAAGCTTTTCCACCGTCTCGATGAATTCCATGAGTTCCACGGGCTTATTGTTGCCGAGGTTTATTATTTCGTAAGGGTCCAGGGGTTCGCTGAACAACGCATTGATCACACCTTTTACGACATCGTCTATATAGGTGAAGTCCCGTCGATTCTTCCCGTAATTGAACACCCTGATGGGTTCGGCGTTGAGTATCGCTTCCAGGAAGGACCAGTAAGCCATGTCCGGTCTACCCCAAGGACCATAAACCGTGAAAAACCGCAGGCCTATGGTCTGCAAATTCCACAGATGGGTGTATGTGTAAGCCATTAGCTCGTTCGCCCGTTTTGTCGCGGCATAGAGACTCACCGGAGTGTTTACCGGATCATCCTCGGAATACGGCATTTTAGTGTTACCGCCATAGACACTGGAGGAGGATGCGTAAACAAATCTTTTCACAGGCAGCTTGCGAGCGGCTTCAATCAAATTTACGAAACCTTGCAGGTTGGATTCTTGGTAAGAATAGGGGTTTTTCAGCGAATATCTTACCCCGGCTTGAGCCGCAAGATGGCATACAATTTCCGGCTGATGGACCGAATAACAGCGGTCCACGGCATTTCTATCCGCCAGGTTCTCTTCGACGGGAACATAATTATCGTATTTCATCAAAATGCTGTTTCTAGCCCGTTTGAGCCCCGGATAGTAATACTCGTTGAAATTATCTACGCCGATAATCTTATATCCGGATTTCAGAAGTTCGAGGGCCAAATGAAATCCGATGAATCCTGCGCTGCCGGTCAAAAGTATGTTCATCTTGTCGTTACCGCCGAAAAATCAATTTGTTGTGTACCCCTTGGGATGGGACGAAAACCATTGCGCAACAGCGCTCACTATATCATCAACGTGAGACCTGGTGGCTCGCCAGCCAAGCAGATCAGACGCCAGAGACGCGTCCGCGACAAGCTTCGGGGGATCCCCCGGGCGCCTGGGTCCGAAATCGGGTTTAATCTCAACGCCGGTAATCCTGCTGACGGCGTCAATGATCTCCAGGTTTGACAGACCCTTTCCGGTCCCAAGGTTTACCCTGATCAAAGGCTCCTCGTCCAGCTTCTCAAGCGCTCTGAGATGAGCGTCCGCTAGATCCGTGACGTGGATGTAATCACGGACGCAGGTGCCGTCAGGTGTAGGATAATCCCGACCAAAGATTACCAATGCCGGGTCCAATTTCAGCGCATACCTGACTACGTTGGGAAGCAAGTGAGTCTCGGGCCGGTGGTCTTCTCCGATTCCCAGGGCAGGTTCGCAGCCGGCCGCGTTAAAGTAGCGCAGACATGCGGACCTGATTCCATAGGCATGCTGGTAATCTTCCAACATCCATTCAATCGCCAATTTGGTCCTGCCGTAAGGTGAAATGGGATTCTTCGGATGGCTCTCGGAAATTGGAACTGTTTGCGGCAAACCGTAAACGGCGCACGTGGAGGAGAAAACCAGGCGATCGTGACCGGTATTCCTCATGGCTTCGAGCATGTTGAAGGCGGCCAGGAAGTTGTTCGCATAGTACTTGGCCGGGTCCAGTACGGACTCCCCGACAAGGCAACTTGCCGCAAAGTGGAATATGCCGTTATAACGGTTGGAATCCAGGTGTCCATGCAGCGTGCCGGCGTCGAGCAAGTCCCCCTTGACGAATTTGGACTTGCCGATTGCGGCCTCATGCCCCGTTGACAAGTTGTCTAACACGGTGACTTCATATCCCGAATTCGTTGCAAACGCGCTGAAATGAGATCCTACGTATCCGGCTCCGCCGATCACCAAGATTTTTTTTGGGGATTCGTTACATGCCATATAATGCATTCTCCTGGGCAAAATACCGACGCCGAAAATGATTCAGGCCTCAATGCTGCTTCACAATACCACCTGTATCGGTTCTTGATCAAACATAACGGAATTGGCGGGAAAATATTTCAGGATTTGTAAAAAGAAAAGCGCCGCATCGCAGATTGAATGAAGCCGGCGCAGCCGGACGGCTCGGCGCCAAGGAGCGTAAGGGAAAGAACGACTTGGCGCGGATCCCGACAATCTGCTGATTGCGCTCAAGACAATATGTGGGCTGGAGCCCACATCACGGGCATTCCCAGGCTGGAGCCTGGGAACGAGGGGAAAGCTGAATACCGGCCCTGGGTAGAACATGGATGTTTTGGGCGGCGCTGACCCGGCGCAGCAGGGTCAGCGTATTCTCCGCGTGCGGAGCTAAAGACATAATCCATTTGCAAAAACAGATTTCTAATGAACTATTACCTTTCCTCTTTCACCCCGTAGGTTTAGGATTGACGTGTACTGGTTAAATTACTGACTGGTAATTCAATTGACCCAAAGGACTGTCATGATCAAGGAGGCGCCAAATGAGATACGATATTGCTGATGTGACTGCGCGTGAAATCCTCGATTCAAGAGGTAATCCCACCGTCGAAGTAGATGTATGGCTGGAAACCGGTTCCGTGGGCCGGGCAGCAGTCCCTTCCGGAGCTTCAACCGGAGAACATGAGGCCGTGGAATTGCGGGATGGAGATCCCCAACGTTATATGGGAAAAGGCGTCTTGAACGCCGTATCCAACGTCTTTAACGAAATACGTCCTAATATTATTGGCATAGACGCTTTTCATCAAGAAGCGTTGGATCAGAGGCTCATTGAAATTGACGGAACCCCCAACAAGAACAAACTCGGAGCCAATGCGATCCTGGGCGTCAGCCTGGCCGCGGCGCGGGCATGCGCAAACGAGCTGGAAGTGCCGCTGTACAGATACCTGGGGGGAGTAGGCGCGCACAGATTACCTGTTCCTATGATGAATATTCTTAACGGAGGGGCCCACGCGGACAACAACGTTGACCTCCAGGAATTCATGGTTATGCCGGTGGGAGCGCTTTCTTTCCGTGAAGGATTGCGCATGGGGGCCGAGATTTTCCATAATTTGAAGAAGGTCTTGAAAGGCAAGGGCCTTAACACCTCCGTCGGTGATGAGGGAGGATTCGCACCTAACTTGAAATCCAACGCAGAGGCTCTCGACGTAATTATGCAGGCCATTGATCAAGCAGGTTACAGCCCGGGGGGAGACGTGTGGATCGCTTTAGACGCGGCGGCCAGCTCCTTTTATGAGGACGGAATGTACAATCTCGCCGGCGAGGGCTCCAAGAAAACCGCCGAACAGATGGTGGACTTCTACGACAAGCTGGTGGACAAATATCCCATCATTTCAATAGAAGACGGCCTCGATGAGAACGATTGGGAAGGCTGGAAGTTGCTCACGGAAAAGCTCGCCCATCGAATCCAGATCGTAGGAGACGATTTGTTCGTCACCAACATAGAATTGCTGAGGAAGGGGATCGAAGAGGGTGTAGCGAATTCAATATTGATCAAACTTAATCAGATAGGCACCCTTACCGAAACCATTGAAACGGTCAATCTCGCCAAGAGCGTTTGCTATACCTCCGTGGTTTCACACCGCAGCGGTGAAACCGAAGATACTACCATAGCCGATCTAGTGGTGGCTCTTGGAACAGGTCAGATCAAGACCGGCTCGGCGTCGCGGACTGACAGAATTTGTAAGTATAATCAGCTCCTGAGAATCGAAGAAGAGCTTGGAAGAATGGCCTCCTACGGAGCTCCGGAGATCCTGTAATACTGGAAGCAGGCGCCAAAACGTAAGAGTTTTCGCAAGAGGCGTCGTGGAGGGTCTTTTTGCAAAGACCCTCCACGAACCCCTCCCCAAAAACTCTTATTATTGCAACACCTTCAGAATCCATCGCATTTCGGGAACAATGGCGCATACTCGTCGGGCATGAGCCCCATCCATCCCCGAATGGACGGATTCTCCGATTGCCGGCTCAGTTTGACCCACTCTAAGACGCATGGTATTCTAAGCAGCAGTAATCGTCCGGATTTATTTCGTTAGGTCCCAGACTTAATCAATGGTCCCCAATGGCTGAAACCAACCGCCCCACCATAAACGCTAAACAAGTGACACGGGACATCAGGGCCGGCTTGACCGACCTCCAACTGATGGAAAGATACAATCTTTCGCCAAGGGCGCTAAAGGCCCTAGCCCGAAAACTCGTGGCCGCCGGATTACTTACGGAAACGGAATGGGATGCAAGGACGAAGCCGAGCCCGGCGCCGAATCCCAATAGAACCTGGGCCTGTCCGGCCTGCGGGATGCGCCAGAACCGGGACTTCGAGGAATGTCCGTATTGTGGAATTATTGTCTCCAAATATATGACGTCAGCTCAGGCTAAAAGCGACTATTCCCAGTACATAACAATTGACGACTCTCAAATTACGGGAGCGGCGACGGGAACCGAGCATAGTTTTCGTCGGGAAGAGCTTTCATCGTCTGGAAGCCGGCCGGTGTTTTATGAGGAAGCGTCTTACGTCCCTGATTATCCGGAAGAGTTTGTGCCGGAGCCGCGATTCATGCAAAGGGATGAGTGGCTGATGCTGGCCATAGGCTCGGGGGTCGCCCTGATTTCTATGGTTCTTTTTTGGCCCGGGTGGATTCTCGGCACATTCAAGACGCTTGCCCACGAATTTGGCCACGCTCTGTTCGGCTGGCTTCTCGGATGTCCTTCTATTCCCGCTTTCGACATGCTTCACGGAGGCGGGGTCACGTTGGTGGCGGAGAAATCTACGTTACTCCTGCTCGTGATCTATGCCGCAATGGGTTATCTGATCTACGTCTACAGAAAAAACACCAAGACCGTGATTCTATTGTCGATCTTGGCCGCAGCGCACTTATGGTTGACGCTGACCACAGGGCATTCAGTGGTTATCCTTTTTATGGGCCATGGCACGGAGTTGCTGATCGCCACTCTGTTTATTTACAGGGCGTTGAGCGGCCGATCGATAATAAACGAGGCTGAGCGGCCTTTGTATGCCATTATAGGATTCTATATAACTTTTTACGACATCGACATGGCCCACAAACTTCTGACGGACCTCTCCTCCATGGCTGAGTATATGGACGGAAAAGGCGGCGAACTTGACAACGACTTCGTCGTCATCGCTCAGGAATACCTTCATGTCGACGTGCGGTCAGTCGTGATTTTCTTCCTCATTTGCTCTCTACTCCCACCGATAATCAGCTATTTATCATTTCGCTATGAGCAATATATATACGCCGGAATCGCTCCTTTCTTGAAGAGAGACCCCAAAGCCCAAGACATATAAAATTCTCCTCTGGAGAGAAACTTCTTGAAAGAAGTTTTCCCTCTAGACCCTCATAAGCGCTAACTTTTGACCTTGTCGGACGTGATTTCAAATAGTTAACGCCGGCAGAATTACGTCGCCCTCGCGAAAGCGGGGGTCCAGAAGGTATTGAAAACACCGGATTCCCGCTTGCGCGGGAATGACGGCGCTGGTCACAACGCATCTTTAAGTAGCGCCTATGCTCTAGACCCTCCTTCAAAAAACTCCAACTGTCGTCGCCAACGTGTAAGCGCTTGCCGTTGCGCAATATCGAGATCCGATGAAGCTTGTTCGGGGAAGAAGCGCTGGAGATCCGGTCAAAGTGCGGTGGCGACTGCTCAAGAGACCTAATATATCAGGAGTCTTTGGGGAAGGGTCTTGGAAACCCCTTTTTGCAGGAAGGGGTTTCCGGTGAACTATTAGCTGTCAGACGCTCCTTTTTACAGCTTCCAATGTCTGTTCAATATCTGCGTCGGTGTGAGCAGTCCCCACAAACCAGGCTTCAAACGCGGAAGGCGCTAGATATATTCCTTGTTCCAACATATCGGCAAATAATTTACTGAAGACCGACCTATCCGATTGCAGCGCCTCTTCATAATTCCTTACGGGTCCAGGGTTGAAAAACACCGACAACATTGATCCGACTCGATTCAGGGTATGTCTAATCCCCTTTTCGGTCAGAATCGCAGTCACGCCGTCGGACAGTTTCTTGGCTTTTCGTTCCAATTCTCCGTACGGATTGTCTCTGCGCAGTATCCTCAAAGTCGCCAGCCCGGCGGCGACCGCCAAAGGATTACCTGAAAGAGTGCCCGCCTGGTAAACTCCACCTACCGGAGCAAGAGCCTCCATGATTGTCTTCGGCCCACCGAAGGCCGCCGCCGGCAGACCGCCGCCGATTATTTTTCCGAGGCAGGTTATATCGGGTTTAACATTCTACAGAGCTTGGGCTCCACCCAAAGCGACTCTGAATCCCGTTATCACCTCGTCAAAGATGAGCAGAGCGCCGTCTCTGGCGCACAGATCTCTCAATCCCTCAAGGAATCCCGGCGCAGGAGGGATCACTCCCATGTTGCCGGCAACGGGCTCCACAATTATAGCGGCCAAACGGTTGGGGTTCTCTTCCAGTTCTCTGCGGACCGCGTTCAAATCGTTGTACGGCAGGACTACGGTTTGTTCTACGACATTTCTGGGCACCCCCAGAGAGTCCGGCAGTGAAAACGTTGCGGCTCCAGACCCCGCCTTGGCCAGCAGGCCATCGCTGTGGCCGTGGTAACAGCCCGAGAACTTGATGATCTTGTCCCTTCCGGTAACGCCCCTGGCGAGCCTTATGGCGCTCATGGCGGCTTCAGTGCCGGAACTTACAAGGCGGACCATCTCGATGGAAGGGACCAGTTCGGTGATCAGTTCAGCCAGCTCAACCTCCAATCGGGTAGGCGCCCCGAATGAAGTTCCGTTTTCCATGCTCTTGCGCAAGGCCTCCAGGATTTCGGGGTTTGCATGCCCCAAAATAAGTGGACCCCAGGAGCCCACATAATCTACAAATTCGTTTCCATCTTCATCGAAGATTCTGCACCCCTTCCCGCTCTTAATGAACCGAGGCGGTAATCCTACGGATTTGAAAGCCCTGACCGGTGAATTAACTCCTCCTGGAATCCGTTTAATGGCCTCTCGTAGAAGGGACTCGGAAACCTCAATCTTTTTCATAAACAACATCCTTCGCAACAATCAATTCTATTAATAGTTAACGGCGAACGCGCCGAGGACTTTTCGAAATCCTTTAGGGAAAGGGGAGCGAGCGCTCCTCCGCAAAAAATCTAACTTATAGCGCCAATCTCCTGAGCTCTTCCAGCTTCGGAGACAACCGTGAACGCTTCTGGGCGTAACGTCTATGGCTTTGGAGTCTATCCGAAAGAAGGCTTTGCGAATGGACTCATGCCGGTTAAATGACCGATTCCGATTTCTATTTCCCGTCCGCCGTCGGCTCGCAGTGTGTCAGCCACGCCGGCTTTCAATTCTCGATCTCCAGGCAAGTTTGGTCAGGAGTCGTTATCATCAAAATATGTCATGCTGACTTTCTTCAGCTCCTGCTCACTGAAGAGTATCTCATATTCGGATATCCCTGCCTTTCGGGACATGCCTTCAATTATCGTCATGCATTCGTCTTCCGATGGAGCATGCACCATGGTGAAGAGTGTACCGCCGTTTTCATCGAAGGGCGGCCGTTCATAGCAATGAGTCACTTCCGGAAAGGTGGCCAGAATGTATCCCACCTCTTCTATCCTGTCCGGTTCGACTTTCCAAACCACCATTCCGTTAAAACCGATGCCCGCCTCTATATGGCGTATCATTGCCCCTAGTCTTCTTATAACTCCCGCATCCAGCATCCTTTTTATGCGGGATATTACATTTTCTTCTTCGATGTTTATAGACGCCGCGATAGCGGCATAAGGCTCTGGGGAATCATCCAAATCACCCTGTAACGCCACAAGAATCCGCTTGTCTATATTATCCAGTTCAATTTGAGACATGCAATTCTATCCTATTGGGAATCTCGCTAATATATAATGCATGATCCCCCCTGCCAATAGAAATCATGCCGGCGGCGGTATCCATTCACTTACGCGGTGGAGATTGCTTCGCGGCGCTCGCAAAGACGAGCTAGAATGTCATTGCGAGGAGTGAAATCCCGCGTTCCGCGGGAAAGCAATCTCCAAATTGCCGCTCATGAGTGAAGGGTCACCGGAGGCGCCCGTGAATGTTGACCAAAAAACCCGGTGAATGATATAGCTGCCTGGAATTATATCTTTCATTTTGTTCAAACATCCCCGCGACAAAAAGAGTAAGACCCATGAACCGACACCACGAGATAACCGATAACCCAAGTTTGCTCCCCTGCATAGTGTTCCCCATGGGTATAGAAGCTTACAGGTTCTTGGGAAAGCTGGAGGTGCGCCGCCGTTGGCAGCGGGGGAAAGCGACTTTTAGAGAAGCTTTTTTCGAAGGAAAAATGTTGACAGTGGTTCGCTGCGGAATCGGTCCGGCGCGGGCGGCTAACGCCATTCGCAATCTCGAATCACAGCCCGGCGCCATTATATGCGCCGGCGCGGCGGGCGGTTTGACGCCGTCCATGAAAATCGGGGACGCAATAATCTCATCGGAAAGCGTGTATCCGCACGAGCCGGAATCAATCCTCCCGTCGGACGACGCGCTGGTGGAAATGTTAGCCGCCGTCTGTCGGGCTCGAGGACTTCGCCATTCCGTCGCAAGATCCGTCACCGTGAAGGACGCCGTGTTTCCGAAGCAGGATCGGGAAAACCTCCACGCCTTGACCCGGGCGCTGGCTGTGGACATGGAGAGCCACGCAATTGGTCTGGAAGCCGCTCGCCTCGGTGTTCCGTTCGCATGCGTGCGCGTGATCACCGATGATATGGAAACCCCCGCCCCACCAGAGCCGGGAGAAGTAAGAGCCATCTGGAAGACTCCACTTCAGCTCCACAGAAAGCTCCCATTGTACTTCCGCAGACGCGACTTCATGCGCAAGTTCGACAAGTCTCTGGACGTGCTACACCAAATTCTCGTAGGCGCGCTAAGAAGGGGCATACAGGACATCAACAGGGAGAATCCGCAGCAGGAATCCGTCGTAGGAACCACAACGATAGAGCGCGGCCACAACGAGGAATAGTAAGCGTTCACCGGGCCCTCCTTCAAAAAAACTCTAACAATTGCGGTAATATCAGAGCCTTCTGCCGATAGACCATGGCGGGGCCTTATGAGCCAAGGCGTTGATTTGCTCGTAGCGTCCAGATGTTGGGGAATGGCGACCCGTCAATTCGCCATTGTGAAAGTTCTTGAAGAGAGGTCTGGCCCCCTCGAAACGCGGGGTTTCAAGAAGTTTCGCTCCAGCAGCCATTTCATAGGAACGCGGCGTTTAGATACGCTGCCAAACCCTCATCCGAAGGCATTTCCATACCCAAAGACTCTTGCCACACGTATTGCGATTCCATGCACAAATAGACCCGAGCCTCAGCATCGTGGCTCCGAATCCTCTGGGCCAGGAATTTATATATCGAAATGCGGCGATGCGCTTCGAGACGGAACTTGCCGTCCAAACCGCGGATGAAACCGTCGTGGAAATAAGGAATCCGGCCGAATCGGCCCGCTACGATCTCCTTCAGATCAGGTATGAACCTGAGCACGCCCATGGATATCCAGGCTATTTTGTCTCCGTCCACCGACTGAAATATGCGATCCACCGTTCGGGCGTACGCGCTTTGCCAATCAGGAATAGGAATGATGGGATCGAAATGAAACGCGACACGATAGCCGTGTTCCGCCAGCGCGCTTGGCTGCTCCAAGCCGTCGCTCTATGGAAGCGGCCCTTATCTCTTCACGGCGGGAAATCTCGGACACGTTAACGGAAAATGCCAAGATTACGCGATTCCCCGGATCAATCTCTAGAAGCGGCTCAACCAGATCTGTCTTGGTTTTGATCTCCAACGAAGCGTTTTTGCACGAGGAGAATCGCTCGATCAACGTAGAGCCCAGACCTGTCAGCGGGTCCAAAGCCAGCGAATCGGTAAACTCCCCGGTGCAGATTCTGTGAAATCGGGCGGGTTCCGCCTCCATATGTCGGGTCAAGGCATCCAGCATGTCTTCGATGTTTACAAATACTTCCAATACCGGCCTGTTAAAATACACTTGCAGAGCGCAATAGCGGCAGTCCATCGGACACCCTTGACCGATGTGCAGAATTTCAAGGCCGCAGCAAAGGTATTCGGGGGTTCCGGGACAAGGCTTTACGAAAGCCCCTTTGTGTTTCATCAACCTCAGTATTCGTTTTCCGGGCTCAAAGGGATCTTTGGAGAGAGCTATCGCCCGGTTCCTCTCTCTCGCCTGCTCACCGAACACCAATTTCACGTCGTTCAATTTGCCGAGAATCCGCTCTGTCTGCGCGAATCCTTCAGCCTCCTCATCAATCCAGACCTCTTCAATTCGGAACTTCATTTCTCGATTTTGTCCAGGGCGCTAAGGGCCCGCTTAGCGAATTCCAGACTGTCGGCCTTGATTTCTATCGTGCAGCCGGGGGTCTCGAAACCTTGATAGGGCTTGATGGCTACTCTTCTCGAAGCGGGAACGGAGCTCCGCCACGACTCGAACGCCGCCAGCCTGGCCTCTGTCTCGGGATGCTTTAACCTCGCAAGAAGAGAGCGAACCCGGGCCGCCTTATCCTGAATGGACAAGGAATGATCGTTCAATATGTCCTGCGTTTCCGGATTATGGATGTAATGCTCCATCGGCAGAGAATTGTACACGGATAGGTCAAATATTGTTCCGACGACCTCAGCCGCCTTATTCGCATTGAGCCTCAACCGGACAACCAGGTCCATAAGCGCCAGGCGATCCTCAACTTTGAGTTCCGTCAGCAACAATGCGGTTTTCTCAAGGATGCGGCCCTGTCCGAGGGCGTCAAGGATGGATTTGCCCAAGCCTCCAATTTTACGGATTCGCTCGATCCTGGGGCCGGAAGCAGGCGTCCCCAGCGCCGGCAGGAATTCTCGCGCTACCAGCTCCGTGGGAAACAATTCTAGAAGCCTCTTGACCACGACTCCCACGTACGCAGGATTGACCGGTCTGTGCGCGACGTTGTCCCAAAACGCGATGCGGAAAGCTTCAGCTTCGGAAATTTCGCTAATTACGTGAGCGTTGACGGACTCCACGCCGAGCAACCGCAGGGCTTCAATTCGCCGTCTCCCCAATATCGGGACCAATCGGGATCCACCAGTGTCGCTCAGCAAGGGGGCATTGATAACGCCCGCGACCTGGACGCTCCTGACCAGCCAATCGATCGGCGAATAGCATGGGATAAGATATCGGTCGTCCTGAAGGTCGATTTGATCAATAGGCGCCGTAGAAATCTTTGTGTGACTCCGCAAGTTCAATATAGGCCTCCGCCTCCGCTGCCTTGCCTCGTTTCAGGCAACCGGACGCAACAATAGCGCATTTTCTTTCAAGCTCTGTGATTGCCGCATGCCTGTATAGGTCAGGTAGGGCGGGATCGCGCAATATCTTCAGGATAGCCTTTATTCTGAAGATATCGATTCCTTGAACGCATAAGGAAAGCTGGTTTTCAGCTCCTCCATGCTTAACGACCAACGGTGTGGACACAAAAACCACTTCGTAGAAAGCCGTTATCCTAAGCCAAAGGTCATAGTCTTCCGCTGCCGGCAAACTCTCGTCGAACAGCCCGATTTCATTTAGCAGATCCCGTGAAAGCATCACGGAAGACGGCGAAATCAGACAAAGCTCAAGGGCTCGCTCAAAGAATCTCCCGCCTTGCTTGGCATGCTTGGCTTTCGGATTCACAATCTTGCCGTTACGTTCCCAGACTTCCTCGGTGTGGCAAACGAAATCGGGTCGCATTTTATCGTACAGAGCGACCTGAGTTGCAAGCTTGTCCGGTAGCCATTCATCATCGGAATCCAGAAAAGCGACCAATCCGCCGTCGGATTCCATGATTCCTCGGTTTCGGGCAGCCGACACACCTCTATTGGTCTGCTGTATCACCCTGATTTCAGAGCCGTATCTCGACAGCGCTTCGGCTGTGGCGTCTTTGGAACCGTCATCAACCACCAGCAATTCGAAATCCCGAAAGCTTTGCCTCAACACCGAGTCAACAGCCCTCCCGATTACTTTCGCTCGATTGTGTGTAGGGATTATGACGCTGACTAAAGGCATGCCGCCTCAAAATGCCGGTAGCTGACCGGATAGTTAAGAAACGCGAGGAAACATATTATCAGGAATGATTTATCGTGGGTAGGGGTCGCCGAACTTGACGGCGTCAATGATGGCGCACTTCTCTTGTGCTTTTCACTGCCGTGTGATCAATTCTCTTTTCTTGAGCTCAAATTCCTCAATGTTCAACGGCGCCTTGGACGATACTTTCGGGATCGGGTTTCCTGCGCCTCTGTTCGACTGAATGCCCCATTTGAATTTGCGGGGAGAAGCGTTGCGGTCTTCGTCGACTTCTACTCGCTTTTTGGGACCGCCCTTGCTTCTTGTCATTCGCACGGAGTCCACATCAGCGGACACTAGTTGAAATTTTTTCAATAAGCCGTGGGAATCACTGATGGAGGCTCCGTTTATTTCTTTATTCTTTTTATCGTAATCTATGACGAGCCGGCACGAAGCGGCTGGGTTGCCGATTTCAGCCAGTTCCAAGTAGACCAGATTATCCTCCACTCCAGCGGATTTTACCAGGAGACGCGAATTTCGACCCAAAAGCAGTCGAGAAAAGGATTTTCCTTTTCGTTCGACTCCATCAGGGGTTTGCTTCTTGGTTTGAATTGCGGACTTCAATCGAGCGGGTTCCGCCGCCCGCGGGACAAGCGTCTCGGATACCGCGCCTAGCGAGATGTTCAACCCATCCTTTGTTTGGTCGATGCTGAAGGGCGGCACGGGATTGTCTCCAAAATCGACCACCACCCTGCCCTTCTGATTGACCGACCCTATCCTTATCTCCTTCATGCCGCCTTTTGCGACTGAAACTTTCCCGGGTAAGCTTCCCAGGCCAGTGGATTCTATATCAACGACTAATCTGTACGGCTTTTCTATTACAAATGCCGAATGCTTTCCAATTGGCCCTTGTATCTTGACCGCGATCCCTTTCAGGTCCGGCCCAACCTGTACGTCCGTAATCTTGGAGTAATCCTGCGCGGCGGCATTGTAAGGCATGAGACATACTGCTATCACAGCGCTGATTATAACCGCAGACATAAGCTTATATGAACCGGGATTGGCCCGGGACGAAATGAAAGCGGGTCTAACGATATTTGAGAGCATAAGTAGGCTCCGGCGCATTTAGAATTGCGCGGAAGACAAAATATCACACAAACTAAATCTGGTCAATTATTTTGACAGGATACATATATTTGACAATTTATAACATTATATTGATGAATTATTTATCTGATTAGACACAACAACCATTGTATGACATTTCGAGAAAATCTGCTGTTGGACATTCACAGAGCGGATTTGTCTCTTCCCTAGATTCAATTAATGACCATTATCTCTACATGCGGAAATACGCATTTACATGGCGAAGGAGAGTCGAGCTGGCTGAGGAACGTTGTCCGGAGGTCCTTCGACCGCGCGGCGCGTCCAATCGCCGCCGTTGACGAGGCCTATATCCTTATTTCCCGTATTGAACCGCTCCACATTAAGAGAGACATCGGCCCGCAATTGTTATAAATTGATTTAGGAACGCGGACGGCTCGCCCGTTTCAAAGGATAACCGTAGTCAGGGAGACGCAACAACTGGAAACAGATTGTAAAAATAATGGAGGGCGAGATAACTCCCCCTACGGAGGCCCGGGCGAGAGGAACCTGTAAACGGGCCCTAACGGACATGGAAGAACAACACTTAAAGGCTTCTTGGCCGTCGGCGTTCAGGCGGAACGACACCAGATCCGGAAAGGGGATGCCATGAATATTTTGAAGACCTCGGACCTCGAAAGTCTTATGGCTAAACGTGAGGGAGTTTGTGTATCCATCTATATGCCGACTCACAAGATGGGGCCTGGAACCCAGCAAGACCCCATCCGCCTGAAGAACTTACTGAAAAAGGCTGAAGAGCTGATGGCGGATTACGGCATGCGCAACTCCGTGGCGAAAGAATTCCTCAAACCCGCATATGATCTGATTCCGGACAATCTTTATTGGTCGTATCAAGATTCAGGTTTGGCATTGTTCGTAACGGACGGTTTCAACGCCATCCACAAGTTGCCCTTAAGTTTCGAAGAGCTTGTGACCGTCTCCGACAGATTCCACCTGAAGCCCCTTCTGCCGTTGCTGCAAGAAGATGGGGAATTCTATCTGCTTGCGTTGAGCCAAAAAAGCGTCAGACTTTTTCAAGGCGATAGGCGCACGATGAACGAAGTCGAGCTTGAAGGGGTCGTTAAGAGCATTGACGAAACGCTCAAATACGACGTCCTTCAAAAGCAGTTGACCATGCATGGCTCGGGACCTGGGCCTTCGGGTAAACGCGAAGGCGCTGTTTTTCACGGCCATGGAGCGTCCGAGGACCCCAAGGAAGAAGTCCTGCGATTCATGCGGGACGTGGACAGAGGCCTGAAACCTTTACTAAGCAATAACAAAGCTCCACTAGTGCTTGCGTGCGTTGAGTATTTGTTTCCAATTTACAAAGAGGCAAACACCTTTCCCAATCTCCTGGACAATTGGGTTTCCGGCAATCCCAACGGTTTTAGCTCAGGCGAGCTGCACCAGGAAGCATGGAAAACAGTGGAGCCGGCTTTCAGCAAGTCCCAGGAAGACGCCGCGGCAAAGTATTATGACCTGGCCGGAACAGGAAGAACGTCTAAGGACCTCAGAAAAGTGCTGGACACCGCGATAGCCGGTAGGGTTGACACCCTGTTTGTGGCGCTGGGTGTCCAGAGTTGGGGATACTACAATTCAGAGGCTAATACGGTGGAACTTCATGCGGAACGGGAACCCGGAGACGAAGACCTACTCGATCTGGCGGCTATTCAGACATTCCTGCACGGCGGAACCGTGTTTGCCGTCGAACCGGACAAAGTTCCGGACGATCGCCATCTAGCGGCGATTCTGCGTTATTAATCGCACATGGATTTTGGAAGGTATTTGCAGACAGACTTTCGTTTTCCCATTGGAAGCCTGCCGGTTAAGATAGACGTCCGAGCGCCCAAGGGGCGCGCCCGTAAACCTAAAGTCCCTTCGGCGCTCTCAAGTTCTCCCTCTCCGCTTGAGGAGAGGGTGTTAAAGCCCGTTCGCTGAGATGGGGAAAGTCTGCGTGTTAAAACTAAGTGGTCGTTTTCGTAAATGCCATGTCGCTCGGTTGATGCTTGTCTCGTTCCCGTAGGATGTGGCGCCTGAAGAGGAGCGCTCTGTGGAGAAAAGGTCTCGAACGATGCGGTTCGTGGAAGGCGCCGCATCCTACAAGAATCTGCGGCCGTATTTATGAAATGCGGCGCTAAGCTCAGGACGCCGCTTAGCCTTTGACCTCGACAGCCGGTGAAGCTTGTCACGGAGCTGAAAGTCCTTGAGGCGATTGCCCGCGACCGCGTGATTTGGTATACTGAAAACGTTGTTAAATCAGACTATCTCGTAAGCGGAGACCTTTAGCGATATGAGAGAGTTTATAGGAATTGCAGTTAGAGCGCTAGCGATCCTGGTGGTATTCAGCTCAATAGGTCTGGGAACCAACGCCCTTTCCCCCAAGGGCATTCCTGTGCTTTATGAGCCCCCCAAAGAGATCGAAGTAGCCGGGACAAAAGTGCCCTTGGTGGATGAAAAGCAAGCCTACCAATACTTTTCTGAGGTAGGCACGACCTTTATCGACGATCGGAAAGAAGACGACTATATCCAAGGCCATGTAAAAGGCGCATTGTTTTTGACTCCAGAGTCAATGGAAGATGACTTCGTCAAAGTCCAACCCCTTATGAACGAAGAGAATCGCCTAATACTGTATTGTTATGGTCCCGAATGCGACATGGCCGAGCAAGTGGCCGGTTTTCTAATAGGACTCGGTTACAAGAAGATCATGATCATGTCCTCCGGATTCCACGCGTGGGAGAAAGCGGACTTGCCGGTGGAGACATCTTCAAACAGGACCCGGAAAACCGAAATACGCGAGTAGCCGTCAGGAGACCAGAGTGAAATATATTGTCGTTCTCGCAAGACTTTTCATTGGCGGTTTATTTGTCTATGCCGCGGTATACAAGGTGTGGGACCCTGGATCGTTTGCTGTGGCGGTTAGAAATTACATGATTGTGCCGGCGCAATACAGCAACTTGGTCGCATTGACTTTGCCCTGGGTTGAGCTGGCGGTGGGGCTCTTTTTGATCTTGGGTGTCCAGGTGAAACCGTCGGCTTTCCTGGCCACAGGCATGTTGGCGGTCTTTTTGGGGGCCATGGTTTACGCGTATTCGATAGGCCTGGATATCGACTGCGGATGTTTTGGTTCCGTGAAAGAATCCGCAGGAAGAATAGGTCCCTATCATATCCTCAGAGACTCGGCCCTTCTGTCCATATCGTTTCTGATTATAGTTTTGGACAAAAGCCGGTTCAGTATCAGCGCGTTCCTCAGTGTTAGCCGGCAAATTAAGGTTCTTGAATTCATAAAAACGTCTCTTCCAATAACGAATCGGGCGGACAATGAAGAAAAACCTCGTTATGTTGTTGATATGGGCAATGGCGCAATACCCTGCCTATGCGGCTGATTCAACGGTGGCCCCTTCAGACGAGGGCCCAGAAACGCGGGTCCGAGGCGCCGCAGAATCGGCCAAAGGCGGCTGAGGACGTGTGCAAAGGGCAGTTCAGCCCCTTACGGAATCCCTTAAAAGCCCCAATAGCCGAATCCGCAAATCGGCGGTAATCGCGTTGGGCGATTTTCCTTCGCCCTCACCTCAGCTAATTGACCTGCTTATGGAAGCAATCAATGACAGCGATCAAGAAGTGAAATGGGCCGCCATGATTTCTCTGGGAAAAATGGGCAAGCAATCGCCTGAGGTCAAAGACGCCTTAAAGCTGTTTGTCAATGATCCCGATTCTACGACTGCGATGAAAGCCTCATTGGCCTTGGCCACTTTAGGGGACACGGATGAGGAGATTTTCCCCGGCTTGATTAAGGCTTTGGAGAGCCAAGTTCCCGATGACTCCGTTATAGCGGTTGCTTCGGTTGCCAAATTGTTGTCTTCCCACGAGGACAAACTTCTGCCGGTGGTCCTTAATGGGATCAAGTCCAAGAAGGATCCCATTGTCCTGAATTGTCTCAAGGTACTCAAGGTGGCTCACGCTCAAAACGACAACGTCGTTTCCGAGCTAGCCCTCATGTATGGCAAAGTTGATCCGCAAGCCCGCGTCTTGATAATCGAAGCTTTACCGGAACTTGACAAGAAAGGCGATAAAAGTAAATCCGTATTGACTAAGGGGTTTAAGGACACGGATCCCAAGGTAAGACACGCGGCCATTGAAGCCGCTGCCCTGTCGGGAGAGAAACTTGAGCCTTTCAAAGCCCTCCTATTGAGCGCTTTGTCCGACCCGGATCAGGAAAACCGCTTGACCGCGCTGAGCGTTGTAGCCAGAGCGGGAATTCTCGATGAAGGCCATGACAAACTTGTCCTGACTTTGAGAAAGGACTCCGACCCCAGGATTAGATCTCGCGCTGTAGCGACCTTGGGCGCACATAAAAAAATAACCCCGGAAATAATGACCGCCCTGAAGGCCTCCCTCACCGACGCGAGTCCGGAGGTCCGGACCGCAACCATAGCGACCCTTAGAAACGTCGGCTTGCGCATGCCTAAGGATGTGATCCCTATTCTCGAAGGCGCATTCGAGTCGGAAAAGGACTATCGAACCAAAGAGTTTATAGGGGCCACTCTTTACCAATTCGGAAAGCAAACCCCTATCGTGCCTGCGCCTGCCGACGCTCATGAGAACAAATTCGCTCCGGGATGGGAGATCGGGGGACAAGGCTCATAATGCGGGTTAAAGCCCGAAGCAATCTGAAACAATGATTTGACGATTCAGCTTTTTGCGCTCCCCAAATTCGGGGAGCGCAACAGCGCCTAACCATTGATCTTCCCAGCTGAAGCACGTTTACTGCGGACCATTTTAGAACACTTCGTCAAGGACGGTTCCGTCCTGGGCCAAGAGCTGCACATGTAATCCCGAGCGCCCCAAGGCATGGGTCGAACAACTCAAGCAAGGATCAAAAGCTCGAATAACCGCTTCCACCCGATTGAGAGCCCCTTCGGTTATCTTGTCTCCGGTTATGTATCGTTTCGCCACTTGAAGAACGCCTCTGTTCATCGCCAAACTGTTGTTTCCCGTGGCTACAATGAGATTTACCCATTCTATGAGCCCGTCCTTGTCCACTTTATAGTGGTGGAACAATGTCCCTCTGGGAGCTTCCACGACTCCAACTCCTTCGAAGTGATTGGGCCGGGCGTATGCCCGCACATGTGAACCTAGTATGTCGGGATCGTTTATAAGCTTTTCAAGCGTTTCGATGGAATAGAGTATTTCTATTAATCGGGCGTAATGATTGTAAAAGGAACTCATCACCGGACCGCGTTCAAGCCTGATGAACTCGGCCCACTCCTGGTCGGCCAACGGTGTCCCGCAACCCGCGCATACGTTTAGTCTGGCGGCCGGCCCCACCCTATATATCCCATCAGAATAACCGTAAGGCTTGTAATAGGGTGATTTCATATATGACCAATCTTCAACCGCCTCGCCGATATATTCCTGGTATTTTGCAGGATCAACATTGTCCTGCACAAACCGTCCGCGGGAATCTATGAAACGGAGCATTCCGTCCACATGTTCAAGTGTTCCATTCTTGTTCACCAGGCCCATGAACATTGTCGGAAAATTCGCAAACGTCCTAATCTCTTCCCGGTAGTTGTCCAAGCTCGCCTTGAACCAACCAAGAGTGCGCTGCGTTATTTCCAAAGCCTCGGGAATGAGGGCGGCGACTTCATCTCTGTGCTGTTCCTTGAGCGGTTCGTTGACCCCACCGGGCACAACCCATGACGGATGAATTTTCTTGCCGGAGAAGCCTCCGATAATCTGCTGACCTATCTGACGCAACCTGATACCGTCCGTGGCTACGGAAGAATTGGTCTTGAGAAGTCCTAATATGTTTCTATTTGCGGGATCGGAATCCATTCCAAGAAGCAAATCCGGCGCGGAGAGATGAAAGAAGCTTAATGCATGTGATTGGATGAATTCTCCACAGTTCAAGACTCTTCTGAGCTTCTCGGAAACATGAGGAATTCTTACGCCCAATATGGCGTCGCAAGCTTTGGCCGAGGCCAGCGAATGACTTATAGGACAAATCCCGCAGATGCGTTCCACCAGCGACGGCATTTCGTAAACGGCCGTCCCTCACAAAATTTCTCGAAACCTCTGAATTGCGTTACGTGGAACCGCGCGTCGCTCACATTTCCTTTATCATCTAGAATTATCGTTACCTTCCCGTGTCCCTCGATGCGGGTAACGGGTTCGATTACTATTTCTCGCGCCATATCGGCCTCCAATGAAGATGCGGTTGGAGAGAAACTTCTTGAAACCCCGCGCTTCGCGGAGTCCAGACCTCCCTTCAAGCGCTTCTAATATGTCGTCCCGGCAATTTCGGCTGTAATAATAAGACCGCTTTTAGGCTCCAAATCGGGTCTTACCCTTCACATTCGGTATCCGTCCCTCCAGAAGCTCGGAGATCGCATAGAATATGACGTCGGCTGAGGGTGGACAACCTGGTAGAAAGACGTCCACCGTAGCATATTCATGTACGGGTCGAGCCCGCGTCAGCAAAGCAGGCGTCCCTTTCGTCGGGATTCCCTGCTTTAGAGTGGCGTTTTCCACGTAAGCGTGCTCGAGGACTTCTTTTGCGTCGAAGCGGTTGCGCATGGATGGAACATTGGCGGTGATAGCGCAATCACCAAATGAAATAAGGTGCTTGGTCTTGAGTCGGATCATTTCCAGCAGACTGCGATCGTGCTCGTTGCTGATCGCGCCTTCCACCAAGGTGACGTCAACATCATCAGGAAACACTTTGCAGTCCACAATGGGGCTGTAAACAAGGTCGATCCTGGAGGCTATTAGTGCGAGCCTTTCGTCCATATCGAGAAAGGACATGTGACATCCGGAGCAACCATCAAACCATGTCGTTGCGACGCGTACTATGCTCATGTGCTATCACCTCCCGGCGGGGGATAATTGAGTGGTCTGTTTAATAAATTCGGTCACGGATTTAAGTTAGTATAGCGCCCACGCGAACCGAAGTTTCACCCTCCCCCAGCCCCCGATGCTTGTGACTTAAGGAAATTAGCTGTGAAATCGGCAGGCTAGAAGAAACTGTTTCAAAGCTCCCGAATTGTCGCGAATCGTGGCCCGGCATCGTCCGCAAATTACCGACACAGCATTGGTAAAAGCCATTGTTACCCCAAATATTCGACCTACTATTTCAACCGATCCCTACGCATCATCTTTAGATATGGCAGGAACTGTCTGCGCTTGGTCATTTCCGCAACGGATTTGCCCTTTTCAGATAACGCGCCCGTAGGGCACACTTGCACACATTTACCGCAACCGGTGCAGGTTTCCGAAGTACCCCACGGTTGGTTCAAATCGGTTATGACGCGGCTTGTTCCTCCTCTGCCCATGCAGTCCCAGGTGTGCGCCCCTTCAATCTCGTCACACACCCGCACGCACCTTTGGCACAGGACGCACCGGTTGTGGTCCACTGAAAACCTTTCATGCGTGGCGTCTATCGTATGCTTCGGATAGATATAGTCATAATGAACATGGGTCATGCCCAATTCGACCGTCAACGCTTGAAGCTCACAATGACCATTTGAAACACAGACTGCGCATACGTGGTTGCGCTCCGCAAAGAGCAACTCCAGGATTTTCTTCCGGTACGCCACAACGCGTTCCGAAGCGGTCACAACTTCCATATCTTGCCTTGCCAGAGTCACGCACGCAGGATGCAGCTTCGGAGAGCCCTTTATTTCCACTATGCACAGTCGGCAGGCCCCTCGTTCGGACAGCCCCTCCAGATGGCATAGAGTCGGTATGGAAATGTCGTTTTGACGGGCCACGGTCAGCAGGGTCTCGTCTTCTCGGGCGCTGACGTCGCGGTCGTCAATCTTTAAGGTGAGGATTCTGACCGGATTTACATCAGTGTGATACTGAGAGAATGAGGGGCTCATGGATGACCTCCGTCCATACGGCACGTTCCTGCGGCGCAAATCTTGTCTTCGATGTGGGCCACATATTCGTCCTTGAAATATCGGAGCGTGCTCATGACCGGGTTTGGCGCAGTCTGTCCCAAACCGCATAGACTCGTGTTTTGAGCAGGTCGGAAAGCTCCTCCAGCAGACTAATGTCGGACATCTTGCCGTGACCGCTCGTTATCTTGCAGAGAAGATTGTAGATCTGAGTTGTGCCTGCCCGGCAAGGGACACATTTGCCGCAGGACTCGGTCATGCAGAATTCCATGAAGAATTTGGCTACATCCACCATGCAGGACGTTTCATCCATGATGATCATGCCGCCCGAACCCATGATTGAACCGACTTTGGCCAAAGAGTCATAATCCACTGGCATGTCCAGATGCTGCTCAGGGATACACCCTCCCGAAGGCCCGCCTGTTTGCACCGCCTTGAAGCGCTTGTCGCCCGGAATCCCGCCGCCTATGTCAAAGACTATGTCTCTCAGGGGTGTTCCCATCGGCACTTCTATAAGACCGGTGTTGTTCACTCTACCCGCCAGTGCGAAGACTTTGGTTCCCTTGCTCTTTTCGGTTCCTGTTCCTGCGAACCAACTGCCCCCTTTTCTTATGATTGGAGGAATGTTGGCGAAGGTCTCGACGTTGTTGATGAGGGTAGGATGACCCCACAGGCCGAATTCAGCCGGAAAGGGCGGCCTTGGCCTTGGCGTGCCTCGCCGTCCTTCAATAGAGGCGATGAGGGCGGTTTCCTCTCCGCAAACAAACGCTCCGGCCCCCAACCTGACCTTAACGTCAAAATTGAACTGAGTGTGGAATATGTTGTTACCAAGCAATCCGAAACGCTCGGCCCGGGCGATCGCTGTCCGCACCCGTTTCACGGCCAGGGGATATTCAGCTCTTACGTATATGAATCCTCTGCTCGCCCCCACCACGTAGCCGGCAATCGCCATTCCCTCAATCACCCGGTGCGGATCGCTCTCCAGCACGCTGCGATCCATGAACGCGCCTGGATCCCCTTCATCCGCGTTGCAGATGACAAATTTCGCTGGGCTCACCGCTTTTGCCACGGCCGTCCATTTGAGTCCCGTGGGAAAACCCGCTCCCCCTCTTCCTCTGAGGCCGCTGCGCACCACCTGTTCTATAACTCCCTGGGGGTTCATTGTGCGCAAAGCTGTGTAGAGCCCTTCATAGCCTCCTTCGGCTATGTACTCCTCTATGCGCTCGGGGTCGATTCTCCCGCAGTTTTCCAGCACGACCTTTTGTTGCCTTTTAAAGAAGGGCATGTGGGCTGAGCAATCCAGCCTGGTAATCACAGGCCCCCCCAGTGAGTCCAGTATTTCCGAAACATCTGAAACGCTCACGCCTTTATAGTAAACGCCTTCCGGATCCACTGAAATGAGAGGTCCCGCCGTGCACAAGCCCAGGCAGCCCACTCCTTTTATCTCACACCAACTCTCCAAGCCTCTGCGGCTGATCTCTTTTTCGAAGGCTTCTTTCAGCACACCGCTCTGACAAGATAGGCATCCGGCTGCGACGCAGATGTTGATCCTGAATTTGTAGCCGTCTTGTCTGTCCTTTTCGATCTTTGCTATCTCTTGTAATTCCTCAAGAGTCATTTTCCATCCACCCTGCAATTTTTTCGAGCACGGCAGGAGGCGTGACTTTGCCGCGGACATCGCCGTCAAACACCACAGCGGGAGCCAAACCACATGAGCCAAGGCAACGGGCCGTTACCAAAGAAACCTTTTCATCCTCGGTGGTTTCGCCGGGTTGTATTCCAATTTTTTCTTTGATTGCGCCGAGGATGCTCGACGCCCCTCCGATGTAACATGCGGTGCCCATGCAGACGACACAGGTATGCTCTCCCGGTGGTTTTAGATTGAAAAAATGATAAAAGGTCGCGACACCGTATACGTGGCTCAGAGGTATTTGAAGCGATTCCGCCACATACTTGAGCGAATCCAAGTCAAGAAACCCAAAGGATTCTTGAACGGCGTGCAAGGTTTCGATCAAGGCGTATGGCTCATTGCCGTTCAGGCGCATGGTCCTATTCACCGTGCGCCAACGTCGATCTTCCTGCTTTTTGGTCTGCTCGTCCTTCATCCGTTCCATGAAAACACCCTCTTCATCGAGGCACATTGGGCTACGGGAAAAATCACCAATTTGGTGGAAGCGAAGCTTAAAAAGTGACTTCATTTCACAAGGGGAATTAACTGGAATATCCTCTCCTCCCCTGAACAAAGGAATCCTTATGACCTCAGTTGGCATTAGACACAGATTTCACAAAGCCGCCGATTGGTGTTTTGGAGTCTTTGTGGCGGCCCTAAGAAACAGATCACTGTAGTAAATCCATGGTACACCTAGCGGCTTTTTTTTCAAGGTTTATTTTGCGCAGGCGTGGCCGGTTCCCATGCCGACTGTAAGAACGCAAATTCTCATTAAATTATCCGCAAGTCCTGTATTTTCGCAGACGAGTAATCTTCAATCGGCATACCGTTATGAAATGACTTATCAACACCTGTTAGTACTTTTCTTGAGGGGTTCAGGAGTTGACCGGGGAACACCACGAGGCTCAAGGATTCGCGTTTGTGCTTGGAATAATTAAATATTTATACCGCTGCAAAATGAAACCACTGGGAGTCCTGTGATCAAAATTGGGGAATCCGGTCATTCCTTGACCAAGTGGCCCGAAAGTTATCCACAGGATTGAAAGGAGTTTGTCAAGAGTTGGAAATAGAGAAAGTCCCGGGAAATGCGGACTGGTGCTTTTAAGTCACAAGCGTTGGGGGCTTAGGGAGGCCGCTCAGCGGTTCGCGTAGGCGCCTAATCCTATAGGGATGAGCTGTCGCAATTACGAAACGGCCCATTAAGGCGCCACTCGATTGAGCAAGAAGAGTTTGCCGCTCATAGTCCTCCGCGTCGAAAATTGCGAGGACTTCCACCAGCACAAAGCCGAAGCAATTTTCGGCGGTCGCCGTTCACTGGCAGGCCCCCGGGAATATGCTCAAAGCCCCCCTCATCGGATTGGCGTCTGCGCCTACTTTTACCCAGGGGAACTCCCCATTTCAGAAGTGAGAAGGAGAAGCCGATGCGCGGCCATAATGAAAGTTCTTGGAGGTTCGGAGGGAAACTTCTTTCAAGAAGTCGCCCTCCAAAGGCATCTTTCACAGGAAGGGGTTTCGAGATGAACGCTTACATTTCCTCAGTCGCGGCTCCTCAGCTTTATCAATAACCGTAGAATTTCAATGTAGAGCCATATCAGGGTCACCATAAGGCTAAAAGCCCCGTACCATTCCATGTGCTTCGGTAAGCCTCGGCGTACGGAGGACTCAATGAAGTCAAAGTCCAACACTAGGTTTAGCGCGGCGATTATGACGACGACGACGCTGAAGCCTATCCCCACAAGCCCGTTGTCATAAATCATCGGAACCCGGACACCGAACAAACCAAGAATCAGGGAAGCCAGGTACACCAAGGCGATTCCCCCGGTTGCGGCCACCACGCCTAGTTTGAATTTTTCAGTGACCTTTATTACGCCGGACGAATAGGCCGCCATAAGGGCTATGCAAGTGCCGAAAGTAAGTCCCACCGCCTGAATGGCGATCCCCGGATAGGCCGCTTCCGCAATGGCCGACACTCCGCCTAAGAACAAGCCTTCGAGAACCGCATATATCGGAGCGGTCACCGGAGCCCACTCCTGTTTAAAGGCCGTAACAAGCGCCAGGATGAATCCGCCGAAGACTCCCACCATTATCCACGAACTTACCACACCGGGGTTGCCCGGGTTCTCGAAAAACAAACGCCACGGCCAAAACGCTCCGGCGATCACGAGGACCAACAGTATCCCCGTTTTGTTAACCGTGCCTTGCATGGTCATGGCTCGATCGGCTGAAATATAGCCCGGGGTAGTAAATGTCCTCTCATTCAGGACCGGATTTCCAGTTCTCATAGTATTCGCGCTCCTTTCATTCAAAGCATTGGAACCGGTTCTACACAATTTCCGCATGTCCATCGGGGCGCCTGTCCAAAACTAATCCTATCTCGGCGACGACTTCCACGCCTCGATCGGTGAGAGCGCGCTTCAAATCGCTGACTTTGCCGGACGCAATTCCGATAACAAGGCCCCCGGATGTCTGAGGATCAAACATCAAGTCACTCTTTACCAATTCTACCGCCGGGTCAATACTAATCCAGGACCCGAAATACTTTCGATTAGCGTGAGCGCCTCCAGGGATAAGGCCCATGGCCGCGGCCTCTAGAGCCCCTGCGAGGATCGGCACGGCCTCGCTTTGGATTCTTATGCCGCAGGAGCCTGCTCGGGCCATCTCGACCAGGTGACCTGCAAGCCCGAAGCCTGTGACGTCGGTGCACGCGCGAGCGCCGAATTCAACAGCCACCTCAGAAGCTACCTTGTTGAGAGCGCACATGGACCGGACCATTCCGTCAACCGATTCGGTGGACGCCAACCCGGCCTTTAGCGCGGTGGCTATTATTCCGGTCCCGATCTTTTTCGTAAGGATTAGGTGATCGCCAGGCTTGAGTCCTGAGTTGGTCATAATTTTTCCGGGATGGACAATTCCCGTCACGGAGAGCCCATATTTGGGTTCGTCGTCTTCCACGCTGTGTCCGCCGATCAGGGCTACGCCGGCCTCCCTCATGATTTCCAAACCGCCCTGTAGAATGCTTTTCAAGACCTCGATGCCGAGCTTCTTAAGCGGAAAACACACCACGTTCATGGCTGTGATCGGTCGGCCTCCCATGGCGTAAACATCGCTCAGAGAGTTCGCTGCCGCAGCTTTACCGAACGTCACGGGGTCATCGACAATAGGGGTAAAAAAATCTATTGTCTGAACCAGCGCTGTGTCGTCGCTCAATTTGTACACACCCGCGTCCTCCGAACCCTGAATACCCGCTAGGACGTTCGGGTCGGCGGGGATGTCCATTCCGCATAGAGCTGAGTCAAGGTCTCCCGGACCTATTTTCGCCGCTCAACCGGATGTCTTGGACAGACTTGTGAGTTTTATTTCGGACGAGTCCATTGTCGGCCTCCTTGTTGCAATTTTCTCAGTGGTCGCTTTCATAAATGCGGTCACGGAATCTTCGGCCCTGGCGCCGTAGGATTTCTTCTTCGGTAGCGACAGGACCGGGCAAGTCAATTCGCAAGGGTTCACGGAGAAAAAACTTTTCGGAACTATTCACTTTGCAAAGGTAATTGAGAAGGTCATCATTAGTCCTGGATTATTACCCTTCCTGTTTTCCGGTCATTCCAGAATCGTTTTGAAGACCCCCTTGATCGTTATGGTTATCGGATTTCTTCCGTATTTCTCAACGTATTCCGGGTCGGTCACCTCCTCCACCCACTCAAAGTCAATCTTGCCTTTGATCACGTCACCCTTCTGGTACACCTTCTTGTCCAGGGTCAACTCTTGCCGTTTGGTGGTCGATACGAGGCCCTTCGCCGAAGGAATATCACAGAGACCATAATACTCACACGTGAACATTCCATGTTTTATCTGAACTTTTAGGTCCTCAATAAACGATGCATTATCCTCGTGGATGAAGAGATCGATTGCATTGGCATCAAGCAACTTGGCTTCGCAGATTTTGATCAAATGCTTTTCCCCGAAAGACGTTGAAAAGCACTTGGCTGTATGCTTCAAACGAGGCGGGTCTTTTACAGGGCTTTCGTCCTCACTTCTGGTGCTTTCAAAATGGCCATCCGGATGCTCTATTATCCACCACGGATAGCTCCATTCATTTGACTTAAAGAACGGATCGGTAAACTTCGGATCATAGTCAACTTTGGACCACATCTGATCCGGTTGCGCTGACGGCGGAATCTGCAATTCAGCACCAAAGGCTTGACCGAGGAGCAACTGGACCAAGACCGTAGCCAGAGCCACTGTCCAGCCTGTTATCAGCGAAACGCAGTTCGTCTTCATAGGGACCCAATTTGATCCAACAGAAGGTCTTCCAGTAGGAGATTGATCCATACGCCCTCCCTGGTAGCTCAAAAATGACAAGAAAGAGCCGGGCTTAGCTGCATGTCAGCCGTGCGGGGTGATACCCTTAACAAGAAACCTTTTTCAAATGGACAATTCCGAAACTTTTTTGCATAAAAAAGTCTCCTCCTTGACCTTCCTTGCAAATTCCTTTAAGAAACTCTAACTATTGCGACAACATGCCAGGCTAGTGTCAATGCGCTATCCCGAGGACCCAAGAGGCCGACGCCGGCACAAAGCGCAGAGGGATCGCATCGAAGCACAGTTGCGATCAATTAACCAACCAACATGTTAGGAGTTTTTGCGGAAGGGTCCGGGAAACCACTTTTTGCAAAAAGGGGGTTCCCGGCGCCCTATTACCTCAATTCAGCGCCCCATACAATGCCGCTCCCAACGCTCCAACCATGTCCGGCTCTTCCGGAAGCAGGAGCTTCGATCCTGTCTCTTCTTTGACAAGCTCCACCACACATCGGTTCCTGGCCACTCCGCCTGAAAAAACCAGAGGACCGTTTGTAGCGACTCTGTTCAGCATGGATAGGGAGCGCTTCACTACGGACAGGTGCAGCGCTCGGGCAATGTCTCTCGGATCGTTTCCTCGGGCCATAAGTGAAGTGGCCTCCGTTTCGGCAAAGACCGTGCACATGCTGTTGATGGACAGCCCCGGTTTGCCCTCCATGGCAAAATTGCCGAATTCTTCGATGGGAACCTGAAAGCTGACAGACATAAATTCCAAGAATTTACCAGTTCCGGCTGCGCAACGGTCGTTCATCTCGAATTTTCTGATCCGCCCCCGGTCATCCAAAGAAATGGCCTTGGTATCCTGGCCGCCGATGTCCAGGATAGAAACACAGTCCGAAAACAGGCGCCTCGCGCCAAGGGCGTGCGCTTGAATTTCAGTGATAACTTCCGCTTGAAAACTCTCCTGAACAAGCCTTCTTCCGTATCCCGTAGCTATCAGTCTATCCCATTGTAGGCCTTCCAGGAGACGCTTGCACTGTTTCATAGGATTGAAGGTGGTTTCAACCTTCTTGCATTCTATGACGCGATCGCCCCTGGAATCCATCAAAATAACTTTGATTGTTCTTGAGCCTACGTCTACGCCGGTGACTACCATTACCTATTCTCGGAACTCCTTATTTGTAAGCGACTCCGGGAAACCACTCTTCGCTGAAAGGGGCTTCCCGGTGAACTACCGCCCTCATTTTATGCGTTCCATGAACGCCTCTACTCGGGTCTTTATTTGCTCTACGTCTTCCATAGTATAATCAGAATCTATCCTGAGGATAGGTATTCCTTCGTCTTCAAGTTTCTTTTCCACGGGCAATGATTCTATCTGATAAGGCTGGCAGAACTGAAGGCCGTAGTGGATTACTCCTTGGGCGTTGTAATCCTTGTACATCTGTCTGATATGGTCGAGACGGTCGGTGTTCGGTGTGAATATGGCGCAATCGACCTGGAAATGACGGTCCACAATGGCATCCATCAGCTCATCCACGGTGTTTCCGGTGTCATCGGTCAGGTTTCTGGTTCCTCGCTCGCCCACGCAGGATTCTTCGCCTACGATTGTGGCGCCCGAGGTTTCAATGATCCAAGGGAGCTTCCAATTGGGAACGGCCATTGGGCAGCCGGAGAGCAAGACACGGGGCGTTCCTTTGGGGAAAACCCCGTTTTTGGCGCGAACCCGCTCTTCGAGTTCGTCGCAAATCTTGTTGACCGAATCCGTGAACCTTATCGGATCGTCGTAGAAAAATACCTGGTTGATGAGAAGAGCATCAAGGCCCGAAATGGGGGCAGGATCGGTCTTTCTCAAAGATGAAAGTCTATGGATGGCTTTGCGCTTGTTGTTGGCGATTTCTATGCCCTTCTTGAGCTTCTCCGCATCGATTCGGACACCGGTCAATTTCTCGACGGCGTCTTTGAATCGAGTGTATTCGGCCTTCAATAAAGCTTTTCCTTCAACCGATTTGGTTTGAGGCAGGTCCATTACGTATAGATTTGGAACCAAATTGTTGAGGATCTCATAAGACTTCTTCTTGCCGTCGCAGGTGTTTTCCCCGACGATCATGTCCGATGATTCGATGTACGGACATACTTTTCCCAACTTGAACCCAAAAGCCGACTTGATAAGGGAACAGGTGTTTCGGGGCAGGAGTCTTTCGACTTCCTCAGTGGCAAAGTCGGCGCCCGTGCAAAGGCCCACCAAAGTGGCGTCGGCCGCTCGAACGATCTCCTCAGGGACGAAAACGCAAAAGGAGCCGATTACCTTGTGTCCCTCTTTTTTTCCGTCAAGAAGCTCCTTGACCCGCAGGCCGTGGACTTCGCTCATTACGAAGTTGAAATAATCCATGCCGGCCGGCCGGTCTTTCTGAGCGAGAAAAATGTCCTGATATCCTTTTCCAAGCACCTGGAGCAATGAATCGTGAGCCGCGAGATCGAGTCCGAGTTCCTTCCACATTTCTTCATAACCGACACTCATAGGGACCTCCTGAATGATTTGTTTTGATTTGTCAATCCGGGGATGGATCGCGCTTTTCTATGCGAGACATCGCTAAGTACTATCGTGTGGAGATGGAGATGTCAAGAGATAGGTCAGGAGGAAAGCGGAAGCCATGAGCGAGGATCGGAAACGCCGAGTGTTGGTTGGATGTCGAATTTGGTTAAGAGTTCACCGGGAAACCCGTTTTGCACAATGGACTATATGTCTTGTTCCGCAACCTGAGCCACAGTGGTCACAGACTGACCGTGACCAAACAGGCTCATTGACCTGAAAACCAGGTCAGCGGCACCCAGCAGGCTCAATAACGGGTTAAGGTGGGGCGCTGATGTTTAGGGTGGCGCTTACCCGGCGAAGCAGGGTAAGTGTTTTTATCTCATGCGGAGTAAGTGGAAAAATCCGTTGCACAAAGAAGCCTCCTCCCGGTGAACGTTTGCCTACTTCAAGTGAGCAACTTCTTGGCGCCTCCGGTGGAAAACGCTATAGTTACCATCGAAACTGTGTCTTGGGCGGCATATGCTCAATTTTACCCTATTATTATCGGACTGCTGAATCCGTTTCTTGGTCGTGAGCTTCTTACTCGCCGTCGGCACAAATACTGTGTGGATATCTCCAGGCCGATCCCGGTCCGGTAGGATGCTGTGAGCGAAGCGAACCGCATCGTTCGAAGCCTTTTTGTGCTCAACGCGATTCGCTTAGTGCGCCTTTTCCTAAATTCGGTGTCGTATTCCGTCGCACATGCCCCGAAGGGGCAATCCCCATGAATAGCCATGGGCTGCGCCCATGGCTACCAATGAAGAGCGCCCCCTCACGGGGCGCAAGAGGCTATGAATTTCATCTGCGTTACTCTTCGGAATACGTAACCATATTTACGCCACGGAGTACCTAGGCGCCACATTCTACAGGAAGCTAAGGCCCTATTGATGGGGTGAAACGCTTATCATTCGTAGAGGTCTCATTGATGTCGATCCCTGACTCATATCTTGAAAACAGTGAATATATCGATTGGAAACATCCTTCCGTAGCGGCAAAGGCGGCGGTGCTTTCCAAGGGCCAAAGTTCCGATGAAGCGATTGCTAAGCGCTGCTTTGAGTTCGTCCGTGACCACATCAAACACAGCTGGGACTATCGTATGAATCCGGTCACTTGCAGGGCCTCCGAGGTTTTGCTTCACGGAACGGGCTATTGTTACGCCAAGAGCCATCTTTTAGCCGCTCTTTTGAGAGCTAACGGCATCCCTGCGGGTCTGTGTTACCAGAGACTGACCGTTGAAACCGACGGCGCTTCTTACTGCCTCCATGGGCTCAACGCGGTTTACCTTGAACAACATGGCTGGTATCGCATCGACGCCCGAGGAAACAAGCCCGGCGTGGCCGCCGAGTTTCGCCCGCCGGTCGAAAAGCTCGCATTCTCGATCACTGATCCGGAGGAGAAAGATTTTCCGGAAATATGGCCCGAACCCTTGCCTCTTGTGGTAAGAGTCCTGACGGAAAGCCGAACGGTCGAAGAAGTATTCGAGAATCTGCCCGACGCTGAGTTTATAGGCCACGCCGACGGGCCGAGCACGCCGTTTCCTATGAGCCTTCGCCTGAGGAAAACCATGGGTTGATCATGCGACTATTCCTAAAGATCCTGGGATTCATCACCCTCATAGTTGTCGTGGTCGTGGTCGTGGTCTGGATGAACATCGGATACGAACCACTTCCGGAAGGAACGCGGGCTGACCGCGAACCTCTTCCGGACGGAGCTCGGGCCGACCGCATAGTTATCGAGAAATCCCGGCGCAAGATGACTCTGCTGCAGGACGGCAAGCCCCTGAAGACTTACGCTGTCGCTCTAGGAAGGTCGCCGATCGGGCCCAAAGAGCGTGAGGGGGACGGGAAGACTCCGGAGGGGACTTACTGCATAGATTCTCGCAAAGCGAACAGCTCTTTCCATCGGGCTCTACACATCTCATATCCCACCGCGGCCGAAGTTGAAGCCGCTCGGAAGGGCGGTTACTCGCCGGGCGGCGCAATTATGATTCACGGCCTGCCCAACGGGCTCGGCGGGCTCGGCAGGTCCCACTGCCTTACGGACTGGACCGCGGGCTGCATTGCCGTCACCGACGACGAGATCGAAGAAATCTGGCGAGTTGTCCCGAACGGCGCGGTAGTTGAGATTAGGCCGTAAGGGGCCTGGCGAGGTCAGTCCGTGTTGAAAAGCAGGTTTAGCCAATTGATGAAGTTGAGAGCCGTCTCGGTATCGTGGCGTAAGGCTTCCGAAGTGATGGCTTGGCCAAGTGGCCGACCCGGCTCGTCCTGCCACGCCAAATAGGTGTGTACAACTGCTTTCGAAAAATGCGTATCTCGAAACCTGGAAACGCCCGCTGTTTTAGCATTTTGGACAGCGGTTCGTGCTATTTCCATGGTTTTTTCTTCAATCATGTCAATGCAAAAGTCTTCAAGAATGCCGGGGTCTCGGTTGTTGGGCATTAACCAAACGCCGAGCTTTGGGCAAGAATCCACGGCCTCGATAATGGTTCCCGAAGGTTGAGGTTGAGCCGGAAAATCATATGGATAGTGACTGAGCTTGGCTCTTATGGCTTTCCATCTATCATCCACCCCGGTATCGGCGTCTAAAACAATCCCCAGCTCCTGAGGCCTATCAGAAGATAGTATAAGGGCATCGAACCGCTTCAAAACTTGATCGTCACTACCGCAAGCATACAATCCGAAGGTCCTGGGCACTTCATTCTCTTTCTTTTTGCACAGATTCATTATTACATGACAATCGTTCGTGCCCTCCACGAGAAGCACATTGCCGACGGTGTGTTCGCAAAGAGTCTTGTCCTTCGGCATCAGCGCATCTCGACGTCGGTTTCCAGGGCGTCCGACAGTGTTTCGAAGGAATAGGCCGTGGCGGTCACGCCTCCGTCTTGCTGAACATTGAGCCTAAAGAAAGCCCCTTCGGCTTCTTGTCCCTTCCAGGCTTCCTCAAAGCCGGCTATGCAGTCTCGACTATGGGTGGTCGCGAAAACCTGCACATTTAGCTTGTCGGCAAGACGAAAAACGGTTTTCCAAATTCTGAGCTGCACCGACCAATGCAGACCGTTTTCGAATTCGTCTATCAGTAGGATACCGTCACGCGCGTTGACGAGCGCTACGATAATGTGAAAGAGCCGCATTATCCCGTCGCCCAAACTCTTAAGGGGAAGCGGTTCAGGCGCATTTTCACTGCTGAACAATGGGAGTCGATAATTGGAGCCGAGCCATTCAGGTCCTTCCACGAAAGCCGCGCCGGTTATTGTCGGCTCAACCAGTCGCAGCCCGGAAAGCACTGCCTCGCCCAGATCGGTAAGGCCAATCTGATCCCATAGGGCGGCTAACATACCCTCTGTCATGTTCTGAGCAGGAACTACCATAATCGGGCATCTCTGGTCCATTCCGATGAAACGCATTTGGCGGGGGCTTGTATGACGATCAGGCTCATCTCCCAGCCATAGAATGCGGCGATCTTTACCGCCCTCACGAGCTACCAAAGCAAGTTCGATGTCTTGTAGATCTTCCAAGCTCTCCAGTTCCACGAGGATAGTTCTGGGAATTTCTGAACCTTCTCGGTCGTACCTATATCCGGCAACTTGAATTTGAAGTTGCTCGGCAGTGGGCGAGATGGGCCCCAGGACGATCCCTTCTTTCCCAGGTTCAGGAAGCGTGCGATTATGAAAAAGATGCCGGACCGGATGAATTCCTGGATCTTGATCGCTAACTTGCCGTCGGCCTTTCCAGGTTTCTTGACGGTCTGCAATAAGACTCAACATCTCGTAAGGCGCAGCATTACAAGCGTACAACCGCACCGCTTCCAGAAGGGCGCTCTTGCCGGAATTGTTCTTTCCCACGAATAAGTTCAGTCGGCTCAGGTGTTTTAGCTCAAAACTTTTGAACAGTCGGAAGTTCTTTATTAGGAAGGAATCCAGCATTGCATTCACACTAATGGCGGTTGGTAAACGAGTTCATCGGCATCAGCTCCTCGTGACACGAAAGAGCTGAAATCCGGGGACCCGGTTTTGTAGCCGGGCCTAAACCATCTGATTATTTCAGAGGATCGCGACCTAAGTTCCCTTTGCAGCGCATCCGGACGCAAATTTCCAATCATTGGGTATGCTGCTGGAATGCCGACTGTTTGTCAATATGAAAGTCTGCGATGAGGTAACCACTCAGCTCATGAAAGGCCAATGCTGAGATTGCTTCGTCGTTTCCTCCTCGCAAAGACAGGCGCCCATGTCATTGCGAGCGCAGCGAAGCAATCTCCCAGCGTAAGCGGATGCTTACCCGTGAGACAGCGCTCCGGACAGTCGCTCGCCGTTTCTTACAACTCCAGGTCCTCCAGAGATTGTCCTTTGGTCTCCACCTGCAACATTAACGTAACCACCAGGCCGAGCAACGACACAAGAGCCATCATGAGGATTGTTCCAGACACCCCGGCCCAAGACTTCACGATGGGCAGAAAGAATATTCCTATGGCCGCGCCGAACTTGCCGCAGGCAGCGGCGAAGCCGTGCCCGGACGCTCTAACCTCGGTAGGGAACAGCTCCGCTGGCAATATGAACGTGGTAGCGTTCGGCCCCATGTTCATCAACAGGTTGAAGATTGTAAACCCCGTGAGGACCATAACGATGTGGCTCGTACCTCCTCCCGGCAAGCTCAGTGAAGCGGCCAGGATCACCAGCCCAACGGCCATGCCTGCGAAACCCAATACTTGCAGCTTAATTCTGCCCCACCGGTCCACCAGCAAAATGTTGATCACAAACCCAATGATAAGAAAAAGATCCACAAAAGCAGCTTCCTTGATTCCCGCGAAATCGGCCGCCAGAGCGTTTTTGTGACTGGCCCCCAGGACTATCGCGGTCAGAATCAACGGCGTGAACATGCCTACCCCGTACGTGGCTATATCCATAAGGAACCACGGGACCGTGGCAAGCGCTGTTCGCTTGATATAACGCAGTGAGAAGAGCGCGCCGTATCCAAGCGTCTTTGCCGCGGATGCTCTCTGCTGCTCTTCCAGAACGGCTGCCGCGGCTATCTCCGGCTCTTTTCCCGGAATCAACAAATTGAGAGTTTTGACGGCCTCATTGATTTTGCCCTGACGTAAGTGCCACCGTGCGCTCTCAGGGACGGAGATGCGGAATACCAGCACAATTCCTGCAGGAATGGCTCCGGCTACTAGCATCAACCGCCAGCATTCCTGGTGCGGAAACAACTTTAGCAAGAGAAGCCCCGTCATCGCAGCGGCAAGCATGCCGATGGCCTGAAAACTGAACGCCCCGATGAGCATCCTCCCTCTCAGACGCGCGGGCATGAACTCCGTCACATAGGATGCGCAGATCGGGTAATCCGCTCCAACGCCTATACCCAGAAGGAATCGGAAGAGTATCAGCGAATAACAATCCCAGGAAAACCCGGAAAGCACGGCAAAGACGATAAAAATCGCCAGATCGGCTAGATAAAGATACTTGCGACCCCAAAGATCCGTGAGGTGTCCCAGGAGCCCCGCGCCGATTATGGCGCCCAACACCGCGGACGCGCCGATCAAACCCTGCATTACGGGACTCGGCTGCAAATGCTGGACGATAAGCGGCATGGCCACCGCCAAAATAAACAGGTCAAATCCGTCCAGAAACACACCCATTGCCGACAGCAGCCAAATGCGCCAGTGAGTGGACCGGAGTTCAGCTCCGTCGATCAGGCAGCTAAGCGTCCGGTCTGGAAAAGCATGCGAGTCCATTACCCCCTCCATTCCCTCATACGAGGATTGCAACGGCGCCTAAAAGGCTGATAGTCCAATAATGAGGCAACCAACGTCAGTGCGCAAGAGAAGAAGAAACCCAAAATTCACGCAAGCGTTCGCCGGGAACCCCCTTTTTCCTAATAACGAGTGCGCATTCACCCACGCGGAGGAGATTGCTTCGCTAGGTTTGCAACGACAAGCTCAATTGTCATTGCTAGGAGTGAAACCCCGCGTTCCGCGGAAAGCAATCTCCAAATTCGCCGCTCATGAGTGAAGGGTTACGGATCACGGGATTTTGCTTTTCTTGACCAGCGATTTAAACTACGTTTGGAGTTAGAAAGAATCAGGGCGGCTTCTGACCGGCGGATGATTTATACCGGTTCTCCTCGATCAATCAACATGGCGGACACGGTTTATCGCCCTGAAACGCCCGAAACTGTCGGGAAACCCCTTAATTCCGTGAGAAAGCATTTGGCCCGGAAAGTAATTACTATTGTCGTACTTAGTTGTTGCTGGGCGTTCACTCTTGCCCAAGGCGGCCAAACGCCTGTAAATGCGGCTCCGATAGGAAGAAGCGCCGCATATACCCCCGCCCTTGAAGTCTATGAAGACAAGTCCGGCTCTGAGTCCATTGAGAGCATTCAGTCGAAAAAGTTCCACCCGAGCGGGCAAGCTGTCCCCAGCTATGGGCACACACAGTCCGTATATTGGTTCAAGTTGTCCAAGACGAACCCTGATCCGGAGCCACGGACATTTTATCTCCAGGTAGAAAATCAGTGGCTTGATCTAATTGATGTCTTTGTAAAATCCCAGGGCGAGGCCGATTTTGAAAGATACCGTGGCGGGGCGCTGGCCCCAACCGCCCAAAATGCTCTCGGGGATCGCGGGCTGGTCCTTAAACTTCAATTCGCCCCCCATGAAACCAAAACGATTTTCCTTCGCGTTCAAACCCAAACGGCCCTCAGAGTGCCAATCCTTATTCTCAGCGAGGAAGCTTATCACAGCGGCAGACTCGAAACCTTTTTCCAGTTCGGAATTTTCTATGGGATTCTTGGGTTTTTGATAATTTACAACGTGTTCGCGTGGTCCATCCTCAAACAAAGCGCTTACTTTTACTACATCCTGCTCCTTATTTCCATTTGTATCTTTCAGTTGGCCTGGGATGATTTGATACCTCGTGTTTCAATATTCGCTCGTCCCGCCAATCTGTTGCATCTGTTCACGGCCGCGTTCGCTTTGGTGCGCATATTCAATATCCTATTCGTATCTTCGTTTATGGATGCCAGGCGCAGAAATCCAATTGTGTACCGACTTCTCGACATTCTGTTGATAATCTGCGTGGCCCTTGGGGTCCTCTATCTTGTGGACTTCTATCTGGGCAATTACCTGATGATTGGGTTCACACCGTTTTATGCGCTCACTCTTACCGGGATATTGGGATTGCTGTGGTATCGGGGCGAAAGTCATGCCCGCTACTTGTTCGTGGCCCATGCGCCGTTCCCGGTATTAGCTCTTATAGTTACCGGTGTTATGGTGGGTATCGTGCCGTATGATCCCTTCCTGGCGCAGTTAGGCAAGATCGGATACGTTTGGCAAGGCGTTTTCTTCTCGTTGGCCTTGGCCGACAAATTTGCCGCAATCCAACGAAACTTCAGGAGCATGCTGGAGACCAAAGTGGCTGAGCGTTCAACGGAGCTTGTCTTGGCCAACCGGGACCTGAGACGTGAAATCCACGAGCGCAAACGCACTGAAGAGGAACTCAGGCAGGCCAAAGACGCTGCGGAATCCGCGGCCAAAGCCAAGAGTCAGTTTCTTGCCAACATGAGTCACGAGATCCGCACTCCCATCAGCGGAGTCCTGGGAATGGCGGAGCTCGCCCTTAACACGCGACTTACCCCGGAGCAACACGAATACGTGGACGCGATAAAGATATCGGCCGACGCTCTGCTCAAACTGATTAACGACATCCTCGATTTTTCAAAGATTGAGGCAGGGAAGCTGGATCTATTACGGGTGGATTTCAGTGTAAGGGACACAGTCGCCGAAATTATGTCGCTAATGGCTGTTCAGGCCAATGCCAAAGGCCTGAAGCTCACCTACAGTGTAGCGTCCGACATACCCGACGCGATGATAGGTGACCCCGGACGGCTACGGCAGGTTTTGGTCAATTTGCTGGGAAACGCTATCAAGTTTACGGAAAATGGACGTATCAGTTTGCATGTTGAAGCGGAATACAAGGACTCTCAGGAAGTTCGATTGCATTTCTGCGTGGCCGACACAGGGATCGGAATTTCTGTGGACAAGCGAGAGACGATCTTTGAGCAATTCGAACAAGCGGACGGATCCACTTCCAGAAAATACGGAGGAACCGGCCTCGGACTGGCTATATCGAGACAACTGGTCCGTCGCATGGGTGGCCGGATATGGGTCGAGAGTGAGATCGGAAAAGGCTCTGAAGTCAATTTTACGATTCCCCTAGAGCCGGCGCTGGAGCCGCTATCGGTAAGCGCGCCTCGTGAAGCTTCGGATCTGAAGGGCTCTGATATAACCAAGCCGTCCATTAGGAAAAGCAAGCGAAACCTCCGGATACTCTTGGCCGAAGACAATCCGGTTAACCAGATGCTGGCGGTGCGCATGCTTGAAAAAATGGGACAGACCGTGACTGTGGCCAGCAACGGCAGGGAAGCCGTGGATTTCTGGGAAAAGGAGAGCTTCGACCTCATCTTCATGGATGTGCAGATGCCCGAAATGGATGGGTTGGAGGCCACACGCGCCATCAGAGAGCGGGAACGCGAACAAGGCGGCCACATCCCCATCCTCGCCATGACGGCCCACGCGTTGAAAGGTGATAAAGAACGCTGTCTTGCCGCGGGAATGGACGGTTACACTTCCAAGCCCATAAATTCAGCGGAGCTCTTCAACATTATTGAGCATATCGGCGACAAAGTCTGAGTGCTTTCAGAAGAGACGCCGTGGAGGCCCTTTTTGTTAAAACGTTCGATTTCTTGCTTTTACGAGAAGAAACCGGCGTCGTATCGATGTAACCTACCGCTACTGCGACATGAATCTGCGGAGTTTTGGTTGCGGCCGCAGGCCGCGTTTTGCAAAAAGGGCCTCCACGTATCCCCAATGTCGGTGACTTAAGAAGGGAAAGAACTTCAATCGCAGCGGATACGTAATTATCCGTCATTCCCGCGGAAGCGGGAATCCAATTCTTTTCGGTGTTTCCTGGACCACCGCTTTCGCGGGGGAGACGATTCGACTTGACCGCGCTTATCAATGTGATCCTCAAGTCACAAGCATCGCTCCGGACCCCTCCTCAAAAACTCTTATTATTGCAATCGGTTCCAGAGCCCGCCCGTTTCCGGGAACAGAATGTCTGCTTCTCCCGGCCCCACAGACGGCTCTTGCAATCCGGCCTCGTGTGGTTTAGGCTGCGGTGGTCCACCATCTTAATCTCCCGGAATTGAAGATTTGCCCGTCTTGGAGGGTTTACCTCTATTGATTCGTAAGGTAAGAGCTTGACGTCTCGCCCCGGCTAGGCCGGAGGTTTGTAATCCCACCATCAGGAGTTGGCTTTGCGCGTAGATATTCGATTGATCCCCAGGTTTATTCTCGGAATGGCCGCAATAGTGTTCATGACCATTATATTGGGCCCATGCATACTGATTAGAAGCCTTTTTCCCGGCTCCGACTACACAGTCTATCGCATGGGCCGGTTCTGGAATTGGGCCGTCGCCAAATGCATGGGAGTGACTTACGCAATCAAGGGGACCGAAAAAATGGTTCCCGGAACCTCGTACATTATTACGCCCAACCATCAGAGCTTCGCCGACATACTGTCGCTGTTTGTCAGCCTCCCGGTTCCCTTCAGATGGGTAATTAAGAGAGAAATCCTGAAGATACCCATCTTCGGACGAGCAATAGCGGCCACGGGCGCCATCTGCCTGGATCGGGCCAACAAGGAAAGCGCCGTTCAGAGCCTCCAGGAAGGGGTTAAGAGACTGGCAGGCGGGTGGTCGGTCGTCATCTACCCTGAGGGGACGCGGACCCCTGATGGCCTTCTGCACTCCTTCAAGAAAGGAGCATTCATGATGGCTGTCCAGACCGGGATTTCCATACTCCCGATAACCTGCAATGGAGCCTACAAGATTATGCCCAAGAAGCAGCTGTTCTTCAGACCTGGGCATGTCACGTTGACCATTGGGGATCCGATCCCCACGGAGGGGCTCACCGAGAATGACGTTCCTCAGCTAATGGAACGAACCTGGCAGGCAATCAACCAGTATTTGAATCCCGCGTATGATCCGTTCGCGTGACCCGTCCCTACGGGTTCGAATTCTAACGGGTAACAGTTACGGACACGGGCCGACAAGCGCCCAATAACACAGGAGGTTGCAATGCAGCTAGAGGGAACGAGTCGTCGTCTGCCCATTTACCTGTTGTTGGATGTTTCCGGTTCCATGAGCGGTGCGCCTATCGAAGCGGTCAACAACGGTCTTAAAGACTTTGAAGCCGCCCTCAAGAGCGACCCGCACGCTCTTGAATCAGCCTACGTCAGCATTATAACCTTCGAAAGCGACGCAGAACAGATCATGCCGCTCACTGAGGCCGGCCATTTCAGGGCCCCAGTTTTGGATTCAGGAGGAGGAACCTCTTTAGGCAAGGGCCTAACTCTACTCGGTCAATGTCTCGGCAGAGATATTCAGCCGAAGAGCCCCGATCATCCCGGCGATTGGAAGCCACTGATTTTCCTCATGACGGATGGGGAACCGACAGATGAATGGCGCGGACCAGCAGGTGACTTTAGGAATCGATCAGCGCAAAAGGTAGCAAACCTGGTTGCAGTCGGATGCGGTCCAAGCGTAAACCGAAGCACACTGAAAGAACTCAGCGAGACAGTCCTCCTGATGCAAGACGTGACCCCTGAGAGAATCCGAGAACTGTTCCGGTGGATCAGTCAGTCCGCAAGAGTGGCCAGCAAATCGGCCAGCTTACAGGCTGCGGCAGGGGCTGCTGAGGGAGGCGCCACCTTGCCCCCTCCACCGCCCGGTATAGAAATTGCCCTTTGATTTCCGAACTCGGGGGACTACTAATGAGCCACGATATTCAGTCGGCCGACAAAGGTTCCGAGGGGATCGTCGAATTGCTCCAGTCCGGACTACCGGACCAGGCGGCGTTATGGAGAGACCTTCAGCCTGAAGATAAGGCTGACCCAGTGGCCGCCATCGACCATCACTTTATGAACAGTGGAAAATGGTTACTATTTGGCGCCAGTCGTCGGGGGAAAAGCCATGCTCACCTGGGAGCATATCGTGAAGACGCATTTTCCATTTCGGCAAAAACTGACGCTCAATGGCCCTACTGGTGGGCGCTCGCGGTATCCGATGGAGCAGGATCTTGCAACCTGTCACGAGTCGGGGCAAATTTGGCGGTCAAGGAAGCGCGTTCTTCATTCCTTTGTCCGGAATTGTCGAATTCTGGACCGAGAAAGAGGCTTGAACAAGCCGTATTCAACGCCTTGAGCCGTTTAGAGAAGGAAGCGCTCGCTCGGCGCTGTTCCCTTAAGGATTTATCATGTACTCTGCTGGTCCTTTTGTGGGTGGATGATCAGCATAGCAAGGGCGGAACAGCCTGGACCTTTCAGGCTGGAGACGGCTTGATTGCGGCTATGGACACGAACGGACAACTCGAAACGCTGGCTGCTCAGGATGGCGAATCGTTCGCTGGCGCAACGCACTTTTTCACTGGCTCCTATGTTTGGAGTTCATGGAGCAAACGTTTCTCCGCGCGGAGTTTTCCTGCTGCGCCTACGGGCTTTCTGGTCATGAGTGACGGTGTTTCAGACGACTTGGTTCCCTACACGCTCAATGGGCCTATAATTTTGAAGGAATTACTTCGGATAAGGGACCTCCAGGCCCCGGGAGAGGCATTGGTGGACATCCTGGGTTACGAAAAGCGAGGGTCCTTCGATGATCGCACTCTGGTGTGCGCCTTGTCTTCCGGTTGTCACCTCTATTCAGAGATAGAGTGAAATCTCAGCGCATAAATGCAAGTCCGGACGGTCTGGGGTTAAGTCCCCTTTGTAATAGGTCGGAGGCTTGGTTCTATGATTGTTGAGTTGAGCGACGGCCAAAGAATTTCATGCGACGATGAGCCCATGGGCGGCGGCGCGTCCGGCGTGACCTACTTCACTACAGACAAGAAGTGGGTGGTTAAGCTCTTTAATCACCCGTCCACGGAGATACGTCGGATACTTGAGGAGGTTATCGGGACTTACAACTGCGTTGGAGCGGACCCGGTACTGGCGACAAATGATGTCGTGGCCGGATGGTATAGTTGTGAAGCCCCGTCTCGGTTTGAGAATGCCTCGCGCTCCAAAGACCATGGATAAGATGACATGGATCATCTTCCCCAAGCTGTACAATAGACTGTCGCCGGAGAAGAAGAACTGGTACAATCGACTTCTCGTTGCGATTCGGCTAAGTAGAGCCGTCGGTCGCCTCCATCGGTCGGGGCTTGCCCACTCAGATTTGTCACCCAATAACATAATGGTGGATTCAGCCAACGGGACTCTGAACCTCATTGACCTGGACGGGCTCGTAGTCCCGGGATTCCTTCCCCCACAGGTTCTTGGCACACCCGACTATATAGCTCCCGAAGTCTTGTCGGCGCGTGTCTCAGGGCCGTCCATCGCCTCAGACAGACACGCTTTGGCCGTCTTGCTCTATCAACTGCTGCTGTTCCGCCATCCTCTCAAAGGCCCGAAAGTCTATTCCCCTGATGTCGAAGAGGATGAACGTCTGTCCCTCGGTGAAACCGCACTATACATAGATCATCCCGTGGACAAAACGAACCGTCCCAAGAGGTCTTTTTGGCCGACTTCTCTGCTGGGACAGACATTAAAGAATCTTTTTGAGCGATCTTTCATGCGGGGACTCACAGATCCATCCGCCCGCCCGAGCGCAGGTGAGTGGGAGCTCGCGTTGGCTCGTCTCTCTGATCGTGTTGTCGCGTGTGGCAATCAAGGCGTAGGATGCTATGAAAGTTATTACCCGGTGGCTGAAGGCGCTAGAGTCGCATGTCCCTGGTGTGGAGCGCCTCTGCTCATGAAGTACGGAGTCCCCGCCCTGAGGCTGTTGAGGCACACCCAGAAAGGTCACTTTGATCCAGAGCCTGATTTCTGGATAGCGGCGTATCCGGGCAAAACTATACAGTCCTGGCACGTGCAAACCGGTGTGGAGGCCGGTCCAGGCGCGAACACCACCCCTCTCGGCCGGATCGCTCTTCGTAAAGGCGCAGCCAATCGTGTTGACAGATGGTTCCTGGCAAACCTTGGACTCAAGGAAGCGCGCGTCATACACAATGGAACCTTGGGTTCCCCCATAGCGATTGGAGAGCGCGTGGAACTCTTGGAAGGCACGACCATCCTCCTGGATTCGTTGCCGAAAGGGCGCATGTTGTACGTTCAATGGATAAAATGAACCGGCAAGTAGAGTTTAGTAACATCGCGTCTTTCAAGTGCTCCAACTGCGGATATACCGCAACAATTCCAGAGCGCAAGCTCCCGGAAGGTAAGACCCGGTTCGGGGCTATATGCCCGAAATGCAAGGCAACAACTGTGGTTGACTTGGCTCGGGGCAAAAGCGAATCTGCGCCCGCAGGCAACCCGGATCGCACGGTTTCAGATCTGCAACAGAGAATCAATGAATCGCAGCATGAAACAGTCCTTGTTTTGCGTCCCGGCGAGTTCATCGGGCAAGTGACCATTGACCGTCCAATCATCATGGAAGGTCAGGGTAAGAAAACCTGGGTCGGCGCTTTGACGGGTCCTGTGGTGAAAATTACGTCCAAGGGAGTGGTTCTTCGGAATTTAATGATCGAAGCCGGCGGCGCTCCGGACGATGTCGCGGTTGAAGCGGTTCCCGGCGCTAATCCGATTCTGGAGAACCTGATTATTCGAGGCGCGGTGATAGGGATTCCAGCGGAAAACGTGCGTAATCACCAAATGTCCGGTCAGTCTTTGGGGATCACGATCAATAAAAGTCTTGGCTCCAGCGACTCGCCCGATGAAGATACGATCAGGATATATCATCTTGAGGATGATCTTGCTCTTTCCCCTTCCGATTCTCTTGTGGATAAGCGAATCACGGAGCTGTTCGGACGCGCGAGCCGATCGGAAAAAGCACACGACTGGAAAACCGCAATCGAATGTTACCAGGATATTATCGGTCTATTTCCAGGGCATCCCGATGCGGAAAGGCTGCTTCAAAGGGTTCGGGTAAAATCCGCAATAGCTGGACCGATCCCTGTGTCAGGAGCGTCCGCCCCGCCTCAGGGGCAGTCCCCCTTGCCGGCCCAACCTCAAGCTTCCCCGCCAAAGCCAGGTCTTGCCCCCAACTTTTGGCCTGCCAAGAAGGGCGCTTACGGACTCAGCAACCTGGCGATAATAACTTCGAGTGATCTGAGAACCGGTTCCCTGGATGGTTGTGCGACTGGTTGCTTAACTTGGATACTTATCTCCGTTGGAATCCTGGGAATGACGGTGGTATTGGGTAATTTCGTGGAGGCGCTCACCAATCTAACGGCTCGTCGATTCGCAACTATTCTTGGCGTTGGCGCTCTCGTGGCGATGATTGTTGTGCGGCTGCTAATTGCGCGCAAGAGACGGGTGAATACGCCTTGACTTGCGCCATCCCACCGGAGCCTTCAAGAACCTCTATACCATCTTCCAACCGCAGATCAGGGGATCTTTGTGGGCTCGCACATCTTCCTCAGAATCGACAGAATTTTCAGATCGAACCGCGTGGCTATCTTGTCGCACATGCCTTTCCAATCGCGAAGAGCTACTCCGGAAAGCGCTTATTACACCATTTCCTAAATACGGTGTCGTATGCGGTCGCAGATGCCCGGTGGGCATACGTGACCGTATTTACGCCATGGCGTACTTAGGTATCCAGAACCGCTTAATACGTTGGATCCCACTTAAATATCTTCCCGATAACCCACAGAATTGACTAGATATTCAACCCATTGCCGGCTTCACCGGAACAATCTCACTAAGCGGCGGTCCTACTTTTCAGTAATGAGCCGGGAAGCGCAATTGATGCGAGCATTCTGGATCAATTGGGCGTCACGCGGCGTTTAGAGGGCTTGGGTCGCGGCCGCGATTTTGGCTGCCCTCAGGCGGGAGACCTCATACAGTGTTTCCGTGGGCCGAAAAGGAATTGGGTCACGGAGTTGGCCGTTGGATGGCAAGGAGTCATTTTTAGAAGCGCTTTAACGGCATAGGAGACAAAATTGATGAACGCGATTTTTGGCAGACAATCTCTCACAAAGTTGGCAGCGGTTACTGCGGTTTTGGTTATTGCGGGCTTACCTTTTCGTGCCGCGGCGGACCCTCAATCCGTGATCAGCGACTTGGATCAAGCGTACACCCAAATAGCGGAAAAGCTTTCGCCCGTGGTGGTGCGCATCAGTTCGACCAGAAAAGCCCCTGCTTCGAACGCTGAAGGCCTGGCGCCTTTTCTGAAAGAATTCCCCTTTTCCCCTTTTGGGGAGGAACCGCCCCAGCACTTTCGGGAACAGCCGCGTTCGGCCGAAGTAATGATGGGGTCAGGGTTTATCGTGTCCCCGGACGGGCTTATCATGACCAACAACCATGTGGTCAAGGATATGCAAGACATCAAAGTGACGCTTCAGGGTCAGCGTGATTACAAGGCAAAGATCGTCGGAACCGACCCTGAGAGCGACGTAGCTTTGATAAAAATCGACGCCAAGGGCCTGCATACCGTCACATGGGGTGATTCATCGAAGTTGCGCATCGGGTCGATAGTGATAGCCATAGGTAATCCTTTTGGGCTCTCCGGCAGCGTCACCAACGGCATAGTCAGCGCCACCGGCCGCACGAACATGGGTATCACCGGCTACGAGGATTTTATCCAGACCGACGCGCCCATTAACCCCGGAAACTCCGGCGGCCCGTTGGTAAACATCAAAGGGGATGTTATAGGTATCAACACGGCGATCGCGACTCAAAGCGGCGGATACATGGGCGTAGGTTTCGCCATTCCCTCAAATAATGCGAAACTCGTTATGGATGAGCTTCTGAAGTACGGCAAGGTCGAGCGCGGGCTTCTCGGAGTCAATATCCAGGATCTCAACGAGGCGCTGGCTAAATCCTATGGGCGGACCGACACCAAAGGCGCTCTAGTATCGCAAGTAATGCCCAATACCCCTGCGGAAAAGTCCGGTATCAAGCGCGGCGACATCGTGCTGACTTATAACGGCGTAGAAGTTACCGGCGCAGCGCAGCTCAAAAACCTGGTCGGACAGGAGAAACCGGGATCCACTGCCAAGTTGGTCATATTCAGAGACCATAAGACGTTGGATGTTAGCGTTACCCTGGGCCAACGAACCCCTGAAGCAGTGGCTGCGATGAGCCCGACGAAAGAGACCTCCAACGAACTGGGTATCACTGTTGAGACCGTCTCACCGCAGACGGCGTCGCGACTGCATCTCAAGGCGGCGGAAGGCCTGCTGATCAAGGAAGTTAGCCCCGATGGCAAGGGGGCTGCAATGGGACTCAAGCAGGGAGACGTCATCCTGCAGGTTGACGATAAAGAGATCAAAGACGTGGCGGGCTTTAACAGCGAAGTCGCCGCAGCCAAGAAGAACGGAGTCATACGTATGACCATCCAGAGGGACGCTGCGACTATTTTCCTTGCGGATACTTTCTGATATTAGGGGTGGGGATCAGAGGCAATGGTTTCGATGAAGGCGTCCTCGGAGGCTGGACTATCGTGAAAATGTCGATCGAGGGAAACTCCCAGCCGGGAGTTTCTCCCCGGACATCCCTTCAAGAACCCTTGACATGTGGTCGGCCGGGGTAGCTTTCGAGCGCATTGGCGCCCGGCAGTCCGATGAAGGTGTTTCCATAACTCTGTGTGACCTCGAAGATCATGGGAGCGCTTGCGGGAAGTTTTCCTACGGGCCTCCCAAAGAACAATTCGCAATAAGGCGCCGGCTCGGTCGGCGAATATGATGCGGGGACCAATGGGAGCCGCATCAATCGCGTTCTTAAGGTAAGCTTTCACCTACCCGAAGATTGCTTCGCTGCGCTCGCAAAGACGAGCGCGAATGTTATTGTGAATATCAAAATGACGAAGCAATCTCCAAGCTTACTGCTCATGGGTGAAGAATTACTTCTTAACGGGGAGATTTGCCCGACTCCCTGCCGGTTCTCAGGAAAGGAGATAATATGTTGAAATTTCTTGCCAAAGGATTGGCGAAGATTATGTGGTTAGCTCCGGCGGTCGCCTTGGCCGCCTTTCCTTTTCCCTCATTTGCAATGGACGGAGATCTTACGCATTTTCGGTTGCCCAACGGTATAGAAACCTTTGTCAAAGAGGATCATGCTCGCAAAGTAGCCGCCATACAGATGTGGGTCATGGTGGGCAGCACTTATGAAAACGACTCGGAACGCGGCATCAGCCATCTCATAGAGCATATGGCTTTCAAGGGCACAGAGAAGAGGGGTGTAGGCCAAATCGCCAAAGAGATAGAACAAATTGGCGGCGAAATCAACGCGTACACCAGTTGGGACGAAACGGTGTTTCATGCCCTAGTCCCTTCATCCGCCGTCTCAAAGGCCATAGACATAGTCACCGACGCCGTATTGAGATCAACTATAGATCCGGGCGAGCTTGAAAAGGAAAAAAAGGTCGTAATCGAAGAAATCCTCGAAAATAAGGATCGGCCCGAAGACGTAGCGTTCGATCTTCTCTTCAAAACCGCGTACACGACCAGCCCTTATCGATTTCCGGTTATAGGGCAAAAGGAAATCGTCGAAAAGGCCACTCGACAAAACATCCTTGATTTCCGTAAAAAATGGTATGTCCCTGAGAACATGTTCCTTGTCGTTACGGGCGATGTGGACCCCGTCGAGGTTCGTAAGGAAGTTGAGCGCCTTACATCCGATATAAACCCGACTGCTTTTCTCAAGCCCCCATTGCCACAGGAGCCACCTCAGAAAGAGATAAGGACGGCCCTGGTTCGAGACCGCAACGCGTCTGAAACCCGACTTGACATAGCCTTCCACATTCCGTCTATGAAGGGCAATGACGTTAACGCCCTGGATCTGGTCGCAGACCTGCTTGGTTCAAGAGACGAGTCGCGGTTGGTCAGAGTCCTGAAGCTGGAAAAGGGGCTTGTAAACACAATTGGGGTAGATTCTTTGACGCCCAAGGAACCAGGGCTCATGATGATTTCCGCAACACTGGAGGCTAAGAATCTGGAAGCCGCCACCAAAGCGATCATGGAAGAGCTGGCGCGCCTTGGGCAAACCCCGCCGCCTTCCGAAGAATTGGACCACGCCAAAATTCACATCGAGTCCCAACATGTATACGGCAGGGAAACTGTTCAGGGAATAGCCCGAGGCATGGGCACGTATCAGGATCAATTGCAGGACGCGGACTACGAAGAAAAATACCTGACCTTGAATTCCGCGATAAAGCCGGAGCAAATCTCCGCCGCGGTAAGAAAATACCTGGTCCCTCCCAATGTTACGGTTAGCGTGCTCTTGCCTGAAGGGGACGCTAAAGACTTTCGAATTGAACAATTAGCGACTATCGTGGGCGGTTTTACCCCGGCTGAAAAATCCACTGCGGACAAAGAAGCCGCTGCCGGCGGAACCGTCTTTCGCGAGCTCGGCAACGGGGTAAAGGTGGTTCTTGTTCCCGACAATTCCAATCCCGTGGTCAGCATTCGCATAGCTTGCCAAGGCGGGAAGCGATTCGAAAACAACGACACTCAGGGGATCATGAACTTCATCGCTCAAACGCTGGATAAAGGCGCAGGCGCCATGAGCGACAGAGATATATCCGGAAAGGTGGACTCCATGGGGGGGGTGCTGGAAGGCTTTTCGGGAAATGACTCTTTTGGGCTTTACGGCAGTTTCTTCAGCCGCTATTGGGATCAGGCGTTGGAATTGCTTTGTCAATTGGTACTCCGACCCCACCTTTCCCCAGGACAAAGTGGACAGGCAGCGCGACCTGATTATCAATCGCATAAAGGCGGAGCCGGACACGCCAACGGAATATGTGATCAATCTTCTCAACAAGACGGTGTTCCCAAGTTTTACCTATGGATTCGACAAACTGGGGATCCCGGCTACAGTAGCCGGATTTACACCCAATGACTTGAAACAGACCTACCACCGTTTTGCCGTGCCATCTAATACGGTCATCGCCGTAGTGGGCAAGATGGACACAGCTAAGGTCTTGGACCGCATAGACCAACTATTTGGGAAGGCCCCCCTAAAAGCCTTGCAACCCCCTGAGATCTCTGCCGAGCAACCTCTCGATAAGCTTAGAGAAAGTGTGAAGCACGCGCCTAGGGCCAAAGCGCATTTGGCCATGGGATTCAGATCCACTACGTTCGCCGACCCTGATCGTTTTGCGCTGGATGTTCTCAACCAGGTGCTGTCCGGCCAGGGCGGCAGATTGTTCCTCCAACTCAGAGACGTCGAGTCTTTGGCGTACACTGTGACCTCTTTCTTCAGGGCCGGTATGGCTCCAGGCGTCTTCGGGTTTTATATGGCCTGCGACGAACCAAAGATTGATCGCGCTTACACCGGCTTGCTAAAACAGATAGACCTTATTAAGAAGGAAAAAGTCGGAGACGCCGAGCTCAATAAGGCCATCAATACCCTGATCGGCAACCACTTGATATCCCTGCAAAGTTCTTCGGACCGCGCCGAACAAATCGCTCTGAACACGCTTTACGGGCTGGGGTACGATTACGACCCGGTTTATGTCAAGAAGATCAGCGAAGTTAAAGCCGACGATGTCTTGAGAGTGGCTCGCAAATACTTGGATCTGGAACATGGCGCAGTGGTCAAGATTTTGCCGGATGAAGAAAAGAAGAGCAAATAGCCCGGGAGTGCTAGGGCGCCGGGAAACTCTATGAAACTGATCCCCTAGGAGAACTTCTTTCAAGGAGTTCTCCTCCGGTCCTTCCTTCAAAGACTTCCAAGATTCCGCCGCGACAGAGGCGCCATTCCCCTACATATCGGCGCAACAAGAAAATTGAGGTTTCTTCATCAACGGTTGCGCCCTTCCGCAGTTATGAAAAATGCCTGGAAGGCCTGTCCATCCGGACAAACTTGAAATAGCCATATCCTATTTGCCAAATAGGCCAACCTGATGTATGATTACTCCTGATTGGTCGGTTACACCCAGGTCAGGAGCTCGCACATATGTTTCAACCTAAGCTTGCATGCTGCAATTTCTTCTCGGACGCTAAGCGCGCCCGGGAATTCGCCCTAGATCACGGCTTTGGAGGCGTGGACTGGACACTCAAGCTTGAAGATATCCCCGCCGATGGAAGTCAGCAGCAGGTTCTCAGCGCGGAATATCTCTTACCTTAAGCCGCTGGAAGTTCGTTATCACCTTTCCTTCAAGCATACGGACATCGGGCATGTTGAGGAGGGAGAAGCCGACATCGCCTTGAGCGCGTTCCACCGCGCTTTCGACCTCGTCCGCCAATTAGAGGGCCGATTTATCACGCTCCATGTGGGCCTGGGTCGTTACACAATGGAGGACATCTCTTGGGAAAAAACCCTGGCCGGCTTGGCCCGTCTGGCCTCTCTAGCTCGCTCGTGGGGGATTCATTTATGCTTGGAGAACTTGGCTCAGGGTTGGACCAGCAGGCCCCAGCTCTATGAGAAGCTGATTCGCAAGACCTCTTGTTGGAGCACACTGGATTTGGGACACGCCCGCGTTTGTCGATCCGTGAAGAGTCAAGCCTATGACATTGAAGACTTTGCTGTTCCGCACCCTCAACGGATTCTGAACGCCCATGTCTACCACGAAGAAACGAGTGAAGGGCACGTCCCGCCGGAACGCTTTTCAGACTTGTATCGCAGGCTGCGGCTAATCACCGGTCTACCGAATTGCGACTGGTGGGTGCTGGAACTAAGAGAGGAAACAGCGCTTCTACAAACGCTGGCGTTCGTAAGAGAATTCCTTCAGGCCCAGACTACCCGGATCGCAATCTAAACCTCGGATTCTCCTTGTTAACAGGACTATGCTTGGAAACATCCTGCTGGTGGGATAAGCGCTCAGGCGTCCAGTACTCCCGGAGCGATCCCCAGAGGCCCGCCGGCCACGACGAATAATGAGAATCCGTTGATTTGTTCGTCTCGCCCCTAAGTTTGGAATCGCAACCTATCATATCGCAGTTTTGAAAGTTTCTTGCGAGACGTTCGCCTCAGGCGTCGAATTCACAGAAATTTTTCTCCCAGATCCATCTTGCAACAGGGACGGCGCGCCTGTAACACAAAAGGCGCCTGGAGGAGGTGGCCAAACTCCAGCCTTTATCGAACGCTGACTAGGGGGAATCATGAAAAGATTTGCGGTATTGGGGCTTTCTTGTATCTTTGCGCTGGCGTGCGGCGCAATGGCAATGGCGGATGACGCCGCCGACGCCAAGGCCTTGGTTGAAAAAGGCGTCGCCATGGTAAAGGAAAAAGGTTTGAACCCAACTCTAAAAGCGATTGGAGATCCCAAGGGTCCCTTCGTGAAGGGAGATCTATACCTTTTTGCAGGCTCCACAGAAAAAGTTACAGGCTTGGCCCACCCGTTTGCGGCGGCAAAGCTGGTCGGCCCCGACCTTTCTAAGCTTAAGGACTCCAAAGGCAACTTGTTTTTCGTGAAATTCAAGGAAACAGCGAAAAAGCCAGGCGCGGGATGGGTCGAATACTGGTGGCCGAAACCGGGCACGAAAGAGGAAGCGCTTAAGAAAACCTACGTAATGAAGGTTCCGGGCGAGAAAGCCTATATTGCAGCCGGATATTACGTGAAATAAAAGTAAGTATTCTTTGGCGCAAATACGATGACATATTCATAATCAAAGCCTCGGTCAGGCGAGCGGTTACATAGGATGCGGCGCCTAACGGGAACCGCATCGTTCGAGGCCTTTTCTCGACAGATGCGGTTCGCAAGGGCGCCACATCCAATAAGAATTCGTAACCGAAATTGTGCCATAGACCACTAAGCGTTCACAGGGAGGAGACTTCTTGGCGCAAAAAGGGGTTTCCCCGTGAACTATTACCCAAGAAGTCTTCCAGGTTTTACTATTATTTCCGGTGTTATGGCTTTAGAGTGACCAAGTTGTCCGCATGGATGGCTTCATCGTTACGCCTGTATCCAAGAATCCAGTCTATTTCCGCGGTGTGCCTGCCCCGGATTTTCTCTAGCTCTTCCGAAGAATAGTTTGTCAGACCCACAGCCAGTCTGTTACCCAGCTCATCACGGACGATCACCGCAGCCCCGTCATCAAAATCACCTGCGATCGCTTTGACGCCCGCAGGCAACAGGCTCTTGCCCCGTGAGGTGATGGCTTCGCCGGCGCCGGAGTCCACAGTCAGCACGCCCTCCGGCTGGAGATTATAGCGTATCCAATGTTTGCGGGCGGATATTCTTTCTTTGGCCGGAGTAATCAAGGTGCCGCATAGCTCTGCGGCCATCACGCGGGAAATAATTCCAGGTTCTTTGCCTTTGGCTATTATCATTGCAGAGCCGGAAAGCCGCACCTTTGCCGCGGCCGCCAGCTTTGACGCCATTCCCCCTCTACCCACGCCTGAAGTGGTGTCCCCCGCCAACTTCATTATCTCGGGTGTAAGTTCGTCCACAACTGAAATAAGGCAGGCGTTCTCATTGACCCTCGGATCGCAGTCCATGAATCCTTCCATGTCGGTGAGCGTCAGCAAGAGATCCGCATCAGCTAAGGCCGCAACCAGAGCGGACAGGTTATCGTTGTCTCCGAACTTGATCTCCTCGACCATTACAGTGTCGTTTTCATTGATTATCGGAACAACCCCCCATGACAAAAGCGTGGTCAGAGTGTTGCGAGCATTGAGGTATCGTTGTCGGTGCGCCAGGTCATCACGGGTGAGCAGCATTTGCCCTATCCTGACTCCATGGCGATCAAAGGCCTGTTCGTAGACCGCCATAAGGCGGCTCTGACCTATCGACGCCGCGGCCTGTTTCTCAGGGATGGTTTCTGGCCTTATCCTTGAGCTGCATTTTGCGGACGCCGGCGGCTATAGCCCCTGACGTTACGATAATAAACTCTTTGCCGAGCAGCTTATACTCGCATATATTCTCAACTATCCCTCGGATCGCTTTGTGATCCAATCCCCTATCGGTGGTAACCACACTGGAACCCAGCTTCACCACGACACGCTTTACGCAGGAGATAACCTGCTTTCTGATTTCGATGGGACTCATGAGTCTGATTTACGTTTGGAGAGAATAGCTGCCACACGATACAGCAGCTCTTTAACGCCGAGGCCTGTCGCTGCGGATATCAGGAACGTTTCCAATCCTTGCTTTTCGAGGATAGCCTTGAGCTCCTCTGCGGGCGCTTCGTTTTCGGGCAGGTCAAGTTTGGTGATTACGGCTAACATCGGGCGTTTCAGCAGGTTTTGGGTGTAAGAAGCCAGCTCGTTCATGATCACTGCAAATCTGATCTCAGGGGTTGGTTCCACGGAGGGCGACGGATCGATCAAGTGAAGCAACACTGCGGTTCGCTCGACATGCCTCAGGAATCGGTCTCCCATGCCTGCTCCGACGTGAGCGCCTTCAATCAGCCCGGGAATATCCGCCATCACAAAGGAACGGCCTCTCACCTTGACGACCCCGAGAGCAGGAACTTTGGTCGTAAACGGATAATCCGCTATTTTGGGCCGAGCGTTGCTGACTTTGGAAACCAAGGTGGATTTGCCGCTGTTGGGCAGCCCCACCAGGCCCACATCGGCCATCAGTTTCAGTTCCAGGCGCAATTCTCGTTCGAGGCCGGGCCACCCTTCCTCAGAACGTCTTGGGGCCCGGTTACGAGAAGACGCAAACCTTGCGTTACCTCTGCCGCCGTCTCCGCCTTTGGCGATTATGTGGCTCTCGCCGGCGGTGTTGAGATCAAGCAGCAGCTCGCCCGTCACATTATCGTACACTTGGGTGCCCGCTGGAACGCCGATTATCAGATCCGGCGCGGAGCGTCCGTGCATATTGCTGCCCATCCCCGGGGCGCCGTTCTTCGCTCGATAGAGTTGTTGATATTGGCAATCGAGAAGGGTGTGCATGGAGGAATCGGCTTGTATAATAACATCGCCGCCTTTGCCGCCGTCTCCGCCGTCAGGGCCACCTTTGGGCACATAAGCCTCACGACGGAAACTCATGCACCCATTGCCTCCCTTGCCGGAGACTACAGTAATGCGAGTTTGGTCAACGAATTTCAAAACGTTTTTACTACTAGAAGAAAGGAATACTCGGGTCCCGTCCGGTTGGTTCCGCGCAGCGGCAAAAGTGGCCTCTCCGGCTGGAATGGTCGGTAAGACCGGGGACAAACGCCTACAGGACAAATGCTGAAATAATTCAATTTACTACTTCTCCCCGGTTTGCCAAACCTCTTTCAGGTCCGATGCAATTCTATTCCGGCGTTCCACGCAGGAACAGCCGGAGGCATTCGCTATTGATTTCCAGACCCTGCTCCGGATTTATTCGGCCGCGGCCACAGCCTCCACGACGGGCACTATCGTCACTTTCTTTCTGGAACGGTCCTTACGCTCGAATTTTACGACGCCGTCTATTTTGGCGAACAGAGTATAATCGCGCCCCATACCGACATTCTCACCGGGATGAATGCTCGTGCCGTGCTGTCGGACCAGTATGCTTCCGGCTGTTACCAATTGGCCTGCGAATCTCTTCACACCTAGACGCTGACCCGGGCTATCCCGTCCGTTACGGGAACTTCCTCCAGCTTTCTTGTGGGCCATGGTCTACTCCTCCTTATAGGCGCGACACTAAAGCGCCGTGTTTTTTCATGACTTCGATAGTTCAAATCTTATCGTAGCGTAGCCGATTACCGCTCTTAAGACTCTTGAGGTTCACCCTGGGAGGCGGCGGTTCCTTCTATCGCGTTGATCCTCAGCAGAGTGAACCACTGACGATGCCCCTGTTTTTTCTGGTGCCCATGACGCCTTTTCTTCTTAAAAACCAGCACCTTTCGGTCTTTCGCCGTACGGACGATTGTGGCGCTGATTGATGCGGCGTCAACAAGCGGGTTGCCCAGATTTATTCCATTTTCATTCTGAACGGCCAGGACTTGGTCAAGCTTGATCTCTGCTCCTGGCGCTCCTTCGATTTTTTCCACTTTGACTTGGTCACCGGGCTGGATTTTGTATTGTTTTCCGCCGGTCTGGATTATGGCGTACATAGTAAGATCCCTCCTGAACAGTAACAACAAATTAAATCATTTTTCCGGGCCTTTGTCAATGCGTATTTAGAAAGATTTCCAAGCTTTCACTTGGGCGACGCTGATTGCTGCGCTCCGCTCGCAAAGACAAGCCAAAATTTCTTCGCGGACCGTGAACCGCTGGGGCCATATAGGCATCTGTCTTGACTAACTAAGTGGCTACAAATACTTGCGCTTTCCGTTGTGCGCCAACGATCGCGGAAAGGACGATCATTCGTTACGGGCATCCTCCAAAATCAAGACCTGGAGCGGCCTAACCGCTCCCCAATCATCCTTGGGCCTCAACGCGCCTCTGATAAAACCCTGAAACCGCAGGGTCACATGAATCCCCACTTGACACCAACTGCACACGCCCAACGGCTCGACAACATACCGGCCGTTTTCCCCTTGGATTACTATATGATCATCCCCTACCGAAAGAATAGGTCCTCCGTCATAATCCTGAAACATGGCGTGTGTCGGGGCCGTCAGAGCCAAAAGGAGCATAATGCCAAGTATTGCGCTTTTCATAGTCCTATATCCCGCGACGGCCTCGGGCCACGGAGAGTTTGCTCTAGTACAGAAGAGCGCAGGGTCTTAGGAACCCCGGACCTCCCCTTTATTCATCAATCTTACCGAAGCCAGCACCTTATAGCCGGTGTGTCGCTCAATCTCTCTGGGATCGTCGAAAGTGTGATCAAAGAGATTCAACATCAGAATGAGGCCGATCCCCAAGGGAAAGGAAATGAAGAAAGCGAGGAGCGTGAACAAAACCTTTCTAGGGAATATGGGCCTGGCAGGGACAAACGGCTTGGCTACTATGTTCACATTGACAAGTTTATCCCCGAGCTTGAGGTTCTCCATCCTGGCTTCCTCTTCTTTGGAAACATATTGAAGATAACGTTCCTTGGCTATGAGCACATTTAATTGGAAATTCTTGGCCTCTTCGCTCTTTTCCTCAATGATTTGCAAAGATTCCTTCGCTCTTTTGAGACTATTTTCCAGGCTGATCTTCTTGCTCTTAACGATATCTATCTGAACCTGGATTGCGCTCTGAAGTCTATTGCTCAAATCCTTTACCGCGTCATCCGCGGCCTTATAGTCTCGACTATCGGCGCCGAAGACTTCGTTCGATTGCAGTCGTTTTTGTTCGGCCCTTATTAGTTGAGTAGCTATCACGGTCAGAACCGTGTTCTCTCCCGGCTTGTTTTGGGCGGCGGCTAGTTGACCCGTGGGCATTGCGCCCTTCTTTATGGAAGCCAACATATATTCATATTGACTCATGTTCGAGTTAGCGTCTATTAGGGAGTCTTCCATTTGTTGAATAGCGCTGATGAGCTCCGTTTTCTGTTTCTCCGGGAGAGACAGCCCCCACTCCTTCTTGAATTGGGCGAGAGCCTGCTCCGCTTCATCGAGTCTTTTTCTGTACAGATCTCCTTGGCCTGAGAAAAACGACTGGGCCCCCACGACCGCGTTTGCCTGCAAATGGTAGGGGATATACAAGTCCAGCAAGGTGGAGAGAATGTTTTTGACCTTTACCGGATCGTCGTAATCGAAACTCAAATCCAGGATCTTGGATTTGGGCACCGGGACGACTTTGAAATCCTTCAGCAGCGCTTGGGCTGTGGTCCTTTCAGCCAGGGAGTCCTCCGGGCCGGCCTTTCCCGCGACATTATCAATACCAAGAAATTCTCTTACGGAAGCGATAGCGTTCCTCACGAACTCCTTCACCGGCTCTCTATTCCTGTGTTGCTCTTTTTCCAAGCCAAGCTTCTTAACCAGACTCACCCACAGATCCATGCTTTGCAGCAACTCCATTTCGCTATTCACGTCTATCTCGTCCACGTTAAGATTGACGTAAGAGGAGAAGCCCGGGTCGCGGGCGCCTTGCAGCAAGGTCGTGTTCTCCTTTTTTGCCTGAATCATGATTTTTGCGCTGGTTCTGTAAATAGGAGACACAAGAAAAGAGCAGACAAGAACCGCTGTCGGTAGACCGATCACTACGAGTTTGAGCCAAAATATTCTACGATAAATCACGTTCAGGGCGTCTCGGGTAGAAAATTCCCTGTCCGTGCGCGTCACGTCGGTCTCAACGCTTGAACGATTTTCCATGCGCATGGGCTCCTAAGAAGTGTAATAACTTGCCGGGAAACCGCTTTTTGCAACCCCGAGGAACGCGGGGCCCGGACCCTTCCCCCAAACTTCCTAATATATTGGTTGGTTAAGCTATTCCAACCGTCCTTCCACCATCTCCCCCAGGGCCTTGTGCCGCTACCCGTCTCATGGATCCTTGGGATAACGCACTGACACGCGTCCGGCATGTTAACGCAATAGTTAGATTTCTTTTTGAAGGAGGGTCTGGGAAACTCTTCGCGAAAAAAGGTTTCGTCCCGTTGAACCCTTATAGACATGTTCATTTCTCGTTGTGATTCGCAACAACGGCGCCTCTCTCAAAGTCAATCCGCATGTTGTCCAGAATGGTGACTAACGCCAGGATCACCAAATAGAACGTGTATGAAGGCAATTGATGGTACCAATGGAAAAATCGGAACGCCATAGACCCCACCAATCCTCCCAATAGGCCGACTGATACCACTGAAATTGTCTCATCCTGACTACGACTTGAGCGGAGCAGTTTCATCATGGCCAGGAGGATCACCGTGTAATGGAGTAGCGTCCCCACGATTCCCCTTTCGGCAAGGAAGAGAAGATACTCGTTGTGCACAGGCGCTAACCACGAATGTCTTAATTTTACGGGCACGTATTTATCTATGTTGAATAAGTAATTGCCAGCCCCTACTCCCAGGGCCCAATTGTCCCGCCACATTCTGTATGCCGTGGCCATGAGCGGCTCACGCACCGCTTCGAAAGCGCCCGACGATTTCTGGAAACGCTGATATATGAATGGACTGAGCAAAATCAGCACGATCACGCCCAACGCGGCAATCTTGAATATATCAATCCCCGAAGCCCAATGTTTCAGTACGGCCAGAGCCAGAAACCACCATCATGCCTATGGTAGCCGCGAATCCCGCGGACCTGTTCTGTGCGAACACAATGGCCGCAAAGGCCATGGATGCTATCAAGATTAGTCCTAGCCTCTTCACCGGCCCGGAGGTCTTCAGGAAATAGGCGACCACAAGGGGAAGAAGGAATGCGAGCATCTGATCCGCCACCACATCCCCGCCCGCCAATCCCATTGACCTGAACCCCACGTCATCAGGCCTCATCGGTATTAATCTACCTTTTATAGTGTAGTTCAATCCAGTTAGGAACTGCAATATCATCCAGATGGAGTTTGCGACGCCGCCGGCGATCAAGGCGTAGACGACCACTCGTAGATCTTTCAAGGTGTTGGTATTGTTTATGAGGTAAAAATAGAGAATCAACCCCTGAGTCATCGCTATGCATTCGAGATAAGCGTAAGTAAAATTTACGGCTTTGATTCTGCCCGCGACCAGGCTGTAGACTATCAAAATCAGAAGAAGGGTTCCGATGGGGTAACCGAAAGTCGGGTATTCGCGGGATCGGTTCAGAGAACTTCGAGCAAGCCACAACATCATCAGGATTATAAGCAATACGTCTACAATACTTACGAGGACTCCTTCGATAAAGGGAGGATAAAGGAATTGAGTCAGGGGGTATCTGACAATAAAGTAATCGATGGACATGGGGATTGCGAAAATCATCAGGAATGTCAGAAAATGCGTAATGTCCCTGAGAAAAATAGCGAAAAGAAAGAAAAGCAGCACCGAACCGTGAACTACAAGGATGGCACGTATTCCCAGCTCAAATGAACTTACATAGAAATAGCCTAAGAGTGAAACCGCAATAGCGGCTAGGAAGACGGAACCGGTTTTCGACAGGCTAAGAGATTGTTGCATTGCGCTGGTTCAATACGGGAAATTGGATCAAGGCCGGACCACCTGAGACGCCAACCTTATTTGGCTCAAAATACTACAGCGTTTCACCAAAGTAAAGGAAACACTCTGTTTTCTGCCGAGCATTTGGCCGGAAGGAAGCATCCGCGCAGTACGCTCTTGCCCGTATGAGATTAACGTCGACGACCATAGCTACTCAAAGGAACTGCCCCTTTCGGAGAAACGAAGGCAAAGTGTGAGATAGACATTTTAGATCTTGAGGTCTGGAGAGAAACTTCTTTCAAAAAGTTTCCCTCCAGAGTCATTTTCACGGGAAGATTTTTTGAAACGTTTTCACAGGTCTTGCGAAATAACTCTCAGACGGATCAAGCAAGAGCCGACTCTGCAGTCCGTCGGCTGTTCCCATTATCGCTGAATGTTTTCGTCCCAAATCGGAAAAAACACTGTGGAGGCAAACATGCGCAAGAGACTGTGGTTATCGATGGCGTTTTTTATGACCATTTTAATGGTGCACCACTCCGCGGCGCAGGAGATCCGCACGCCAACGGTCGTGGTCGCCGGGGAGGAAAAGGCCGAAGCCTTGAAACTTTCCGCGGTGAAAATCGAAGTGGTGGTCCTGGGCTACCTTGCCGAAACGAAGATGACTATGACGTTTTATAATCCCAATAATCGCGTCTTGGCCGGAGACTTATATTTCCCGTTACCCGAAGGAGCCACGGTCAGCGGCTATGGCCTTGATGTCGGCGGGGCCATGGTAGACGGCGTGGTTGTAGAGAAACAAAAGGGTCGTCAAGTTTACGAGAAAATCGTCCGGCAGGGCATTGATCCCGGGCTTGTCGAATGGGTTAAGGGAAATAATTTTAAGACTCGAGTATTTCCCATACCCGTTCACGGGACCAGGACGGTCATGGTGAGATATATTTCTGAGCTGATCCAGGACCCGAAAGGAACGTGCTACCACCTCCCGTTGAACTTCAAGGATCCTGTTGCCGAGTTTTCCCTAAGAGTGGAGGTATTAAAAGCCGCATCCAAACCGGTTGTGAAACAATGCGACCTTTCCAACTTCAATTTCGCTAAGTGGCGGGATAGCTATGTGGCTGATACAGAGTCAAGAATGCAGACTCTCACCAAAGATATCGTGATAGCGCTTCCTGAAATCGAACGCGAAAAGGTTCTGGTGGAAAAAGGCGACGATGGGCAATATTACTTTCTCATCAACGACTTCCCCACTATTCCCGCCAACGAACCCGTTAAGCGCGCTATGAAATCTCCGGCGCGAGTGGTCGTCTTTTGGGACGCTTCCGGATCCAGGGGAAAGAGCGATCATCACCGGGAATTGGACCTTCTGACCAAATACTTTGCCAAGCATGTCGACCGCAAGATTGAAGTGGACCTTGTCGTTTTCCGTAATGAGGCGGAAAAATCGGAGCGGTTTACCATCGAAAAAGGTAAAGCTGATAGGCTCATATCAGCTCTCTCCACGGTCGATTACGATGGAGGCACTCAGATGGGTTGCTTGTCTCCGGATGCCGACCAGACTCCGCCGGACTTCTACCTGCTTTTCAGTGACGGGTTATCCAACTTCGGAAAAGAGGAGCCCACAGGTTTCAAAGCCCCCATTTATGCCGTGTCCGGGGATTCGACGACAAATCACGCGTTTCTCAGGCGCCTGGCCCTGCAAACCGGCGGAGAATACTTCAATCTGAGCCGCCTTGATGACGACGCGGTGTTGTCAAAGATCGGAACGTCTTCGTACTCTTTCATTTCGGCTACAGCGGACGCCGGCGGGGCGAACGAAATCTATCCGAAGACCGCTCAACCGGTAAACGGCAGGTTTGCCGTCGTAGGAAAGTTGAATGGAGATAAAGCCGAAGTGACGCTGAATTATGGCGCAAACGGGAAAACCTTGAGCAAAAAGGAATACCGAGTGTCCAGAGCCGACGCCGGCGACGGCAAGCTTCTTCGGTTGTTTTGGGCCCAAAAGAAGATTGAAGACCTTCAGATCTTTCTCAAGCGAAACGAAAAAGAAACTTGTGGCAACCGGCAAAGAGTACAGGATTCGTTACACCCGGCACATCGTTGATCGTGCTGGAAAGTCTCCAACAGTACGTGCAGCACGAAGTCGCACCCCCGAAATCATTGCCTGACATGAGGACCGCATACTTTGCCGCTATTGAGAACGGCCGGCAAAAGGAACAAAGACGAATCGAGAGCAAATTGGACCGCGTGCTGGCCATGTGGCAAAACCGGGTTGACTGGTGGAATACCGAGTTCAAGGTTCCCACTGATATCAAACCCAAACCGGCTGCTGAAAATGAAGCCCCACGATCAGCGGAATCGCGCTCAACGATGCGGAACTCGCGTAGGATGGAGCGCCCCTTGCCATACGCCGAGGGCGTTTCCCAAGAAGCCGGCGCCATAGCAAAAGCCAAGCGCGCAAACGCCTCGAATGCCCCTCAAGGGATCGCTGTCGAGGCGGCTCAGCCGATGGAGCGTGACGCTCGCAAGGATACATTGCGCAAACAAAGCATGCTTGTAGAAAGCAAGGCCGCAGCTCCGCAGGCTCCGGCAGCCGAGCCCCCAGCACAACGACAGGCGATATCGGACAAAGCCGGTCGCAACCTTGAGGAAGCCGCCGCGTTAGATCATGAGAAACAAGCTCAAATCTCACCATCGAGCTCCGGGTCTATATCCATAAAGGAATGGGATCCTTCGACCCCGTATCTGAAACGGCTCAGAGAAGCAAGTCCCGAAACCTACGCAAAAGTCTATATGGAATTAAGAAAAGATTACGGAGATTCCCCGGCCTTCTACCTGGACTGCGCTGATTTCTTTTTCAAGCAAAAACAGGACGCGTTTGCAGTGAGAGTATTGTCCAATATAGCCGAACTGGAATTGGAAAACCCCAAATTACTGCGGGTCCTGGGGTACCGTCTGTCGCAAGCCCACTTGATGGAACCGGCCAGGATGGTATTTGAAGAGGTATTGCGGCTACGCCCTGAAGAGCCGCAGTCGTATCGTGACCTGGCTATTACCTTGGATGAAATGGAGCAGTACGACCGAGCCGTGGAGCTGCTCTATCAGGTGGTTACCATGAATTGGGATCGCTTCCCTGAGATTGAGGTGGTTGCCCTCATGGAGCTTAACCGCGCCATCGCAAGAGCAAAAAGAGCGGGCCTCACAAACTTTCCGGTTGACCCCAGATTGATCAAGCCGCTCGATTTGGATGTTCGCATTGTGCTTACCTGGGACGCCGACATGACCGATCTGGATCTCTGGATGACCGAGCCTTCCGGACAAAAGGCTTATTATCAAAACAAACTCACGTCGATTGGCGGCCTGGTCTCTCGTGACGTGACAGACGGTTACGGCCCGGAGGAATACGTCTTGAAGAAGGCCATGAAAGGGCGTTATAAAGCGCAGGCCAATTATTACGGCAGCCAAGCGCCCAGCCTCACTGGGGCGGTCACACTTCAAGTGGACGTTTTTACGAATTACGGTCGAGCAGATGAAAAGAAGCGCTCCATTACACTGAGGTTGAAACAGAGGCAGGAAGTTGTGGACATAGGCGATATCGATTTTCAGTGAGGCGTTGGGTAAGGATGAGGTAAGCGGTCACCGGGAGGAAACTTTCTTGTGCAAAAAAGTTTCCTCCCGGACCCTTCCCACAAAACTCCTAATATATTGGTTGGTTAAATGGACATAACCGTGCTTCTGGCAGAACCGACTGGGCTTTGTGCTGACGCTGGGCTCATAGGCCCTAGAGATGTAGAATTGGCACGCGCCGGCATGTTGGAGTCATAATAAGCATTTTTTGGCGGAGAAAAGACCTCGAACGATGCGGTTCCCGTTAGGCGCCGCATCCTACGAAACCGGGTAACACGAAAACCCCGGTCTAACCTTATTTACGAAAACGCGCACTAAGCAACCGGCCGTTCATCAAACTGGGCATGAGACTCGTACACGAATAGCGCCGTAAGTTTGTCCCAGAAGTCTCCCCCGAGGACGAAGAGACTTGTTACGAAAACGCAGTCCGCCCCGATATTGACGTAGAGTCTGGCGGGCGAGGTGTCCGGTAACCACTGCGGAACATAGGCCATAACATACGTGGGAATTATCGGAAGAAGGAACATAATCAGCCCTATGGTGTACCGGACTTTGCCTACCCTGGCTGTGGGCCTCAAAGTCTTTAAGGCCAGGAATATTCTCGACTTGATAATCTCAAAATTCTTTTTGCCCAGAACAGCGGCCGCCAGGATAGCGACGATCTCCGGGCCGCCTGCCGTCAGCAGCCCCACGATTGTAGCCTTCAGGCCCGCTGACCATTCCGTCCGTAACACCAGGAGCCCGAACAAAGGCATGATCAGGCCAAGAACCAGTAAACTAATACCCAAGCAAAACCTAAATTTATTGGCGCCCAACATGAAATCTTCCCTCCACAAGCCGTCCGTGCAGCCTTCCATAGGATGCCCTGTAACCGGCCTTCAAGTCAAATGAGTTGAAGACCGTAAGCTTTGCCTCACATACGCCAAGTTTGGAGATCCCTTCATCGTGTCGCTCCTGGCAATAACCTTAGTACACCATTTCCTAAATACGGTTGCGGATTCTTCATCCCCGAACGCAGGTCTCATAGGATTTGGGGCCCTTGCGAACCGTATCCTATAACGATCCGTGACCGCAATTGCGAAAAGCTGTGCTTAGTGACGGTATTCGACCATCCTAGAAAAACCAGGCGCAGCATTAACCACCATTTTATTGAAAACCCCTGCGCGCACAAATCCATGTGATTCCTCCCACGATAGTATGGGACCAATCCCGTAGGGTTAACGGTTTATGCGCTTGTGTCAATCTTGTCCCAAACGAAATTTGGCGCCGCCGCAGATGCGCCGGATGGACAGCCCCTATCTGAAACTCTTTCAGTAGTCCGACTCTCAACGTGATCCTTACCCAGCCTCAGTGCGAGCCACCTGCGCTGAATCGCAAAAGGCTTTCTCAATGAAACGCCCGAGAGATGGCGCCAAAAATGCATGATTTGCTCACAACTCTGCGAGCCATCCGAAGATCGTTATTCGCCTGCAGATCATGAATAATTCAAGAGTTATACATAACAGCGGGCAGGCGGGAACCCGGCCGCGCCAGGCAGCGGTCGCTCCTGTTGAAATTGTTCATAGCCCGCATGTGGATTACGCGGAGAAATCCGTTTCGCTTTTTTTCATAACTTGTTTGCGAGCGAGCTCACACAACTGGTCCATACCTGAAGAAGGGAGACAGATCCAATGAATAGTGTCCAGCCAAAGGTACTGGAAGTATTCCCCGACCCCAAACGCGAAGGCATGGAGAAAGCCTCGGTAGACGACTTAGGGTTTTCCAAAGATATTACGGCCGGCGACAAAGATCCGCGCACGGAAAATAAAATGGTTCCCAAAGAATCCCAAAATCGGCAGGAAATACGGTCCGAAATCTCCAAGAAGAAGTCCGTCAGCGCGAGGCAATTCTTGATGACCTTCAGAGAAAGGCCCGACGACATATACCTCATGAATAAATACTCTTTGAATCCCAAGCAGTTGAAAAAAGTGTACAAGGCCCTCATCGAGAAGGGATGGTTGGAAGAATACGAATACCACACCAGGGATCGTAAGACGCCTGAACTGGAAGAACCCACCGTAAACTTTGGGGATACATCCACTAACGTGACCGTAGAAGGGAGTTTCACTGACGAAACCCTGAAATTGTACAGGTCTCAATCACGCTTAAATTCAGAGGAACTCGACGGTCAGGGCAAGGCCCTCGGCATGTTGCCCCCGAATTACCGGCCGGAGCAAGAATCGTCCTGTTCGTCATCGACGAACGGCAGGGTTAACCTTACGCAGAATGACGACATTTGCCCCAACTGCGGCCGCGAAAAACACCCTTCCTCACCTGATTCGTGTGTCCTGTGCGGAATAGTGTTTTCAAAGTATGTGGCTATCAGGAAGCAAACAGGGGTCCCGATTTGGGATTTGGATTCGGAACTTTAGGAACGTCGTTTGAGAGCTAATGTGAGACCGTCGGCTATGGGGATCGTACTCAAGCGAATTCTATCGTCGGACTTGAGTTTCGTATTAAACGCCCGGATCGCCTTCCGACTCTTCATAAACAGGGCGAAACCGAAGCTGACCGCCCCTATAAGATTTCAGGGGTGGGGTCAATGAGGTCGGGGATTGTAAAGAAAAATGTGGACCCCTCACCGGGTTCGGATTCGACCCAAATTTTCCCCCCATGGTGCTCCACGATTTTCTTACAGTTTGCCAATCCGATTCCGGTTCCGGGGCGTTTCGGATCAGCCTCCAGCCGTTGAAATATGCGAAAGATGCGTTCGAAATGGCTCGCCTCGATGCCTATTCCGTTATCTTGGACGTGGAATTTCCAACTTGACAAACCGCGAGCGACCCCAATGTGGATGTCCAACGGTCTCTCACCGGCAAATTTGATCGCGTTGCTCACCAGATTCTGGAACAATTGGATTACCTGCAAAGGGTCCCCGACCACTGTCGGCAATGAATCGCAGGTTATCCTCGCGCCGCTCTCTTCTATCGCAGATCTCAAATTCGAAAGCGCCTGCTCAAGGGCAACATTGCAATCAGTCGGCTCCATGGACTTTGTTCCGGACCCGAGGCGTGAGTAAGAAAGGAGACTTTGAACGAGAGCGTCCATACGAAGAGTAATGTCCTGGGCGCGAGCGATGAGTTGCTTTGCTTCGTCGTCGATACTGTCGCGGCAGCGTCTGTCCAGTAATTTCAGGTACACGGAAATTCCCACAAGTGGCTCTCGCAGGTCATGGGCGGCCACATAGGCGAATTCCTCCAAATCCTTGTTGCTGCGTTCGAGAGCCTCAGTCTTCGAACGAAGCATTGCTTCCGTCCGCTTGAGATCGCTGAGGTTTTTTACGATACTGGCAATGCCTACCGGCTTGCCTTGCTGATTGGTCAAAAGAAACAGACTTATCAAGACCGGGAGAACCTCGCCCGACTTCTTGCGGTGGAGCCCTTCTACACTTTGAACCTTCTCGCCCCGTTTGCACCGCTCCTGCAATTCTTCCGCTATCGGATACCTGTCCACCATAGCCAGCATTTTAACCGAATTGCCGATCAATTCTTCCCGCCGCCATCCGTAAGTCTCCTCGACGGCTTTGTTTAGGTCAATTATGGTTCCGTCCAAATCCCTTATGAAAATCGGGTCAATGGACTCCATAAATACTTTGGACAGCCGGAATAGTTTTTCCTCGGCCTGTTTGCGATCCGAAACATTGAATACGGTCCCCGACACGCGCAAGGCTTTGCCGTTTGCGTCATGTTCCACGACCTTGCCCCTGGTCAGCACCCAGTTCCATGTCCCGGATTTGGCCTTAACTCTGTGTTCGGCTTCGTAATAACGAGTGCGGCCTTCAAGATGATTGTTCCACGCCTCGATGACTGCGGGCCTGTCCTCGGGATGCAGCAGGCTCCTCCACAAACCCATATTGGGTCTCATATCTTCTAGGGAATATCCGAAAATATCCGCCCAGGTTTCATCCACAAAGACTTCGTTTTTCGCGACGTCATAATCCCATAGGCCCAGGTCAGCTCCTTTTAACGCAAGTTCGAGCCTTTGCTGGCTCTCGTGCAGCAATTTCTCGGTACGCATCCGTTCGCTTACTTCCCGTTCCAATTGTTGATTGAGCTTCAACAATTCAGAAGTGCGTTGTCGAATGCGGAGTTCCAGATCTCGGTTGGCTTTATCCAGCGCTCCTTCGGCCTTCTTTAGCTCCGCTATCTTTTCCTGCAATTCAGATCTGTATTGCCGGCCCAAGATTAGTTGCTTTTTTTCGAGAGTAAGATCTTCAGTAATGACAAGGGCCAGACGGCGGTTCTCAATTCTGATGGATCGAAAAGTCAATCGAGTCCATATGGCGGTTTTTCCGGCGCCGAGGATGGCTTCGCAGGTTTGCGGTGTTCTGGCGCTAAAGACATCATTCAACGTGCGTTGCAGGCGTCCGGCGGATTCGGTGTCTCCGGCTACGGTGGCCACGGGTCCGCTCACAAACTTCTTATATTCCGGTCGATTTTCCCTGACGCTTGATTGGCGAAGACTATGCGGTGGGTCCGATCCACGAGCAAAGCCGGAATAGGCAGGGCCTGCATCAATTTGCCCAAGGATGTCGATCCAAACTGGGACACGTCAAAGCTTCCCGAAGACGTCACGTCTTCGGTCAACAGGGAAGCGACGTCAATTGATTCGGTATCTTCAAAAGGACCCGTGAATGGAGGTCTCTCATCTCCCATGACAGCCTCTTGGCGACAAATTGTACACACATTCAACCAATATAGCATAATTAGCCAATTTACTGAAAGCTTTGAGGCCTAATCAGCGCGACCGTTGGTTATCCGCACTCGTAACCTACCGGATACTTTGCGTTTATCAAACCTATTCCAAAACACCCAACTTTGACATATTATAGGGAATCATATTGTTGAAGGCGCAAATAAGCGCCGACCGATTAGCGTTTGGCCATGAGCATGAGTAAATTGACTACCAAGTATGGGGCTTAATCGCCTTAGACAATCCGATCCCTGACGCTACAAGGAGGAAATTATGGATACCGGTTCTGAGCGCAGTCTGCAAATGCTGAGCGCGGCTTTGGAAAAGGAACAGAAGGGATGCGACTTTTACAAGAACGCTGCGGAAAAGTGTTCCAACCCGGTTGGAAAGGAACTGTTTCGAGTATTGATTGCCGAAGAAGGGATCCATATAAAACGAATTCAACAAATTTATGATCATCTTCATGGCGGTAAGTCAAATTGGCCCGAGACCTGGAAGTCCCTGAAAGGTGAGAACCCGGATGGTACTAGCTCTGGCGCGTAAACGTATCTCGGAACTTGGGTCCAAGGTCAAAGCGCAAAGTTCGGATGTTGAGGCCATAGAAATTGGTATCCAAATGGAACAGAGCTCCATAAAGTTTTACGAAGATCAGCTCGCCAAGGTCAGTGAGCCCCTGGAGAGAGACTTCGTTACTCTTATGATTAACGAAGAGCACAACCATTTCGCCGCTCTTTCGGACATGAAGTGGTATTTTACGGACCCAGAGGCATGGTTTATAGAAAAAGAGAGGCATGGCCTGGATGGCGCTTAGCGCTTACGATTCCAGCGCAGTAGACGCAACGCCCGCTCTCCTGGGACGCCGAATTTGTTCACACGAATCGCCGGCGCCCTGCGAGTCGCCAATGGGCGGACATCTCTAGTGTATCTGTCATAGAATAGGTCAAGAGCGCGCCTGCCGCCCAATACAGCGGGAGGCGCTTTTCCTTTATGGCGCCCGGACTTCAGGGCCGCTCGCTGACCCCATTGCGACAGAGGCGCCGAGTCCTACGGGCTCTCTCTAAGGTTATCGGCGCTAATATTGCTCCGTGCCTACAAGATGCGGTTCCCGGGAGGAGGGCTTCCGTACTCTACCGCAGGAAATGCGCTCCGCACATTCTCTCAACAGTGTAACTTCCACAATAGTTCTAATTTCGAGCGATTTACCGCCAGCCCCTGCCCGAACTGGTTGCGGCCGCAGGCTGCGTTTTGCAAAAAGGGGGTTCCCGGTGAATCATTACGAACGTAGTGCTTGACTCTAGTAATATCCGGCGGGTAACATAGTAGTTAGGTGTAGCAGGTCAAGTTTTCGCCTCTGGTACGAATCGCTGTAACGCAGGGACTTTTTCCCCTGGAAAGGAGCGTGAACCATGAAAGCCGGAATCTTCTTTACAGGCTCAGGCCCAATTCTGCTTGTAACCTCGTACGATTCCCTCACCGATCCCAAGCTGGTGGACAAGCTTACGGCAAAGGGGATCAAGAAGTACATCGCTTACGAAGTTCCGCTAGATCCTCTCAAACAGAAGTACGGGATGCATTTCAGCGTAGTCATGGGCGACCTTCACCAGCAAGACGACTTGCGCATCCTGGACTACGATGGGCATCATGTGTTCAACAACTTCACTCTCAAGGAACTGGGAACGCCCCTGTATCATGAGCCGTGATCCGGCGGCGCACGTGCCCATGGGATACGAGCGGGAATTCCGCCCCTGAAGACGTGACAAGTTTCAACACCCGTATCCCGGCCCGCAGATCTTACGGCACGTGCGCTTTTTTAGCGAAACTTTCGGGATGAAAAGCTTCCCGTGCGAGCAGTCGGCTTTGCGCCGAAACCTTACATTCGATTTCTCGCCTCAATGGATCCCGTCATGCGACCGTTCAGTTATGAACGGCAAATGCTGAGATTACTTTCCCGCGGAACGCGGGATTTCACTCCTCGCAAAGACACTTCGGCCTGTCATCTCGGGCGCAGCGAAGCAGACTACCGCGTGTAATCGAACAGATACCCAGCAATTTGGGCTTTAGACGACCATCGTCGTCGGCAAGACCTGACTGGGTCGCCGAGCGCCGCCCAAGCCGACGTTCCTCGTGAAATAGCCTTCCTTACATAAGTTCACTACAGTGAACTTTGCTCCAAACAAAAATGTACTACAAAACAGATTTGCCTTGACGCAACCAGCGCCTTTGCGCTACAAACAAGATTCCGTACCGTTTCGCAATCAGATTCAACAAATTCAGCTTAGTGATTCATGTCATGTTCGCTTCCGATTTGCTTGTCAACAGGCCTCGCCAGCAGTCCGCTACAAGGCAATTGACGTCGGAAGAAGCTCGTTAGAGGCGCGCGACGTCTCTCCATAAGGATGGTCCTAATTGTCGTCTGAACGCGTTTCTCAGAAGTGCGCCAAAGGAGGGAGGTGAAGGCGGCTTGGCGGCGCCCTGGGAAGAGCCCAAATACGGCGGGTAATTCAGAAGGATTCCTGGTTAAACAATCTGACTGTCAAGCTGATCTGAAAGGAGCTAATATGGCGGATGAGCTAAGGCCCCGATGGGGGCAACCTCTCACGGGCATCATTTCATTTGTCGTTTTTCTCGCTACTGCCTGGGTGACCTGGTTCATATTTAGTGACCCACGCGGACCGATTCAGTGGTTTCCTTATCCCTTCGTTATGTATCTTGCCATGATGATTCTCGTAGGGCTCTGGCAACATATGTTTTTGGGAGACTGGCCTTTTCAGAATCTGTCCCAACCCTTGCGCGGAATTGTCGAAACGGTAGTCAACCTTGTCTTTGTCTGGTTCGTAATTTACGTGGTATTTTATAAGGTCCTCGGGGCGGGATTTAACTTCTTGAGCCAACCCAATCTGGAGGCCCTTGCAGCGGCAGGCCAAACGGCCATGCCCGAAGGGGTTGCAAAAACTCTGGCCTACAATGACCTGATAAATCCCAGTGCTAGATTTGCGGAGCGCGCTGTCGTCTGCTTCGTCCTGATCGGTTTTTATAGTTATCCCTTTGTAACCATTCTATTCGCAAAATGGCCCATACGACCCAGCGATCTGCAGCAGCCTCAAGCCGGCCTTTCTGAATTGGGCTGGGCCACTATGTTGACCGTTTTCTTTTTCACGGTTCTCATCGTCCCCTTCTGGGGTATGATTTACGGGTCCGTGTTCGGGAAGTCTTTCGGCCTCAACGTTCCCTGGTGGGGTTTTTCAGGGATCAAACACGTCCACTGGGTTTTCGGTTGGTGGGAGTGGATGATTATAGTGCTCTTCATGACGGCCAACGTCTGGCGAATGAAACCTTGGTCGGCAATTGGGCTTCCCCAGCCGTGGAAGGGGATTATATCGTTCGTGATCAATGTGGCTCTTGGCTACCTGATAGCTTTGGCATGCATAAATATCATCCCGATGTGGTTGGACATGGCCGACTTGACCCATCATCTTCCTCCGGGGGACGCAGGAAATCCCACTAGATTTCTCTGGTACCACACCGCTGAGGTCGCTGGATTCACCCTCATACCCTTCCTGGCGTGGCACCATTACTTTGACGACATGGTCCCCATGGCCGATAAAGATTCGTGGGGAGCTTTCCTGTTCAGAACTATAGGAGTGCTCGTGCTGTGCGCCATTAACTACGTGATTTTCTACGTTGTGAATTTCGGCCACTGGGGCCTCGGCATTCATCATATGGCAGGCCCGGTCAGTGAGAGGGTGGTTCACGGCGAGTCCCTAATATGGAACTTCTGGTGGATCATCCCGCTGCTGTGGAACGAATGGTTCTTCCACAAATGGCCGTTTTATGTTCACGACCATCATCACTAGACCCGGCCCAGTTGAGGATCGTGCGTAGCAAAATCGTGGCCGACCGGAGAATCCGGTCGGCCACGACTTATCGCATCGGGGCGGCCTTCCCGATCGATGTGATTATAGCCTTCCTCCTTGAGATTCGCGGCATAGTTCAACTATCAATGGACAGCCTCCGCCCTCGCAATGACGTGCTTGGGCTTTGTGCCGGTCGAAGTCCCCACAATTTTCAACGCGTAGGACCATATCTTAGCCCACAGCGCTATTACGCCGAAACATCATAGAATTTACAAAGCCGAGAGTTTGGGGACCGCTTCTTGCCGACTCAGCGGGAACCACACTGTGAAAGTGGTTCCGCCGTCTGCTGAATGAACGGACATCGTTCCGTTGTGGGCCTCAACGATCTTTTTGGAGACCGTCAACCCGATGCCGGCGCCGTAGTGCTTTGTGGTAAAGAATGGACTGAAGATTTTGTGCAGATCCCGCTCTTCCGGGAGGACTACATAAGAAGCGAGCGGAACCTCCGGTATGTCTTTGAGAGGCTGCTTCAGGAAGGCCTCAGCTTGAACGTTCAAGTATGTGAATCTTCCTTCATGATTCAATATGAAAATAACGTCGGTGACTTCTTCCACGAGGGTGTGATAGAGGCGGCCAACCGAAACTGCTCTGTCCAGCGCTAGTTGGCGCAACGCGGCGAATTGCTCCGGCATTATCAATGTGACGGGCTGATTCATGATTTCTTCGACCGAGTTGCCGCAGGCGCGAGTTGCCGCTGAATTCCATGTAATAATCAGCCCCTGGCTATCCGAGCTTATAATCGGATCGTTAGCCGTTTCCACTACCGAGCGAAGTCTCTCATTACTTTCCAACAAGTCCTTTTCCGCTTGATTGCCTCGACAAATCTCCCGGTAGAGCGCATTGTCGGCATTTCTTATCCTGGAAGACACTTCTTCCTCATGCGTATCAAAGTCAGAGCCCCCGGAGGGATGACTCGATCCTCCGTGGTATCGATCTTGCTCGTCTCTTTGGACTTCCACAGGAGGCCTCCGAAATAAGGCGATACGGCTCCCCGAGCTCTTACCCCGTCTTGTCAAGAACTATACGTTATTTCGATAAGTCAGCCCCACGGGCTAGTCAAAACCTTACCGGCCGCCCTAAAGACGTCGGTTCCTGCGCATTTGCATTGGGCCTTTTCCATAAAAAAACCGGAGGCGTTTGCCTCCGGTTTATGGTCCTCAGTGCGGCGGTGACTCACAATTATCGAGCCGGGTCTCAATTCCCGACTTCCGTATGCTACGCCCTTTCCGGACTACTGCCGATCACCACTTTGCCGTTATCCATCTGCCCGATCTCCGGTGTGGGCTTTTCTTCAGTTGGAGGCTTTTTTTCCTCCAAGGGCGGTAACGGCTTGCCCTCTATCAGGCCGTCAATTTCCCGGGCGTTTAGGGTCTCACGCTCCAGGAGAGCTTCCGCTATTCGCGTCATAGCGTCCTTGTTGTCTTCTATTATTTTCCTGGCTTTTTCGTAACTCTTCGTAACAACTCCGCTGATCTCCGAATCAATGGAGATCGCTGTTTGTTCCGAATAATCACGATGCCTGGAGAGCTCCTTGCCCAAGAAAATCTGTTCCTCTTTTTGGCCGTAGGTCAAAGGTCCAAGCTTTTCGCTCATACCCCATTCACAGGTCATTTTTCGAGCAAGTTCCGTAGCCCGCTCGATGTCGTTACCAGCGCCTGTGGTCATATGTTCGAGGAAAATTTCTTCCGCAGCTCTACCTCCCATCAATACGGCAATTTGCGCCAATAAATAATCTTTGGAGTAGGTATGCCGGTCATCCAGGGGCAACTGTTGCGTTACTCCGAGGGCCCTGCCTCTCGGGATTATCGTAACCTTATGGATAGGGTCGGTTCCGGGTATATTCCTTGCCACGAAGGCGTGACCGGCTTCATGATAAGCCGTGTTGCGCCGCTCTTCATAGCTGATCACCAGACTTCGGCGCTCGCCACCCATCAGAACCTTGTCTTTGGCAAATTCAAAATCGTCCATCTCGATCTGGTTCTTGCTCTGACGCGCTGCGTTAAGAGCCGCCTCATTCACCAGGTTGGCCAGGTCCGCTCCGGAGAAACCGGGAGTGCCTCTGCTTATGGTATCTAGATCCACATCTTTGCAGAGCGGGGTCTTGCGCGTATGCACGGAAAGAATGGCTGTTCTTCCCCGGACGTCGGGAGGCGGGACTACCACCTGTCGGTCGAAGCGACCGGGTCTCAGCAACGCCGGATCTAGAACATCGGGGCGGTTTGTAGCGCTGATCAGGATAACGCCTTCATTGGTTTCAAAACCGTCCATCTCCACCAGGAGCTGATTAAGCGTCTGTTCTCTCTCATCATGGCCGCCGCCAAGGCCTGCGCCGCGGTGTCTGCCGACCGCGTCGATCTCATCTATGAAGATTATGCAGGGAGCATTTTTCTTGCCTTGAATGAAAAGATCACGAACTCGCGAAGCGCCCACGCCCACAAACATCTCAACAAAATCGGATCCTGAAATGGAAAAGAACGGCACGCTGGCCTCGCCTGCGACAGCCTTGGCAAGTAGCGTCTTGCCCGTGCCGGGCCCCCCCATCAGCAGGACTCCCTTGGGGATTTTACCTCCAAGGCGAGTAAACTTCTTGGGATCCTTGAGAAAATCAATTATCTCCTTGAGTTCCTCTTTGGCTTCCTCTACACCCGCGACATCCTGAAATGTGTATTTATTTTGAGTTTCCGTGATCAACCTGGCGCGGCTTTTGCCGAAGCTCATGGCTTTGCCGCCTCCGGCTTGCATCTGTCTCATGAAGAAAATAAAGATAGCAATTAAGAAGATCATCGGGAACCAAGTCATGAGCACGGACAGATACCAGGGATTATCGTCCTCGGGAAGCACCTGAATCCCCACCTTATGTTTCAACAATGACGGGACCAGTTCGGTGTCCGGAGGGGCCAATGTCCTAAAATTGCCTGAACCCTCTGCATAAGCCCCCTTGATCCTGTTGCCTTGAATCTGAACTGATTTCAGAGCGTCTTGGTCGAGCTCCTGCCGAAATTGGCTGTAGGGAATTTCTTTTTGGGGGGATTTTGTCTGGTTAAATAAATGAAACAAAAATATCATTACAAGGCAAATAACCAGCCACAGGCCAAGATTCTTGTATATGCCGTTCAAGAAAGACTCCATGGGAAAATTTTTATGTTGAGCGTCAAGTCGCTTGGCGCAAATCGTTAATTTTGCCTGATATTGGGGCGTTATGTGGCTTCCGTTGTCTCGTGACCACGGAAATGCGTAAGGCAATCAAACTATATCACATCATATCATAACTCAAGCAATCAATGCCCCCTCCAACTAAAATGGTGTATCCGCTTCGGCTTGTCAAGGCTATGCGCCAACATGCCTCGGAAAATGCGGCGCCTACAGCATTTGTCGGTTGACGGCGTCGCGCCTTAAGGTTATAGAGAGGGCGCCAGTCCGGAGGATATCCTATGAAGGCCTTGACAGCCAGCTTCAGCTTGGGCAGAGAAATGTGGGACCGCGTGAAGTCCAGGTTCCTTGGAAAAACCGACGGAGCCCATTCCCTCCTGTTCAATATAGTGGAAATACCTGAACCTTCCATCCCGAATAGCAATTGGGTAAGAATAAGAACGGTATTGTCAGGCATCTCGGATTTCGATGAAGCCATTGCCGTGGATCAGGACGTAGCTTCCCTGGGAGCTTTCGTAACATTCCCATTCGTGCCCGGCAGCGAGAACCTGGGCTTAATTGTTGACGCCGGCGCCGATGTGAAAGGTCTTGAGTTGGGCGAAAGGGTCGTTGTGAATCCTCTGCTGTCCTGCGTTCCCAGGGATGTGGCTCCCTTGTGCCCTGCTTGCGCTTCCGGAGAACCTCAATACTGCGTCAGCTTCGCCGGCGGCTCCGTAGGACCGGGTCTGATGATAGGGGCTTGCAGAGATACTTCCGGCGGATGGGCGGACTCCTTCGTTGCCCACAAGTCTCAGATAAGACATTTGCCGCAATCTATGGACAGCGAGACCGCCGTGATGGTTCCCGAGTTTACTCGGGCCCTGAGGGCGGTAATCCAATATCCTCCTAAGCCGGCGGATTCAGTGGTCATAGTGGGCGGGGGTTCGCTTGGCCTCCTGGTCGTGTATGCGCTCGAAGCGCTCGGTTTTCCAAATAGGCCGTTGGTTCTTACTGAACACCCATTCGAGGCCGATGCGGCCAGGGAGCTTTTCGGAGCCCAAGCCGTATTGGCCGCAGGCAATGTTGAGACTTATGAAGATCTGGCGGAGCGCCTGAGAGCGCGTGTACGTTTCCCGGAACACGGCAGGATCGAGCTTCAAGGCGGAGCGGATATAGTTTATGAGACCTCAGGGCTTAGGCAAAATGTTGAGCATGCTTTTCGGATCACGGGCGAAGGGAAAAGAACCGTGCTGATGTCGGCTCGCCAGGCCTCAGGCTTGGATTTGACTCCGCTCTGGTCCAAAGGAATCAAGATCTCCGGAATCTTGTTTTCCGGAACCGAGGAGCGAGAATCCGGTAGAATGGAAACATTCGATCTAGCAATGAAAATTGCCGAAGAGAGAGGACTGCCTTCTTCTCATATCATCACGCACAGGTTCAAATTGGAAGACTACTCACGAGCGTTCTCATCGTTAGAGAATAGAGCTGAAAACAAGTTGCTCAAGGCGGTATTCCAACATGTCTTTTGACAAATCCTGCGATGAAGAGCACTTTCGAGCGCACGGCCTTGGAATCTGCTTGGAACCGTTTTTGCTTCACCTATTCTAGGAGGCGGGGCCACTGCGGCGCGTATTCCTTAAAAGCGCGGATACTGCTCCTCGAGGACGTCTACACACACCACACACTCACCACTTGTTTGAACGCGGCTTGACGTGTAAGCTGTGTTTGTTATCGCCCGCTAACGGCGCCATCTTTACCGCAAAAGTCAGAATCACTTTCTTAGAAACGGTTCCCACATCAATGATTAAGAAAATACAATTGATAATACGTGATTCGGGTATAGCCTCCAGGCGTAAGGCCGACGAGTTGATACTTGAGGGCCGCGTGACCGTCAACGGTCAAGTGGTGGAAGACCCGACGGTCCGGGCCGATCCGGACAGGGATCACATCAAGGTTGACGGTAAACTTCTGAGGCCCTCGGAGGCTCAGAAATCTTATTATCTCTTCAACAAGCCCAGAAATGTCGTCTCCACTATGGACGATCCGGAAGGCAGACCATGCCTGGGCGATCTTATAAAAGCGTTAAAGAAGAGTCTGTTCCCTGTGGGTCGCTTGGACTTTGACGCCGAAGGCCTGATGATATTGACGAACGACGGAGCGCTCGCTCAAAAGCTCAGCCACCCGTCCAACAGAATTCCTAGAAACTTACCTGGTGAAGGTCAGAGGAAATCCCGATGACAAGGTATTGTCAATGATCAAGAAGGGCATGCCATTAGGTGAAGGAGATAAGTTGGGGGACGTGCAATTTTGGGTGACGAAACGCCAAAAAACCACGACATGGATAAAAGTGACGCTACATGAAGGCAAGAAAAACGAGCTTAAACGGATATTCTTCCGCGTCGACCACCCTGTTCGCAAGATAAGGCGGATCAGCTTTGGTCCTTTTATCCTTGGAAGCCTTCCTGTCGGCCATTTCCGTGCTCTAACCGATCAGGAGACCCTCAAGTTGAAGGAATTGATTGGCCCTCCCGAAGCAAAATGAACGGCATCGAAAATCGGCGTATCTAATAGTTCACCGGCAAATCGCTTTCGTTGAAAAGCGGTCATGAACTCGTATATTGTAAAGAATCGCGAAAGATGCCTTCTGAGGTCGACCCTGGCGGCTATGGGCGCCGCCTAACGCTACCCGAAGGATATCCCTATTTTCGGGTGAGAAGAGAAGAAGTCGATGCGTAGCCATATTAGAAGTTCTTGAAGGGAGGCCTGGAGGGAAACTTTCTTCAAGAAGTTACCCTCCAGGCGCATTTTCAAAATATCTCCGGCGCCGGCCCCTTTTCCTGAGATTCTCGGGCTTTGCAACCGATTTTAAGAAGGGAAAAATATGCTCAAGGTTACCTGTTTCGGAGCCGCTGGGTCCGTGACCGGCTCCAATTTTCTAATTGAAACCCCGTCGGGCCGTAGTTTCATAGTGGATTGCGGGCTCTTCCAAGGCGGCAAAGCCCTGGAGCGCCGCAACTGGGACGAGTGGGGTTACGACCCGAAAATAGTGAAACACCTCCTTCTGACCCACGCGCATATAGACCACAGTGGGCGAATTCCCAAACTGGTCAAAGACGGTTTCTCTGGACAAATCATCGCCTCCCCTCCCACAGCCGACCTCTGTGAGGTAATGCTGCTTGATTCCGCTCATGTGCAAGAGATGGACGCCGAATGGCGCACGAGGAAAAATCGGCGCCGGGCCAAGCGGGACATAGCGCCGCTGTACACCACAAAGGACGCCGAGGAGAGCTTAAAGTATTTGGTTCGAGTAGAGCTCGATAGGGTCGTTGACATTGCGCCGGATGTGAAGGTCCGGCTTCGGAACTCAGGACACATCCTGGGCGCCGTTATAGTGGAGCTGTGGGTGGAGGACAAAGGCAGTCAAACCAAAATAGTCTTCTCCGGCGATTTGGGAAAACACAACCAACTTATTGTAAAAGATCCCGTGGAAATCATCGAGGCGGATTATCTATTCGTGGAATCCACTTATGGGGATCGTCTGCATCGCACGTTTGAAGAAAGCAAAGCTGAACTATTGGAAGCCATCCAATATGCGGTGTCTCGAAAGGAGAAAGTGATTATCCCGGCTTTCGCCGTGGAAAGGACACAGGAGGTTCTGTACGTCCTTGGAGAATTCTATCGGATGGGCAAGTTGCCGGATGTCCCCATTTTCCTGGACAGCCCTCTCGCCATAAAAGCGACTGAAATCTTCAGAAAGCATAGCAAATATTATGACAAGGAAGCGCAAGACATCGTGGGAAAGGGTCTGGACCCGTTTGATTTACCCAACCTGAAACTCACCCTCACCACGCGGGAGTCCATGAAGATAAACGAATTGGACGGCTCCGCGATAATCATTTCCGCCAACGGCATGTGCTCCGCAGGTTGCATTAAGCACCACCTGAAACACAACCTTTGGCGTCCCGGAGCAAGTGTCATAATCATGGGCTTCCAGTCCCAAGGAACCACAGGCCGGCAAATAGTGGACGGCGCCAAAGCCGTCACAATCTTTGGAGAAAAAGTCGCTGTAAGGGCAAAGATCTTCACGATAGGAGGGTTTTCAGCCCATGCCGATCAGGCGGATCTGCTGAACTGGGTCGGTCATTTATCGCAGAAATCAAAGCCACGCGTTTTTGTTATCCACGGGGAACCGACGTCGAGCCAAGCTCTCGCAGACGCCATAAAAAAGCAATTCGGTTTCGACGCGCATGCGCCACATTGGCGGGAGGCGTTGATCCTAAAGCCTCGGGAACGCGCCATAGAGCCGCGGCCTCAGATTGCCCCCATAGATTTTCAGAAGGAATTCGTTGACCTTACCACGGAGATCGAAGCGGAGATCAATCGGTTGAAGGAACGGCTGGCGCAAGAGAAGGGAAAGATCTCCCAGACCGACATTGAGAGGCTGAAGAATATTCGCAAACAACTTCAAACCGTTGTTTCGGGATAGACTTTTAGCGGAATTTTTCGGCTACAAGATGGAAAGTTGTGGAGTTCTTCCGGCAACAGCGCTATATCATAGGGGAAACGAGGCGATATCGAGCTAGTTCGAAGGTCCGGAATGCTGAACAAGGCGAGAGAAAGAATCGGACCCGTTTGCAACCGTTCAATCACGATGGATCATCTGTGGCCAGGATTGCCACGAACAGGCGCCTAAAAATGAGAAACCGAACTCAAGTCTGTTGTTCTAGTCATCTCGACGATTTTGCTGTTTGGATGTTTCAAAGGGCAAGTGGCCGTTTCGGAACTCAAGAGCTTTCCTACCGACGATTTGGAAGCGATAACCACCCGGACGGATGTTAGTATAGACAAGAGCGTCTCGGCTACAGAACAAGCGTCCG
>CAVVHK010000081.1:0-29844 GCA_963747865.1 uncultured delta proteobacterium | reverse complement strand
ACGGAGCGAAGCCCGGTGACCTGATCGTTATCACCGGAGCATTGGGGGAGTCCGCAGCCGGTTTGGACATCCTGCTTTCCGGAGCCCAATTGCCTGAAGAAGTCTCCAAGCCTCTGATACGAGCTCACTTGAGTCCACGAGCCCACGTCCGGGAAGGCCGAATCCTGGCCATGTCCGGCGGATGTCACGCCGCGATAGATGTGTCGGACGGCCTGTCGTCGGATCTTGGGCACATTTGCCGGCAGTCGGGGGTAGGCGCCATCGTTTACGAAGATAAGCTCCCGATGGACGGCAATCTGGCAGCCGCGATCGAACTTCTCAAAAAAGACCCCATGGAGTGGCTCCTTCACGGCGGAGAAGACTACGTGTTGTTGGCTGCGCTTGACCCTGAATATTACGCTCAAGTGGAGGCAGAGATAAGGTTGAGCGGCGGAATGCTCTGCAAAATTGGAGAATTTGTCCAAGGAATCGACGTGGAGCTGGTCAGAAAAAGCGGCGGCAGGGAAAAGCTGACGGCTAAGGGTTGGGATCATTTCAGGTGAGGGTCGGGCCGGTGGAAATGTTGTTGAATTAAGGACGGCTTCGCACAATTTTGGTTACGGATTCCTATAGCCCGTAGCATGGGGTGAGTCCTCGAACCCCATCTGTCGAGAAAAGACCTCGAACGATGCGGTTCGCTGGGGCTCACCACATCCTATGGGAGCTGTTCTCGGGGCTGGAGAATCTGATGCCGTATTTGAGAAACGGAATACTTAATACTCAGTGGCTTAAATACGATTACGTATTCCGCAGGGTAACGCAGATGAAATTCATAGCCTCTTGCGCCCCGTGAGGGGCGCTCTCCATTGGTAGCCATGGGTGGAACCCATGGTAGCCGGCTGTATCGACCGGTTTCTTCAACCCCGCAAGGGGTTGAAGACGGGATCGGTTGTTTTTCCAATCCATGGGCTGCGCCCATGGCTATTCATGGGGATTGCCCCTTCGGGGCATGCGCGACGGAATCCGACACCGTATTTAGGAAAAGGCGAACTTAGTTCCTCGCAATGACTCTTGGACTTGTCTTTGCGAATCCGCCTCCGGCGTGTGAAGCAATCTCCGCTGCGGAACGGAATGGTTGCTGATCGCAGAAGATTCCGGTTGACTATCCGGCTTCCACAGAGCTACCCTCCTGTGAGGCGGCCTGCTCCGGTCGCTCTTTCACAAACCATCATTCGCTAACAACTGAACCAAGCAAAGGGGGCCGAAATGTGGGTGGTTGTGTTTTTGCTCCTTACCTACTTCGTTTTTTTCTTTTCCAGCAGGTTCGCCAAGACGGGGTGGATGAGAGCAGACGTGACCCCATTGAGGATTTTTATCGCAGGATTAGAGGCCTCGCGGAAAAGAAGAAACGGCCTTAACGGACCATTGGAAGCTTGGTTTTGTCATTTGCCCGGTTGTCTCTGCGACAAGTGTTTTCACGGGGAACCGGCACGGAGAGGGAACAATGCGGAACCCAAGGACTTGCGCTATGAATAAGGGATCCTACTCCAAAGATGTGTTCATTGGGGTGATCAGAAGATCTGTCCTGGCTACGGTAGTAGTCTTAGCTTTGCTCTTCTCGGGCGGGATCGTAGGCGCCGAGGCCACTCTTACTCAGCAACTCGTAGAAGCAGTGCGGCACGGGGACGTGGCCCTCGCCGAAACCCTGCTTAACAAGGGGGCGGACCCGAACGCCGAGGGATTGGACTCTGAGTCGCCCCTCATCCTGGCCGTTCGGAGCGGGCGCCTGGCGTTGGCAAAGCTCCTTTTGGACAAGGGGGCGGATGTCAATGGGAAAGGATCGGATGCTGAATCACCGATTATTCTTGCCGCTGCGGGCGGCCACTTGGAGCTGGTAAAGCTTCTTCTGGACCAAGGGGCAAGTGTCAACGACACAACAGCGTCCGGCGAAACTTCACCGCTGCAGGCGGCTGCTGGAGCGGGTAACGTGGAAGTTGCAAGGCTACTTATCAGCAGAGGCGCGGAAGTGGACGTAGCAGACGCTGAAGGATGGACGCCTTTGCAGGCGGCTGCGTATGAAGGCCGCTTGGATATGGTGAAGTTCCTTCTGGACAAGGGCGCAAATATCGATGCGTCAGGAGTGCAAGAAACTCTATTGATGCGTAACGCCGGGGAGGGTAATGAGGAGCTGGTCAGATTCCTATTGGACAGAGGCGCCGATGTAGATGCGCGTGGATCTAGTGGTCTCACGGCGCTAATGACAGCGGCGATAAGTGGTAACCTGCGCATAGTCAAAGTACGACTGGACAAAGGGGCAGATATAAGCGCAGACCTAGACGGCGAAACGGCGCTGACATTTGCTGCCCGAGAGGGTAGGTTGGAAGTGGTGAAGCTATTATTGGAAATGGGGGCCAACGTCAATGCGGAGAGCCCAACGGGGTGGACCGCACTGACATTTGCTGCATGGAACGGCTCATCGGATGTCGTGAAGCTCCTTGAGGGACGTGGCGCCGCCAAGACCCTGATGGATGCGGCCTGTCTCGGGGACCTGAAACTCCTTCACCAGCTTATCGAAAAGGGGTCGGACGTAAACATGAAGCCGCTGTACGGACGAACCCCCTTGATGGGCGCTGTTAGAACAGGACATTTAGACGTTGTAAAAGCCCTTATCGCTCTGGGCGCCGATGTCAATACAGGGGCTGACGGCAAGACTGCCCTGACGGAAGCGGCAGAGAATGGCGACCTAGGGATAGTTGAAGCGCTGTTGGACAAGGGGGCCGATGTAAATAAACAAGACCAACTTGGCAAGACGGCGCTGATACGAGCTGCTGAGAATGGTAACGTGGGGATAGTCAAAGCGCTGTTGGCGAGGGGGACCGATGTAAACCCAAAAGACCCCAGGGATGACACGGCGCTGATACAAGCTGCCGAGACTGGTAATCTGGAAATAGTCAAAGCGCTATTGGACAAGGGGGCCGATGTAAACAGAAAAGGATCTAGGCGGACGGCCCTGATGAGTGCGGCTGAGAGTGGTAACGTGGGGATAGCCAAAGCGCTGTTGGACAAGAGGGCCGACGTAAATATACAGACCGGAGGTGGTAAGACGGCCCTGATGTACGCCGCCGAAGGCGGTAACTTGGAAGTGGTGAAACTACTATTGAACAAAGACGCCAAACTCGATGCGGAGGCCGCAGACGGTTGGACCGCGTCGACATGGGCTGCATGGAACGGCTCATCGGATGTGGCGAAGCTTCTTGAGGGACGTGGCGTCGCTAAGACTGTGATGGATGCGGCTTGTCTCGGTGACCTGAAACTCCTTCACCAGCTTGTCAGGGACGGTAAAGACGTAGAAATGAAGAGATTTATGGATGATGAACGAAGCCCCTTGATGGGCGCCGTTGGGAGAGGGCATTTGGACGTTGTAGAAGCGCTTATCGGACTGGGCGCCAATGTCAATGCAAAGGGTCACCTAGGCCACACGGCTCTGATGGAAGCCTCTGAGAACGGTAACGTTGGAATAGTCAAAGCGCTGTTGGACCAGGGGGCCGATGTGACTACACACCACAATCATGGTGTGACGGCCCTGATGTACGCTGCCCGAGGCGGTAACTCGGAAGTGGTGAAGCTATTATTGGAAAAAGGCGCCAACGCCAATGCGAAGACCCAAGGCGCAGGTGGTTGGACCGCGCTGACATTTGCTGCATGGAGCGGCTCATCGGATGTGGCGAAGCTGCTTGAGGGCCGTGGCGCCTCCAAGACCCTGATGGATGCGGCTTGTCTCGGTGACCTGAAACTTCTTCAGGAGCTTATCAAGAAAGGCGCAGGCGTAAACGAGAAGACGCTGGAAAAACGAACACCCTTGATGGGCGCTGCCAGAGGGGGACATTTGGACCTTGTAAAAGCCCTTATTGCCCTGGACGCCGATGTCAATGCGAAGAGTGACCATGGCCAAACCGCTCTGATGGAAGCTGTTGAGAACGGTAACGTGGAAGTAGTGAGATTACTCCTCGACAAAGGCGCGGACGTGAAGCCAAGGGATGCTCGCGGCAGAACGGCCTTGAAGATTGCCCGTAAGAAGGGTCGCGAAGAAATAGCGGAGATTCTCCGTGCCCACGGCGCGAAAGACTAGCCCGCTTTTGGCGTTGTGTCCCTAGGATCCGAAGCAAAATAAACCTTAAAACCTCGTTGGTGATGACTGCGCCGAAGGCGCATTCCTTCATCCCCGTGAAAACGGGGATCCAGTCTTTTGAAAATCTTCTGGACCCCGGATCAAGTCCGGGGCGACGGAACGATCCGAATTGGCGTGTTTATTTCGAGACAGTCCCTTAGTTGATGCAGAGTAAGCTGCCATTCACGGGAAAGGAGGACTTCGTAGCATGCTTTGTTTGCGTAATACCATTCTTCTCTCACCATTGCTGGTTTTTTTGGTCATCGCATGCCTCACAAGTGACAGTCATGCCGGTTGTATTGCATGCTGGGAATTGAAAGGGGTCATTGTACGGCTCAAGAACGGCGGCGCTATCGAGGGTTACGCAATATGGAACGACTTTTGGGCCGAGTTGGGGTACGCTGATTCGAGTTATAATGAGAGTGGTAACGATGAGAATGCCTTAAAACAGGCGCTCAAAGACATGAAACAATTTCCCGAGGTGATATTTGATCCTAAGGCCGACGTACACGATATCGACGTCTACACACATATCCGTTCAATAAAATATCCGGTAGCGAAGGGGCTTGTCACACTCCGAAACTCTGTTCGAGTGAATGTATGGGAGATCGAGTGCGTGAAACTCAAGCCAGGACCTCATGACGGGTACATTGGCGCAGGAAGCCTCCCTCTGGTGTCTGAAAGGGTTGCAGATCTTCTCCAAACCAAGCCGGCGGCTTCGTGCCACAATGATTCAGGGTGGGCTGACGAGGTACTGGGTCTCATATGATAAGAGCTTTTCCAAAAAAGAATTGAAATGGCTGTGCGATGAGTCGCCCCGGAGACCTGAAGAAATTCAGCGCTTGAAAGCGAGGGACATCTTCAAGCTCTATTATGCTTACGATTAGCGCAACATTGTGTGCTCGGGACTGCATACCCTAAACGTCATGACCTATATCGCAGGAATCAGCAGAGCCCGTAGGACTGACCCCATCCTACCGCTTTTCTGATTGGAGGCATGTGCAAAATTCGAATTCAGGAAAGCTAGCGTATGGGGTTCTCCTTGCATTTAAGAACGAATCAGGATCGGACCTGCTTTACACAGGAATCCTTCCGAAATTCTTGACATCTTCCGGACCGCGGACGAATACTGCCGTCGTAATCCACGAATCCGAACATTTATAGCTCAACGCTTAGGCTCCAAGAAGCATGATTGTTGGAGGGGAATTCATGATGCGAAAATCGAAAATCTTGGCGGTGGTGACATCGCTGTTGATCTTCGGGGTCCTTGGTCCCGCAGCTTGTGCGGATCAGAACGAAGCGCTCATAACGGCGATCCGTAATAGCGATTTGAAACAAGCGCTGGAGCTTCTGAAAAAAGGCGCTGATGTCAAAGCAAGGGACGAGCACGGCAGCCCTGCCCTGGTGCTGGCCGCCGAGTCCGATTACCGGGGTCGCATGGAACTGGTGAAGCTGCTTCTGGAAAAGGGCGCTGACGTGAACGCGACCACAAGAGGTGGTGGAACGACGCTCATGGAGGCCGCGCTGCGAGGACACGTTGATTTGGTAAAACTGTGCCTGGACAGAGGCGCTGAGGTGAACGCCAAGGACGATAACGGCCGGACTGCTCTGATGAAAGCGGCTGAGGCAGGCCGTCTGGAGGTGGTCAAGCTGCTTCTGGACAAGGGCGCTCAGGTGAACGCGAAGGCCAAGGACGGAGCTACGGTGCTCATGAAGGCCGCTGAGGCAGACCGTCTAGGTGTGGTCAAGCTGCTCTTGGATAGGGGCGCTGATGTAAACGCCTTGGCGGCATATACGCATATGACCGCACTGGTGTTTGCCGCAGATCGAGGTAACTTGGAAATAGCGAAACTGCTCCTGGACAGGGGAGCCGACGTTAACGCGAATTACGCTTTTGGAACCCCCTTAATAAAGGCTTGTGAAGGAGGTCACCTGGCGACAGCGAGCCTGCTTGTGGCCAGAGGCGCTGAAGTGAACGCCACGGTCCATGGTCGCGGGACTGCTCTGATGAAGGCGGCTGTGGCTGATAACTTGGACCTCGTCAGATTCCTCCTCGAAAAAGGAGCCGACATCAAGGCGAAAGATGGCTCCGGAGACACTGCGCTGAAGTATGCTTCCACAAAGGAGAATTCGGCAATTGCAGAATTGCTCTTGAACAAGGGAGCGGACGTTAACTCGACAGATAGAGAAGGCGTGACTGCGTTGATGACCGCGGCCAAATCGGGCCGGTTGAAGACTGCTCAACTTCTCTTGGATCGAGGGGCGCAATTAAATGCGCGAGACGAGAAAGGCCGGACCGCCCTGGAACATGCCGCCGGCGGAGATCACCGTTCCGTAGTCGATTTTCTCACGTCACGAGGCGCAAAGATCAATTTGGCGGTCGCGTCCATGTTGGGCGATGAGGCCGAAGTTCAACGATTGTTGAATGAAGGCGCCGATATCAACGCCAAAGATAAAGAGGGAAAAACCGCTCTCATCCTGGCGGTCGCACACGGCCGGTTGGAAGTGGTTAAGCTGCTCATCAAAAACCGTGCTGATGTAAAAACGAGCGCTGAGACTGCGCTCCATATTGCCCGGGGACAAGAATCCGATGAAATTTATACCGTTTTGAAATCCAACGGAGCAAAAACTGATGAAGGTCTCCGGATCCTGAAACATGCGGACAAGGTCCTTCGCCGAGGGGATGAGCTGTTTTTTCGGTTGGCGGATGGAAGGATTGTTTCCAGAAAAGACACCCCGAACCAGGAATCGGATTCAAGAGTGCATCGCGAATTTTCTGATTTTATTGAACCCTGGTATGTGATTGACGAACACTATTATGAATGTTCGGGGGGGCAGCTCTTGCATAGGGGGTCCGGGCAATCAACGACGGTGGCAGGGAGTCTTGATTTTTCCCCGGACAAAGCTCGTTTCCTTGCCCTAGGATGCCCTGACGAAGGTGGCGGTGATGAGATATGGAAGATGACGGACTCAGGCCCTGTCAAAGAATATGACATAGTGAGCGGAGGTGGGAATTCCTATCACTGGGCTGATCCTTCGACGATCGAGGTGCTCGATTGGCATGAACCGAGCAAGGGCAGAGTGATCGGACGCTACACATTGGACGCTGCGACAGGCAAGTGGTCTTATTCTCGGCAAAAGCCGGAAAAAATGGAGCAGGACTCTGAAGAAACGGAGCGGGATGCCGAAGAAATTGATACAGGAAAGATGCGCGGCGATGCAACTGACAATCTGGACCAAGCTCTCAAAAACGCTGCGGCAGAGGGTGATTTGGAAACCGTAAAGACGCTGCTGGAAAAAGGCGCCGATGTGAACGCCAAAGACCGAAATAATGAAACGGCGCTGGTTGAAGCCGCAAGTCAAGGGCGCCTCGAAATCGTGAAGCTGCTCTTGGCCAAAGGCGCCGGCGCGAGCGAATCAGAAAAAGCTAAGGCGCTCGTTAAGGCTGGATGCCATAAAGAAGTCGTAGAGCTGCTGATGTCTCACGGCGCCAAGCTCACTTTACCGGTAGCGGCCGCCATCGGGGACCTGAAGGCCATGCAACGCATGATTCAGAGTGGCGACGATGTGAATGCCGAAAACAAGGATGTTGATTCTGCTTTATTCAAGGCGTTGCAATGTAATCAATGGGATGCGGCGATAATGCTTCTGAAAAATGGGGCGGAAATCGAAGACGCGAATGGGCTGTATGAGGCATTATTAACCGCCGCGGCAAAGGACGGCCACAGCGGAATCATCCGAACGCTTCTGGAGAATGAGTCTGTGGCGCAGGAGAATCTCTTACCCGCTCTGCAAATGGCTGCATCGGAAGGAAAGCCGGAAATAGCGCAGTTGCTTCTAGCTGAAGGGGCCGATCCGAACGAAAAAGACAAAAATGGTCGGACGGCGCTGATGGCGGCAGCCATAAAGGGGCAAAAGGCTGTAGCGGAATTCTTGCTGGCTAAGGGAGCGGACGCCAATGCTCGTGATTCGGAAGGAGCAACCCCATTGATGGACGCGGCCTGGGGAGGCGACCCGCAAACGGTTAAACTGCTCCTGCAAAAGGGTAGTGATGTCAACGCCACGGACTTGGACGGCCTTACAGCCCTGCAATACGCCAAATTGAGCAAAAACGAAGAAATCGTAGAGCTCATCAAAGCTCACGGAGCGAAGAAATGAGGTCTACTTTGAGCATTATCGGAAGGAATGCGCAATGAAAATTGATGATTTGGTTTTTGTAGGATTGAATGGCCGTGTCGCCGCCATGGATCGGAAAAGCGGGCAAATAGTCTGGTCGAACGACAAACTCAAGGGTGGCTACGTGTCACTTCTTTTGGATGGGGACCGCCTGATCGTTTCGTCTAACGGCTACCTGTTCTCGTCTGGACCCGTTAAATGGCAATGTGATTTGGGATAATCCGTTGACAGGCTATGGTACGGGAGTAGCCAGCATGGTATCCGTCAGAGGTCAAAGTTCCTCAACCGTCTCCATGCAGGCCGCTTCCGCCCAAGCCTCTGCTGCGGCTTCATCCTGATCTCGGAGCTGATGAATTCTGACTTTTCACAAAGATGTTTCCAGGAAATTTCAGATCCCGTAGGATGGGGTGCCTCCTCGAACCCCATCGGTGGCCGTCTTGACTCGACTGATGGGGTTCGAGGACTCAGATCGTAATGTTAATTGACCCTGCTGGTGACGCGGGACCATTAACAGGTGGAGATGAAAATGATGAACGTCAAGCGGTCAGCAATGCTCTTTGCATGGATGAGCATCTCATGTAGCATGTTTTGCAGCTTTTTCTACGTCCGCTACGGCTTCGCAGATTACAGGAGCGACCGGCGCTAATCATGGCGCCATCTGCAATCATTCGCAATAAATTCCAAACCTGAGGAGGATCACGTGTGCTGGTGGTGGGATGTAAGGCAATTAGCGCAAGAACTTGTTGATCAACGAATAACTCCAAAACAAGAATTTAATTATTTCTTGTTTTGGATTGGCGCAGTATCTCCAATGTTCCTCTCTTTAGGACCAGAATGGTCTTCTCTGATGCCATCACTGCGGTTCGTGGCGAGTGCGATAGTGATCCTGGCGGGCATGAGTCTTTGCCGACAAGCAAATAACACCGGCGATGCGCGAGATTTACTCCGACGTTTCGTTTGTCTTGGAGCCCCGGTGGGGGTCAGGGTCTTTTTGCTTGTGCTTTTCCCAGGAATGACATTGCTCAGAGGCCTTGAAACATTATCAGGGTATTCTTTAGAGATATATTTCTGGGTGATTGTTCAGGCAGTCTATTTCTGGCGATTGCATTACTGGATGGGCGCTGTATCAATCGGAAGACTGGATCATGGGAAGTGGTCTTTATGAACCCAACCATACTGTATGACATAGCTCAATTTCGAGTGCAGCGAGCCCGTAGGATGGGGTGAGTCCTCAAACCCCATCGGTGGCCGTCTTGACTCGACCGATTAGGTTCGAAGACTCACCCCATCTTACACGCTGGAACCGAAATTTTGAATAGGAACCCATCATGGAATTCGTAGCATTTCTCTCATTTCTCTCGGGCTTACTTTATTTGATATTAATCATCTACTTCTTCAGTCGATTAACCCGGATAATCCGTGAATTGCAAATGTTAAATGAATCGATGAAGATTCTCATTTCCGCCATGCAGAATGTGACCAGCAAATCTTCTGATCCAGACGTGGCGATAACGCATGAACATTAAGCGTCGATGCCCCGAGCCGTGGTGTCGTGCGTGGACAGATGCCAGGAAAGAAACCTGTACACGCTGTTATCGATTCACCCGTTATGACAAGTTGTTTTTTGAAAAACGTGTCGGGGCTTCAATTAAACTCAAGAAATATGAGGGCGCCCTTTGGACTTCCGCTGCATTGGAGCGGGCGTGGGCTGAATGACTGGTTGGCCCGTAGGAGGGGGCGACTCCTCGAACCCCATCGGTGGCCGTCTTGACTCGACTGATGGGGTTCGAGGACTCACCCCATCCTACGCACTTCCTTTGGCTGAACGCTCACGTTCTTGAAGGAAGATCCGGAGAGGAACTTCTTTCAAGGAGTTCCTCTCCGAGGACATTTTCACAGGAAGTCCCTCCCCGATGATCCTCTTAACCCTTCTTCACCAACGCTACCGCTTTTTCCACCACGTTTTCCACATTGAAGCCGTACTTATCCAGGACTTCCGAACCCGGGGCCGAAGCGCCGAAGCGATCCACAGAAATCAGGTCGCCTGAGTCACCCACCCATCTGTGCCAGCCGAAAGAGCAACCGGCTTCAATGCCGAGCCTGGCCTTAATGTCGGGTGGTAAGACGCTGTTTCTGTAATCCACAGGTTGTTCGACAAAAATTTCCCAACTGGGCATGGAAATCACGCGGCTTTTTATCCCTTTTTCTTCGGCCAGCTTGATTTGAGCCTTCAGGGCAAGGCTGACTTCCGATCCGGTCGCCAGCATCAGCAGATCGGGCTTGCCGTCGCAGTCGGATACGACGTACGCTCCCTTTGCCGTGTCTTCGGCAGGAGCGTATTCAGTACGATCAAGAATGGGCAACTTCTGGCGAGTGAGCGCCAGCACCGTGGGTTTTTTTCTGGTTATGGCCAGCTTCCACGCTTCAGCCGTTTCATTGGCGTCCGCGGGTCTCAATACAGTCAGTCCCGGGATGGCTCGTAGAGACGCCAGGTGCTCCACAGGCTGGTGAGTTGGTCCGTCCTCGCCTACGGCTATACTGTCATGGGTAAAAACGAAGATCGAATGGACGTCCATAATCGCGGCCAATCGCAGAGCCGGCCGCATATAATCCGCAAAAACAAGAAAAGTGGCTCCGTAGGGAATCACACCGCCATGCAAAGCCATGCCGTTGACTATGGCCCCCATAACATGTTCCCGGACCCCGAACCGAAGGTTTCTACCTTCATGATGTTCGGCGGACTGGTCGGCGGCGCCTGCGATGAGAGTCTTGGTGGATGGGGCGAGGTCGGCGGAACCGCCCAGCATCTGAGGCAATCTCTTGGCCAATCCATTGAGAACCTTGCCCGAAGCCGCTCGGGTGGCGATCCCGCCTTCTTTGGGGTCAAAGACCGGTATATCTGCGTCCCAATCTGTAGGTAGGTCTCCAATCAGAGCGCTCTCCAATTTTTCGCCCATATCCGGGTGCTGAGCCTTATATTGCGTCACCCCGGCGGTCCAATCGGATTCCCAGGTACGGCCTCGGTCAACCGCCTGCCTGAAGTGCTTTAAAGCTTCATCCGGGATATAAAAACGGGGTTCAATGGGCCAGGAGAAATTCTCTTTGGTCGCCTTCAGCGCCTCTTCACCCAAAGGCTCACCATGCGCCCCCGGACTATCCTGTTTCGGACTGCCGAACCCGATGTGCGTGCGGCACATTATAAGTGAAGGGCGGTCTATCTCCATACGCGCTTGGATTATGGCCTTTTCCACAGCTTCAACGTCGTTGCCGTCGGTAACCCGCTGGACGTGCCAGCCGTACGCTTTGAAGCGCGCTCCCACGTCTTCGGAGAAAGTGAGGGCGGTGTCGCCTTCGATGCATATATGATTGTCGTCATAAAGATAAATCAATTTGCCTAATTTCAGGTGTCCGGCCAAGGAAGCCGCCTCACTCGTGACGCCTTCCATCAGGTCCCCGTCCGAACAAATGCCGTAGGTGTAATGGTCTATCACGGGAAATTTGGGGGTATTGAACTTTGCGGCCAAGAAGCGCTCAGCTATCGCCATGCCCACACCCATCGAAAAGCCTTGTCCCAAGGGTCCGGTGGTGCATTCCACCCCCAGGCTCGGATTGTACTCCGGATGGCCCGGAGTCTTGCTTTCCCACTGACGAAACCGCTTCAGTTCATCCAATGACAAATCATAGCCCGTCACATGCAACAGAGCGTAAAGAAGAGCCGAACCGTGTCCTGCGGAGTGGACGTAACGATCTCTATTGGGCCATTGCGGATTTGACGGATTGAATCGCAAAAATTTCGTCCACAAAACATAGACCATCGCTGCTGCTCCGAGCGGTAGCCCGGGGTGGCCTGAATTTGCTTGCTGAACTTCGTCTGCGGACAGCATCCGCAACGCGTTTATACACAGGTCGTCAAGACTCTTCTGTTGTTTGTCTGTGCCGGCGCATGCCATAGATTTTACGGCTTCTTCTTGGCTTTGGGTCATGAAAAAGGGCCTCCAAAAGATGATCGCTTGTCTGTTCCGGAATTACGCGTCCGAAAATAACATTGTCCTCCCAACACTTGTCCTCAATCGCTCCGGCGACGGAGAGAAAACGAAGGAGGGTTGCGCTTATCCGTCTTTCCGGTGAATACGGGAACCCGGCGCAAGGGGTTTGATTCCTGTTTTCGCAGGAGCGGCGAATGATATCGACTCCGGTAATCGGACGGAAATTTAGGCGATCACTATACCAATAGTGTTACCTCAGAGACAAGGTTTGTCTTAATCATGTCGCATATTGAGGGACGACAAGTGTACAGGCGGAAGGCCGTCAGCGTAACCAGCGGATAAAAAAGTTGACACGGGATTATATTACTAGTAATCTATTAATATGTTAACTATATGCGTGTAAGGAATTCAAAGAGTAGATTGATTCTCCCGCTTCCCACCGCGGCGAAAACGAACCGGCAAACAGCTCGCGGCTATTGGAAATAATTCTCAGGAAGCTGGATTAACAGCTCGAAAAAAAAGGTTTCTCATGCCCAAAGATAAACGCTCCGGCAACATGATCTTGGACGAACAAGTTATGGTCTTTATTGTTATGGCTTCAGAAATATTCAAGAAGAAATCTTTGACCATTTTCAGGCAGCACGGGCTCACCTTTTCGCATTACAACGTCCTGAAGTACTTGGTTTCGTCTAAAGAAGGGCGGGACACCGTGGGAAACGTCAGCAAACAGATGCTGGTGACGGGAGCCAACGTCACCGGACTTGCCAAGCGTATGGAAAAGGCGGGATTGATTGAAAGGCAAAACGATTCCAAGGACGAGCGGCTTACGATACTGCAAATTACGCCCGCGGGACTCAAATCCCTCGAGGAGATTCAACAGATACAGGAGCGACACGTCAGTCAATATCTGATGGCCTGCTCTGAAGACGAGAAGGAGAGAATCCTGTCGGTTCTTAAGCAGATCGTCCGACAAGGAAAGCAAACGGCGGGAAGCAATTCCGGTCCGCGGTCAAACAAGCAATAGATAGAGCGAACGGCCGACTGAGACGCACACAGCGCCCGTCTTCTTGACCTTTGAAAACAGCCCTTGACCAGAAGTGGATCCACATCCGGGGTTCCAGTGAAAGAGAGGCTTCTGGAGTCTACTCTTTCTTGAAAAGATACCGCTGCAAAGTCAGATTTCATTCTCAACTGAATATTTCGAGAAGCGAGGAAAAGAATGTGTGAATCCGTGAATGGAGCTCATGGGAGAATAATGAGGCTGCACGATGCGGTTGGCGCGGTTCTGGCTCACGACATCACCGAGATCCGACCCGGGGAGTGCAAAGGCGCATGTTTCAGGAAAGGACACGTGATCACGGAGACAGATCTGCCCCGGCTGGAGCGCTTGGGCAAGCGGCGACTCTACGTTCTGGAAATCGGTCCCGATATGATGCACGAGGACGCCGCCGCGTTGTCTCTTGCGAAAGCCCTTGCGGGGCCGGGAATTACCTTTAATCCGGAACCATCGGAGGGGAAGATAAATTTGATCGCGGCTCGGGGAGGTCTGCTAAAGGCCGATGTCCGGTCATTGATCGAATTCAATCTTGTGGAAGGAGTTATGTGCGCAAGCCGCCACACCAATAGCCTTGTCCGCGAAGGCGACGTGGTAGCCGGCACTAGAGCCATTCCACTCTTGATCTCCCGCGGCGCTGTAGACAAAGCGGTCTCGATTGCCGAAGGCGTGAGCGGGATATTCTCAGTGAAGACGCTTGCACGGCTAAAGACAGGTCTGATCGTGACGGGGCAGGAAGTCTACGAAGGCCTCATAGAAGATAGATTTGTGCCGATGATGATGCCGAAGCTGGAATCCTACGGTTGCCCGATCATGAAGATCGTATTCGCCCCGGATGACGCCGATTTTATTGCGCAGTCCATCCTGCGGCTTATTTCGGAGGGCGCTGAGCTGATCGTCACCACAGGCGGCTTATCCGTGGACCCCGATGATGTAACCAGAGCAGGGGTGATGAAGGCGGGCGCTAAAGACCAGCTTTACGGATCAGCGGTCCTGCCGGGGGCTATGGCGCTGCTCTCCCACGTTGACGCCGTGCCGATCATCGGAGTGCCGGCATGCGGGATGTATCACCGCAACACCGTCTTTGATTTGGTCCTCCCGCGGGTTTTGGCAGGGGAAAAGTTGACTCGAAGGGATTTGGCCTCCTTGGGCCATGGCGGCTTGTGCCTGGATTGCCAACCCTGTCGTTTTCCGGTGTGTCCATTCGGCAAGTCGAACTGAACGTTCGCCGGGAATTATGAGCGCAGGCCTTAATCCCGGTTTGCGCAAATTACTTCAATTTGCGGCCCTGCTCTCAGGCTCCAGCCTGGAAACGGAAAATCAGGAGTTACCTGGAATCGTGCTAAATGGTATAACATACAGCGCCGACTTTTTTGAGCGCCCGTTTCTACCGTGCGCCTTAGTTGAAGTGGCTTCCAAAACTTTTTCTTCCGGCGAGAGAGGGGGAAGCCGGTAGAGCGACACGAATCTTATTTAACGCCACGGGAGGCGCGGACCCCGACGCCCATCGCAGGCGCCTGCCGTGAACGAAAGGGCTTCTATGCCATTCAAGCTATCGGACCTGAAGATACTCATCAGGGGCGCCGGCGAAATGGCGACAGGATGCGCGTGTCGGCTGTATAGGTCGGGATTCTTCAGGATCGTCATGACCGAGGTTGAAAAGCCCCTTGCAGTGCGACGTAGAGTCAGCTTTTGTGAAGCGGTGTACGAGAAGAAATGGACGGTGGAGGCCGTGTCAGCTGAAAGAGTGGATAGCGTTGAAGCAGCTATCAGCCTGTGGGAAAGCCGAACAATCGCCGTCCTGGTCGATCCTTTTGCTTCATCCAAAAACGTCCTTAATCCCGATATCTTAGTCGACGCTGTCCTGGCCAAGAAAAACACCGGCGTCTCAATGGAAGACGCTCCTCTGGTGATAGCTCTTGGTCCGGGATTCCGCGCGGGCAAGGACGCTCATTATGTGATTGAAACCAACAGGGGCCACAACCTGGGGCGGGTAATCTCGGATGGATGGGCTTGCCCCAATACGGGCGCTCCGGGGGACATAATGGGGCATACGGTCTCCCGGGTGCTCAGAGCCCCCGCGGACGGCGTATTTGAGACCGATTTGTCCATAGGAGCTCCTGTAGCCGAAGGCCAAGTGGTCGGATACGTTTCCGGGGAGCCGGTGAAAGCCGTCCTGGACGGCGTCCTCAGGGGCCTGATCAGGCCTGGAACTCCCGTGAGACTCAATTTGAAGATAGGAGATATCGATCCTCGCGGCAATCCGGCGTACTGCGACACAATTTCCGAAAAAGCCAGGGCGATTGGGGGATCTGTTTTGGAGGCGGTGATGAGGAAATACAATACGTGAGAGCGCCATCCGTAAATGCGGCGCCTCTTGGCGCGGATCGATCCTGATCCCGTAGGATGCTGTGAGCCTTGCGAACCGCATCTGTCGAGGTTCACAATGACCGGAATGGCGCACGATTTGGAATGAAATGAATCGCGCTCCTAACACGCCAGGATGATTACATATAGGAAAAGGCCGAGGGTCAAATTGGTCTACAAATTTGAATGGGATGAAATTAAGGCAAAGCAGAACTTTTGGAAGCACGGCGTAAGCTTCAAACGGGCTACCGCTGTCTTTCGCGATCCTCAGGCCGTATCCATCTTCGATGTAGACCATAGTCAGGAAGAGGATCGATGGATTACAATGGGAATGGACTATGTCGGGACCATTTTGGTTGTGGTCCACACTTTCCAAAAGATTGACGCATCATCTTACGAATTTCGAATTATCTCTGTGCGTAAAGCAACAAAGAGAGAAAGAGAACAATACGGGGAATAGTCTTATGAAAGAAGAATACGATTTCTCGAAAGGCGAGCGCGGCAAGTTTTATAATAAAGACGCCGAGTTTGCGTTCCAGGTTCATCTTGACCCGGATGTGGCCAGGTACATGTGGGATTTGGCGGAAAAGAAAGGAACCGACATCGACACCATAGTGAACGATTGGCTCAGGAGAAGCATAGATTTGATCAAGAGCGCGGAATAGGTTCCCAGCTTTTCAACGCCTTATCCTCGTTCCCAGGCTGGATGGGAACGAGAAGATGCTTTATCTCGTCAAAATATGTATGGTTAATCGTGTTGAAAACTATCATGAATTGCTTTGAGCAACCTAATGAACAATCGTCTTGAAGACCCCGTAGATCTTGATAGTTGTCAGATGCTTACCCCATTTATCAATGTATTTCGGATTCGTTGGCTCTTCTAGGCACTCAAACTCTATCCGGCCACTGATCACATCACCCTTCTTGTACACCTTGCTGTCCAGCGTCAGCTCTTGCCGCTTCGTTGTCCATATCATGTGTGAATCTGGGTATCGCTTCATCAGGTACCCAAGCGAGGACCTGAGATCTGAAGTATCCATCGGTAATCTGAATTCTTAGTTTGTCAGAATAGGGGCCTGCCTCGGTGTGGATGAAGAGATCAATGGTCCTCGAATCAGTTAACTTGGCTTCACAAAAGCTTACCCGATGTTTGTCCCCGAAAGAGGTAGAAATACACTTGGCTGTACTCTTCACGACTCGCGTGCCATCACTGCAGATTGCGCATTTTTTGCAGCCGTCCAGACAGGTCCATTCTTTTAGCTCAAAGCACTCTTCCAATCGCGGCGGGGGACAAGGATCCTTGACTATCTTGACCCGCTTGCCATTTCGGCACTTGGCGGGGTCTGTAGATCCATGCTTACAGAACCACTCATCTGCGTCAAAGAACCGGTCGGTAAGCTTGGGATCGTAATCAACCTTGGACGACATCTGCGGCGGCTGTCCAGACGGAGGATCGGGCCATTGAGCGCCGAAACCCGGGTCGAGCAATAACAGCGCTAACACTGGGAACAACAACATCCATTTTGGAGGCCGGACGCCTGTCCGGGTTGCCCGGGAAATTAGCGTCAACGATACCTGATTGAGTTTCCGCATCATCCAAATGCTCCGAATGGTCAAGTTTCCTCGAGAAAAGACCTCGACAGATGCGGTTCGGAGGCCTCACCACATCCTACAAGAATACGCAGCCTTAATACCGAAACACTGTACTAAACCTAACATTAAAGATGTTTTCGTGGCGACGAACTAATGCCCATTCGCCGCCACTCTGTCCTACCCTATCACTTCGCCGTAGCAGGCAGAAACTTAAATGGCTCGGCAGGTTCGAACTTACCGGCCGCGCTGCCGGAATAGGTCTGACCGCCGGTAAGCGGGAGCTTCTTTACCGGAGCGCCTTCCTTGAAATCCAGCTCGTCCAACGGGACCCAGAATACCGTCGGGCTGGTAGCGGAATCAAAGTAATAGGTCTTGTTCTGATGGTCGGAGACCGTGCGCCAGTAGGTGGACGCAATGTTGGGCTGACCGGGCGTGGTAATGCCCAACGGAACTGAGACGCTACGGATCACGCTGAATACCTCGGCCGTGGCTTTGAACATTTCCGCTGTCTTGGGGATGGCGTTGATGTAAAAGGACGCGCGAGCAAAACGGTCCGACGCCCGGCTGGTTCCCGGCAAAAAAGCCTCTCCGCCGATCTGGCGCCAGTATGTGTCCAGGGCGAGTTGCTGGTCGAATACCGGAGAGTTGGTCATCACCTGGTATTTCTTGTCGTGATGAATGACCAGTTTCCCGCCTATGTATTTCGAAGATCGCGGAATCTCCGGTGGGATCCGAGATCGCAAGATGCCCGTTAGCAGGCCTGCCGCCGGGGAGGATGGGGGCAATCACGAAGAAAGGTTCTTTGCTCAAAGCGTCCACGGCCTCCGCGACTGTGGCGTAGTTGTCAAGGACGTACTCGAGTCCAAGCGGTGATTGAGATTGTGGCCTTCTTGCCGTCCGGCTTGCCGTAATCCGATTCGACGAGATAGAGACAGTTGGCGACCAGACCTTTCTCATTCATTCCGTCCACCGTCCCAATACCGTAGAAGGAACAAATCACGCTGCCGTAATTGGATACCCACTTGATCGAGGTCGGCCCTGCGGCGCCATCCCTCTTCATACCGCGAGGAAACACCCAAAGGTCCGTTCCTGTAGGTTCCTCCCAATCCATGGACCGACCGGTGATTATCATGCTCTCCGGGCCGAGGTAGACCGCTCGGGTGCAGGCGTTTGCCGCGCCCACGGCGACAAGCCCGAGGATAATGACGGCCGCCAGGCCGCACAGAGCCGTCGTCGTCATCTTATGCTTCATTCCGCCCTTCCTTTCTTTCCCGGCAGGAGGGATAATGAATTTCCCTCGCCTGACGGGAGGTTACCCGCCGACGTATAAGCCTTCAAAGAAGGCCATTCTAAATAATAAGACGTCTCCTCACATTTAGGCCGGGCTCCACAAACACAATGCTTTTGCTTTTCTGTGGAAAGTCCGTCCGTTTGTCGGGACGCCTCAACACCCCCTGTTATCCATAGACATAAACCGGCTGTATCGTAAGGCTGATAGACTCATGACTTGGGCTTATATCAATATACTTTGCAGCCGAGCTTATGGTCAAGCGGGCGTCGCAAGCGTTTGTTCACATGCGGGAGATCGCCGCCGGAGCTCGACATGAGTTACCGGATGTGGCGCCCCTAATCGCGAAGACCGACCCGACAGGTCCGCCGGAATTCCTTCAGCATTGACAATTCACCCGTAAATTTTTAGGTTAGTGAAATATTTCTTTCGGAGAAAGTTTCAACAGAATGTCCGATATTGTCTACAAAAGCGATATGAGCATAGACGAGAAGGTCCTGATGGCGATCGTCAGGGTTGCAGAGCGTTTCAAGAAAAACTCTTCGGCTATCGTCAAAGACTGGGGCCTAACTTTCCCGCAATACAATCTCCTTAGAGTCCTGGAAGCCTCGGAAAACGGCCAGAACACCATCAAGAACGTCAATCGAATCATGTTGGTTTCGGGCGCCAATATGACGGGAATTTCCAAAAGACTGGAGAAAAACGGGTTTATTGTCCGGATGAGTGACCCCAATGACGATCGGCTGAAGAGGTTGCAGATTACACCGGAAGGAACACGGGTGCTGAACGAGATTCAAGATAATAAAGAACGTAGCGTAAGAAAATATCTTATCAAATTCTCGGATGAAGAAAAATCGGCTCTTCTGGAAACGCTGCGGGAAGTCCTCAAGGAGACAAAGAAGATGCAGAGGGGAAAGTGAGGCTTGCTGGATAGGGGGAGTGGTGGACCGTTTTGTGATTAGATCGTACATCAGTTATGTGCAGATACGAAGCCGAACCCCCTAATTCCCCATTATCAGGGAGACTTCAGATCCGGCCTGGAAACGGAGCAGGTAAGGGAAGACGGCTCAGCCCTTTCCCCCCCTGATAAGGGGGGTCAGGGGGGGGCGAGGTTTTTTTCCGACAGATGCGGTTCGCTGCGCTCACAGCATCCTACAAGACACTGCGACGGAATTTGGGAAATACAGTCTTCTGCATTTCCCCTCCTCTCACCCTACAACATCACTTCCTACAATCCGAGCACGCCGCTGCGCTTCTCTTACCGGCTACACCCCTTGATTCAAGGTCCTTCAGAATCTTCTCCGGGGTAATGGGCAGGTCTTTGCAACGATAACCGGTAGCATGATACACGGCGTCCGAAATAGCGGGCGCAGTCGGGGATGCAAGACCTTCGCCGGCCTCTTTGGCGCCCATAGGCCCTTCAGGCTCGTAAGTGTGGACGTGGACCACTTCGCTGGGGGGCATGTCCTGGGCCATCGGCATCTTATAGTCCGCGAAGTTTGTGTTTAGGGTTTTTCCCCCTTCCATCACGAACTGCTCAGAAAGAGCGTATCCGAGCCCCATTTGAATTGACCCCGCGAGCTGCCCCTCAACATTCCTAGGGTTGATCACTGTCCCGCAATCGTGGGCCGTCCACATGTTCTTCACTTTGACCACGCCGGTCTCTCTGTCAACATCGACTTCGGCCACTTGAGCTCCGAAGCCGAACGCTGGAGTGACCAATCCCTTGTCCCTGGGAGTATACGATCCTCGAGCGAAAACCGGTTCGCCTCTGTTCGCCTTCTGAACCATGGCGACAGCTTCCCCGAAAGTCATGCCGTAAGACGACTTGACCTTGGACTGGATGCGGCCGTCTTTGCATTCAATCTCGTGGATGACGTTGAGATTGAAGCGGGCGGATACAGCTCCGAAAAGCTGCTCCTTAATCTTTTTGGCGGCGTCCATGACGGCGTTGCCGGCCATCAAGGTCAGCCGGCTTCCCCATGCGCCCAGGTCGGCTTGGGGAGTCATTGATGTGTCACCATACGTGATTCGGATGTCCTCCATCCGGAGGCCCAACTCTTCCGCGAGAATCTGCTTGAGCACCGTGTTGGAGCCCTGTCCGATTTCGGCGGCCATGGTGAGCAGATGGGCCGTGCCGTCGGAAAATACCCTCACCTCTGCGGCTGAGAAGGGATATTGAGTGTTAAACCAGTTAAACACTCCTCCCGAAATAAAACTGTAGCATCCTATGCCGATTCCCTGACCGGGTTTGAGGTTTTTGCGCTTTTCCTTCCACCCGCTCATCTCGGCGACTGCCTTAATTGACTCGATGAAACCGCAACTGGAGATCGTGGCTACGTCAGGTATTTCATCGCCCGGCACCTGAGCGTTTTTGAGTCTGATATCAATGGGATCGATCCCCAAAGCTTCCGCCGCCATATTCATCTGGATTTCGGAAGCGTAAAGTGATTGAGGCGCTCCAAAACCGCGGATTGCGCTGGCGGGTGGTTTGTTCGTATACACATGTTGGCCGTGAAATCGGTAATTGGGGTACCGGTAGAGCATCGCGCCGAAGTTGCCGCAAAGGAACGTGGCCGTCGGTCCCATGGCGTTGTACGCCCCGCCATCCAGATAGATTTTTAGGTCTTTCGAGACCAGGTACTCGTCTTTCTTGAATCCCACCTTGGAATGGATCTTCATGGCGTGTCTACGCCTGCCGGCAAGGAATTCTTCTTCCCTACTCAAGGTGAATTTGACCGGTCTACCGGTCATCTTGGCCATGAGAGCGGCGCAATATTCCCATGTGCGCAATTCCATTTTTCCGCCGAAACCGCCACCCACGTAAGGCATAATCACCCTAATATCGTTTTCGCGCATGCCTAAAGTGGAAGCGAGCAGACACTGTATGATGTACGGGACTTGAGTCGACGTCCAGAGGGTGATGCGGCCGTCCAGATCGACCTGTGCGAGCGCCGAGCACGGTTCAAGGTAAGCGTGTTGGACGGAGTGCACGGTGAAAATATCTTCCCTGACGTAATCCGATTCCGCGAATCCTTGTTCCACGTTCCCGTACTGGATCTTTCTATTCACGCTGACATTGGTCGGGCAGTAATCATGGAGGATGGGAGCCCCGGGCCGCATAGACGAGTCCACGTCAAAGGCTGTCGGTAGCTCTTCATATTCGACATTAATAAGCGACAGAGCCTCTTCCGCAGTGTCTTTATCGATGGCCGCCACGGCAGCCACTTCGTCTCCTATGAAACGCACCTTGTCAATCGCCAAGGGATATTCGTCCTGAGTCTCAGGAAACAGCCGCCAATTCCCGTATTTGATCTTGGGAGTGTCTTCAGCGGTGACGACGCATTTCACTCCAGGCAACGCGAGCGCTCGACTGGTGTCGATATGCTTGATAACGGCATGCGCAAACGGACTCCTCAGTATTCGCCCATGGAGCATTCCCGGCAGTTTCATATCATCCGCGTATAAGGCGGTCCCTCTAGCCTTGGCGACGGCGTCGTTCCGTGGCACGTCTTTTCCGATAATGCTGAATTTTTTCATGGTCGTTCCTTTACGTGAGCGCTAGCCATTCTTTGCCCGATCACAGGCTTCCTCAAGGACCCGTCCCGTCAACACGGCCACCATTCTTTTTCTCCATTCCGCGGTGGCCCGCACATCCGAGATCGGTCGGGCTTCTTCCGCGGCAAGCTCGCCTGCCTCTCGGATGAGTTCCGGCGTCCATTCCCGACTTTTCATCAGATTTTCAGTCTTTACGGCTCGCATAGGAATTGGAGCGACGGATCCAAGGATAATTTTAGCGTCTGCGCATACGTCTCCGTCAAAGAGCGCCATGGCGCCTACGCATACCGCAGCGATATCCACTCCGCACCTGCCGGATATTCGAAGGTAGGAAGCGCCTGATTTTGGACGAGGCGACGGCACGTGTATGGAAGTCATGATCTCTCCGGGTTCCATGGCCGTAATTCCAGGGCCTTTAAAAAAGTCGCTCAGGGACAGTCGCCTTTCGCCCTTCAGGCTCAGGAGCTTCACGTCGGCGCCCATGACAATCAAAGGAGGAGCGCTGTCCGCCGAAGGAGCTGCATTGCAAAGATTGCCCGCGAGCGTTCCCATATTGCGCACTTCAACCGTGGCCATGCAAGAGGCCGCGTGAGAAAGGGCAGGGTAGTGACTCATTATATCGGGATGAACAATGACTTCCGCAAGGCGGGCCAAAGCCCCTATGGTCAAGCCCTCCTTCGGGTCGAAACGAATTTCGCCGAGGCCGTGAATTTTATCGAGACTAATGAGCGACTTGGACGTCAGACGTCCGTGGATCATTTTTACGGTTACGTCGGTTCCGCCGGCAATCAAATGGGCACCCTCTCCTTGCTCAGAGAGGAGATTTAGAGCCGATTCCAATGTCGTTGGCGCAAAGTATTCGAACTTTGGCAATCTCATCGCTCCACCTCTTCTGTTCCTCTTTTCCGGATCGTTTCAGCGGCGACCGAAACTGCTTCTACGATTTGATTGTAGCCGGTGCACCTGCACAGATGCCCTGAAAGGCCGGCTCTGATTTCTTTCTCGGTCGGGGAAGGATTATGCTCCAAGAGATGCGCCGCCGCCATTTCCATGCCGGAAGTGCAAAAACCGCACTGAATAGCCCCTGTTTTGACGAACGCTTCCTGCACAGGGTGAAGCTCTTCACCGGAAGGCGCCAGGCCCTCTACGGTTTTGACGGATTTTCCGTCGACCGATACGGCCAGGGTCAAGCACGAACTGACAGTGTGACCGTCAACCATAACCGCGCAGGCGCCACAGTCACCCGTGCCGCAACCAAGCTTAGTGCCCGTTAAGTTAAGATCGTCGCGAAGCGCTTCATTGAGAGTCCGCCAGGGATCCACCGCCAGCGAATATTCATCGCCATTAACTGTAAATTTGATCTGGTGTTTCATTTCTCACCTCTATTCCAAAAATGCGAAAACTAACGTCGGCGATCTTGCCGTTAAAGCGCCGCGGGAAGGGAATTCTTTGAAAGAAGTTCGCCTCCGGACCTCTCTTCAAGAACTTCAAGAATGTCGCGCCGTTACTTTCATCGCAGTGGCCTAACCTTGTCCAGGCCCCAGCAAGCGGCCGTAGTCGCATTGCCCGCTAAACCCTTCTTTCCCGACCTTCCCAGTATTTTTCTCTGATTACTCTTTTGAGTATTTTACCGGCGGGGCTCTTCGGTAGTTGTTGTAGGAACTCCACAGTCCGAGGTTTCTTGTAGCTGGCGATGGTATTCTTGCACAAGTCGATGATGTCTTGTTCAGTAGCGTTCATTCCCTGTTTCAGCACCACGAAGGCTTTAACCGATTCTCCCCAGTAGTCGTCAGGGACTCCAATTACTGCCGTTTCCAAGACGGCTTCATGGGAGTAAATGACTTCTTCGATTTCTCGGGGGTAGATATTTTTTCCGCCGCTAATAATCATATCATGTTTACGGTCGACGATAAACACATAACCCTTGTCGTCCATCCTACCGAAGTCGCCGGTGTGAAGCCATCCGTCCCTAATGGTTCTTTCGGTTTCTTCGGGAAGATTCCAGTACCCCACGGTCATCGCTTCTCCGCGGACAACGATTTCGCCCACTTGTTCCGCGGGGACGTCGCGATCATACTCATCGACTATTCTCAACTCGTAATCTACGATGGGCCTTCCTGCTGAGGCCAATCTGGCGACCTGAGCCTCATCACCGTCGAGCACATGATCCTCGGGACTCAGCGCGGTTGTGCAAGGCCCGGTTTCAGTCTGGCCGTAAAACTGGATGAACTTGCACCTGAATTTTCTTATGGCCTGCTTCAGCAATTCCAACGGCATTGGTGAGGCGGCGTACATGAGCAATCTGAATCGGCTCAGATCGTACCCTTCGAGGCTGTCTTCCTGGAGCATGACATTAATCATGGTGGGCACAAACTGACATACGGTTACTCCTTCTCTCGCCAGAAGACTCAGAACTTCCTTGGCGTTAAACGCTCCCTCCCTTCTGATGACTATAGTGTTGGACATCAGAAGATGCCGCAGATTGTCCACGTATGTTATGTGAAAGAAGGGAAAAAGAAGTAAGACTCGATCATCGTATCTAATTCCCGACTCTATTGCGCAGGCCATGGCGTTAATCAGATCGTGACGATGTTTCCTCATAGCGCCCTTGGGCCGCCCTGTCGTGCCGGAAGTCAGGAATATGCTTATAAGATCATCGTGCGAAATAGGGACCGTCGGCTCAGTTTCGTTTCCCTGGTCAACGAGATCCTCGTATTTCTTCGAGGCCGCCGAGCCCGCGCCCAGCGCTATCCTGAATTCGATGAAATCCAGTTTGGGTGTGATCGGCTGGACGACGTCGGCGAAATCCGGATCAAAAATTAGGAAACGAGGCTTAATATATTCAAATACATCAAGCAGTTCTTTCTGCCTGAAAAGATTGTTTACAGGGACAAAGACGCCTCCGGACTTTGCGCAGGCAAAATATGTTTCGATGAACTCCGGACAGTTGTGCACGAGAACCGCGACCCGATCCCCTTTTTTGAGGCCTAAATTCAGTAGGCTGTTGGCCAAGCGGTTGACCCGCCGATTGAGCTCGGCATAGTTGATCCGTGTGTCCTCAAAAATTATAGCGGTCTTATCCGAAAACTTAGAAGCGCCTCTTCGAAGAATGTTTCCAACACACATATCCGCTCTCCATGCAAGTATTCGATCATCCGTAGGTAACCGTTAAGTTTGTGAGAATGCGCTTCGCGACTCTCTCAAACCTAATTTATGAACGGCGAAGCAATCTTGAAATCCGTCCTAATGACTGAAGGGTTAACGACCCCTTGGAGTTTCTGTTATAAATAAGGCCGGTTTGACGGATCGTTCAGCGTCAGGGATTGAGTCCCAGGCCTCGGCTGATGATCAGCTTCATGATTTCGCTTGTGCCTGCGAAAATGGATAAGCAACGAACATCGCGATATATTTTGCAGACCCTATACTCTTCCATATATCCATAGCCGCCATGCAGTTGGACCGCCTGGTAGGCGATGCGATTTACCATTTCTCCCAGCCAGTATTTGGCCATGGAAACCTTTTGGACTATGTTCTTACCGGCGATATGATCTTGAATAAGGCTATTCAGGAAGGTGCGGCCAAGTTGAACTTCTGTGGCCATGTCGGCCAATCTGAAGGCATTAAACTGAAAGTTCCCGATAGGTTTCCCGAAAGCCTCGCGGACTTTCACATAATTCAGCGCCTCTTTGAGGGCTTCTTCGGCCAAGACCTGACATTTGATGGACACCTCCAGCCGTTCCTGCTGGAGTTTCGCCATCATGTATTTGAAGCCCTGTCCTTCTTCGCCAAGCAAATTGCCCACGGGAACTCGGCAGTCCTCGAAGAAAAGCTCGGCCGTGTCCTGCATGTGGTAGCCAAGCTTGTTCAACTTCCTGCCACGGTGGAATCCGGGAGTCTTGGTGTCCACCAGGATAAGGCTGACGCCTTTGTGCCCCGCGCTGGGATCGGTCTTGACCGCCAAAACAATCAGATCCGCATAATAGCCGTTTGTAATAAACGTCTTCTGCCCGTTTATCACATAGAAGTCTCCTTCCTTTACGGCCTTCGTGCGAATGGCGGCGAGGTCTGACCCTGCGTTGGGCTCGGTGAGCCCTATGGCTGTGATCACTTCGCCTGTGACGCACTTGGGCAGCCATTGCTCCTTGACCTCGGAAGAAGCGTACGAATATATATATGGGGTGGCTACATCACTGTGGAGAGGAACTTCGACACCAAACGCGTTTCCTCGCAACAATTCCTCGTTAATGATAATCGAGTAGTCGAATCCTAGTCCCAATCCACCGTATTCCTCGGGAAGCCACGGACATAAATAGCCTTGTTCCCCCATTTTGAGCCATACGCTTCTCGGAACCGCCCGCTGTTCCTCCCATTCCTCAACATGGGGGGTAATTTCTTTAGCCACAAATTTTCTGAATGAGTGACGGAAGATCTGGTGCTCCTCCGTGCTGAAAAGTGTCTCACTCATTGGGTTCACCTCTGGAGGTCCTGACATATTGCTGAATGAATTGCGTGTGAGCACGTTCCGGCGTAAATACGATCACCGATTCTTCAGCGCCGAATGCAGATCCCATAGGATGCGGTGAGCCTTGCGAATCGCATCGTTCGAGGTCTCTTCTCGACAGATGCGGTTCGTTTCACTCACAGCATCCTACAAAAATCCGGCGCCCTCTCTGTGAATAGCCATGCGTTTGGCTCCCCATATTCCCATGAAACGCAAGCGGGAGAAAACATTCCTCAGGGCTCCGTGCCCTTGATCACACCTGCTCCAATTCTTCTTTCGCCGGCCATAGGTGGAGGTCCTGAAGAGAACCTTCTGCAACAAGTTCCCTTCCGGCTACGCTTTCATGCCATCCTATTTAGGTAAATCGGCAGGCGATTCCCAGTCCTTCATGTGACTCATCCATGGGGCCCTTTCTACGAACACGTCGTGCGCCAGAGGAACCGGTGGATGGGATTTCCACTTGGGATCGAACTCGTTTTTCACCTTGAGCAGGAATTCGTGATAATTCGGCCCGTACTTCGGTCCTGTCAGGTAAAGCGGCTGATGCGGACCGAGAAGTGAAGTGTAAAAGCGGTTCTCGATGTTCATCTTGGAGGTGTCCAAGTAGAATTGGTCGACAGCGTTAGTGTCGTCGTCCTGATCCCAATAAACCAGGAACTCTGAATAACCCTGGTGACCGAGCTCAAAGCTCTGGAACCAGCCCGGATCTCCGTAGTCGGGCATAAGCGGCGGTGTGTATTTCTTCTTAAGATCCGCGTACGCAGGGCCGTGAACTGGAGACTGGGTTAATGTTTCAATAACATAGTCCACGGAGACATATCCGCCGCACATTAGCCACATGCCCGCCGAGTCCGCGTTCTTAATCCAGGATTCGTCGGAGGGCTTTGTCCGGCGGGCCTGACCGCCCAATTCGGTCATGATATCCATCAGGACCCGCTCGTCGTATTCCATCTGCTCTTCGGAGGTGTAACCAATGAGCAGAACACGGACTATGAGGAAATTTGCGACTGTTTCCTCGGTTTCCTTGCTCCAGAGATCCCAGAACTCTTCTTTACACTCTGCTTTGGCGATGGCACGCCAGAAACAAAGGAACCTTGGTCACGGCTCCGCCGATTTCAGCGTGGCCGATTTGCCTCATGGACTCCACTTGGGCTTCTTTGGACGGCACAATGAAATTGACCCACTTGACTCGCTTTTCCGGAAGCGCCAATGCGGTGTTGGGGGATATTCCGGTCGGCTCAAGCCTTTCAGGCTGGAAGGGAAGGGTCTTAATAGCCATTCTGGTCACAATCCCGAGGCAGCCACGGAGGCCCGTGTAGCCTCTCAACAAGCCTCTGAGATCCGGTCCGGGAGATTCTCCCCAGAATGGATCGTCTCCCGTGGCCAGAGAACCCATACGGAGGATTTCGCCGTCCGGCATAACAACCTCTGTGCCGAGAATACGTCTGTGAGGAAGGCCTATGCGATGGCTTAAAGGCGACCATCCGTCGCCGATGAGGTTGGCTATGGCCGAAGCTTGAGCGCCGCCTCCTCCGATCACGACGTACGCCCCGTGGTTCATGCACTCTTCCTGAATAGGAGAGTAAACCATGCCCGGACCTACTTCCACGTAGAAGTGCTTTTCATCGAGCACGAAATCGTTCATGCGCTTGAGATCGATGAGCAGGGCGTCTTCAACGTGGGGATGTGAGCGAGGGCCGTAGAAGCCTGTGCTGTAAGGCACATAAGGAACATCGTTCCGATAACAGATTTTGACTATCCTCTGAACGTCTTCGGTGGTTTTGGGCATGATCACGCATCCCGGTATCGTGGTCATTACCCGTTCGTATCCCAGGCCGTTTTCGTAACCACCGGGACCGCTTCTGTATCCTTCGCAAATCACCGGGTCATCGGATATATACTGAGCGCCTACAACGGCCTCCAACGCTTTATAAATGTCTTTGCTTATAGCCATCACTGAACTCCTTGTTTCTAGAGTCGGCTTCAATAATAGGATTTCTCGGGAGCGTCCAGGGCAATGAAGGCGCCATAAGGGTGGAAAGTAACCTTATTCGCCACGTAGACGTCATTATCCGTCGTTCCCGCGAAAGCGGGAACCCAGTTAATTTCCTGTGGTTCCTTGACCCCCGCTTTCGCGAGGGCGACGTTTCGATATGACGCCGTTGCCAATATTTTCCTTAAGTCGCCCGCATTGGCGTCCGGTAAGGTCATTTTGCAAAACTCCCTCCCCGGCGCTTCTTCCTAAAGATTCTAAGTCTTGCGACTGCTCCTAGCCTTCAATAGCGGCGCAGATGACTTCGGAAATATCCAGGACCCGCACATCACCGCCGCTGCTTTTCACGGCTCGGCTGAAATTGTTCTGCATCCGGGACAGGAGGACACCAGCGTCTCAGCGCCTATCTCCCTGACTTCTTCAAGCCGATGTTCGGCGGAGCTCTTTGCAAGATCCGGAAAGGTTTCCTGGACCCCACGGCCGGCGCCGCAGCAGAAAGTGTTTTCTCTCGTGCGGGGCATTTCTACGAGGTTCACTCCGGGGATTGCGTTCAGGATTTCTCTGGGCTTGGCATAAATGTCCTGGGGGCCGCGGCGTCTCTTGAGTCTTGGCTCCACGCAGCCCATCCATCCACGTTTTCCTTCGTAAGGCGTCCAAGGATCGCTACAACGGCTCAGACTGCATGAATCGTGATAGGTCAGGCGAGTCTCAAAAGGTTTCGTCATTTTCAGAGCGCCATCTTTTATCTTGTCGCTAGCGAATTCCACTAGGTGGACAACTTCAAAGCCCAGGTCCGCGGTGGAAATATTCAGCAATTTTGGATAATCGACTTTCCACATCCGGTAGCACTCGGCGCAACTCGTTAGCAGGGTCTTTGCCCCGGTTTTGCGCACTTCATCGACATTCCGTTGAGTCAGCGCTTTGGCCTCGTCGTAAAGGCCCGCGGAAAACACCGTGTTGCCGCAGCAGCATTCATCAGGCATGAGCATGAATTCCGTGCCGGCGGCCTTCAGGATTTTTGCTGTGGACTGAGCTATTTCTTTGTTTACATATGAAGCCTGTACAGCCCGCGAAATACAGGACATCGGCTTTCTTGGCCGGGGTAACCCCTTGGGGAATCCAGGCGGTTCGTTTCTCGTGGTAGTCAGGCACTAACTGAACCGAAGAACAGGCACATAACA
>CAVVHK010000080.1:0-33900 GCA_963747865.1 uncultured delta proteobacterium | reverse complement strand
CAGTATTGAATCTCACAGGGGACTTTGTTTTACGCCGCATAGCGGTCCACTACCAGCACGCCGGGCAAAGGGTCCATGCCGAAGACGGCCTGAGGGACCTTGGCGGAGCGGCCCTTGCCGAATTGAAAAACGCTCAGCTTCGGAGTGGCGAATAACCAAACGTACCCGTTTTTGCCATCGGTCCGCCAACTCGTCTCATCCGCATGCTTGACCGGCGCCTTGCGATATTCCGGGATGAGCTTGTTCGAAACTTCCTTAAAGAGACCAGCGCAGCGTTTGAACAACTGCCCAATGCTGCCCGCCCCGATGCCGAGAAACTCGCTAATACGCCCCATGGGAACGCCGTGGAGGTAATGCATTTCGACAGCGTCGGCTATGAGCTGATTACCATAAAGGCTTTTGGGCAGCACTCCCCGGGGCTGCGCCGTGACATTGCGACGACAATGCCGGCAATATCTCTTGGCGAGGCGAAAGGTGATCTTTTGCGGGCTTTTGGATGGGGTGTCTACGACGCTGCGCTCCGCCCATCCCTTGTTTTCGAGCGGGCGGCCACATTCCGGGCAATTTTCGCTTGTCAGTTCCACTTCCACCGAACGGTCAACAGCTTCTTCGTCGTGGCTCTTCCGACCGTTACCCTTGTGACCCGGCCGGCCTCCTCTGGGTTTATTCTCCTTCGGTTCCGTGTTCGGCTTAATCGGGACTTTGGACGACGGAGTGGAAGATCCGAATGGCCCATCCTCCACTTTGCGCTCCTGATAGCGCAACTTGGCTTGCAGACCCTTGACTTGCTCTACAAGTTCATCAATGCGTCGTTGCTTTTCGAGGCAGACCGGGCAGCCGTTTATCGCCATGACACAGGAACCTTGAATCCGTAATAGACCGTATAGTGAACCTACTACTCTCAAGGCTCAAACGCGAGAAAAAAATCTCACGTGCTGCCTAAGAAGATCCCCCAGGACGGCTCATGCCCCGCGTAACTGAATGGATACGGCGCAGGGCGTAGCAAAGGAAGCGGCTCATGCTTATTACCAGCGCCACCTTAGAAGCCTTGCCCGTGGATCTCCCACCCCGGAGCGAATTTGTTATCGCCTGCTTCGGGAGACGCCGGCACGACCGGTGTCCGCTTACCGAATTGGTAAAGGGTTGTCCCTATGAATTCCTTGGTTCTATGATCCTTTTCGGAGTCGAAGGCCCCTTCGAGAATGGGGATCACATCTTCGGGCTTGCGCAAACCGACATTTCTCAATGAAGCTATCGCTGACGTGCGGACCGCCGCGCTCGTATCGCCAAGGGATGACTTTAGGGCCATTATTACTTCCGGGGTTATGGTTTCCAGTGACCCCAAGGCGGAAAAGAGCGCGGGCCCTGATCAAGGGGTCGGCGTCCTTTCTCAACGCCAAGATAACCTTATCATGCCCTTTGCTAAGCATACCCGCTGCGACTGTTATACCCAAGGCCGTCAATCGGTTTTCTCTGTCAGGGTCATTCAAAGCTTTGAGCAACTGTTCTTTGAAAACCTCGGGGGTCCCTGCGGATTGTCCCGCGACCTGAATAGCCGCACGTCTGACCTTGGGGTCAGGATCCTTGAACCCCTTGGTCAGCACGGGCTTGATCTGAGAGCCCATCTTGTCCATTACTGATAAAGCTTCGATTATCAATACGCGGGCTGTCCGATCAACATCGCTGTAGATGCGAACAAGCTCGGAGACAGCTTTGTCGTTCTCGGTATGGGCCATTTTCAGCACTTTGAGAGAATTCAAAACCAGGATGTCTCGTTTGGATTTGACCCCATTCAGAACCACTGGTAGGAGCTTGCCCTCATCGGAAGGCAACAATTTCGCAATTGACGCTACCGCAATCGCTGAGTCCTCCGTAGAAGCGCTCTCCAGGGTTCTTACTATGGTTGTAATGATTTCTTCGTCCGTTTCGCCGAGATTTGCCAATGCCAGCGAGGCCTTCTGCGCAGTGGTGGAATCATGGTCATGGACAAAGAGCTTCAACATGTCTTTAGCCTCCGGGGATTGCTTACCGATTTTTCCCAAAGAGGTGATCGCAGCCCATCTGACTTCGCGATTGTCGTCTGTAATCGCTTCCAAGAGAATGTTAATTATCTCCGGCGCGGACGAAGGAAAATTGCCCAATGCTACAGCAGCCGACTTGCGGGCTTGGCTGTCGGGGCTTTTGAGGGATTCCTTCAGGCGCTGAAATGGCGCCTCCAACGGACACCCGCATCCTTTGGATGGTTGAGCTGACGTTCCGACACTCGCTTTCTCCCCCTTGTCCGAAGGCTCTGCCGTTGAATCAGCGGGATAAGCAGGATACGGCGCCATTGCCCAAATCAACAACAAAACGAAGTATTTCTTCATAGTTCCCTTGCTCTCGATGGAAAAGGCCCGTCACAGGCATTAAGGCTTTGAACCGACCGGCAATAAATCTCTCCGAGGGGATTACTCTCTATATATCGAAATGTTGTCCACTTGTCGTGAAAGATCGCGCAAAGAAATACCCGGAACAGTATAAATTATGGTTCGGAATGGGATATTGAACGCCGCTGTCTTCCTCATTTTGCATCGTTAAGCTCTAAGGCGTCTTCTCCACGTCAGGTTCTACTCTTTCTTATGATAGTTCCGGCTTCTTCAGAAATAGGAGAAGGAACAGGCTCGCCGGAAACCTTTCTCACCGAGCCGAAGCGAGGGGGACAAGCTTCAAAACAGCTCCCGCACTTTATGCATTTCTCCTGATCGATCACATGGATTTGTTTTTTGCCGCCTATGATCGCGCCTTCCGGGCATCTCTTCAGGCATGTCGAACACGCCTGACACTTGGTCGGATCGATATAGTACGAGACCATTTCACGAAACAACCGGTCTATCTCGTCATTTGTGAAAAGTCCGTCATTATCTTCCGGAGTTGTGGAACGTGACGCCAATTTGTCCTGGTATACCATTTTAATGTACGGGACCAATTTAGTAATTTCTGCAATTTTCGACTCTAATTCATTTTCGTCCATTCCTTCGCTTCCGCCAAGGGGCCCCAATTTCTTAATCTGTCTACCGAAGTCACTCATGACTTCGGCAAAACGGATTCCTTCACCGGCGGATACCCATTCAATCCGCAATCTGTCGGGATTCAATCCTATGCGTTCCATCAATTTTTTGCATAGACGCGTGACGGCCAATGCGTCGTAATTTCCTTCAGTATTATAATGGCAGTCGTTAAGATGACACCCGCCGATAAACACCCCGTCCGTTCCGTTAGAAAAAGCACGAAGTATAAAGGACAGATCGACTCGGCCGGAGCACATCACTCTTATCACCTTAATATAAGGGGGATACTGAAACCGAGACACTCCGCAAAGATCCGCGCCTCCGTAACAGCACCAATTGCACAAGAAACCCAGAATTCTTGGTTTAAACTCAAGCCCTGCGCTCATTATTTCCTCACTCCCAAGCCGGCAATTACTGCTTCGTTTATTGGCGGACTCTTTTTCGGTCCGGGACCTCAGCGTCAATTTGGCGAAAGATCTGCTCATTGGTGTAATGCTTTAGGGAAATAGCCCCTGTCGGACATTTGGCGTTACAGAGACCATCCCCTTTACAGAGCACAGGAATAACCCTGGCCTTCTTGCCTTGTCGTGTGTCATGAAACTCAATCGCTCCATAGGAGCAAGCTTTGACACACGCTCCACAGGACACACAGCGATCCTCTTTTACTTCGCAAACAGAACCGGAGGCTGTTACGGAGTCCTGTGACAGAAGAACCGCGGCCCTGCCTGCGGCGCCATAGGCCTGATTAATCACTTCGGAAATGTGCTTGGGATAATGCGCTGTGCCACACAGGAAAACGCCTTCAGCGGCAAAGTCGACAGGCCTCAGCTTCACATGCGCTTCCTGAAAGAACCCCTCAGGGCTCAGAGCCACCTTAAATAACTTGGATAGTTCCTGAACCCCCTCAGAAGGGAGAACAGCGGCGGACAAAGCGAGGTAATCAGCGTCCAGCATAAGCTTTTTCCCCAGAACAAAATCCGTCACGGAGACCTTTAGAACCGGACGGCCATCATCAGATTCGCCGACTTCCACCTGAATTTTGTCCAGCGGCTCGTAACGGATGAACTTTATATCCTTGTTTGAGGCCTCCCGGTAAAAATCCTCGTTGAACCCATAGGTTCTCATGTCCCGATAGAGGACATAAATGTCCACTTGAGGATTTATCTCTTTCAATTTCAAGGCGTTTTTTACAGCATGGCTGCAACATACCCGGGAGCAGTAGTTTCTTTCCTCATTTCTGCAGCCTACACATTGGATCATCACAAGGCTTTGGGCGCCGATCAGCCCTTCCTCGTTGTTGACGACCAGCCGCTCCAGCTCCAATTGGGTCAGAACCCTTTCGTCCTGTCCGTAGAGGTATTCCGTGGGCTCGATATTCAATGGCGCCCGGAGCGAGCACGGCGGCCCCGTGTTTAATGCGCCTGATCCTTCCTTCAGACTCCACAGTGGTGAAGAAATTCCCCACATACCCGGAAACATCCGTAATGGTCCCATCGGTAATTACATGGACTAAGGGGTTCCGGTATACCTTTAGGATAAGATCCTGCAAATAGACCTGAACATCCAGCCCTTCAAGTGTATAATGAATTCTTCGCGCTATTCCACCAAGATCAGTATCCTTATCCACCAGATAAACCTCGAAGCCCTGATTCGCCAGGCTCAGGGCGCTGGTCATCCCGGCTATCCCCCCTCCGACAACCAACACAGCCTTGTCGAGCGGCAGATCAAATTCCTGCAATGGCTCCAAATGGCAGGTTCGCGCAACCGACATGCGGATCAAATCCTTCGTTTTCTGGGTGGCCTCTTCCTTCTCTTTTGAGTGGACCCAGGAACAATGCTCTCGGATGTTCGCCATATCATAGAGATACTGATTAATTCCGCCTTCCCGAAGCGTGTCTCGAAAGACCGGCTCATGGGTCCTTGGGGTACATGCGGCCACAATGACCCGATTGAGCCCCTTCTCCTTTATGGTATCCGTTATTTCTTTGGCTGAATTGGTAGCGCATGAGAAGAGCTGTTCCTGAGCGTGGACGACATTGGGCAAGGTTAAGGCGTATTCGACCGTGGAAGGCACATCGACCACTCTTCCGATATTCGCTCCACAATGACACACAAAAACCCCCACCCGTGGCTCGTCGTTGGAGACGTCCCGTTCCGGAGGATAGACCCTTTCCTTGGACAAATTACCCCGTCGGTGGGACAGAAGTTCAGAACACTGTGAGCCGGCTCCGCTGGCCGTGAAGACGGATTCGGGGATATCCATAGGACCCTGGAAGGCCCCGGCTACGAAAATCCCGGCTCGAGAAGTCTCCATGGGGTTGACGGGGTTGGTGGCGCAAAATCCGTGAGGATTGAGCGCTACGCCGAATTTTTCCGCCAGAGCTTTATGACCTGCGGGAGGCTTTAATCCGACGGACAATACCACCATGTCGAACTCTTCTTCTTTAACGCCGTCATCGTTAGTGTTGTACCTTAGAGTGACATTTTTGGTTTCCGGGTCCTCTCCTATGATCGACACATAGCTTCTAATAAAACGAACCCCGGCAAAACCCTCCGTCCTCTGGTAGAACCGTTCAAATCCCTTGCTGTAGGAGCGAATATCATTGTGGAATATCGCGCATTGCGCCTCCGCGTCGTGATCCTTGGTCAAAATGACCTGTTTCTGGGTGTAAGTGCAACACACCGCGGAACAGTAGCTGTTATTCCCCGAGGTGACGCGCCTGGAACCCACGCAATGAATCCAGGCTATTTTGCGCGGATGCCTCTTGTCGGAAGAGCGCAGGATCTCGCCTTCATACGGGCCGGTAGCGCATAACAGACGTTCGTAGTCAAGGCTGGTAACCACATTCTCATACTTTCCATAACCGAAGTCGCCCGTCGCCTTTGGATCAAACACCTCGTATCCAGGCGCTAAAACTATGGCCCCAACCTTTATTTCCACATTTTCAGGGGCTTGACGAAGGTCTATGGCTCGATTCTTACAGACCCCCTCGCAAATGGTACATTTCTTTCCTTTAAGGTAAAGGCAGTTTTCGTCGATATAGGGGACAAGAGGAACCGCTTGAGCGAAGTATATATGGACGGCCTTATTCATTGATATGTCTTGATTAAATGGGTCGGAAACCAGGACCGGACAGTACTCGACACAGGTTGTGCAACCCGTGCATTTGTCCTCTATGATGTACCTGGGTTTCTTGGTTAGTGTTACCTTGAAATCTCCAGCCTGACCTTCCACAGTGTCGACTTCGGTCATAGTCAGGATGTCTATATTGGGATGTCTCTTACATTCAAGAAACTTGGGGGATTCAATACACATTGAACAGTCATTTGTGGGAAAAGTCTTATCGAGCTGGGCCATCTTGCCGCCGATGGTTGGGGACTTTTCCACCAGATAGACCTTGTATCCTCCGGTGGCAAGATCGAGGGAAGCCTGAATTCCGCTGATCCCTCCGCCGACAACCATTACGTCTCCAAAATTACCGTCTCCGAAACCCTTGGACATCTGTTCTCCAACCTCTTCTTTATTCCGTTTGCTATGGCCTCGTGGGCGTGGTTCGGTCCCGTAAACCGGAATTATGGTTTATTAGGCCGCACCATAGCGTCCGCAGCCCATGGGGCCCTCATCGCCAAGAAACAGCTAAGAGAGTTTTCTGAGCCGGACTGAAAGAAGTCCTCAGATTGGGATTGGAGGAAACGAAATGGAAAAGGAGGAGTCTTTCGGCCTAGCTCTGCGCTAACCAAACACGGGTAGCTTGTTTCAAACTACCTCAGGTAAAGCCGAAAAACTGGTACATGGACGTAATCCTGATATGCAAGTTGTGAGTCCTACGGACTTGAATAACAGGGATGTTCCTATATGTCAAATCAAAATTACCGATGCATGGATTCCCGATGCGGCATGACGCCTGTAGCGACTGCCAATGACTCGATAGCAGCCTCTTGATGTCGAGACCTGGTTTTCGGTTCATCAACCAACTCGTTTGAGATAACCCGCAAATTACCCCGAGGGACCGTTTATGGTCCCGAATAACCGAGCCTTCACCGAACTGGTCTCAACGCAGGCAGGTTCAAGTCCTTCTCCAAGGATATCCGCCTTCCTAAAGAGAAGCGAAATGCGATTCAGTGACTATCCGTTCAAGGCTGAAGACATACGGCCCTATTTCGCCTGGAACATGATCTTGTATTTGAATGTCTCGGGATTGATGGAATCTATGGTTTCCTCTCCCACCTGAGCAAAGGGGTACATGAGATAATTCACCGGCTTCCCGTTTTGCGGAGGGTTCAAGGTCAAGTCTCGTCCAACGCCCACTTTGATTCGGTATGGGTCTATGCCGCCCCAATAGTAGTTGCGTAGATCATTGGTCCTCGCGTCTTTCAGATCCAGCTTCTCCGTAAGCATTGCTTTGCGCACGTCGGCCGGATCAACGGGTACCCACCCATACCCCGGGAGAAAAAACATGGCCCAGCAATGCTGCCAAGTGGACACATCCTCCGAGCCTTTTTTGGCCAGCCGCAGGCCGAACACCTCATAGGCCGGAACACCCGAAGCGCGGCACAGCGCTACGAAGACTGAGTGGATGTCAACACATTTGCCGCCCAGGTTTTCGAGAAGGGAGCACACGTCGCCTTTACCGCATCCGTAGGTATCCGGATCTCGGCGCATGTTCTCCACGACCCATGCATAGATTGCCTGAGCCTTTGAAAGGACGGTGGTCTTTCCACCTGTAATCCGGTCGGCCAGGACTTTCGTCGGACCATTGATGGGTGAGAGACTCGTGCCTGTCAGGTAGGAAGCGTAGTCAGCCGGATCCCAAGCCGCTTCCTTCGCCGGGAAATCTTTCCGGATCACCTCTCGACGATATACATCAAATTCAAAGGTCAGTTTTCGACTCACCGCTCCCTTATCCCATCGCGCGAACAGCATGGGAGCAGAGAACTCCTTGTCCGTGTACACTGCCGACTCCACATAGTCGCCTGATATCTTGATGGCGCTGATAGTTTGGTCGTTGTCCGAAACCGGGTAAGGAACCCACAACTTTACCTCTTTGTCCTTTTCGTGTCGCGATAGGTCGATCTCCATGGTGACGGTACCCGTTCAAAGATGCGGCCGGGGCCGGAACCCACCAACCGACCATAATAAGAGCGAGAGTCGTTAGCCAAATCAATTGACGCATTCACTTCCTCCTGTCTCAAAAATGCGAAAGTCTCAGGACGGCGGACGTCCGTGCCGCTATGGAAACCCCTGAGCGCATGAAATTGCGTGTGCTCGGTCGTCGGGGCGATCGGTTCACAAATTTGTAATTCATCTCTCAACAGGCCCTTCCTGGACATCAACATGATCTGCTCTGGCCCCTGTCGTCGAACTCGATCAGTATTTCCTCCGACCGTCTAAGGAAGCGTCCACCAGGCTGTCTTCGCTGCGGCCACTCCTGCCCATCCTGATAGCGTCCACGGGACACACGGATTTGCAGTCGCCGCAATTCATGCAATTGACTTCAGCCGGACGAGTTTCGGCAAAGCACGATTTTCTGCACCTATCACAGTCATTGCATGTGGACGTCTTGAAATACTTGACCACGGCATTACGGTTTAGAATTTCGAGTAACCCACCCGTCGGGCATAGATACCTACACCAGAAATGTGGGATGAAAAGCGCCATACCGAGGCCACCCACTATGAAGCCGGTTCGCCAGAGCCACAATTGGTCGGCGTGTTCGAAGGTCAGGGACACGGAATTAAAGAAGTCCCCGGTTTCGAATGGGTATCGCCCACCTCGGGTTATTCAGAACGAAGAGAACGAGGAAGCTTGCTGTCGCCACAGGATATTTACTGACGGCCTCAACGCCCTTTTTGGCCTTCCCGCGGAAGAGGGCCAACTTTCCCAGTAGCTCGGAAACAAAGCCGCCGGGACATCCCCAGCCGCAGAAGGCGCGGCCGAATACCAGCCCTGAGACCAGTAGACCCAGCCAGACCGGTAACCATAGGTCTCGGCCGGGGCATTGAAGGACCGGGCAATTTCCGCAACTTACATATGGAACGGCAAAGGGACAGCGGAACACCCCGTAGAATGAAAACTCGCCCAGGATAACCAGGAAACCGAGTTGAGAAATTTTCCTCTTCCAATTGGCGAAGGGAATCTCACGCATCTTTCACTCCGTACTTCCGGATAAGGCGTTCGCCTTCAACCGACAACGCCGGAATGAAACCCGCAGCTTCGAAGAAGGACTGACCCTTTTCCGACGTGATAAATTTCACATAATCCTCGGCAAGATCTTTATTGTGAGCAAATTTCATAACGCCTATTACGAAGGAAACAGGGCGAGGCGGAATGAATTCATCCGGAATATCAATTACTTCCATCTTGCCTGCGAACTCTGCTTTTTTGGTCAGTCGGAGCTCCATGACTGCGACATCCCCGATTCCCTTGGTCACCTCAGGAACCGCTCGTTGAACGCAGTCGGTAACGGCGACGGCGTTCTTTTTAGCCTGTTCCAACACCCCTGCCTTTTTTAGAATTATCGTGGAAGCCTCTCCCCCCGGTGGTGAAGCGTCGGGGGATAGAACGGTTTTGACTCCTGGTTTGCCGATATCTTTAATACTTGTTATTCCTGCCGGATTTCCCTTTGGAGTCACCAGGACGTATTTTGTGAAACAGAGAGGAAGGAAACTCAGCATCTTTCCCTGCTCCTTCAGTTTGTTCGCCAGCTCAAGGACTCGTGGAGCAAACACCTCTGTTTTGGCGTCGCCCAACAACGATTTCCCCAGAGCGCCTGCGAAAGCGCCTGAATAGTCTATTCGGCATCCGGTCATCTCTTCGTACGCCTTGTTCGCAGGAAGGAAAGCCTCGGCTAGACCTCCGCACGACCACACCTGAAGAAAGTCGTCTTTGAAAGTCGTCGCAATAGCTTCGGACCCTAACACCACGCTTCCCGCCGCCGCCAATGAGGAGGCCTTCAGGAAGTCACGTCGTGTCACCTTCTTGTCTTTCTTGTTCATCCGGTCTTTTCCTTTCCCGGAATTCCTTCCGCATCGGCTCTGCACTGCTTGCACTGATGAAAAGTCGATATAATTTCGCCGCATAGAGATCTCAAACGGCCCATGTACCGTTCATCCGGTGGTTTCATGTCTTTCAATAAACCTCTCGGAATTAGCGGAATGGGATTGAAAATGTGGACCCTGAGATCTTTCACATTTCGAGCTACGCTTTCTACATGTTCTCCGTTGATTTCAGGGATGACCACACAGTTGACCTTGACGACCATCCCTGCCTCAACCGCAGCCGCCAGACCCGCTGTTTGATTTTGAATCAACACCCGGGCCGCGTCCTTTCCTACGTGGACTCGACCTTTTTTGCTGACGGTGGGCTGTATCCGAGCCACGATCGAAGGATCGAAGCCGTTTATAGTGACGCTGATATATTGTACGCCCAGTTCCTTCAGGTCTTGGCAATGGTCGGGTAGATTCAGTCCGTTGGTGCAAACACAAAGGGGAATATCCGGATACTCGCCCCTGATAAGCCGCAACGTTTCAAGGGTCTCCCCGTTCGCAAGGGGCTCCCCCGGACCTGCGACGCCGACTACGGAGCCCTTGCCCCATTGCTTCAAGAAACCCCTAGTCTTTGCAAGCGCCTGGACCGGAGACAGCACTGCGGCGGAGAGCCCTGGAGCCACAACAGAGTCAGCTTCCGGAGAAATCTTTCTTTCGCAATATGCGCAACGGGTGTTGCATTTCTCCGCCACCGGCAGATGAAGTCTGGCTACCCGGTGATGCGCCTCTTCGTGCATGCACGGGTGAAATGATATTGGCCGAGAACTTTCTTCCCCGGCCGAAGCACGGACAGAAAGATTAGTCGAGCGTTCCTTTGTGTGTCGGGGTGAATTATTCGCACCGCAATGGTTTCCACAGGGTGTTTGAGTGGCCTTGAACGCATAAAAACCGTGGGGCATAAGATTCCTCACTTATGAAAACTGTCGCGCTTGGTTGCGGCCCTTGAATCCGGGGCAGGTTTCCATATTGTCGCGAACCATGCGTCACAGTAATAGACTTTGACCTATATGTCAAATCGGCGCAACCGATTCACTAGCGGTGTTTTCCCGGAGATCCCTCCTGTTTGAGTCAAGAATAATGCGTGGGCGAGGCAGTAAACGCACCTTCCAATTGCGGCGATCTAAAGTCGCGGTGAATCGAAATTATGCTGAAGGTGAAATACTTCTCATGAAAAGGCTATGGGCCTGAGAAGATTGGGCCTACAGGCCCTAGGAACTTTCAACCAGTCTTCACAGAAGGATTCCCGAAGGTCCTAGTCACGGATACAAGAAGTCGGTAGTGGGTGAAATGATACACAAGATCCAAGAATATGTGGTTAACTATGTGAAGGGGATCGTGTTGAGATTCGGGAGTCTGGAAATGGGAGTTATTGACAGGTGTTTGGACGGAAGATTCGACGAGCGGCGCCGTTTGCCGTTAAGAAGTGTCCCCCCACGGCGATTTGGGCCCGTTTATGAACAAGAGATCCGTAAATGAGCCGCTGGTTGAAGAAAGTATCAAACCTGCGGAGTCAAAAGCAGAGCCTCACTCGGCTCCGGATGATCCCAAAACAATTAGCCTCTCTGAAAGCACCGGAGAAGCGCAAGAGTCGCAGCAGTATGAAGGCGGCGACCAAATCGCCCCGACAGCGCATCCATCTTCAGGAGTCGGAGATCAGAGACCCACAATCAGCCTGATCTCTCAGGACAAATTTAAAGCACAAATTAATGCTCTGCGAGAGTCCCCAACAATAAAAAATGTTAAAGGTGAGGAGGTCACATTTGAAGGGGAGGAGGTCACATTTGAAGGGGAGGACAAAGAGCAGTTCATACACTTGGCCGAGGAAGCTTATCCCGTTGCCGAAAAGTTGGCAATGACCATGACGGAAACAGGCCGCTTCCTCCACAAAGTTCGGGACACGCTCAAGCCCAAGAAGCTCTTCCTCCGTGGATGAAAATTACAGGATTTCCCGAGTGGAATTCTTACAACTACATGCATTTATACGAGCGGTTCGGTGAGAAACTTCCTCAGTTTTCGTATCTAGGTTTAAGGAAACTTTTGGCCGCTGCTTAATCTTGTCTCTGTAGGACTTCAACTCCGAAGAGAAACCCAACGGGGATGCGAGATAAACTTTGAACGTATTTGTTCTGAAACGCATCAGGATCTCCATACGCCGAAATCACATCTTTCCAAAGGCGGATTAATTACTTTCCCCAAAACAGAAAATGGCTCACAATCGTTCTGGTTGCCTTGTAAGCGGTATATGAATAGACACTTATCGAAACCCAAGCAAGCAATACGGACTGATTTGGAAAGGCGTTGTGCATTGTGATTGGGCATTTTGATGCGATATCCATTGACTTCCAAATTAGTTAGGGATATTTTGGCCTTGGCTTAGTCTTATTAGGAATCCCAAAGGGGACCGATTTATGACAAGAATGGTCCTAGTAAAAGGAGGATGAAGGTATGGTCAAAAAATCCACCATAATTTTTACAATCATTGCGATGCTGGCGTTTGGCGCTTGCTCGTGTTGGGGTTATACGGTCAGCCAATGGCCGGTGCCCGGTATACCGAACACCGTGTTCAGTCCTGGTTCCGTCATGCCTGCGAACGGTGGATATGGCGGATACAGTGGATATGGCGGATACGGCGGATACGCCTACCCGGGGTATTACGGCGGATATTACGGCAGTTATGGCACAAGTTACTATGGACAGGGCTGGCAGCGGTAGCCTCCTGTCCCGTGGGGTCCGTCGGCGTCTCCTGGATCATTTGGAGCTATGAGAAAGTCCCTAAGGGACTTCCCGATAATGGTCTCGGGTGTTCATCCGGTTGACTCGTGGTAATCATGATTCCAGGAAGCCGGCCCCTGAAAAAGTCTCCCCTACAAAGATCGGTGGACCCCACCAGGCTCCTAACTGTCCTGTCCGTGGGGTGGCCGACCGCACTTATCCTCCAGCCCCGACTAAGACTGCTCCTCTCTCTACAAGCGGACTCGATTGTCAAGTGGGTTTTCATTTCGGTCTGGAATCCCAGCTTCAAAATAGATCACTTGGCGTACGTCCGACCGGCGATTTAGAAGCAAGACACAGCGTCACAAAGTGAGCATCGGCTTCTATATCTGGCAACTCTTCTCCCGCTGTCTTTCCGCCAAACGGTATTGTCTCCTCACCTCCGCCTGACGATGGCGTAGTTTCTCTTCATCGGTTTCGCATATCAATGGAGACACAGGCGTTGGCTGACCCTGCTCGTCCAGTGCGACAAAGGTGAGATAAGCTGAGGCCGTATGCCGAACCTCTCCGGTCAAAGGATTCTCCGCTTCGACTCTTACTCCGACTTCCATAGAAGTCCTACCCACTAAGTTCACTGAGGCTTTGAGAATAAGCAGATTGCCTATGAAAACAGGATAATGAAAATCTAGACGGTCAATTGAAGCCGTGACGGCGATTTTTCGGGCGTGACGAATTGCCACAACCCCCGCCGCAGTATCCACGTGTTTCATGACCACACCTCCGTGAATGTTTCCGGTAGGATTGGCGTCCTCCGGATTCATTGCGACCGTCATCGTGATCTGACTATCTCTAACGGTTTTTCCCTCCACTGTTCGTTCCTCCTTTTCGAAATGAGCAGTCCGCCTCCCTCTGTGAACCGTCTAATCCGCGCCTGTTCAAGAAACGGCCGATGATTTTTCGGAGACGGCTCACAAGAGAGAGGGAGTAATTGTTTCGTGGAAGACCAAAGGGCGCTACTTTGGGTTCTGCATGAATTCCTTCATCGCATTTTGAAGCGATCTTTTTGCCTATGCCCACCTTGGTGAACGTGATTGTAGCCTCCTGAAATTAAGACTTACAGAAACAGAAAGGCGTCAGAATAACAGAAGGATCGACATAAGACCAAATGATACCAGATTATTTTGTATAGCGTGCAGATCATGGCAGGCGAAAGTTGGAGTCCGCCCATCCTTGGGCGGTTCATTCTTATCAATTCCGAAAAGACCTCATCCTGAATGCGACTCGTAGGGGTTATTAAAGGCCAAAGCTACGCTGAGGATTGCAGCCCCGGCCGCCAGTCCGCTATTAGCGATGAAGTAGCCATGATAGCCCGAATGGGCCACTACTATGCCGCCGACCACAGGACCAAAAAAATACCCGGCCTGCACTGCGCAGAGCATCAGATTTGCATTCAGAGACCGGAATTCTGGAGTTGAGACCTGGAACATTAGTCCATTGATAGCCGGATAGCCTAAGCCCATTCCCAAGCCGAAAATGATTCCCACAAACGGCACAGCCCAAGTCCCGGGAAGGTGATCCAACGCCAAGTGTCCTATGGATATGATAATGAAGCATGCTCCCGTTAGCTTCACTTTGCTGACGGTGTCAAACAGTCTGCCGCCCAGGAGACGGATAAGCATCATTAGCCCCATCTGTACAGTGAAAAAAGCCCCTACGTTGGCTATGCCCTGCTGCTGCGCAAATCCCTTGAAAAAGAAAAACAGGCTGCTCCAGTTGGCAAAATAGCTCATGTTCAACAGGAGCAGTAACTTTACGGGCAGTTGCGCCACATTTAACCGGATGTGCGCCCAGGATAATGAATGTCCACTTATCACGGAAACCTTTGGTCCGTTCCGCCGCCGTTGACGAATCCGCCACATAATCCATGCGGCTGGGAGCAGAGATACCGTGGCTGCCGCATATCCGTCTGGTGGAGTGGGTATGAAAGGGGCTATGGTATCCATTAGGGCCGGAACTCCGGCATAGGCAACGAGAATGGCCACGGAATAGAGTCCGAAGGCTTGACCGTTCTTATCGGGAGGAATCACCGACACAAAGAGGGCCATCACCCCGCCACTCATGCAGAACTGACCGGCCCCGTTGAGCACACGTAACGCTATCAGGCCCCAGAAGGAATGGACGAACAGATATGCGATCCCGCTGGCGGCGATCATTATCATGCCGCCCAAGGTTACACGGGGCGCATTGGCTACATTAAGGAAGGGGCTTGCCGCCACATAGAGCAACATGGCGGTCATAGAATATGCCCCGATCACCAGGCCACATAGTCCGCCTGGGATTCCCAAGGTTTGCAGGTAATTGAAAAGGTTGTAGAACACGCTGACATTGCAGGCCGCCAGGAAGGCAATTACGCACAGGCCAACGAACTCGAATGTGAACAGCTTGCGGGGTTCAGACATTGCCGTATCTTTTCACAAATTGCCCCTGAGCGCAAATCTTCACTCCTGCGACTATCAAAGAATGCGCATACCCGAACCATATCCGGTCACCATAAATCTAAGTCTTCACTGCGAAGCTGTCTCCAATCCGAAGTCCTTTTAGAGGCTCTCATCCCAGGGGCCAAAAATTGGACCGGAGTTTTACGGTCGCAATAATTTACTTGGCGTACGACCGCCATGCAGTTGCGAGATTACTCAAGGATTTGTGCGCCGCCTGTTCATCATGCGGCTCAAGGCAAATTCCTAGTTACAAAATTTTGGTCAAAAGGGAGCCATACTCGGAATTGCGTTGGCCACTCAAAAGAATAAATCCCGAAGGGAGGTCGGCTATGGTAAACTGTAGTCAATCGAGGACCGAGCATGCGGAGCCATGGACATCCACGGGGACTGAGGAGGTCCGCAAGACATCGGGATACGAACCCAAGGGACAGTCAACCTGAACGGAGGCGCAGGAATAGCCCGGCAATTACCGCTAAATCTGAGCGTCATGTGGAGGAACCGGTAACCGGGTCTCCTCGTCAACTAACAGACCTACTAGGAGACGACATGAGTGGAATACTTAGGGCCTACACCATCGACACACCCGCCGGCAGATTCGTCATCTATCCCGGCTCCGAAGCTGCCGATCCCGATTCGCACAAACCGCTCTACTGGTATTATGCTCCCGAGGGACGGACAGGGAAACCGCTCAGTGAAGCCTATTACTCCTCTGAAGCGGCTGAAGAGGCCTGCTGGGAGAGCCTGCGAAAATGACAGGCGTGCCGATGTGGCCGACAAGTAAGCCACGAGTTCAGCGCTGATCGGGAACGAAAAACCGGCCGGAATCGGATACGCGAACGTTCTAGATTTGGAATACCTCAACAGATCTTTTGTCTGAGAAATGCGGAGAATTGTTTCTCGGGCGCCGTCCAAAGAAAAAAGCAGATCGCCGGCTATGCAATGCTCAAACACGAAGTTCACGATCCGATTCTTCGTTATGCCGCGGCACGTCGGCTGCATAACCCAATATTTATTGAGGAAGCGACGACTATAATCCGAACGTGTGAGATAGTCGAATTGGTCCACTAAACGTTATAAGCGTTGCGCTACTTGAGGAGTTTATTGTAATTTGACTTTTGCTAAGTTGATCGTAAGTGGTTAAGGACAATGAATGATTCAATTTGAAGGCGTTCATAAATGGTTCCGGAAACTTCATGTCCTTAGAAACATAAACCTCTTCGTCCAACAAGGAGAGGTGGTGGTGATATGTGGTCCGTCCGGTTCAGGCAAATCAACTCTTATACGCACGATAAACCGCCTCGAACCGATTGACGAAGGAAAGCTGATCGTAGATGGTATCGATCTGTGCGATTCCAAAAGGGATATCAACAAACTGCGTGCAGAAATCGGCTTCGTGTTTCAGCATTTTAACCTTTATCCGCATTTGAATATCCTTAAGAATATCACTTTGGCCCCTATCAAGGTCCGCAAGATCGGCAAAAAAGAAGCTGAGGAGCAGGCCATGGCTCTCCTTGAGCGAGTAGGATTGTCTGAAAAGAGGAACGCTTACCCGTCCCAGTTATCGGGAGGACAACAGCAAAGGGTCGCAATAGCCAGGAGTCTGGCGATGAAGCCGAAAATCATGTTGTTTGATGAACCGACTTCGGCCCTGGATCCGGAAATGATAGGCGAAGTATTGGCGGTTATGAAAGACCTTGCCGAGACGGGAATGACCATGTGCGTTGTCAGTCACGAAATGGGTTTTGCCGCCGAAGTCGCTGACAGAATTGTCTTTATTGACCAGGGCCAAATACTCGAACAAGAGAAACCATCAGAGTTTTTCACCGCCCCTAAGCATGTTCGCGCCCAACAGTTCCTTAAACAGGTGCTTTCGCCGATGCACTAGTATAAAAAGACGAGGGAAATAAATGGAGAAGCTCGGAAAGATAATCCTGACAATAGTAATCGTCGCTATTTTATCCGGCCAGACCCTAGCTTCGGAAGACACCCTACTCAAGGTGAGGCAGAGGGGAACCCTTATTGCCGGAGTGAAGGACTCTCTTCCCCCTTTCGGCTATATTGACGAACAGACCCGACAGATTGTCGGCTACGATGTGGATTTTGTAAAAGCCATCGCAGAAAAACTGGGCGTTAAACTTCAACTCAAACCTGTTTCTTCGGCAAGTCGCATGCCACAATTGATTCAGGGAAATATTGATATTATAGCCGCCACCATGACTAAAACTCCGGAAAGAGGGCGCCAGATCGATTTCAGCTATGCTTACTTTCTGACCAGACAGGGCTTTCTGGTGAAAAAAGGCGCCGCAAGAGTTGTAAACGACTTAGAGAAAAAGAAGATCGGCACGGCCAAGGGCTCGGACTCAGAGCAGAATGTCGCCAGGGCGTTGCCTTCGGCAACCGTGCTTTCTTTTGACGACTATCCGCAAGCTTTCTTGGCGCTCCAGCAGGGCAAAGTTTTCGCTGTAACCACAGATGAGGCTATCCTTAACGGGATTCTCGGCAAAGTCGTTAATAAGGAAGCGTTTGAGATTCCTGATATCCACATTTCCGACGAACCTTACAATCTTGGTGTGCGCAAAGGTGATAAAGAGTTTCTCGACTTTGTTAATAACACTCTTCTTGAGATGGAAGAAAGCGGACAAGCGGAAAAAATATTCGATAAGTGGTTTGGACCGAATACACAGACGCCCTTAAAAAGGACCTTCAGTATTACCGCGACCGACTAGCTTGATCATTCCCGGTTGTTGCCGTCCATAGCCAAGACCGGGATAATCGCCTTTTTCTTAAGGCAGTCCGGACCCTCCTTCAAAAACCGCTAACAATTACGGCTATATCCAGGCCTCCTTCCGATAGACCATGGCGAGGTCTAATGAGCCCTTGGCGTTGAAAATTCTGCAGGAAGAAAGGCTACAACCATTGAACAAACCAATATATTAGGAGTTTTTGGGTAAGGGTCCGGGCCCGGCGAAACGAGGGGTTGCAAAAAGGGGTTTCCCGGTGAACTATCACTATTTGCTCGCTCTGCGCTACTTTGATTCACAGCGGGCGCACACTAGCTGAAATTCCGAATAAATTTTCTGCGTTCACTGTCGAATCAGGAGGAATCGTGTCGAACTACACTTTCGATTGGACCATCGTAACCTCCGGGAAATATTTTGGGTGGCTTTTATCGGGATTTTATACCACGGTTCAGCTTTCGGCGGTGTCTATCACCATGGCGTTTTTGTTGGGTCTTATCATCGCAGTGATGCGTATGAGCCATGTTGCTCCGATTCGCTGGTTTGCTTTCGGTTACCTTGAGTTCTTTCGCAATACGCCGCTTCTAATACAGATATTCTTTTGGTATTTCGGCGCATATCAAATTCTTCCACAATGGATTAATGATTGGCTTGGAAAGACCGATTTTGAGTTCACCGCAGCGGTAATCGGTTTGACTATCTACACCTCGGCCTTCATTGCCGAAGACATTCGCTCAGGTGTACGTTTTATTCCCAAAGAACAGATGGAGGCGGCACGCAGTTTTGGTTTTTCTTACATTCAAGCGATGCGGCACATCATATTGCCACAATCTATCAGAATTATCATACCACCACTGATTAATCAGTTTCTGAATCTGACCAAGAACTCTTCCTTAGCCATGACAATCGGGGTTGCGGAGCTTACCTATCAAGCCAGACAAGTGGAAAGCTACACATTGAAACCTTATGAGCCGTTTCTCGCAGCGACTCTTGTCTATTTGGGAATATCGCTGGCAATTACAGGTCTTGTAACCCTTTGGAACAAGAAGCTCATAGCTTCATAAGTAGTGATTAAAATGACGGCATGGATTGACCTCTCAGTTATCCGAAACAACCTGACGTATTTTCTTATTGGAAGTTATCCTAATGGATCTTTGGGGGGAGTGGCCCTTACCCTTTACCTGGCGGTGATCTCGTGCGTGATTTCGTTCGTCGGCGGGCTTGTGTTGGGATTATTGAGCGTTTCAAAGAGTCGTGTGATCAAATATAGCACGCTTGCAATTACCAACACACTTCGCGGCTTGCCGCTCCTCATGGTGATTTTTTGGATGTATTTTCTTTTGCCGGGAGTCTTGGGGTACCCCATTCCGGAACTCTGGACTGTAATCGCGGCATTGACGCTTTTTACCTCGGCGTCCATGTCCCAGATTGTTAGAGCAGGCATCGAAGGAATTCCCAATGGTCAGACGGAAGCGGCTTTGTCCGCAGGGCTGAGCCCCCGGCAGGCAATTCTATATGTTGTCCTTCCACAAGGGCTTCGTAATATGCTTCCATCGTTTGTCAACCAGTTCGTTTCGCTCATAAAAGACACCTCCCTGGCTTACATCGTAGGCGTATCGGAATTAACTCAAGTGGCTACGCAAATAAATAATCGAAGCATGATTTATCCGACGGAAATATTCTTATTTGTCGCTGTCGTTTATTTCATAATCTGTTACACCTTCACAAGCCTGTCCCGTTGGCTGGAAAGGCGTTTGACCTGGGGCGGGTGATTTCCGCTGGGCATGCGCTTAAAATTAAGTGATATAGCAATTCGGTATAAATTCTTCGCCGTTGCGCCGGTCGAAGTCGCCGCAATTTTCAACGCTGAGGACCATAGCCTGTGATAAGACGTCCATTCGGAGTGGAAGGCTGTTCTTGACCGGTGGGTGGGCAGTACGCTATTCTCAACGGCAGGAAAGATCAGGCCTTTTCATCATGATTACAAAAGCTTGCCTTCCTCGTGGTGTAGATGACTGCACAATGGCGCCTTTGCGGATTCGGGGACGCTTGGGCTAGAATCCCAAGACCGTCGTATAATTCCTGTTGAAACGGCGCGCAAATATTGCGAGGCCCGACCTGATCGTCACATTATCGGATATTGGGTATGACGGCTTTCCAGCAAGATTGAGCAGAAAGACAGTTCAACTGAGGCGCAGATGGATATCATCAACCAATTGCTGGCCGGCATCGGAATTACTGCTACTGAGGCGCTCATCCGTGGGGCTGTGGTCATTGCGGTTACCACTGTCATCGCCGCCTGGGCGGTTCGATTTTTAGGGAATAGGGCTGCGGGGGCGGTATGCAGATGGTCCGGAATGGGGATACAAGGACAGCTCTTCGAAATCATCTCTCGGCCATTGTGGGTTACGGTCGTTTTCATCGGTGTCATCCTGGAAATTCAGTGGGTTATGCCGTCGCCGATGGCTGACTTTGCAGTAGCCGGGGCGGCCAAGACCGGCTTGGCTATCATGTGGGCCGTGGCTTTAGGTCGCGTCCTGTATCTAGTATGTGAGAAACTAAGGGTTTCGCATCCTCACGGCGCCCAGGTCTTTCTTCTAACGGAAAACATTGGGATTGCGATTATCTGTCTCATGGGCGTGCTCACAGTCTTGTCGGTTTGGCGCATTGATCTGACGCCGTTTCTGGCTTCCGCAGGGTTCGCGGGCATCGTGGCCGCCTTGGCCGCCAAAGACACTTTGGCCAACTTCTTCGGCGGCATCAATGTCTTCCTCGATAGACCCTTTAAGCCGGGCGACTACATCATACTGAACGAGGGTGAGCGGGGCGAGGTGGTGCACATCGGATTACGGAGCACCAAAATCCTTACCATGGACGACATCCTCGTTTCGGTCCCCAACGCGGTAATCGCTAATTCCAAAATTGTGAACGAAAGCGCCCCTAATCCGAGCTTCCGTGTAAAAACCAAGGTTTCCGTGTCCTACAATTCCGACGCGGATAAGGTGGAAAAACTTCTCCTCGAGGCGGCCTGCGGGAATCCCTGGGTGGCGGACAAACCCGCTCCGCAGGTAAGATTTCGAGCATTCGGAGACTCGGGACTCGAATTCTACCTTCTGTTTTGGATACTCGAATCCAAAGACAGGGACAAGGCGCTTCACGAAGTCAATCGAGCGATCCTCAAAAAATTCAATCAAGCAGGGATCGTCTTCGCAGTACCGCAAATCGACATATACATGCGTCAGTTGGCACGAGAATCGGACGGTCCATCAAAGATCGGCTCATCAGATTGAGACCGGAAGGCCAACCTTACGAAACGCATCACCCATATATCTCATTCCTTTGCTCCGTGAGCTTTGAGCAGTTCCACGATCTCAGTGTGACCTTTCTGGGTAGCCAGAGCCAACGCTGTGTTACCGTCCGCGTATTTAGCTGCCACATCAGCTCCATTTTCCGCAAGCAGCTTTACTATGTCTGTGTGACCCATTGCAGAAGACAACATCAATGCTGTCATGCCATTGTTGTCTTTGGAGTTAACATCAGCTCCATTTTTTAGAAGCAATTCCGCAATCTCGGGACGTCCAGCGGCCGAAACCAACATCAACACGGTGCTTCCATCATTGGCCTTGACATTGAGCTCAGGTCCTTTTTCAAGAAGCAGTTTTACAACTTCGAGGTGACCGTTGGCAGAAGCCAGCATCAATGCCGTGAATCCGTCCTTTTGGTCCTTAGTTTCTGTGTCGGCTTCCCAGTCGAGCAAAAGTTTAACTACCTCGGGATGGCCGGCGGCTGAAGCCAACATTAATGCCGTGCCCCCTTCTTCTGCCTCAGCCTCTATGTCGGCTTCCCAGTCAAGGAGAAGTCTTACAATCTGGGAATGACCGGCTGCCGAGGCTAACATTAACGCCGTCACATCCTTGTTCGCAGTAGCGTCGACATCGGCTTCCCTGTCTAAAAGAAGTTTCACGACGTCGATGCGCCCTGCGTAGGAAGCCGCCATCAATGGCGTCACCCCTTTATCGTCTTTAGCGTCGACTTCAGCGCCTTTATCCAGCAGATCTTGGACCTGTTTCAAATCTCCGTCTTTGGCCGCGCTTATCAGCGGTTCATTACCGGCTCCATAAGCCGCGGAGCAAAATATCGTCGTCAGGATAAGCAGTCCCATCATCGTTTTGACGAATCCATATTGGCGCATCATAATCTTCCCCTATTCGGATACCCCCTTGACTTCTGAACGTAATCTTCGGGCCATTCAGAGCTTAACCTTATGAAGTCTATGACTACCCTTTGTTTCCGGCAGCGTCAACGTTTTTGAATTTGAGATGACCTCATAAGACGATAATGTCAGACTTATTACAAATTCACACACAGTTAGTTTACATGGGTCATAATTGGCGATCGTTGAGGTGGACCCCTCTGTCCGGACAAAAAATGGTTGACAGAGTTACGGAGGGGGAGGTACGTTTGAAGAAAGGAAATAGGCGGCTTTTTCATTGATAGGACGACCGTGTCGCCGTCCTCTTGCCTCTTGAGAGACCATCCGGGGTCTTTGCCGGCGGCGGAGGCGCCCCGGTGAGACCGAATTACGGGACAAAGACTTCAGAATTGATAAGACCGCGGCATAATCCCGGTTGAGACGTTGGGGGACAAATGAATAAAAAGAGATATTCGTTTTTTGTCGGCTTGTCATCCCTATGCGCCGCGACTCTCCTTGGAGGTTGCAGCTCGATACTCTTGTTCCACCCCAAAGGACCGATCGGCGAATCTGAGCGTTTCGTCATCATTGCGTCCATTGGCCTTATGCTGATAGTCGTCATTCCCGTCTTCATAATGGCCTTTTGGTTTCCCCGAAAGTACAGAGCTTCCAATACTGAATCGACTTATATGCCGAAATGGAGCCATTCCGCTAAAATCGAGTTCTTCATGTGGGCGGTTCCCCTTGTCATTGTCACCGTTCTTTCGATTCTGGCCTGGAACAGGACCCATTCTCTTGATCCGTATAAACCCATCGCTTCAGCCAACAAGCCCATCAACATCGAAGCTGTGTCTCTGGATTGGAAATGGCTTTTCATCTACCCTGATCAAAATATCGCGACCGTGAATCAAATCACTTTTCCCGTCAATGTTCCGGTCAGCTTCAAACTCACCTCGGAAACCGTAATGACTTCCTTCTTCATCCCGCAACTGGGCAGCCAGATTTACGCCATGGGAGGCATGCAAACCCGACTGCATCTATTGGCTGATAAACCAGGCGTTTACGCTGGCCACAATCAGCAATACAGCGGTTGCGGCTACTCCGACATGCAATTCAAGGCGAATGCGGTTTCCCAAGAAGAGTTTGAGTCATGGGCTCAAGAGATCAGACAATCACCGGAAAAGCTTGATCTGGACCGATATAAGAGGCTCGCAAAGCCGAGCGTAGGCGACCCTGTGACCTATTTCTCTTCAGTCGAGCCCGACCTGTTTGTGTACATCCTGCGCCAATTCGATCCGACCTGGGGCAAAAATCCCGGCCATATGGGCGGGGGAGCCGTTTCTACTCACGCAAGACCCGCTGTTGCGGAGGAAAATTGATATGTTTGGAAAGTTGAGCCTTTCAGCGATTCCCTTTGACCAACCGATCACGATAGGCGCCGTAGCCGGAGCTGTACTCCTGGGGTTTGTGATCCTGGGCTTGATCACTTACTACGGAAAGTGGACCTACCTTTACCAAGAATGGCTAACCAGCCTCGACCACAAAAAGATCGGCGTCATGTACATTATCCTCGCAATGGTCATGCTGCTGCGCGGGTTCGCCGACGCCATTCTGATGCGCTCTCAGCAGGCCATTGCGGCGGGCGGCTCCCTTGGCTTTCTGCCGCCCGATCACTTCGATCAGATATTCAGCGCTCACGGCTCGATCATGATCATCTTCATGGCCATGCCGTTTCTGGTCGGGTTGATGAATATCGTTGTGCCCCAGCAAATCGGCGCACGCGATGTGGCCTTCCCCTTTTTGAATTCGGTCAGTCTGGGGCTGACCGCAGCCGGGGCAATGCTGGTCATGGTATCTTTGGGTGTCGGTGAGTTTTCCAAGGCCGGATGGTCGGGATACGCCCCGCTGACCGAACTGGAGTACAGCCCGGGAGTGGGGGTGGACTATTGGATCTGGGCATTCCAGATCGCCGGTATCGGTTCGACCATGAGCGGTATCAATTTTCTCGTCACTATCATAAAAATGCGCGCTCCCGGCATGACGCTCATGCGGATGCCGTTGTTTGTTTGGACTACTTTCTGCACCAACGTGCTCATGGTTTGGGCGTTTCCGGTTCTGACGGCAGCTCTCGCCATGGTGACACTCGATCGGTACCTGGGCATGCATTTTTTCAGCAACGGGTTCGGCGGCAACATGATGATGTACGCGAACCTGTTCTGGACCTGGGGACATCCCGAGGTTTATATCGTGATTCTGCCGGCTTTCGGAATCTTTTCGGAGGTCGTCAGCACTTTCTCCGGAAAACGGCTATTCGGCTATGAATCCATGGTCTATGCCACAGCGGTCATCACTGTTCTGTCCTTTTCCGTTTGGGTTCATCATTTTTTCACCATGGGCGCCAGCCCGAACGTCAACCTCTTTTTCGGGATCGCGACCATGATGATTGGAATCCCTACCGGCGTGAAGACCTTCAACTGGCTTTTCACCATGTATCGCGGCCGCATAAGGTTCACTACGCCGATGTACTGGACCCTGGGATTCATCGTGACCTTTGCGGTCGGCGGGTCCGCAGGAGTGCTGATGGCTGTGCCGCCTGCTGATTACGTGCTTCACAACAGCCTGTTTCTGATCGCTCATTTCCACAATGTGCTTATTCCAGGGGCTTTGTTCGGCTTTTTGGCGGGTTATTATTATTGGTTCCCAAAGGCCGTCGGCTTTCGTTTGAACGAAGATTGGGGCAAACGTGTCTTCTGGTGCTGGCTGATCGGCTTTTATCTTGCCTTTATGCCCCTGTATGTGCTGGGCTTCATGGGCATGCCCCGCCGAATGGCGCATTATGCCAACCCCGCCTGGCATCCCTATCTTATCGTCGCCGCCTTGGGCGCTGCCGTGATTGCCGTCGGCATCTTGTTTATGGGAATTCAATTGCTCGTCAGCTTTAAAGAGCGCAGCGCTCTCGACGATCCCACTGGCGATCCCTGGGACGGCCGCACCTTGGAGTGGATGACATCTTCTCCTCCGCCTGTCTATAACTTCCCGAAAATACCTGTCGTAGATGAAATCGACGCCTTCACGGACATGAAGGAAAGAGGCGTCGCCTATCGGCAGCCGGATCAATATGAAGACATCGAGATGCCGAAAAACGCTCCGCACGGCTTTATCATCGGGGGATTGGCTTTCGTGGTCGGATTCGCCGTGATCTGGCACATCTGGTGGATGGCAATACTGGCCGCTCTGGGTACGCTTTTCACAGTCATTGCCCGCTCAATGGACGACGACATCCATTACATCATACCCGCCGCCGAGGTCCGGCGGATCGAAAATGAACGCTATCGGCAGTTGGCCTCCGTCGCGAAATAACGTCCTGTAAACGAAGAGACCATCACAAAACCTGCAGCGGAGATGTAAATGATGACAACAGAAGCTTCGACCATCGGCGCCGCATATAACGACGAAATTGAACACCACGACACCGTAGCGATGCAGACATTGGGTTTCTGGCTTTATCTTATGAGCGACCTCATCATATTTGCGACGCTCTTCGCTACTTATGCCGTCCTGGGCCACAACTACGCCGGCGGACCGACTGGGAAGGAATTATTTGACCTGCCTTACGTTTTGGGTGAAACGTTGCTCCTGCTGTTCAGCAGCGTAACCTATGGTCTGGTCATGTTGGCCGTGCGCAGCGGCATGAAGAAGCGGGTTCTGATCGGGCTCGGCGTTACCTTTCTGCTGGGATTCGCATTTGTCTCCATGGAAATCAGTGAGTTCCGCTGCCTGGTTGCCCAGGGCCACGGACCGGACGTCAGCGCCTTCCTTTCGAGCTACTTCACCCTGGTGGGGACTCACGGCGCCCATGTGACTTTCGGGCTGATCTGGATGGCTGTCATGATAGGTCAAGTGGCGCTCAAAGGGTTGACCACCCCCGTTCAATCACGGCTGATGCGTCTGAGTATGTTCTGGCATTTTCTGGATATCATATGGGTCGGCATATTCAGTATCGTCTACCTGATGGGAGTTATGTAAATGAGTCAAGCGGCTATCGCCGGCGCCGGAGCCGGCACGGGAAGTCTCAAATCTTACGGCGCCGGTTTCGTTCTTTCCCTCATTCTGACAGCGATTCCGTTCGCTTTGGTGATGAGCGGCGCCTTGTCCTCCTCGGCGACCCTGGCCTGCATATTCAGCGCTGGTATACTGCAGATTCTGGTCCACTTGCATTACTTCCTGCATCTGGACGCTTCATCGCAGTTGCGTTGGAACGTGCTGGCCTTGATATTCACTATATTGATCATGATCCTCTTCGTCGGGGGAACCCTCTGGATCATGTATACCCTGAATTACCGAATGATGTGAGAATGCCCGCAAGGATCAAACACTATTTGCTCGTCGCCAAACCGGGGATCGTTTTCGGCAACATGATCTCCGCGGCCGCAGGCTTTTTCCTCGCATCCAAAGGGCGGGTGGATGGCTTTGCCCTCCTGGCGACTCTCGTCGGCGTATGCCTGGTCGTCGCTTCCGGCTGCGTTTTCAACAACTGTATCGATAGAAAAATAGACCGAAAAATGATCCGGACACGCGACCGCGCCCTTGCCAAGGGGTTAATCTCACTGAAGATCGCCCTATCCTATGCGGCGCTTTTGGGCGTTGCGGGCGTTGCGACGCTATGGGCCGCAACAAACCTGCTGGCCGTTGTCATCGTGCTGGCCGGCCTGGTGATTTATGTGGGAGTGTACAGCCTGTACATGAAGCGCAACTCCGTTTACAGCGCATTGATCGGCAGCCTGGCGGGAGCGACGCCGCCCCTGGCGGGATATTGCGCCGGCGCCGGTTGCTTCGATATGGGGGCCCTGATATTGCTGGCTATCTTCAGTCTATGGCAGATGCCTCACTGCTACGCCATCGCGGTTTATCGGCTTGAAGATTACACTGCCGCGGCCATCCCGGTTCTGCCGGTCAAGCAAGGAACAGCCGTGACAAGAAAACATATTGTTGGTTACATATTGGCCTTTATGGCGGCCACGCTGACGCTTACCTGCGCGGGATACACCGGTTACGGCGCCTTGACGGTGGCGACGGCGTTGGGCGTGTCCTGGCTGTATCTCGCCTGGTTTGGCTACAAGGCTTCCGATGAGCGGCTCTGGGCCAGGAAGCTTTTTATCTTCTCCATTGTGACTATATTCATTGTGAGCGTCATGATGTCCATCGATTTCACTTCCCCTGTGTCGTCAGCGCTACTCATGAGCTCCGCTCCGTAATCGAAACCGCTCTATTTAGAAAACTGGGATCGGAAATAGCTGTGTCGAAGCCCCACGAAAAATCCCAAATCGGCCCAATGTTCCAAATCCAATAATAGGACAACGCAGTGAAATAATGTGATAAAGCGGCGATGACAACGCTAATATTTCAGCGTGCGTGCCGACAAATGTCGCTACTATGAGCCCTTTCCAGAAGCAAATTAATTAGTTATGCCCGATTGGGGCCGGAATATCCATATGAAGCTCCGAAAGTTTATGCGGATTCCTCAGGCCGCGGTAGAAATTGACGACTCCGGAGTCAAGGTCGTTAATGACCTCAATAGGAGAGCGGGGCTTCGCAAAGAGAATGCAAGCGCTTACTGCGAATAAGTCCACATAGCGTTCATGGGAGTAGCGACGGATTATTCTTGCCGGCCACCGCTTGCCGCCAAACCACGCGAAGCGGAGCGTGTCGGCTGCAACCTATTGTCATGCCGCCCTATCCATTTCGTCATCCTGGCTTCCTGAACGATAGGCAGTACAAGTCACCGCCCGTAATGTCTTTGACCTGCACTTCCAGCATTTCGGGAGGCAACAAGTCAACCGGCGCAGAAATCGCTTGTTTGCGATTGCCGTAGAACCCGCCCGTTACAGGAAGTTTTTCATACTTTTTTGCCAATGCTTCGTTCTCATCACCGATGACAAACTTGGCGCCGACTTGGCGACACGGATCATCTCGCGAATGGCTGCCGCTTTGTCATTGAAAAAGTTGATGCCCCCAAAATGAAACACGACATCAAATACTTCGTCTTGGAATGGCAGTCGCTCCGCTGTTCCCATAAAGAGCCTCACGTCGAGTTTCCATTTTGCCGCGTTGCGTTGACATTGCTTCAACATCCCCCATGAGATATCGAGTCCAAAGAATTGTGCGCTGCGCGGCAAAAATTGCAGATTGCGTCCCGTGCCCACAGAGACTTCCAGTACGCTGTCCCCCGCTCTAACTTCGAGTTCATCGAGATATTCACGCAAGCGGGCTTCGACGCTCATTCCTTTCCAGCGCGAATACAGCCATGTTGAAAAATCATAAAACCTCGCGAAACGATCATACATTGCCTGATATCTTTGATTCGAGCCGGACACTTCGCCTTCGAGGAGAAAAATCGGAATGCCATCTCGAATGGGGAAGCGCCGGTCTGTTTTTGGATTGACGAGAAACTCTCGGGGACGACCGCGCGCATCAGACTGAGTTTTGATTTCAAGCGCATCGCGGGTAGTCGGATCGCAGATCAATGAGAAAATATCCGGTTTCATTTCGGTCTCTTTGGATTCTGATGTAAACTCAAGCTGACAAAGTCTTCAGCTCATGTGCCACCCACCGTTTACGTTGATCGTTTGGCCGGTCATGTACCCATTCCGGGCAAGCATGATCGCTGCGTCGGCCACTTCTTCGGGTGTCCCGAACCGACCTATAGGGATAATATCGGGCTTGGCCTTCGGGTTATCGGCCATCATCTCTGTACTAATCAAAGCCGGCGCGATGGCGTTGACGGTTATCCCTTCCTTGGCCAACAGAGCTGCGTAATAATGAGTCAGTCCGAGAATTCCAGCCTTTGACGCAGCATAGTGCGGACCCACTACTCCCCCGAGTTGCGCCGCAACAGAAGAAAGATTGATGATCCGTCCCCATCGGTTTGCCCGCATGGCAGGCGCCACTGCTTGAATCAATAGAAATTGCGACTTGAGATTAACGGCAAGGACTTCATCCCAACTTTGCTCCGTGATTTTCTCGACAGGTTCGACTCTGGCTATTCCGGCGTTATTCACCAAGATGGCGATTGAGCCGAGTTCCTTCCGGACGCTTTCCACCATATGGGAGACATCTATTGACGCTGAAACATCCGCCCGGACTGCCAGGCTGCGTCGCCCCAGGGACTCGATCAGTGATCGAACCTCCTCAGCTTCTCTCTGCCGGGTCCGAAAGTTTACGGCCACGTGAGCCCCATTCTTGGCCAAGGCAAGCGCTATGGCTCGTCCGATTCCCCGGTCGGCGCCGGTTACCAAGGCTATTTTGTCAGTCAGATCGTCAGTCATACTCACGACTTCTGCTCCTGCTTTTGTTCTTTGAGCATCCTTTCGATTACGCAAGAGATTCCCAGACCCTGCATGCCGGTCTCGTGACATCCATTGCACGATATGCACTTGGCTTTGGCAGTGTCGCCGGCTTTCCATCGGTTGATCAAATCGGGCTCCCGGATCAAGGGTCGCGCCATAGAAATGTAGTCCGCTTTCCCGTCATTCAGGATACTTTCGGCGGTCGAGAGAGATCGTATCCCCCCAACAGCTATTATAGGCACTTTCACCGCGTCTCTTATGTACTGAGAAAAATCGAGAAAATAGCCCTCATCCTTTTGTTCCAGAATCTCTGCTTTGGTACAGTGTTTATCCTTTTGCGAAATTGTGCAGCAAGCGCTTACCTGGATGGCTGCAATCCCATCGTCTTGAAGCCGTTTAGAAATTTCCAGCGCCTCCGGCGGCTCAAGACCACCATTGACAAAATCTTGGGCGCTTAGCTTGAATAGTATTGGGTAGTCCTGACCCAAAGCCCCTTTCATTGCCTCCAATATCTCCCCGACAACGCGATACCGATTCTGGAGACTCCCGCCGTAGGAATCGCCGCGTCTGTTCCAAGCGGGGGATAGAAACTGATTGATACCGTAGCCATGAGCGCCGTGCAGCATGATTCCATCAAATCCGCATTGGGATGATCGTGCGGCTGCGGCGGTGAAGGCTTCCACGAGGCTGGTAATCTCGCTTTTCGTCATCTCTCTCGGAACGGGCGAGTCTGGTGAGTACGGCACTGCTGACACCCCCCACAGTTCGTCACCATCTGAGATAAAGAGCTTGGGGTTGGATCGAGCGAGGCAATGGGATGTCTGGACAACGACCTTGCGCCCTTGTTTGTGAATAGAGTCGGCGAGCCTTCTTAAACCTTCAGCCTGACTGTCATCGTAATTTCCAATTGAGTAAGGCAAGGCCATTCCATTGGTCATCACGATCTGATTACCGGTAAGGATAAGCCCGGCGCCGCCCCTTGCGACTTCCTCATGAAATTTGAGCGTAAGATCGGTCACATAACCTTTTGCATCACCAGAACCGGTCCAAGTGGATGATTTGATAAACCGATTGGGCAGTTCCAAGGATCCGATTGAACTCTTTTCCCAGAGTTGAGGCCCTTGACTAGCCTTCGTTGATTTAGTTCCCACCATCAGAACGGCGGACGCCGCTAACCCGGATTTCAAAAAATCACGACGAGAAGGCTGCTTTCCCATTAGTTTCTCCTCAATGGTTCGAATTTGTTTCTATGAGCGGGCGACACGTTCTTCGTCCGATCATGACCTCGACTCGGCCTCATCTTAACATACCCTTTCAGTTTAAACTAAACGCCTGAAAGCGCTGCCGAGTGAGGCCGGTATTCGGGCTTAAAACAACGACCTGTACAGATACCCCAACGATCGCGATCCGTATCGATCCCTCTCAGTCCTTCTCGATCCGTTTTGGTCCTTCAGCGTGTGATCAAAATCTGATCACAATCCGTAAGAAGGACTCGACTGAATCTGATGAGCGTGCGGCTCGTCCGAAATTGTCTTTTTGGTCGTTGACTCCTGTAGCTATACGCTGATAACCTCCGAATCGCCATGGAAAAGCTTGTAGGAGGCCCTATGCTAGATAAGAGAGCAGATTTGGCGGGACCCGGAATAGGCGACTATGCCGATCTGGAGCAGATTTTGCCGGATGACTATCGGTCTATCCTCACCCCCAAAGAGACCCAGATCGCAGTTTTTGCTCTCAAAGACTACGTGGAAGAGAACCTCTGCAAAGAGTTGGGCCTCATCCGGGTCACGGTACCGCTCATCGTTGACACGGAGAGCGGGGTGAATGACATGCTCGACCGCGACGGATCAAGAACCCCTGTTCAGTTTCACATTTCCAATGATAAGGAAAAGAACCCAGTAGATGCCCAAATCGTCCAGGCGGCAACGAAGTGGAAACGCATGGCGCTTAAACAATTTGGCATGAAGCCTGGTGAAGGACTGATCACTGATATGAGAGCGGTGCGAAAAGACTACTTTCTGGATCATGACCACAGCGCTTACGTGGACCAGTGGGATTGGGAACTGGCCATCACCGACGAACAACGCTCCCTCCGATTCTTGAAAGGCGTAGTCGAAAAGATCTGGAAGGTAATCAAGGGCGCTGAAATTCATATCAAGGGCTTGTACCCCCGACTCGGGTCGGACTACCGTCCGGCTCTCCCAGACGAGCTCACCTTCATCCACGCTGAAGACATTCTCGAACGTTATCCGGATCTGCCAAGAAAACAACGTGAGTCCCAAATCCTGCAGGAACATCCTGCCGTTTTCATTTACGGCATCGGTTGGCCTCTCAAGGACGGCTACCCTCATGAAATGAGGGCAGCGGATTATGATGATTGGGCCGCCGAGACTGTATCTGAAGACGGACGACCAATGCACGGGCTCAATGGAGACATTCTCGTTTGGAATCCCGTGACAAAGCGACGTCACGAACTGATGTCAGGGGGAATTCGTGTTACACCGGAGACTTTGCGGAAGCAGCTGGAAATGTCCGGCCAGTTGGATTTTCTCAGGCTTCCGTACCACCAAGCAATCCTCAACAACAAGATACCTCTGAGCATAGGAGGGGGTATTGGGCAGTCCCGGACCTTCATGTTGCTACTCAAGAAGGCGCATCTAGGAGAAGTCAGCGTGTCGGTGTGGCCGCGGATATTGAAGGAAATATGTCGCAAGAAGAATATTCACGTGTTGGAGTGATAATGAGCAACATGAGCGTGGCGCCCCTTCATAAGACGCCAGAGTGAACGGGCGGTTACAGCCCAAAACAATTAAGACCCTGCAGAAGATCCTCAGACATTTCGAGCCCCGAAGATCCCTTTCAGGCCTCGTCGGTCTCCCGCAGAGTTCCTGAAAATGTTAACACCATGCTAACAGGTCGGAGGATGGCCGACCCCAGGCGTCAACCGCAAGGATAAGCACAATACCCGCGTGATGGGGGCAGGATTTTCCCGTCAGCGACATTAAGGTGAGGCGGATCAAGAAACTAGTGTTAAAGCGAATAGGACTAAGAGGCCCTCCCCCGACCATCAACCGTGAGACGGTTCACTCGAAATCATTTAATATTCTGATAGAAACTGATATCATGGATAGGTATTGGGCAACAGAGACCTATTGGGCCGACGAAAGTGGAGGCCAGGGCGATACTTACATATCCTGCAGTGATTTCAACAGAATATTCGATGCGTTTAGTCCGTGGACCAAATTCATGTTTCAATCGTCGCCTTTGCCCGAAAGTGTGGAAAAGCAGCCCCAGACCTAACGTGTGATAAGGTAAACTTTACGACCCTCATCATCGTGCTTGGTCAGAGCGAAACAAAGAAACGCCGGGGTAAACGGGTTCGCATCCACAAGATGCTGTTCCGGTCCTGGGAAAACTGACCGGTATGTGATCGCCGGATTATGAATGCGTGTTCCTGAACGAAAAAGGCGCCCCCCTTATGAGAATTCTTCGACCAGGGAAGGGCGAAATCGCGTGAAGTCTGTGGGGACAGATCCACTTCCTGCCGCGTGAGCTGAGTCTCCCACGAAGACGTCCCGGAGAGGATCAATGAACAGACGTGGAATGATAATCGCCACGCTGGCCCTGTTGCTCGGGGCTCTTCCCGGTTGTAATCCGGAACCGGAGGGGAAAGGGCCGCAATTCGGGGCAAAACCTTCATCTCCCGGAGTGCCGGTCTACCATCTTGCGGTTCACCCCCTGCATAATCCCGCCAAACTCCTGCAAGCGTATCAGCCGCTCATCGATTACATGAACTCCCGGCTGCAAGGCGCCCATCTGGCGCTGGAGGCGTCACGGGACTACGCCAACTTCGAGGAGAAATACCATGAGCGTAAGCCCGAGTTTCTCTTGCCCAATCCCTGGCAGACACTTCAGGCCATGAAGCTCGGCTATCGCGTAATCGCCATGGCGGGAGAGCCGGAGGATTTCAAGGGAATATTCGTAGTGCGCAGGGACAGCGGACTGAAGCGCCCGGACGATCTGAAGGGGAAGTCAGTGAGCTATCCCTCTCACACGGCCTTGGCGGCCTGTATAATGCCCCAGTATTTTCTCCATAACCACGGCGTCAACGTGAACGCCGATATCGAAAACCGGTATGTCGGCTCCCAGGAGTCCTCCATCATGAACGCCTATCTGGGACTGACCTCGGCCGGCGCAACCTGGCCGCCGCCATGGCGGGCGTTCCAAAAGGAGCATCCTCGGGAGGCGGCCCAACTGAAAATCATCTGGGAAACGGAATCCCTTGTGAACAACTCCGTTATGGCGCGCAACGATGTGGTT
>CAVVHK010000079.1:0-45655 GCA_963747865.1 uncultured delta proteobacterium | reverse complement strand
ACGAGCTATCTTCCCTTATAAATTTGTTGTCTTTTGTGGGGATTTCATAATGAATTCAAAGAATATTCTTGGCCTTTTGTCGCGCTTTATTTGCGCTCCAAAGAAAAAATCTCCACAATCTCCCCTCACACGGCAATTTGCCGCAACTCAGGAAAGCGTTCTGAAATGAGCAGATCTCTGGCTATCCAACGAACGTCTAACCCGGAGATTTTGAGAAGTCACCTTTAGATAAGTGGCCAGATACAGGGTTTTCGAGCCTCAAGTAACCGAGAAGGCTTATCCTTCTCGGTTACTTGGAGTCCCAAAGATAGGAGCGCATCCTCGCATATCCGAAATTGTTCTTCATAGTGAACCGAGAATACCTTACGTTTTTCGACGCTAAGCAGGGTGGACATTGTCAGGAGCCCCTCTTTTTCGAGTCCGATAGCGGATTTGTAGTTTGAGGACCGTACAACGCTGAGAGGTTCAATGTCAAGAGGGCCTATCCATTTCGGGGTGTGCCACACAAATCTGCATGGGGCTGCATAGTTTTATCTCCACTTTCATCGTCGCTCGCACAAGTGGATCTACTTTCCAGCGAACAAACATTCTCCAGTCGTGGAGTAATGCGCTTGGCGGCTCAAAGATCGGCTACATAACCTCAGGCAAATTTGTCTTAAGAGGGGATGGGTGGGAAAAGTCCGGTGAACTTCTCCGACCACCCGTTTTAGTTCCGACTCGAATTCTCAATGTTGTTGAAATATTGGATCCGGCGGAAAATAATTCTTGGTCTTCAGGTCCTTGTGTGGTCGGCTCACCGCCGGTCTCGTCGGCGGATTATTCTGCGACTGGTTGATTCCTCCGACATACTGCCTAATGCCCTGTCTTATTCCCGGAGGTAACGGCTGCGGATTCAATGCCCTCGCTGTTGTTATTGTCAAAACGGTTGATAAACCGTGGAACGCAACTGCAAGAAAGAAAGAACGCTTCGCGATCACAGCGCTCACCTCCAATTCAGCTCAATCATTGACATAATTTGCCCAGCGGTGAACGTCAGAGCAAGCAATGGAAGTTGCATTCCGGACGATGAGAGGCGATCGAATCCCCACGTACCAGTATCAGTTCGTTTCGTGTATGGTATTGACAATAGTGGCCACCTACGAGTTTACTTAAGGAAACGCATTATAAAACTACCACAAACCGGCTCCTGATCAGTCGGTATAGCTGACAGAATTTGCACTCATATGCCCATTGCCTTTTGGTAACCCCCTAACCACTCCGTAACCTCCACATGACTATCGAGCCAAGACCAGTCCTGATTCAACAGGTTTTCCAAAATACTGCGCTCTTCCCTTGGCAGTCGATTTCGCTTGAAGGACTGGGGAAAATGAGATTCCACCATCCAGTATAGTCCATCATTTGCCCTTTTTGCTGCGCCCTTGAGAAAGTCCGGAGAGGAATATGGATCACGCAAGCCGAGATACTTCGACATGTCCGTGTACATGGCGCAGGAATAGTCCCAGACGTATATGGTCTGGGTCGTTCGATCCGCCGTGAATCTGAGCCGTTCAGGTATGGAACTGAAGTCGGATGGGACGGGATTTGTCCACAAATGAAACTTTTTACCGTTGATGTGGACCATGACTGGATGACTTTCCGTTGTCATAATAGATTCTCCTCCGGAATGTAAGGAGGTTCATAAGACCGCCGTTGTCCCTCGCGACGGCGCCGAAGGGCCAAGAAGCAGAAAACCCGCCTCGACTATGCAGCCCCACACTGGTTGTCGAAAACAGGTGCTGTCTCCGCTTTAGCTGCATTTATGACACGCCCGCAAGCTGATTACTCAAATCGGCGCGGTTGAAAGTGGGCCAAAGAAGCGGATCTTTTTCAAGAGTCCGTGATCGGGGGAGCTGCAGGTATTATCCCAAAATCCACTCCCGCGCCGACACCGGATTTTCCGCCTGCTATTTCTTTCAAGCTGAGGTGAGCGACAGAAGAAGCAGCATAGTGCGCCTCTCCCATGACGGAGCATCGATCATGATAAAAGTTTCATTTCAAGTCTTGGTCCGACTTCGCCGCAAGCTTTTTCTTCATGAAGTCGATTGTATCGTCAGAGAACTGCGTGGAGTGTGAATCGTAGGTCTTCAAGTTGTCGTACTGATCGCAAAGATAGTTGCCGGTTATTTTCAGGGTATCCCCCAACGTGAACATAAGCGCTAGGTCCACCAGGGATGAACGGGCGTCTCTTTCCAACGAAATACCGTAATCCTCTAGACTCAGCACGGCACGCCGAATTCTGTCCAACGGCTCGATGATTTCTTTCGTCACAATGGCCTGCTGTTTTTTATGGTAGCTTGCAAAAGTCTCCGGACGTGGATTTTCCTCGCCCTCTTCCGATATAGAATCGGTGATTCCGGCTGTTGTAGTTTTTCTTCGCATTTCTCTCAAACTCCTTTTGTATTTAGATCAGCCTGTTCTCGGCTGCTTTACGGGCAATGCCCGACTTGTGCCCCGACCATCCAGGGAGAGAAAAATGGGACCGGAGCCGGACTACGGCAATGCTGGTCTCCTAAGCTGCAGCGGCTGCTTAGCGCAAACTGCTGTTCTTCAGGGCTTCCAATCTTCGCTTCCTTTTGTATTCCTCTCGGTGATCCCATGATGATCTCCCGCCCGGCCCATTTTGTTCGATGGGCGAATTTCTTTACTTCCATCAGTTCGCCGACGATCAGCCTCTCGTGCTCTGGAACCTAAGAAACGACATGGTGTCATTAGCTATCCCTATCATTGTTCCGTAACACGTCTCTCGACTGGTATGGGTTCGCCGAACCGGCAGTTCACTCGGACCGGCGGTATCCACACGGAACGCCTGCCGAGTCTGCCCGGACCTATGCGGGATGAGCGAAAATGACCACGCCTGATGTGGGGTCTGGGGCTTGCATGGGCGCCGCCCTTGCTGCGTCGTCCCGTGTCACCCGCAATCGCAACCACTTTTCTCAGCTCGGGGCCTATTCTCGAACCTTCATTCCATTGCCGTGGTTCCTTAGGAGTGCGGACGATTGCGCCCTTATGGTTCGCCGGCAAGGCGTCTCCCCCCACATATCTTTTTAAAATTACGGAGAAATTCATCACGGAATAGAGGATAGGGACATGAATTTCCTTAGATCAACCATGTGGCGACAATTTGCATGAAATTGACCAAATATGAGCCATGGAAGCCATCACGCTCGTGACGCCCCGGATCAAGCCTCTGCCTCCATAGGCATGTGTCCGATCTCCTAGTGTCCCTACTCGTTATCCTTCATCGACGGCCTCCTTCCGTCGAGGTCCATGCTTCGAAAATCATCGCCATATCTCGGCATGAACTTTACGGTTTCCAGATTTCTCCCATAGCAGGCACACAATAAGGAGGTTTCAATCCCGCCGTCCTTATCTATCGGAGAGCGCCTTGGCTGAGAAGAAACTCTACGACATCCGTGTGTTCGTTTTCTGTAGCCGCTCTGAGAGCTGTCGTTCCATCGTAATTGGAGAAGTTCATGTCTGCGCTATGATCCACTAGTATCTTCACAACACTACTGTGGCCATAGAAGGACGCGTACATGAGGGCGGCCTCTCCGTTGTCGTTGGCCACTCGGAGGTCCGCGCCTTGACTGAGCAACACAGCGGCCGCGACGATATCTTCCTCTTGCAAAGCCCTGATCAGTTGCATCCCGATTTCTTGGCGACGCTCTCGCAGCCCTTCCGTACAAGCTTCTCAGAGTTCCCATAGACAATGCTCCTTTCAATATCAGCGAAAACGTATCCCCGAAACCACTTAACAATTTCGGCATGATGATTTGCCTCTACCGTGAGTGGTCCCATCGAGATTCATATACGATCTATGGCTGAGGCAGCGGTTGTCGCCGAGAGCGCCATTTGATCCTTGCGCAAGGATTTCCACGATGTCATTGAGACCGCGAGCCGCAGCTCGACCAAGGGCGGAGTGTCCCTGCTTGGTTTTCTTGACGGGGTCTGCGCCGGCATCCAAGAGGACTCTTACAATCTCGATGTGTCCCTCTTCGGAGGCGCGCATTAGGGCCTTCATATCGGGGTTGGCCCCAGCACGCAGGAGTTTCTGGACGATCACTGTGTGTCCTGATGCGGAGGCTCGGATCAGCGCTTCTCGGTCGAATTGCGCTTCGGCTCCGGCGGAAATCAGGAGTTCAATAATGTCCGGACGCCCCATGTCTGCTGCTGCAGCCAGAGGACTGATTCCATCGTCTGTTTCGGTCTCTATATCGAATCCATTGTCGAGCAGTAGTCGACAAATCTCGATGTGACCTCCCACGCTCGCGAACTCGAGAGGATTGTGGACATCAGCATCATGCGCCAGCAGAATTCGCACTGCGTCAAGCTGTCCGTTATGGCAAGCTATGTCCAGAGCGTTCAAACCATTCTTCATTCTCTGAGCAGTGTTCACCTTAGCTTCCAGGGCTAGCTTGACGATCTCACATTTGCCCGTTGCACAGGCGTGGATAAGCAGCGTGTTTGCTTGGATTCGGTCTTGGATGTTAAGGTCTGCCCCTGCGGCGATAAGGGCGCGTATTACGTCAACGTGTGCCCCGCCTGCTGCCATCATCGCCGGCGTGGAGCCGGATCGGCTTAGGCGATTGACCTCGGCCCGGGCATCTATAAGGGCTTGAACTATAGACAAACGCCCGTGACAGGCTGCAGCGTGCAAAGCCGTAAATTCTTCCGGTCGGGAGGCTTGTCCTATGCTTGCGCCCGATTCCAGGAGCAGTCGCAGGACCGTTAGGTTACCTTCCGCAGCCGCCCAGTAGAGTGGGAAATAGCCGTCCGAGTCTAAGGCATTGACGTCGGCGCCTGCATCAAGGAGCCGGCGTACCGGCTGGATTTCACCATGCCTACACAGTTCGCACATTAAGTTGGCCAGTTCACGCTCCTCGATCACTAACGTCCTGTCAAACGGATCGTAGGAAAAAGACCCGACAGGAAAGGGGCCAGTACGGTTCGTCATTTTCAAAGTAGTCCTCCTGTGAAAATTCATGGGGGACCAGGAGCGAGTATGAAAAGGGAATCAAATCTTGGGGACCCTCTTGGGGACCTTTTTCCTGGAAAATCATGTTTCACCAGTGAAAAAGGTCCCCAAATGGTCCCCAAGAAAAATGATCAAATTCAGGAATGGTGCGTCCAAGCTGGTTTTGAGGTCTTTTGGAATAGGTGTGTCGGTATTCTCTCACGGCGGAGACACCGGTTCGAAACCGGTTGGGACTGCCAGCAATATTAAGGGGTTATTGTTAACCCCCGTTTTACTGACAGCCTTTTTGCTAACGTAGTGCCAACATTCTTTCCCGGTTGAGGTCGCACCCTCTTCCGGGATTTTGTTTTTTCGGCGCGGACACCAGGATTTCCGTTTCCCCGTGATCGAAGGTCATGAGGTCTATGGCCCGAATAAGCTCAGCGTCGCTGATGCGTCCATAGCGCTCGGTAACCGACTTTTCTCGGTACCAGTGTCCAAGAATGCTCTCACGGATTTCCGGGTCCATCCCAGACCGGCGCGCGTTCGTTTTCCACGTGTGCCGCAGGTCATGGAATCTTGGAAGCTGATCAAAGCCGAGATATTCCCCTGCTCCATTCCAAGGCCGTTTGATGGAAAACCTGGAAATTGGTCCGTTCTTGAACGGAAAGACCAAGTCACAACCAATGGCCCTGACCTTTAGAGCATTTTCAAGGATGGGCACAAGCTCTCGATGAATGGGAACCCTTTTCCAATCGCTTTCCTTAACGTCCTCCGGAGCAAGTACGATCATGCGAGTCCCGAAATCCAGCTGGTCTCTACGGAGTCCCAGGATTTCTCCCTGCCGCATACCGGTGTAGTACGCTGTCTCGGCGATAGGCGCCAGCCATCCAGGGAGGCGTGTCGTGATTTCTCCAAAGTCCCGGCTACTCAGATAGACTTGGCGTTCGCCGCTCTTCCCCGACAGACTCTTTACCAATCGAGCCGGGTTCACGTCCATGTAACGCAGTTCCACGAGTACTTGGAGCATTTTGGACAGGGTTGATTTTTCCCGGTTGACCGTTCCCGGAGCAGCTCCCTCATTAACCCGCTCAATCTGATAGCGTTTGATGTCCGGAATCCACATAGTTTTGATCGGGTAGTCTTTGCCGAGCTTCTCGACCAAATGCGCCAGACATTGTTGATACCGCTCTCTGTTCGCATTGTTGCGTATCTCGGGATAGGTCAGGAAAATCTCAGCTGCTTTCCACAGCGTCAGCTCTTCCTTGGTCTCCACATCGCCTCCCAAAGACAGGGGAATCTCCCACCCCTGGTTTCTGAACATCCGAAGACACACTTCCCTGGTCATCGGGTCCAGCGCAGTGTAATCTCCAGAGCGGCAGGCGCTCATGATCATCAGCTCCATTTGTTTGGCTTCGGTCTTCGACCTCGCCGGAGTCTTCACGGTTATCTGTTTCTCAAAAAAAGGTCTGATGTACAGGTGATACATCTTCCCCCTCTTCACTACTGCCATTGACTCATCTCCTCTTGGAGACTTGTCCTCGAAACCCCTAACGATTTCTTCCCCCCATTCGGCGGTGTCGATCTTACAGGCTTGGCACGCTTTTTGTCAATTCGAACGCTTACGGTCTGGGCATCAATGTACGCCTGCACCTGTGGCGGGGTAAAACGACGATCCTTTTCCGTGACCTGCACGCAACCAAGTTTTCCTTCTCGCACCAATTTATGAACCGTCTTCTTAGCAATTCCCAATATCTGAGCAACATCTTCAGCATTCAGAAGCTGAGGCATAGCCGCCCCAGGTTGTTGGTCGGTATTCACCGACCGGTTTTCATCCATTTCGTTTCCTCCGATTTGTCAATTTCTTTGCCGGGTCATGCCCAGCTTGAGAGCCGGATTACACCGGCCTTGTGCCTATCGCAGTAATGGAGGAGGAAACTGCGACCGGCAGATCACTGATGATCAAAGGGTTGGCTTAAATTTTACGGATGCACATTTGCCGGGCCTACAGTTACGGATGCGTCAACATGTCCCCACACGAGGGAACTGGTGGGCTCGGCGTTGGAGCGGCCTCCATCTTAACCAATGCGAATCCCCTTCATTTTGAGGTTATTGATCGTCCATTCCCGACCACAGCCACAGCAGAGCATCGGTATCTCTCCGTAATACACAGGGGGGAATGCGTCCCGCTAGCGGTAGATGCCGTCTTCAACATATTCCCGTTCCTTGGTCTCAAAGTGGCCAGTTGACTCCAGAATTTCGACTTGTCCGCAATGGACGCATGTGACTTCATATATTCCAACTTCACTAAACGGATTTTCCTCACGATCTCTTTTGGTTGCATTTTCTTCAATGTGTTGCATAACATTTCTCCTTCTTTGGTGTGATTCCTCGCCACATGCGAAGCATTTCATCCAAGTTATCTCCTATCCTGGATATGTTCATGGGGCTCCGGGTATACACCCGGCTTGTGCCTCACCGCCATTGAAGGAGGCGGCGAAGCTTCGCGATGCAGTCAGTGAAGAAATGAATTTCCGACTCAAAGAATTACAAGAAGAAGCAATTCCCGCAGCTGCCTATTCACCAATCCTTTCTCCATACACTCTCAATCCTGTTTTTCTCTTTCTTAGTCATGCTGGTTTTCCAACGAATGTCCTTTCTCACCCACCCTGCCCATTCCAAAGAGCCGTAGATTGGGTTGGCATATCCCGAAAGCATAGCCTTGCCTCGTATGCCCAGAAGAAGTTCAACTAGGTCTTCGTGATCGGTGTCTGCCATCTCGTGTGCGTAATCCGTTTTCGTCTTACGGGTTGCATGGACGTACGGGGGATCGAGATAGAAGAAGGTTTCCGGTTTGTCGAACATCGGTATAATCTCTCGGAAATCCCTACGCATGACCTGAACCTGTCTGAGCCGCTGAGCATCTTCTGGGATACGCTCGATGGCGGACAAGAAGCCGCCTACGGCTGAGGTCTTACCGTTCCTGCCATCTTTCTTTGAGAACCCGAAGCCGCTCCGTTGAAGCCCGGCATAAGCAAGGCGGTTGTCCACCAACCACAGACGAGCACGCTCAACATCTTCTTCGCATGTCCGCCAGGTTGCCCTGGCTTCCAAGAAATCGGCTTCGGTGTAGGGCGTCAATCGCAACCGCCGATACAGTTCCTTCGCCTTAATTGGATCGCGCAACACCTTAAAAAAGCCGTAAATACCGTCATCTAAGTCATTAATGACGTCGAGGTCTGCTTGTTTCTTTGCGAACAATAATGCCGCAGAGCCTGAAAATACTTCGACATATGTTTTATGTTCCGGAATCCAGTCCACAAATTTGCTTACTAAACGTGATTTTCCTCCATACCGTTTAACTGGACTCCTAAGGAGAACCTTTCCCAATACGTTCCTCCGTATTCGTATCAATTGGAGGGATCGGAAATATGTTCACGTTCGGATGACAATGCATTGGTCTGTATCAACAGATTAGGCGTACACCACAATTATTCCCTGGGGTTATACAAATGCTTCCACCGCTGTCAAATTTAAGGGTATGCTGTCGTAAGATAAGAAAATATGAAACAAGAAGAAAGGCCAGAAATGTATATCGAAGGCAGCAAGAATCGTCCAAACTTACTTTCGTGATCTTTTTCTTACGATTTCGTTGCCTCTATAATTAATATCGTACACATTTTCATCTCCAACTGATCTTTTTGGCAGAAACCGGTCATTATGAATCGGAAAAGTGTGAAAACAGTAGACCAGGACTGCTTCAAAAAATTATCTTCCGGCATGCGCTTTTTTTCGGCCTCATGTTTGGCCCAAGTGCGGATAAAATATTTACGGTCGAAGTCGGCGCTCAGGACACCACGATTTCACCATTATGGTCGGAATTTTTATCTCCACCAGTTCACTCTCGGTGAATATCTACGTTAAAACAGGTCAGGAAACGGGGACAAGGCTCTTGAAACCCCAATATTCAAATTTGGGGTATCCTTCCCTGCTGACCGTTAAAGAAACACGCTCAGATTCGTTCTCAGGTGCGTTATAATGCGTCTGTGTAAGCAGGCTGACGACCCGGTCTCGTGTCGGAATTCCTGCGGCGTCCGAATTGCTGACCACACAAGAGAGGCTCCTGTGGACATCCCTGAAGACCCTGTTGACCGCAAGAAATGGATGTTGGCCGCATGGCACTCCTATGGAGATCAGTTCGCCATTTTCGAACGGGAGACCCAGCAGCTTCCGGATCTCCCCGACGTATGGAACAAGGAGCTTTGGGAAGCTATGACCCCGGAGCCAGATGAGAACCGGGACCATGATCCGAGAATAATCAGGGATGCGCAATGGGTCGCCCCCTCAAGAGACTTCCTGGCTGCAAGATACGGCGTGCGGTCAGCCGCAGCGTTCTTCGACTGCAAGGTCTTGAATTTCCACCCGCCTCTCACCAACAATTTGGCAACGGAGCGTTGGTGGTACGGTGAAGCCCTTTCAATGGGATGGTATACGTATGGAGGGAAGCAGCGGATCGGAATCGGATTCAGCTGCCGTTCCAAGCGGTGCCGAAGAAGGGATTGCCCGCTGAACCTGACGAACCGGAAACGTCAGAGCCGGGTGGACATCCACGGCTTGGTCTCGATATTCGAGGGCGTCGCCATCGCTGAAGCCGTTCGGATCGTGTCCACTGGATTGGGCATTCCCCTCCACCCCTTTGGCGATTCCTATTATGAAGTTCCGAAAAAGGCGGTCTACGATTTGATGCAACGGTATCGATCCGATGCGGCCAAGCTGGTGAGGAATTTCACAAACCGGTGCAGGCGCTCTCCACTCGTCTACTTCCCCGACAAGCCGCCTGCTGAGACGGCGGACGAATGCGCCTTCTTTCGAAAGGAATTGCTCTCCACAAAGACCCTAGAGACCATTGGCTCCGCCGCTGTGGTCGTCTACCTGCACCTACTCATGCGCCAGCAAGAAGAGCGCCAACATAACCGTAGGCTTCCGGCCCTCAAGGCAACCGCTCTGTCCAAAGGATTGGGAATCCCCGTGACCAGCTTGAAGAGGTATCTCCGGGAATTGGTCGATCTGGGGCTCCTCGTGGATCAAAAATCGATCAGAGATTCTCCCGAACCGTGCTGGAAAATCCAGCCGTTTTTCGGGTCTTAGTGGCCGTTTCACTTGAATTTTCATAGCAAAGGTGTAGGAAATCTCAAAACGTACATATTAGAATAATAGTGTGATCCCATGACACTGCTCGTATGTTTGTCCATGGGTGTTCCTTTTCCTATCATTGCTTACCGTATAGGGTATGACCGCTGGAGCTAGATGATAGATGACCAAGGTCTACAGAGAGAGGAGAAATACCATAGAAAGGAAAGAGATGGCAACAGATTGAAATAAGAATATAAAAGTATCCCAATGTGTAACTATATAATAATACTATTTGTATTGGTGGTCATGGAGGGCTGAACTTGGATCTTGCTGATCTCATCACTTTGTTCGATCAAGGGTCGCTGGTAGGGTTGTCTCCTCCTTTACTGCTCCAGTCTCCAAACCCAGACAAGAACCAAGAATGTGACATCATAATAGGATACTACAGCGACCGGATAGGAGCCGGGCGTATTCACGTGAGCCTTGCCGGTTTGCATCAATGGGCTGGTCTATACTCCGGTTACTATTTTCATGTAGCCGTGCATGGGTTGAAACGTATCCGGGAAGTGTACCGGCTGCGCGACCTGAATCTGCGGTTTGACCACGTGTGCGACACTAGATTGATGGGGTATCTTCTTGACCCGGGCCGTGATGATGACCACGGATATCGTCTGAGTCATTTGGTTCATGAGTACCTGGAAGGACACTACTACCCCGACATGGCCCCGGCAGTGATCGAGGATGATTACCCTGACTTTTTGTACAGGTGCGTGGAGCAAGACGCCGAGCTTACGTATCGGCTTGCGGGGGGGCTACGTGAACGGATGACGGATCGTTTGCGCTGGCTGTACCAGCACGTTGAGCTGCCGTTGTCGGATCTGCTTGTCAAGATGCATCTGGACGGCGTAGCTGTAGACCACGTAGAAGCGCAGGCGGAACTGTCCAGAGACTCTCTTGAGTACCAAAGCCTCACGCAAGAGATTACCAACGGCAGGGATGTTGATCTTACTGACGACGGGGGTGTGATAGAGTTGCTACAGGCCGAAGGCGTCAGCTTCCGGAAAGATGCACCGGTTTACCGCAGCCGGAGAATCAAAGATTCCGATTTGGAGGTTCTGGCGACTCGGCACCCATTAGCCGGGAAGATATTGCGTGGGCGGCATTTGGCTCGGGATATTCGTTTCTTGGAACAGGCCAGCACTCAAGAGCGCATTCATCCCGTTTGGAGGCAGACCCGGCACGTCAACGGTCGCCTTGTTGCACAAGTCCCGCCAGTCCAAAATATTTCGAAAGAATACCGCTCGTTGCTCAAGGCTAATCAGGATCGAGTCCTTATCAAGGCAGATTACGCCCAATGTCAGATGCGTTGTTTGGCTCATCTGAGCGATGATCCTGCTCTCGTGAACCTGTTCCGATCAGGCGGTGACATTCATCAAGCGGTGGCGCACAAGCTCGGTTTGGGAGGTCGTCAGTACGCCAAGCCCATAAACTTTGGTCTCTCCTTTGGCATGGGCGCCGCAGCTCTCGGTAGGCACGTCAATGAGCGCTGGCGAGAGTTAGGACGCACGGACCAAATTGACGGTAGGACTGCGAGAAAGTTCATCGCCGAATTCTTCTCGGCTTATCCGGGAATCACGAAATACTATGAAAACCTGTGGCAGGAGATGGTGAGCACCGGCGACACAACTGTGGTGTCACCTATCACGGGCCGCATCAGAATGTTCCGGGGGGAACCGGACTCGGAAATGCTGAGACAGGTGAAAGCATGTCAGCCTCAGATGATGGAAAGCGACATTGCCAAACAAGCCATGTTGAAGATTCAGTGGAATTTACATAGGCACTTCGTCACCGGCGCAAGAATTCTCTTGATGATCCATGACGCCATCTGGCTTGAGACCGAACCGAACCAGGCAGACGGCTCTGTCCAGTCTTCACAATCCGGAGGCTGGTTCATGGATACACTGGATTTTGTCCAAGGTCTCGTGAAAATAACAATGGAAAGTGCGATTCCGTTACGAATTCCGTTGAAGGTGGATTTCGATGAGTGAACAGGTAATCCTTGGATCGCCCGTCCGCTTGTTCAGTTTTCCATGAATACGTCTCCGTGTGCCTGTTCCAATGCCTCCAGTTCGCCAAACCCTGCCTTTTGATACTCCATCGCCTCTTTCCACACTGTAATCCAGCGTCGGTCATATTGGCAGCCAATACAAGCCGGTTTCCTGAATCCCCAGTCTATAGCTTCAAAGTAACCAAGTTTCTGGAAGTACCTGAGCCTGTATTTCGAGATGCCTGTCTCTTGGCTCAGTTGCTCAAACGTAATGTAATCATTCATGATGTCAGCCCTCCTTATTCAATTCTGCTGTTGTCTTGTCAAATGCTGCTCTTGATCTGTATCCCTGGTCTATCAAACGCTTAACCTTCTTGAGAACGGCTACCTGCTCCGGGGAATAGACCCTCACCCACGTGTCCCCGAAATCAATTCTGCCGGGGAAACAAGCCCCAACGCCTCGTATCGACGCAGAGAGCTTTTGGACAAGCCCGTTTCTGCGGATACGGCTCCAACTCCGTTTAAAATCATGGCAAATCACCTCCAATGATTGGTATGTCGAAACCGGAAGCGTGATACGCCTCCCTACAAGGAGCTACCAGGTTGGTTATTTCCAATGGCAATGTACGGGGAGAGACGTTCCCCGAAGTCGGGCGTCTTCTGCCCGTAACGCTTGGAACCCAGTGAAGTATGGAGAAGGATCAAAACTCCAGCCACGTGAGCGCATATCATCCTTCGGCAGGGTAAAGAAGAGAGGCCGGTCCATACCTTTCGAAATAGAATCGGACAGCTTGGAGATTCAAGGATGGGATGAGAAAAAGCGCCCTGTGAGCAGACTTCATACCGTGAGCTGCATTTGCGAATACATCATTTCCCGAGCATTTTCCCAATGATAAACCGAAGATCAGCACACCGATAGCCGATGTCCCACCGGCAAACGTTCCTTCCTCCCCTACCTCATTAACTAATCCAGCGGTGTTGACGGGTCACTTCGCAACTGCGGGTAACATGTAATCCTTTAGGGGCGCACACTCTGGGGGAGTGCGCATATTTTGTCCCTTCTTTCTTATATTTACGGGTTAGTGAATTTTCATTTGAGGCATAGAAACAGACCACCCTAAGAAAAGAAAAAGGGTGCCCGATGGCACCCTTAATCATCTCACTATCTGGTCGACTATACAGAAATTATTTGCCGTGAATCGCCTCAGGACGGAAGACCAAATCTGCGTCCAACTCGTAGGTCCAAGGTGCACCCGAGTTCATCCTACCGTTCCTCATTGGACTCCGTTGAGAACGAAATCAAAGATGTCATAATTACGCAATTGCCCTGATTTGGCAATGCCTTCATAGTCGCTGTTCAGTTTTCGAGCTAGTATGAAGTAGACCTGTCTGTCCGCCAGGCCACCGTGGGAGCGCAATCGCATTCCCCCTAATTTGGATAGATCGTGACTCTCTTTCTTGGTCCCCAGCACAGTCCCCTTATCGCCTACGACCACGATGTCTCCGATGCGATCCGAGGGAAGATCGAATTTCTTAACTGCCGTTTCCCGGTCCACAGCCAGTTCGACTCCCGGCAATTTGCTGACTGCATCTATGGCTGCTGCGGAGGGCACCTGTTCCCTGAAAAAAACCGTTGCAAAGGACCCCAGAGCTCCGTGGTGCGCAACATAGGGATCGGTGATCGGCAGAATAACCTTAGTTTTGCCTTCTCCGAACTGTTTATCAAGCACGTCTTGCAGGTAGACCACTTTTGGTGAACCGTCAGGATTGGACTTGTCGTTCATTCCGTGATCGCCGGTTAAAGCGACAAGTGCTCCTTTAGCGGCTAAACGCCCAAAGGCGTCGTCAAGAGCACGATAGAATTCATCCGCCTCTTTTGTACCAGGGGCGTATTTGTGCTGTATGTAATCGGTCAATGAAAGATACATTATATCGGGCTTTTCTCGTTCAAGGATTTTTATACCAGCCTCAAGCACGAAAAGGGAGAGATCGCCTGAATAGACATCCGGAAGGGGTTTCCCTACATATTCCAAGCAGTTGTCAATTCCGTTCTCCTTCATGGTGCATTTGTCCGCTTTCTCGGAGGAGAAGATGATGCCGTCCTTGATTTTGTGCCTGAGCAGCCTGGTAAGTTTGTCCTTCGCAGTAATGGCCACCACCTTGGCTCCATGTTTGGAAAATTCAGCTAGTATGCTATCCACTCTTAGAAATTCAGGGTCATTCATCATGACTTCTTTGCCGGTCTCCGGATTGAGAAAGAAATTGCCTGAAATCCCGTGCACCGAAGGGGGCACGCCGGTAATAATTGAGACATTGTTCGGATTGGTGAAGCTGGGCATAGCCCCGTAAGCAACCGCAGAAAATCCGTCAGCCATGAATTTCTTCATGTTAGGAAGCAACCCTTTTTCCATCGCAGCATTGACATATTCCGGCTGTCCTCCGTCGATGCAAACGACAACGACTGGACACGTGGGCCAAGCATAGGTTTTTCCGTTGACTATTATTTTTTCGGGATGGCCGCTCTCGGCGCATAACCACATCGTGGACGATAAAACAACGAAAAGCGTAACCAAAGACAGCAAACTCTTAAGTGAAATTCTCATCCGACAGACCTCCTTATTGGCACAGTTCTCCATTGTGTAAACAGAAAACAGACGCCTGTGAGTCCCGCATGAGCTGTACGTTATTTTTTCGTTAGACAGGACATGGGTTCGCAATCGGAAACGCCTGACGGGAAAGGAGCCTCTGGGCAGGGTCTCTATATTTCTCCCTTCTTTTCTATATTTTAAGGGTTTTTGGATTTTCATGAGGGCTTGAAAGAAAGCAGAAACCACCCTAAGAAAAGAAAAAGGGTGCCCGATGGCACCCTTGATCATCTCACTTATCGAGTTGATGCCAATGGAATTATTTGCCGTGAATCGCCTCAGGACGGTAGACCAAATCTGCGTCCAACTCGTAGGTCCACGGAGCACCCAAGTTTTTCCAACCATTTCGCATCCGCTTGCCTTGGAAGTAGCTCTGATCATCTGTCACGAGGTCACCTTCGAAACTGTCCACCATGTTGTAGGCGTTTGAGAATCCTGCCTTGGCTAAGGCATTCACGGCTTCAGCAGCCCTGTCTCCCGATCTGCACATAACTATCAATGTATCGGTCAGCTTGTAGTATTTTTTGACCTGCGCTACGAAGTCCGGATTTTCACTCAGGTCGAATGCCTTTTTTTCAGCATTCCATTGCCCATTCCATACCTTGAACGGGATATTTCGAGCCATGGCTGGGTGTCCGATGTAGACGTACTCTTCTGGAGTCCGAACGTCGATAATCGTGACCTGTTCCGGCTTTGAACGCCACATGTCATATGCTTCCACTGCCGTCACATACTTGCCGAGAGTAGTTTTCTTTTTGGCACTTTCAGGCTCTCCCGCACCAAGGCAAAACGAATATGAAATGCCAAGAAAGACCAATCCAGCGGCAAGCAAAACAAAGAAACGGCGGGCTAACATCCTCATCCTCCTCAATCTGAATCATCAGGGCAATCCCTGAGACCTTCAGTTAATCACTTTGCTTCCGATTGACAAGGGTCACGCCGCTTTATATAGCCGATTCTTGACCGTAACGCTCCGTATTCAAGCCCGCTTCTATATTTAAGGGTTAGTGGGTTGTCATTGAAGGATAGAGATCAAAAAGAAAGGAGAATGCCCATGAGCCAAAACGTTGTTCGCATCATCGTGCAAGCAGCCGCAGAGGTGGCTGAAATATTTATTGTGGAATGGATTAAACGCAAGAGGAGGGTCAAATGAACCCAAACGGATTTATGGATCACGAGTTGGTCACCCGCAAGGTCAAGGTCGGAAACGAATGGCAAACCAAAACTTTTCCTGTGGTCGGTGGTCGTCTGCGGATCGCCCATGAGAGCAATGACCGCCTAGAGATTCAAACAGAGATTGTTCGGCTGGACGAGGACTTTGTGGTCGTCAAGGCAAACGTGGAGATCAGCAAAGGGAAGTTTGCCGGAACCGGTACCTGCTTCAGCGCAGCGGGACGCAAGGCTTGCGGATTCCTTGGTTGAATTGGCGGAGACAAGAGCCGTTGCCAGAGCCTTGAGATTTGGAGGAATCGGAGTTGAATACACGGGAGCGGAAGAAGTTTCTCATGTAGCCAACATAGAGCCTGACCGGGAACAAACGGGAAACAAAGATCCGGTTCCGATGTTCCAAGGTGACAATGGCAATAGCAAACCGGAAACAAAACCGCAACATTGCGGCAATGGTAAGGCAACCCAAGCACAATGCCGAGCGCTATTCGCTTTGAGTAAAAGAGCAAGCTATCATGAGGATGACGTAGCAAAGATGCTTGCGCCATTTGATGTTTCCCGATTCGAAGACCTGCCAAGAGATGCCGCCAGCAAACTCATCGGCTACATGCAGCAAGAAGTCGCCGCATAATTCAACTTCGAAAACACAACCAAAAACAAGATACGGGCAGGACGGGATTGGTGCGTTCTGCCCTTGGAAAGGAGCATTGCTATGAATCACGACCATTTGTCGTATTCCCAAATAAACATGTACCTGAACTGTTCGCTCCAATACAGGCTCAAATACATAGACAAGCTACCGCCCGAGTTTAATTCCGCAGCTCTGGCATTCGGCTCGGCAATCCATGAGTCCGTGGCCGCCTTTCATCAAAGTCGTCTTGAGGGTGACCAGCTCAGATCGGACCAAATGCTGGACGTTTACCGTGACGAATGGCGGCGGACAGGACAGGTGAAATACTTCAACGGCGACAATGAAAACGTGTTGACCGAGAAAGCCAAGAACATGCTGAGTGTGCTCCATGAGTCCGCAGACCCTGATGTTCAGGTCGTCGGAGTTGAAGAATATTTTGAGATACCTCTGGGCGGGCTGCCTCTCTTCCAGGGGTATATAGATTTGATTGAACAATCGCCGGAAGGGGACATTACATTGGTTGATCTTAAGACCGCCGCAAAGAAACTTTCTCAAAGCAACGTGGATACGAACTTGCAATTGACCGCTTACGCCTTGGCTACGGAATCCATGGGCTTTAACCCTGATGAACTCAAACTTAGGCTGGACGTGTTGCTCAAGACCAAGGAAGCGGGACTGGTGAAATACGAAACCAGCCGCACACCGGATGACCGCTACCGTTTCATCAAACTCCTTTACAGTGTATGGAACGGCATACAACAGGAAGTATTCTTCCCGAGGCAGGATTGGCAATGCGGACAATGCGCCTGGGCAAAACAATGTAAGGAATGGTAGAGGAGTAAACCATGGCCAAACAAAAAGATACCCGTAACGTGACCGATCTGGTTTCTTTCCCTACATCAAGCACGGTGACGGTGTTACCGCCAAACTCAGGGGTGGTGGGACAATTCCTTGACGAAACACGAAACATGCTGAAAGCCAGAGCGATGAGAATGTCCGGCTTGCTCCGAAGAATCAACGAAAGCGGTCAGCGCACCGAATCTCTGTTGCGGGAAGCTGCGGAGCGAATGGAAGCAGCGGAAGCATCACTCGGAACGCAGTTCAGGAATGAAGGACTGTTGCCGGAGAATGAAGAAGAGGAGAAACCCGAAGGCACCCAAGAATAGACATGCAATGTGACATGCAATCAAATGACCGCTTTCAGCGGTCTTTATTTACTGCCTGCCGGACCCGCCGAACGTTCCACTGTGGGACGAATGAAGCCCTATTGAGCCCAATACCCCCCCCTATAGCTTTCTGGATATTTTGGGGTCCTTTTCAGTCCCCATCCTGACCTCTTGAGTGTGCGGATTATCCACAGCATCAAGGATAGGATCGATGATGCAGAACGAACTCACAACGACCCACATCCGTTCCATTCTCCCTGGATCGGGACACACGTCTATCTCCTATACATCTTTCTGCAAATTTGCAAAAAGATATCTCGGCATGGACCCTACTTACAACGTTCCCTCAAAAAGACTCTCCCTCTGACTCAATGGATTCAGGGACTTGTGGCTGGGCTTTCCGGGACTTGCGACCTGACATCGTCTCACGAGCGAGCGGCGTTGCTGCGTCTCTCTCTTCAGTGGCATCCTTTTCCTCTTGTTCTTCCCTTGCCCCATTCTCATCAACTGGCGGCCACACCAGCCATCCTTCTCTAGTGGTTTCCGCAAAAATTTCTAAGCGAGCCTGTCCCATGCAACGGCGCTCTATTATGGTGAAAAAGCCGACAGGCTCTGCCGTCCCAGTCTTTATGCCAGTCTTCAGAAGTGTTCCAGCCTTGTAGTGAGGATCGATTCCGGGGTTTCCCTTCGTGGCGACGACGAAGAAGTCCGCAGTGTCGTCAAGCCATTCGTCATTGACCCGTTCCGTATTTTCCCAGGCCAGTATGGTCCGGAATTCAAAGCCCCAATTGCTAAGGACTGGAAAAATATTCGGGACGTGTTTAACAGGGGTCCAAAACCACAGAATAGCATCTTTGCCCGCAAGCTTGTCCATAGGTAATTTAGTGAGTCGCTGGATTCCCATTCCCGAAGATGCCCATGCTTTGTTGATGACGATCACGTCGCTAGGAGGGGGAAGCTTTGGTCCAGCTCGTCCATCTTGCGGGTCTTTCGCTGTTGGCTCTCGTCCCGGAGCGGGCGATTCCTTCTTCTTCGACCTATCCTTTTTCGGTTTGTAGATCTTCTTGTAAGCAGCGTCGATTGAAATCTCAGCTTTTCGGAGTTGCTCTTTCACTTCCTCCGGAGCATGCTCGATAATGTATCGTGCCTTGTTGTACGTCCGGGGAGAAACCCCAGCCAATCGGGCCAGGACTTCATCCGAGTGCACTGGATCGAAAGCCTCGGTTTCAGACTGCTGGTCCCTCTTTCGGTGGGCTTGCTGCTGCTTTTCTCGTGCTTCAAGCCTGACCATTTTGTCATAGGGCTGGAGAAGTTCGATCCTCGCAAAAGGCGTGAGGTTGCGACGGCCTATTTGCTTCTCGATGACCCACAGTTCTGCCGAGCCCCGGTCCGGGAAGCTCATTTTGACAATGTCAAACTGAATGCCATGCTCTTTGCAGATCTTGAACCGATGATGTCCGTCCAGCAAGATCTGCCGGCCTTCATGCTCCCACACCACGAGAGGATCGAGGCACCCGTCCTGGAGGACGTTACGCTCTAACTGCTGGAATTCGGCAGTGGTAAGGTCGTGGACAAGTCTTTCAAACTCCTGGTCTATGGTGATCTGATCAATGCTTCCTCGCTCACGGACCGGCGGTTCTTCAGAGCGGTCCTTGGTGGCTTTGGGAAAGGGTTTCGCAGAAGCTCTCTGGCGGCCGGGTTCAAGCACATCCACAGGCAGTGCCTCTTCACGCTGCTCAACTGCAACGTATTCTCTCATTTTCTCATCCCGGATCACCTTCGCTATTTTCTGAGCAGCATTCTCCAGATTCTTGCGGGTATCACGAAACCCGGTGAACCGAATCTCAAGTTGGACCGCTTGCACTGTATGCCCCGGCACCTCTCGGGCAAGAACAGCGGGTACCCGACCTGCTGCGGAATAGCGCCCCACGCCATCTTTCGTGGGACCAAGATGTTCCGCAACAATTCCTTGCATGTTTTCGGCCAGCCCCTTTGACACTGTTGCGGCCTTGGCATCGAAATCGCCCGCATAACCAAATCCCAGGGCTACGTTATGCCCCTCCCCTAGGTAACGGACGGCATTGCCGTCGCTCATTCCGTGGATGAACAATACCACCGGCGGTTTGGGGTAGAAGCGGAGGATATGCTTCAAACGGTCCACCAATGGCGTCCAAAAGTCCTCACACAGCCGAGCCTGCTCTGGATCGTTGAGATCTTCAGTATGAGGATATGAACCGTGAGGAGCCTGACGATTGTACTTGCGGTTGTTCACCACAGCAAAGCACCCGAGCTTTTCCGCCAACAAAGCCGCAAGAATTTCCGTGTTGTCATCGTCGCCGGGATATCCGTGCTGGGATACGACCAGGACGTTGCACTTGCCGTCATCCTTGACGCTTATTTCCCCGACTCGCATCCAGTCAACCTCTTTTTCGTCTATGGCTTTAACTGCTTCGACCGGCTGCTCAGCCTGGTCAGTATCTTCGCTCGTCTTGCTCTTATCTTTGCCCATCGTTAAGTCTCCTGACACGGAAGGGTCCAACAGCCCAACGAATCCGCGACTTCTGGACTTTGCGGTCTTTAGTCCCTGCGATCATTTTTCATCTGTCCCCATTCTTTATAGCCTTGACTGTCCTGTCCATGCAAGTCATTATTGGTCTTTCTTAAAGGGCACAAAGGAAACGGTTCATACAAACCTGAGTGTGAAAAACCTTCTTTGAACGGACAATTGTAGTTCGGGAGATTTTGGATGACGACACTTAAGCCGGGTCAGATGGTAGCGGCCAGAGATCCTAGGTACGCCTCTTTGGGGTTGGGTTTTGTTGAGAAATCAGACGAAGAGAGCGTTAAGGTCGAATTCAGGCCCTCGGTATTCACAACGCCGCCCTACGAGCCCAAGGTGGTGGTGCTGCGCAGACAGGAACTGGAACCCGTATCATCCCCCGTCGAGAGACTAATCGCCGCAGAATTCGATGAGCCGTGGCGATTTGAGCTGAAGCAGCGGGCGGCTCATCTGGTCGTATCCAATCGTGATGGCCAGTTGTACAACTCCCGAACCGACCTCATGCCGCACCAGATCACCATTGCCCATGCCGTTTGCAGCAGTCCCAAACGGCGTTTTCTCATTGCCGATGAAGTGGGCCTTGGCAAGACCATAGAGGCTGGACTGATAATCTATGCCCTTGGCCAAAGGGGTCTAGCCAACAGGGTCCTGATTGTCGCACCCGCCGGTCTTACCATTCAGTGGCAGGAAGAGATGGCCGAAAAATTCCACACGGACTTCTTGGTTTACGGGGTCGAGGTTCAAGGCCGTCACGCTTTTGACAGCAATAACCGTTTGATTGCTTCATTGGAGACTCTCCGGTTGGATCAATCACGTAAGGACGGCAAGCTCCCAGGGCACAAGACCCTGTTGCTCGGGTCCCAACCCTGGGACGTAATCGTGATCGATGAGGCGCACAGGTTGAGCGCCAAAGACGGGATCAAGAAGCGGATAGACAAGACCCTGGCGTTCAAGTTGGTCGAAGAACTGCAAAACCGCTGCGAAACGCTCATACTGCTTACTGGTACTCCACATCGGGGTGATGAATCAAAATTCCGGCATCTCATGAGCCTTCTCGATAAAAAAGTGGTCTTCCATAGCGGCCCGAAAAAAAAAGACGATGTCCCTTACGACCAATTGATCCTGAAAAATCGCAAATCCCGAGTTACCGACGCTGACGGCAATCCTCTTTTCAAGAATATTACTATCACCCCTGTGGAGGTGCATCTACTAGCCGATGGGGAAAAAGAGTTCCACGCAGCGCTTGAAAATTATCTCCGTGAAGGGTACGGATACGCCGACCAAGATCCCTCTGATAAGAAGCGTCAAGCCATCGGTTTTGTAATGACTACGTTTCAGAAGATTGCCGCCAGCAGTGTGGCGGCGATTAAGCGCTCTCTCGCAGTACCGATATGAGAGACTGGGCGGACAGACCAAAGACTTGGAAGACACGCCGGTGGGGGACGATGAGCGCTATTCGGGAGAGATAGAAGCCCATAAAGCGGAAGAGGTTACTATTCCGTTTGCCGATAATGAGCGGGAGATGCTTCGCCACTTGCTGGAGATGCCCATATCTGAGGACAGCAAAGCCGCCGAGTTGTGGACTGCCATTGATAGCGTGAGCAATGATGAACCGGGCAAAAAGATATTGATCTTCACGGAGTATCGGCAGACCCAGAACTATCTGGTGGAGCAGTTGGCCAAGCGGTACGGAAACGGATGCATGACCATCATCAAGGGAGGCATAGGGTTAGGACAGAAGATGCGAAACATGGAGCGCTTCAGGGACAATGAACAAGTCCGTTTCATGGTGTCCACCGAGGCCGGGGGAGAAGGAATCAATCTCCAATTTTGCCATGTGATGATTAACTACGACCTGCCTTGGAACCCTTTTGGACTGGCCCAAAGGTATGGCCGCTTGTACCGGTTTGGTCAGAAGGATGTGGTTCACGTGTTCAATTTCTTCTATAAGGACACTATAGATACCAAAATACGTTCCTACCTTGAGATAAAGGCAAAAACAGCGTCGGAAACTCTATCCAAGATCACAGGGGAGCCTCCCGCAGAAATTGAACAGGCTCTCTTGGGAACCTTTGAGGAGTTCCTCGATTACGAGAAGATCTACCGTGAGGGACTTGTCAAGAAAGACATCAAACCCTCACAGAGCATGATAGACGAGGCCGTGAAAAAGGCGGAAGAAGCCTACAAGCTCGGATACGATTTGCTGAGCAAGACCGTAAGCCTCTTCAACCCTGATCGATTCAGGAAATTCATTGCCAGCCATCTGGATTTGAAAAATGTGGAGGAATTCGCCATCGAATTCGTGCGGCACAGCGGCAAGAAGATGACGACTGAGGGCAAGGTTTATGGCTTTCTTACTCCGACGGCATTGAGTAAAGAGCCGGGAGTTCAGAACAAATACACAGGAGTGACCTTTGACCGCGACCTCGCTATCCGAGAGCGCCATTTGGATTTCATGGCCCTTGGGCATCCTTTCACCGATGCTGCGATAAGGTATTGTGGACGGCCGGAAATTGGAGGCTTCGCAACTACACGCTTGATCAGGGATTATCGTTTTTCAGGAATGGAAGGGCTGCACTTCAACTTCATGGTGACAAGGAAACGAAGGACTAAGGATCGGGATGAGACATTCTTCGAACTCGTGCCGATATTCTTGACTTGGGATGGCGACCTTGCGGAAGGCGCCGCAGAAACTGCCCTGATTGCCTGGGGGACAAAGAACATTTCAACGAAACTGCTGACGTTCAAGCCGGATCGTGTGGACGACCTTTTCCGAATTGCCCGCTCTATGGTGGAAAAGAAATATGCAGGAGAAAAGCTCTGGGAGGAGGATATCTTCTGTCTCAATGCGGCGGTGACGAAGTTTGTTTGAGAATGAATGCATCTTTATGCAAAGTTGCAAAAAGATAAGCGGTCAACAGTAAGACCGGTTTCTACAGGGAAGATGGAGGCTTGGTGGACAATGGATAAAAACACTGTTCAGGAGGATATTTCGGCCCTGTATCTCAGGCTCAATGGATATTTCTTGGCACCGAGATTTGTGATCCATTTGCCAGGGCCGCAGGGGCAGAAGGCCGAACTGGACCTTTTGGGTGTACGGTTTCCACACAACAGTGAACCGGAAAGAGCTATCGGGCCTTCAGCGTATTTTCAGGTGTCTAACGAAGCCATCGACTTTGTGGTCTGCGAAGTGAAAGGCGGAGAAAACAATCTAAGCTTCAATGCCAGTTTGCGAAGAAAACAGAAAACGTCGATGCGCTTGCGACTTTGATTCGCTGGATGGGAGCCTTTGAGGAGGAAGAGATTACAGGTTTAGCGCCCAGGCTCCAGCAACTCATCCATTTCGATCACCGGACGGCCTCTGATCATTTTCCCACGTTGCCGTGTCCAAGGAGGATGCAAATACGAGCAATTCTATTTGCTCCGGATCGAGCTGAGCGGACACGCCGAGTGGTTCGATACATTCATGGCCAAGAGTTAACGGGTTACATTTGGAATTGTTTTCGCCCCAATCAACCTCGCCCCACCTGCGCCACAAAATACCGCATAAATACGTGGGGGCACTACAGTCCGATTGTTAGGTGTTTCAAAGATCCGACACGGGATTCAGCCCCCGACCATGGACGAGATATACCAAGCCTGCGGATGTCAGGACTAATCTACTTCCGCCGTAAGTCCCATCGTTATGTTCGCTCCGGAACGTTTGCAGGTCCCCAGAGGATTTTTGTGGCCTTATGAGCAGTGTTGGTGTAATTCTATCTTGACCGCACCGATTACGGAAAGGATCAAAGCGTGAAACAGGTCATCATCGACAATCCCGTAATCAATTCGCCTTACCAGGAACCATGCTGTCACTTTCGTTTCTCCGAGGAAGGAATCACTGACGAGATCGTCGATGGTCGTCGGCCCAGTTCCTATTTTGTTCCTATCCCCAAAGCCAAGAAAAAGGGCAAGGGAGTGTCCAACGACACTGAATGGACCGAGGACCGGATCAAAGAGAATGAATTCGTCAATCAGGTGCGGGATCGCATAAGCCGGTGGCGTCAGATGGGGTATCCCCATGTGACCCGGACCACAGCCCAGCTTCTGGAATATTGGACTGATCCCGAGCGGGAAAAGAAGCTGTTCTTTTGTCAAAGCGAAGCCCTAGGGACTGCCATTTATCTCACCGAAGTTGCCGCAAAAGACGGCGCAGGCTGGATTGAGAGCAAGATCCAACAAGAAAATGAAAAGTCCAACCCGCTTCTCACTCGGTCAGCATTCAAGATGGCCACAGGGACCGGGAAAACCGTCGTTATGGCCATGCTAATTTCATGGCACACTCTCAACAAGTTGGCCAATCCTCAGGATGCTCGATTCTCTGACACTTTCCTTGTGGTGACACCGGGTATTACCATCAAAGATCGACTTCGAGTGCTTCTGCCCAACGATCCCGAGAATTATTACCAGAAACGGGACATTCTGCCCTCACATCTCATGGAGCAACTCGGTAAAGCAAAGATCCTTATCACCAATTATCATGCCTTCAGGCAACGGGAACTTGGAGATGCCAGTAAGTTGGCAAAGGCAATCTTGAATCGAGGTGGGGACAACGGTTTCAAAGAAACGTCTGACCAGATGGTTCGCCGAGTGTGCAGAGAGCTTGGAAACAAGCGAAACATAGTCGTGATCAACGATGAAGCTCACCACTGTTACCGAAGAAAACCGGATGGAGTGGAAGACCTTCTGAAGGGCGAGGAAAGGAAGGAAGCGGAAAAGAGAAATGAAGAGGCCCGTATTTGGATCTCTGGCCTGGAGGCGGTCAAGGCCAAGATAGGGACACGGGCCGTGTATGATCTTTCCGCCACGCCTTTTTTCCTTAGAGGTTCAGGGTATTCCGAAGGGACGCTCTTCGGTTGGGTAGTGTCTGACTTTTCTCTTATCGATGCAATTGAGTCCGGCATCGTCAAAGTCCCTCGTGTCCCCGTGGCTGACGACTCGGTTGCCGGCGAGGAGCCGACTTACCGTAACCTGTGGGTAAGAATCCGAGACGACCTTCCCAAGAAAGGTCGCAAGACCGCAGCAATCTCCGGTGAACCAAAGCTCCCTGCAGAACTTGAAGGAGCGATTCAGAGTCTTTACGGCAACTACGAGAAGTATTATCAGCAGTGGGAATCGGACTCCGAAGCTCGTGAACGAGGGCTGACTCCTCCCGTGTTTATTGTGGTCTGCAATAACACCAACGTTTCAAAGCTGGTATTCGATTACGTTGCCGGATGGGAGAAGACCAGACAGATTCCCAAGCTCGACAAAGCCGGAAAGCCTGTACTCAACAAGAAGACGGGAGAACCTGAACTCGTGAATGAGGTTCTGGCAATCGTCCCCGGCAAACTCGGCATTTTCAGCAATGTAGAGGATGGTCGCTGGACTTTTCGCCCCAATACAATCCTTGTGGATAGCGAGCAACTCGAATCCGGCGAAGCGATGAGTCAAGACTTCAAAAATATTGCTGGCCGTGAGATCGAAGAGTTCAAGGCCGAATATCGGGCCCGGTTCCCTGACCGTGACCCTGAGAAGCTCACTGATGAGGATTTGCTCCGAGAGGTCATGAACACCGTTGGCAAGGCGGGCAAGCTCGGAGAGCACGTCAAGTGTGTCGTTTCAGTCTCCATGCTCACTGAAGGGTGGGACGCTAATACGGTGACCCACATCCTTGGGGTTCGAGCATTCGGCACGCAACTCCTCTGTGAGCAAGTGGTGGGGCGGGGCTTGCGGAGAATGAGCTATCCTTCGCTCAAGGCAGACGAAAAATTTGAGCCTGAATATGCTGAGGTCTACGGCGTACCATTCTCGTTTATCCCCTGTTCCGGCTCTGCCGCCACTCCTCAACCAGGTCGCAGGCCAACAAGAGTCCGTGCGATCGAAGAGCGAAGGGAACGATGTGAGATTACATTCCCTCGTCTCCAAGGATACCGGCATGAGTTTCCGCAAGAAAAGCTCACGGCCAAATTCGATGACGATGCGAAGCATGTGCTTTCAACGCATGATATTCCTACAATAACGAACATGCGATCCATCATTGGTGACTCGGATTTCCATGATCTTCAAGATGTGAAGAACCATCGAGAACAAGAGGTGGCTTTTCACCTGGCAAGACGGACCCTGGAAAAGTATTTCCGAGACGATGACGACAACCTGAAGCAATGGCTATTCCCTCAACTGTTCCGCATAAGCCGTGAATGGATGGAGCAGTGCGTTGTATGCAAAGATAATACTTTTCTCCAGCTCCTGCTTCTCATTGAATTCGCTCATACCGCTGCGGATAAGATCTACCGGTCGGTCGTGTCCTCCTCCGATGGCGAGAAGCGGTTGAAGCCTATTTTGAAACCGTATGATACTCTTGGCTCGACTCGATACGTGGATTTTGACACTCTCCGTGAAACGTACACCACAAATCCCGACAAGTGTCATATCTCCCATGTAGTGGCAGATACCGGTTCCTGGGAGCAGAAAATGGCCCAGACGCTAGAAGATATGGAGGAGGTCTTTTGCTACGTCAAGAACCACAACGTAGGCTTCACTATTCCTTACACTATCAAAGCCGAGGAAAGGAATTACTACCCCGACTTCATTGTGCGGTTCAACGACGGTCATGAAGACTTGCTCAATCTGATAATTGAAGTGACGGGCGAGAAGAAGAAAGACAAAGAAGCAAAGGTCTCTACAGCCCGACATCTTTGGGTCCCTGCCGTCAATAATTTTGAAAGATTCGGGCGTTGGGCTTTCCTGGAAATCACAGATCCCTGGAATGCGAAAAATGCAATCCATTCGGCTCTTAACAGCAAGCTCTTCGTGCAGGAGGCATAGCTTCAAATGGCCAAGAAGCAAAATGGGACTGGAAAGTCTCTCGATAGCCTGAAACATAACGACAAACGCAAGAACATTCCGACCGAAGAACTGCGAGATTTTGTTGCTGACGACGAGAAGCACCCGAAAACCATGCTCTATCCGAGAGATCCTGCCCTCGACCCGCAGCTCGTGTGGAAAGGTAAAGACGAGCAAGATAACAATGATCTGGCTGTTCCCGTTGTTCCCATCTACATACAAGAAAAGATTCACCCGCACGCCATCATAGATGATTTTAAGGCTCGGGCCAAAAAAGACGAGCCACAGGAACAATTCAACCTCTTTTCGGACTTCAACGGCATCGAATTCGAGCAGTTGATCGACTTCTACCAGCACGAACAAAACTGGTCCAACCGGATGATCCTGGGAGACTCGCTGCTGGTCATGACCTCCTTGGCAGAAAAGGAGGGCCTAAAGGGTAAAGTCCAGATGATCTACGTTGATCCTCCGTATGGGATCAAGTTCGGATCGAATTGGCAGGTAAGCACCAGAAGGCGTGATGTCAAAGACGGCAAAGTGGAAGACGTTACTCGCCAACCAGAGCAGGTAAGGGCTTTCCGTGACACCTGGAAGCTCGGGATTCACTCGTATTTAGCCTACCTGCGAGACCGGCTCTTGGTAGCCCGAGAACTTCTCACAGAGACGGGCAGCGTGTTTGTACAGATTGGGGACGAAAATGTACATTTGGTGCGGTGCCTGATGGATGAGGTGTTCGGGAGTGAGAATTTTTGCAGTCAAATCTCCTATGTCACCACCACCACTGCCAGCGGAAATCTACTTAATAAGGTAAATGACTTCATTCTCTGGTACGCAAAATCCAAAGAGTGCCTTAAGTTCCGACCTCTGTATCTTGAAAAGGAAATCAAAGCTGTTGCGAAGGGAAGTTATGAGTGGTACACAGGACGGCCAGGGAATGCGGTTCAAAGGTTCACCTGATTCGATCTCAGGAAATAGCGTAAGGCAATATACCCTTGACAATCTTACCAGCTCTAGACCGGCTCAGGAAGGCGACGTTCACAAGTTCACATTTAATGACAAAGTTTACACACCGGGCAAAGGAACATTCAAGACTAATGAAATTGGCCTCACAAAACTGGCTAACGCAAATCGTCTGCAACCAATTGGAAACACACTGAGATATGTCCGGTTTTTCGATGATTTTCTCGTTAGCCCCTTAAGTAATGTGTGGACTGACACTACTATTGCAGGTTTTGGTGATCCCAAGGTGTACGTCGTCCAAACAGCTATAAAAGTCGTTCAACGATGCATGCTTATGACTACCGACCCAGGCGATCTCGGTACTTGATGCGACATGCGGCAGCGGAACTACCGCTTATATTGCCGAGCAATGGGGTCGGCGCTGGATCACCATTGATACGAGCCGGGTGGCTTTGGCCCTGGCTCGGACACGTTTGATGGCGGCCAGGTATTCATACTATCTCCTTGCCGACTCTGCCGATGGTACAATGAAAGAGGCCGAGATCACGGATACAGTTCCAAAGGAACCGCCACAAAAGGTAGCGGGAGACGTGAAGAAAGGGTTCGTTCACAAGAGGGTCCCTCACATTACCCTTAAATCAATCGCCAACAATGAAAAAATCGACACGATTCGTGGGGCCTGGGAATACAAGCTTGGACCGATATTAGCGGACCTGAATGCTGCAACCAAACAGACTTGGCAGGAATGGGAAGTGCCGCAGGAGGCGGATAAGAAATGGCCGGAAAAAACGATCTCTCTGTTAGCTTCGTGGTGGGACATGCGGAGGGCCAAACAGAATGAGATTGACGAGACCATCACAAAAGCGGCCGATTACGAGATCCTTTACGATCAGCCCTACGAAGACAACAAAAAGGTGCGAGTGACTGGCCCATTTACAGTGGAAAGTCTTTCACCCCACCGGGCGTTGTCTACGGACGAAGATCTTCCATTGTCGGAGACCGAAGCCAAGGCCGAATCATCTGGTCAATTTGAGACCATGATCATTGAGAATCTCAAAAAGGCGGGGCTGCAGAATACAGTCAAAAAAGAGCGGCTAAAGTTTGACCGATTGGAACCATATGCCGGCAAATGGCTCCATGCAGAAGGGGAATACACGGAACACGAGAAAACCAGGCGTGCCGCTGTGTGCATCGGCCCCGAACACGGAACGGTCGGGCCGGATCTCATCAAGGAAGCCGCCAAAGAAGCGGTGCAAGGCATTGGCTTTGACCTGCTCATCGTATGCGGCTTCGCTTTCGATCCGCACGTCTCGGAAGAGGTGAAGCGCTACGGCAAACTGACCATTCTCCCAACCCGCATGAACGCCGACCTATCAATGGGAGACGAACTACTCAAGAAGACGGGCTCGGGTAACCTTTTCATGGTCTTTGGAGAACCTGACCTGAAAGTGGATACCGGAAATGACGGTCTTCTCACCGTGGAACTTAAGGGACTGGACATTTACGATCCAACCACCGGCGAGATCCGGGCCAGTTCCACAGACGACATTGCCTGCTGGTTTATCGACACGAATTACAATGATGAGAGCTTCTTTGTGCGTCACGCCTACTTTACCGGCGCAGACCGACCGTACGAAAAGCTTTCCAAAGCACTCAAAGCAGAAATCAACGAAGACGCCTGGGAGCAGCTCTATCGAACCAAGAGCCGTCCTTTCAGACGACCGGACACGGGCAAGATTGCCGTAAAGGTGATCAACCATTATGGGGATGAGGTGCTGAGGGTATATCCAGTGTAGATCTTGTATTGAGTTCAGGATAGTCCCAAACTCAACGAGTTCTCAGAAACAAAGAGGCTGATGATGCTCCCCGACTTTCCAGCAATAAAAGAGAGACTCCGAGAGGCCCTTGACCGGCTTACGGACGATATGGTGTACAACGACCCTGTCCTCTCGCAAATAAGACGAGAGCACCATTTTGAGGGCCACAGGATGTCTATGGGACCTGAAGGTAATGGGCCGAAAGATCGCAGTTATAGGGAAGTCGCCAGCTCCCAGGAGATCAAAGCGGAAGATGTCATTCAGAGAGGGATATTCGCTTACGTGGAACACCTGGACACGCTTGCCGAAGAGATGCGGGGCCAGATAAAGACATTTCTTTTTGAAGACATTGACCGGATCACCCATAAAACAGGGAACGTAGTCGATGTTGGAGGGAAGGAATTTTCGCTCGACCATTACTTGGATATGCTCGGCAAAATCCATATGGACTTTGATGAGGAGGGCAATCCTATTCTCCCTAACCACATAGCGCACCCCAACACAGCAAAGATGCTCCAGACGAAGTTGCGAGAATGGTTACAGGATTCGGAATCCAGCAAGAAGATCCATATGGCCTTGGAGGCGAAGAGGAAGGAATGGGATGCTAGAGAGAGCCATAGAAAACTGGTTGACTAACACGAATGAGAGGAGTTATCAGCTCGCATTCTGCCACGTACTGATAAGAGAAGGACACAAAGTCCTTCACGTCTCATCGCACCGGTCTCTTGAGCAGGGAAAAGACATCATTACTATTGACTCAGAAGGCCAGTGCTGTGCCTATCAGCTCAAAATAGGCGACATCAACATTCCAGCATGGAGGAACATCAGGGAAGAGGTCAGAGAATTGATGGAGCTTCCAGTAGTCCATCCGTCTGTCGACAAAGTGAGAATTCACAAATCTTTTCTCGTCACAAATGGTGAGATAGGCGATGAAGTGCGGGTGCAAATTGACCAGATGAATGATGACAACGTTCGTAAGAACAGAAACTACCCTCATCTTAATGTGATCAACGGCCGTGTGCTGCTCAAGGCGTTCATAGATGCTCAAGGGGAGTTCATGCCAAGAGAACTTGAGGATTTTCATTTATTCTTGGAGATGTTTCTATGTGATGGCAGGGACTTCTTCATGAAGGAAAAATTCTTCAGCTTCGTGAATCACACGATTTTTGGATCAGTTCCAAAACAGAAACGAGAGAAAATCAGCGCAATTACCAGCAGCGTGATAATTACCGCCTATCTGCTCCGACCATATCAACTTAAGGCGAACTATTTTGCATTATTCGAAGCCTGGACATCTCTGGCAGCATGTATCGTTCGGTATGTGCTGAGGGCCTCATTGGAACCGAATGAATGGAAGCCGTCTTTCACCCTTATTATGTCGGAAATACAAAGGAACCTGCAACTGCTTGTCAGTGAGATGGAAGAACGGGAAAACTACCTGGAAGGGGACTGGGTTGGTGACGGCGACAAAATCTATAGGGCAAGACTGACACTGGTTTTGGGAACATGGTCGGCGCTCGAACTATACTTGATGTCAACGAAGCAGGACTACAGCCTTAGCACGAAACTGTCGGAATTAATAAGAGCAAATTTCACTCTACTCCACTATTGGGGAGAATCAGCGTTTCCATACTGGTTCAGTATAATAAAGTTTCTTGAAGCAGCTAAAGAGATTTCCGCATCACAGACAGTTTTGATGGTTTTGCTCCAATTGACAACTGTTTACAGCTCGCCGAACAAGAATTCAGGCATTCCAAGCCCCTATTACAGCGTGACTGATTCGCTGGAAGTCCTCATGAGAACAGGGACAACGGAAATAGACACTCGACAGTTCTCGGGCGGCTCGCACATACTTCAGGTCCTAGTTCACATGTTTGCTAGGAGAGGTCTTAGAGCAGCTCTAGAGGCACGCTGGCGAGGAATTTCACACATTCTTTTGAAAGAGTTCGTACCCGAGAACGCTGAAGACATTTTTGTGTGGAGGACTCCCCGAGGTGTGAATCATTCCAGGTTTTTTGAGTCCCCGCAAAGTTGGTCCACCTTGTGCAACGATGCCACCGTCGCTGCTACAGAAATGTCCTGGCTTCAGGAACACAAGGATCTGTTAAGATTCTTCATTCTGGTCGCTCCACACAGAGCCACCAAAAGCGTAATGGCAATTCTTGATAACGAGTGAGATCGGCATTTTGTCCTCGATTACGAGATCTGATTTTGTCGAAAGTTTTCCGTAGCGAAGCCGTTCCTCAACATCAGGAATGTAGTAAAGGATTGAAGACGGTTTCTGGAGAAAATTCCAGAGAGCGACATGCCTCGTCGCAGGAGCGTGCTTCGGTCTTGGCAGGATCTTCAATAGTTCGCAAAACGCTGGGAGCAGCACATGGAGAGCCTATTACACCTGAAAATCTTCTTGGGCTTTGCTTGGAGCGCCAATGTCTCATAAGAAAGGGAAAAAGCATCAGGGGAAGCATGGAGGAATCAAAAGATCTGGGCTTGCCGATCACGAGCGAGAGCGCAAGACTCTCATTCCTCCTTTGCGCCGGATCCCAAATATGAAGCCGACTTCGTGGATGAATGATCGACTTCCTGAGATGCTTTGGGCAGCACTCATCTTTTCCATTTTGCCTCGCAATCGTTCTTTTAGGATTATAAGAGACTTAGCATCATTTGTATTACCTACTCGTGATACATGTCCGGTCTTTGATGTCACTCTTTCGGGGTTGGCCAATTTGCCGCCAGATGTGCTTGGCCCGGTATTACAGTTCCTGGGGTCCAGGGAACAGGGCGGCGAAGTATTGCGACCGCTCTTGCTACTTCAAGACCTTCCTGCTAGACAGCATTGGCAGGAAGCTATTCAACAGCAACCATCCGAAAGTGATTGGCATCCACTGGGCGTGGCTATAGCTCATACGCTATTTCATCAATCAGAGCAAGCGACCCATTGTCGTTGGGTGCGTTTGCTTTTTCTCCTAAATGCAGGGATGCTTCAGTTGCCACAGCAATTCGTCAAAGAGCTGACATATTACCCGGAATACGGGGACATGAGACACGTCCGGCCCTTTATACGATCAAGTGAGGGCGTGATAGAGACACTAAATCCGACGCAAGATGGCTGGCCATCCAAGTTTTGGTCGCAATGCTTGTCGGATACAAAATGCTATCCCCTTGAGAAGGTGCCTCCTCACGTGGCCGCACCACCTATTACGACTTTATACCAGTTGAACCAAATACATGGGCTTCTCGTCGATCATGAGCACTACACAACGACGACAAGCGGTGTCGATCCTCGACATGACACGGTTTTTGGAACTGCTTACTACTCTGTCAACATACTTCGGGAGCTTCTCGAAAATGACGCCGGTTGCTCTATTATAGGGCGAATGGCTCTCCGCACGATACTGGAATGTTTCATCACTCTCAGCTATCTTAAATTCAAGGATGAATGTGATCTCTGGATGTCTTACCGGGTTTTTGGGGCAGGCCAAGCTAAGCTCACTTACCTTAAACTGAACGAACTTGAAAAGAGGCCCTGTTATGTGGATATGGTTACCCTGGAGAATCTAATGGGCGAAGACATTTGGGAGGAATTCCTAGATATTGAGCTGGGACATTGGGCCAACGCCAATCTCAGGAAGATCAGCCAGGAAGCAGGGGTCAAATCCGAATACGACTGCTATTATTCGTGGACATCGACCTTTTCACACGGGCATTGGGGGGCCGTTCGTGACTCAGTATATGAGACTTGCGGCAATCCTCTCCATCGGATGCACCGTATTCCACGTCCTGTAGCAAGAGAATTGCCGAGCGTGATTCCCGACGCATGCCGACTGGTAGACAAAATTCTGGAAGTTGTCTCAGCTTGCTATCCAGAGTTCCCGCATCGTGTGTCCGACCGAAACCCTTCGAGAGGTGATCCAGATTGAGTACACATAGCAAATAGCCAGGAGAAATCTTGTCCAAAGGACTCTTCGCCGGCATTGCGGTCCATTCGTGAGCTTATGTGGGAGAATTTGATGGCACTAGAAATCAAAGATTTCACTCCGGCCAATATGGAATGGTGGCTGATGCAAGCCGAGATCCATCAGAACGATGGTCAGCACCTGCAATCGTTTATCTGTAATTGGATAGCTTTCAACCACTACTATGCCCAATTCACGAAATCGCATCTGGATACCTTCCGAAAGAAATACGGAATTCGTCCAGGAGAGTTTCCTCCTGATGGAGCACAGCTCGATTTCCTCTTCACGAGAAAGGCTTTCAAACTTGTCGTTGAAGAATATGTGGAGCAGGCAGCAGAGACGGCCGGTGAGGTGTTGGTCCTCCCAATCATGAGTGTTTTGAACCAGCGGAAGAAGTACCCTCCGGCCAAAGAGAAGGAGTGGAGGATCATTGACCTGGGAGAAAAGGGCGACAGAAAAGAGCTGTTCTTGGTCCTGTACGCCATAAGAAATAATCTATTTCATGGAGGAAAATCGCAAGGTGAGCCACGGGATCAGGAATTATGCAGGAATGCCAGTGCCTTCCTCATGAATTTCTTGCGATTTCTGATACGAAAAACTGTGCCGGCGTAGACTTCTTGACGGCCACAACTCGTTCAACGGGTCAGTGGATCTTTTTGCAAATCTGCAGAAAGGTCGACTTCCCTGATGACCTGTTGAACCGGCACTCTTCTTTTTCGTTGGAATCGGAACAGAATGCTATGCTTTTTCGGGGATTCCCAAGAAGATCGAATCAGAGTCCTTATCCCTAAGTATTTCCAGAAAACAGTTCGGCGCACTATAGGTCAAAATTGGTTCTACCTTGGGTTTTCGCTTCTTCTTGAGGTTGCGTGGGAGTGGAAGGACTTTCCCTGGTAGCGCAATGCCAGCACCGGCAAACAACCCGCCAGCCAAGACAGGAGCAAACGCTCTTGATCCCAGCGATGCACCCTCGTCTGGTTTCGGGAGACCGACCCTTTCCAGGTCTCCGAAATCGCCCACCGGCTCAAAATCAGACAATGAGGCAACAACTGGCGGCATTTTATCAGCCTCAATGGCTACGGGTTTGCTTCCGGGATCTTCACGATCCTCACGCCTGGCCATCAAGATGTCGGAAGTTGAGAGACCCTGCACCTCAAGAAGACCAGCGTGATCTTTCGCTGGAACCAGGGAGAAGCTGTCGTATCCTAGCCAGAACGTTGTATATGCAAGCCGTTTCGTCGGCAGGAGACGGAGCACCTTTTTCGCAACCGATTGAAAATCTTCCAGTATGCCTTGTTTTTCCCCTTCCTGAAACGTTTCACGCATCAATTCAAACTCGGCGGAGCAGTAGCAACAATCTCTCAGATGGTCCTCTATGGGTTTACGGGATTCCAAATCAAGAGAGCCTTCGAGGTAGCGTTCAATCTGCTCATTGCTCAGATGCACGCTCTCTCTGAGAACCATCCCGATGTGTTTGATATCCTCGTCCATGATCCTGCCCTGTGAACTTTCAAAGCTAATCGAGAAAAGACTCTTTCCCAAACGCCTTACCGTTAACTCGTGGGGGTATTAGCCCGCAGTAACAGTGAAGGGAAGCAACTCCTCCGGGCAATTCTCTTCAAGACACGTCCGGAATCGTTTTGTCGCTTCCCGAAGCCACCGACTTGCGGTGGCCTCGGAAATCCCCAATCTTTGCGCTGCCTCAGACTGCGCATAACCCATGACTCCAACCAGTTCCAACATCTGCTGATGGGCCGGATGTAGCTTCTGCCAACACATGCTGGAGCAGCGCCGAAGTTGTGACCGTTCCTCAATCGTCAAAGGGTCTATCCCGTCAAAACTCTTTGCGAAATCATCGCCTGGATTACCGGGATCACGGGAATTCTCAGGGGAAACATTGGGGATCTTACCTCTTCGCAAATCTCGAAGGTACAGATGGACACTCCATTGAACGAATTTGTAAAGCGACCTTTTTCTTGCCCCTTCGTAATCCAGCCAACTCTTGAGCGGAGATTCACATTGGCTGTATCCCCCTGCAAAGCGGTCGCCGTAGATGAGCCGCATAAGCACATGCTGACTATCATCCTCTTTGTCGAGCGGACCGAGTCCAAATGGTCTGAAAAAACGAGCATTCCACTTTCTCACGCATTCTTGCACCACAGGGCGAAACACCTCATAGAACCTAGCCTGAGCGTCTTTATTCCCGGAAAGGACTTCCTCGACCAGAGCAATCGCCTCTTCGCAGGGAGGGACAGCCGCCAGTTCCTTGAGAGTCAGTTTGATGCCGGGTGCTGCGGGCGCCATGTCTTAAATCCCAGAATACTGCGAATTGATCTACCTTGACACCCTACATCGAAACAGACTGTCTTGTCCAGTTTGGATCTAAGTCCTGTACAAAGAATACGCAGAAATGGTCATGAATCTTCCAGGTGTTGGTGGCGGAAAAGAAAACCGCTTCCGGGAAAATGCAATTTGGATACCGCCAACGGTCAATTTCAAACAACTCAGTTTTGTCCGTTGATGCAATGGGTTGAGTCTGGCGAAGAGGATACGCAGCTCCAGTCGGACGTAACAAGCCAATTGGCGGTGGTTCAAGCCAGCAAGGCCCAGAAGGATGCCTTCCATATGGCGCAGGACAGCAACTTTGCGGCAGCTTCGGCGGTGATGAGCGGTGCTGTGGGCGCATTGAGGGGCGTGGGAACCCTTAGAGCCATGGGATTCGCCGCCTGCATGGCCAGCATGAGGGCAATGCTGAAAGACAAGGTGGTGTTTCACCGCAAACAGAATGATTATGCAGTGTCGGCCCACGGAGCCCGAAAAGACAGAGCCACCGGCGGGGCGTTTATGCTTTTCTTTTCGACAGCGGCTCAAAAGACGACCCAAGATAGCTTTACCGATCGTTGGGACGAAGTGAATCTTCAACCTGGACAGGCAAAACCGAAGGACTATGGGGGCTCCGAGAAGTCGAATAGGTCCAAGAAATCGACAGTGCCACGGTACCGATTGCCTCTGGAGCCAGTTTTACAGGTGCTGACCGGAAACATCAGAAATTTTCACTTCGCATGAAAGATCCGAGGTCCACATGGCGTATCTGTTAGTGAGGACGGTAACCGGTGGAAAAAGCATTCGGCCTTTCTCCACCACATTTCATTAAGGAAAGGAGTCGGAAATGAAAAAGTTGGTCATATTGTTGGTAGTGTTGGTTCTCTTGTCGCTACTGGGAATCGCCTCTGCTCAGTCTACCCTTCCGGGGGACAAGGCCCAGCAGCCGACTGTGGTCCCATGCAAGGACTGCCAACAGATCGCCAGAATGGAGAGTGTTTGCTACTGCTGTCTTCCAGGGGGACACCACGCAACCATGGAAGTGAGCAGGTGTACGGCGGAAGGAGGGTATTGCTGCCGTCCGAGATGAGTTATCACGGGAAAAGGCGCTCCGAGAAACGCAATAGGCCGCTCGGCATAAATGCAGGCTTTCTCGGATGGCCCGTGGATAAGCCTGATGTTTCGCAGACAACAGGGTACCCACATTTTCCCAGCGATTTGCCGAAAGCAGGCGCATGGACGGAGAGAATTTCAACACGCAGAAGCGGGATACCAAGGCACGAGTGCGTCAGATGTTCTCTCCGCAACCGCAACACAATTCGATGTGATTTTGAAAGGAGACAAGTCATGACTGAGGAAGAGAGAGACAGGCAGAAATACAAGGACCAAGCGGGAGGTCCCGAAATCACCAGGCAAGGTAGTGTCGCTGAAATGCTAACCGAAGGAGCCGAAGCGGCCAGCCGGTTCATAAGGAATCTCCACATTCCTGACGCAACAACCGAGACAGTGCTGGGAACTATTCTTGGATGCCTGACCGTCAGGGCTTTCACCAAAGCTTGGCCACGACTGGAGACACCCGTTAGTGCGGCAGGCTATGCGGTCGGTGGGTATGCGGTTTACCGATTGGCGAAGGCAGCCTTTAGTCAGGAAGGGACCAGAGAAAATCCGGATGAGAGGCGATAGGCGCACATCGGTTAAGAAAGTCTTGACAGCAACTTGCGAGATCCGCTTCAATTTTGATGACTTTTCGGGTGATCTCGTCGTATTATCATCTTTCAATGTGCCCAACCCGCCGAAGAGTTTATGAGTCGAATTTCTGACAGGCTGACCAATCGGGGGCAACGTTTGACATTCTTGAGGTAACACACGCTCGGCAATGGCGTGAGCCCCCAACCAGAACGAATCTCAGCTCTGGGCCAGTGTGGGCAAGGGCTCCGACAGTCTTGGCGCGACAGAGTAGGAAGCGGCGGTAAGCGGTACACCAGGCTATGATAGCTTGCAGGAGGTTGCCAAACAATGTCTTAAGGGCTTGGGAAGTGAGGAGATAAGAGCTAAGGGGGTATCGGAAATGAAGAAAGCAGAAACCAGCGGATTTCAATGTAGATGACTACCTTCCAACGTCGGGAAAGCTCGTCGACAGCGAGAATCAGGAAGAATTCACTGAGGCGTTTGACAGGGTCAGAGAGCAGCTTGCAAAGAAACTGGTTATAGGCTTTTTAGGAACTGCGTCTTCGGGGAAAACGAGCGGCATAAAGGCACTGTTCAGCGTCGATCTGGGCAATATTCATCCGATTCCGGGTTCCACCAAGGCTGTCAAAGTTATGCAGATCGATGATCATGTGTTTGTGGTGGACGCTCCCGGTTTCGGAGACATCCATAAGGAGGTCTCTCAAAAGGCAAAAGAAGCTTGCGACCAGGTCGACATATTCATATATGTCCTGAACGCTCAGGGAGGATATAAGCAACAGGAGAAAGAAGACTACCAGACCCTATTTGCCCTTAACAGAGAAGTCCTCGTGGTGCTCAACAAGATCGACACGATCATGGACCCACGATTTCCGGAGCAGCTTCAGGAACTCATCCAGCACACGCAGAGAAGTATGGGTGTGGATTCCAACAGTTTTGCGGATGTTGCTTTTGATCCCAACCCATTCATCGCCAAGAAGCCGATAAATCTTCAAAAAGTCAGGGACTGGATTCAGAAGACTCTTGAAGAGAAAGGAAAGGATCTGCTATTCGCAAAAGTCTCCAGGGAGAAAGACAGGATTTGTGATACGTGGATTCATACCGCCAGCACGAGCGCCGCTGCGACAGGAGCGGTTCCGATTCCAGGATCGGATATTGTCCCGATAACGGCAATCCAGATAGGACTCATCTACAAGATCGCATCCATTTATGGACACGAGGTGACGAAAAAAGACGCATTGGCGTTCATCACCCAGACTTTCACGGGGCAAGTTGGCAAACAGATCTTTCGGTGGATAATCACCAGCCTGAAGGCCGCCGGATGGATTCCGATTGCAGGGTGGATAACGACTGCTGTAGTTTCCACCGTCGCCGCTACTATAGCCGGCGCCCTTACCTACGGTGTAGGCCAGGCCGCCAAAGCCTATTACAAGAGCGGCTTGAAACTGGACGTTGCAGAAATCGGCGATATTTTTACCAGGGCCTACAATCAATACTCGATGCTGGGGAATTAGACCCGATGGATGCGGCCATAGGTCAGCAAAAGAGGTCTTTCGCAAAAAACTCCCTCTTGGGTTAGCCAAGAGCCATCGGAGGCGGAGAACTCATGTCCGGTTTCACACAGTTCCCAGAGATTGCCTCGCCGACTTTCAGAGGTGCTCTATTTAGGGCAGCCATATACCTCCTCCTTGGTCCCAAGGGTGCAAAAAGTCCGAGGAGCGTTCTGCGTGTATATCAGAAAAAGCTTATTCTAGCCTTGTATGGGGCTGTGAACTCGGGAAAGACTTCCGCAGGAAAGACTATTTTTGGAGTAGATTCCGGAACCGTTCACCCGATCCCCGGAAGTACCAAAAACATACACGTCGTAAAGATGCGCAACGGGATATGCGTAGCCGATACCCCTGGCCTCGAGGACGTAAACGAAGATCTTGTTAAAAAAGCAAAAGATTTTGCGGACAATGTCGACATCTTCGTTTATTTGGTCAATGCCAACGGAGGCATTACCGAAAAATCGAAAGCTGACCTGGAATTCTTTAAAGCTATCGGACGACCTTTGCTGGTGGTGCTTAACAAGATTGATTTAATTCCCTCCAAACTGGAGGAGTTGATTTCACATCAGCGTGAGACAGCGGGTGTGGCTTCAGAGAATTTCATAGCTTCAGCATTCGACCCCAATCCGCAAATTTCTCCACACCCCATAAATGTTGAGGATGTCAAACAGTGGATCGAGAAGACACTGACTAAAATGGGAGAGGAACTGCTTGTCCAGAAGCAAACGGCCAAGTGTTATGAAATTCGGGACGAGTGGGGGCTGGTCAATGCTAGTGGGGATGGGTGTTTGGATGAGGTAGAAAGAAGGTTTAAACAAGGCTCAGATGTGAACTGTCAGGACATCCAAGGTCATACGCCCCTCATGTCGGCCAGTGGAAACGGGAGAGTGGAAGTCGCAACCTTCCTGCTTGACCAGGGGGCGGAAATAGATGCCGAGGATAATTCCCGCTATACGGCTCTTATGCATGCCGTTACCACTGGTCAAGAAAGCATCGTTCGGCTGTTGCTTCGCAGAGGGGCAGATGTCAGCCTAGCGGACTGTCGAGAAAGGACCGCTCTTTCCATCGCGACTAGCACTGGAAACACAAGAATCGCCCAGATTTTGGTTGAAAGCGTTTTGTTCGGACCACGTTAGATATCATCTCAGGACCATAGGGGAAGAAATGTTAACGGCGGCCTTAATTCTGATCTGCATTATCCTTTACTTTATGTTCATCTCCAAGAAAGGTTCTACCCCGGCTATGAAAGAGGATCACATGCGTGATTTGAAGATACTTCTTGCCAAGGCCGAACACTCCGATCTCGATAAGTTGGCGCAGTTAGTTGGTGCAGCGGAACCATCCCCTTCTGAGATCAGCGTGGCCATTTTAAAAATGGGGGGGAATATTCCCAAGGCCGGTGGATATAGTGCAATTGTGAGAGCTGTTGCCGAGAAGATGGGGATACCGCTGGAAGAGAGTGTTGATCTGCAAACACTTGAGACACGTATCTCAGCTCAGTACTTCGAGGACCTTTGGAAAAAGTTGTCCCCTAAACAGAAAAAGGACATTCAGCAAGCGATGCTAGACGAAGGCGTCGGCGATCCGGAACTGTTTCGGGACCCAGCAACCTCGGCTGCGGCAATAGGCCTATTAATGTCAACGCCCGGAATTCTCTTGGGTGTGTTGAATTTATTCACCCTCTTTCTCATTCCGGGGCTGGGTTTGGCTGCTACGCTTCTTAAATACGCTGGTATCCTGGGCGGGGGGTACCTGGGACTCAAGAAGGCATGTGAACCTGATTACAAGCTACTAGTTCCTGCCATTGCGTATATTTGTGCTCTTCGGTCCAAATATTCCCCTAAGAATAGCGGAGAAAACCGTGCTGAAGTTGTAATGGAAGCACGGCCTCTTGCCACGAAACCACCGGAAGCATCTCAGAAACCTCCAAGCCAATCTGGTACGCCCGAGGGTGTTAGGCACGATGAGTCTTTGGTGAATGCGGCTGAGAGTGGTCAGTTACAGTTGGTGAAACAACTTGTGAGTCAGGGCGCTCCAATCAACGCCATGAACCGATATGGCGTAACGGCTCTTCATGCGGCCGCTGGCGCAAACCAAGTCCAGGTTGTTGAGTACCTCTTGGACCAGGGAGCCAACGTGGACGCAAGATCCAGTAACGGTTGGACCCCTCTAATTGAAGCCTCTTCTAACCGTTATACAGAGATCGTCAGACTCCTTCTGGAAAGGAGTGCCAGCGTGGATTGCAGGGATAAGTATGGAGAAACAGCCCTGTCTAGGGCGACACAAAAAGGCTATGAAGAGATACGGAGACTGCTGCTCGAACATGGGGCTCAGGATGACCCAAAAAAAAACACCGACTGTGGCTAAGTGCGGCATTTCCTAAATACGGTTACGTATTATGGCGGCTCTGATTTCGGCCGCAACCGGCGTTGCCCCTCCCCAACTTTCCCCGTCAACGGGGAGACTGAGGGGGGTGAATTCTCCGGGAAATCCGAAAAATATGCAATCGCATTTATGCAATGGTGCACTAAGGGACTGGAGGCTCCTCCTGCACTTTTACAGAAGTGTTCGGAATGCGGCTCCACGCCGGCCAATCATTTCTTGAACAACCGTCCGCTGTGTTTCAACTGCTATGACCGTTACTCCGGGTCAAAAGTGGAGAGAGAGGGTCAATTTGCCAAGTTATGTCGTGCATCTGGCGCTGCGACAGGGGCGTTTCTGAGGCATCTGAAGGCGAGCAGGCGGCAGTAATTGTAGCTTCCAGTGCTGCGCCCGTTCCTGATTGGTTGGACGAGTGCGGTTGTAATGCTGGACGGGCTCAACTCTGATCACGGAAAGCCCCAAGCAAACAAGTTCCGGGCCATGTCCCCGAAGTATACTACGCCGTCGGCTACGGCAGGCGCAGCTATGATCGGTCTGCGGCTGGGAGTTTTGAGCAGAGAGCGGTCCTTACCAGTCACATTGTCGAGCACGTAGAGGATTCCGTCATTTGCTCCAATGTAGAGGAGGTCTTCCGCTATTGAGGGATTAGCAACGAAAACGTTACCAGAGAAATTGGGTCCTACTACCATCGGGATTCCGATTTACTTCTGCCATCGCTCTGATCTTGTGGAAAGATTGAAGCGTTCAGGACACGATTTTCGTCTCCAAGGGGGCCGGAAACTTGCCATAATTTTGGTCATCGGACTTGCCTCAGGGTCGATGGAGGAGTAAGACTGAAAAGTCGGATACCGTAGTGTCGCCCCACGAACAAACAGGACTGCACTAATGGATTACGGAGGAAAATGAGACGATGTGCCAAATAGAGCTGAAAGGACTTCACTTCAAACGATTTCGCCTCTGGTTACAGAGAGCCAAAGAACGGCAAGGCAAGGATTCCATTGACGCTTTCATATGTGCATGGATAGCTTTCAACCATTATTATTCGACTTATTGCGGCAGGGATGAAGAAACGGACGCCCTTTATGCACACGCAACACTGGCTAAGGGAAAATATGTTAGCGACTTCAATCAGTTGCTGTTCCTGTGTGATCAGAGCGATTTCAAGGCTTGCTACTATGCTTTCAGGAAAGACCGTGGCGACCTCTTCAAGCAGGCCATTCTGTTGCCGGTGGACAAGATGGAAACAATCAGGAAGTCTCCGACCAGCCGGAAACGTCTGACGTCGCTTGAAACTGCCCCTCCCAAACGAATTATCATGACCCTCTCTGATATCAGGACGAACCTGTTCCACGGCTACAAGGACCCAGACGATGAGAGAGACATGTCATTATGCCACTGGGCGGCCAGCATCTTGATCCCCTTCTTGGAGTTCCTGGACTCGAATACGACGGGTGAGGTAAAGAATGTTTACGAACGGGAATCGCCAGCAGTGCCTTTGGGACCCCAAACCAAGGAATGATGTGGCTGACGGATATAACTTGCCGGAGGTTAAAATGATGTCTTCACCCGTTGACGCATCGTCGAAAAGACAATCGCCTCCGAAAAGCTGGCGAGAACTTTGCTAACATTCTGCCAACATCCGTGATGGTCAACGGGGTCTGAAAGGGCTGTATCCGTCCGCATGAGGTTTGAAATCATTAGGGGTTCGAGTCAAGTCGTTGATATGTTAGCGGCTGCGCCGTTCTCTCACGGCGGAGACACCGGTTCCAAACCGGTTGGGACTGCCAAGAATATTAGGGGGTTATGGTTAACCCCCATCATACTTACAATCCTTTTGCTAACATTCTGCCAACATTTTTTCCCGACTGAGGTTGCGCCCTCTCTCGGGTTTTTCTTTTTTGGAGCCTGATATCAAGATTTCCGTTTCCCCGTGGTCGAAGGTCATCAGGTCAACGGCCTGAATGAGTTCTGCGTCGCTGATTCGTCCGTATCGTTCGCTTACCGATCTTTCCCTGAACCAGTGTCCCATGATCGTCTCTCTAATCTCAGGGTCCATTCCCGATCTACGGGCATTGGTTTTCCAAGTGTGCCTGAGATCGTGAAACCTTGGGGCAGTCTCAAAGTCCATCTTTCCAACAGCCTTGTGCCAAGGCTTCTTTATGGAATGTCTGGAAACGGGAGCGTCGCCCGATTCCGATAAGAAAACATAATCGCTTTGCAACGACCTGACTTTCAAGACATCCACAAAGATCGGAATCAGGTCCAGATGAATTGGAACCCTCTTCCATTGAGCCTCCTTCACGCTCTCAGGGGCAAGGACGATCATTCTTTTCGACAGTTGAACTTGCGACCTTCTCAAGCTGAGAATTTCACCCTGCCTCATTCCAGTATAAAACGCCGTCTGAACTATTGGCTCAAGCCATAAAGTAAGCCCGTCAACGATTTCCTCAAAGTCCGAGAGGCTGAGATAAACCTGACGCTCTCCGCTTTTTTCCGACAAGTTAGTGACGAATCGAGCCGGATTTGCGTCAATAAGCCGCATCTCAACTAGAACTTGGAGCATTTTGGACAAAGTTGACTTCTCTCTGTTTATGGTTGCCGGAGCGGCCCCCTCATTCAGTCGTTGTATTTGATACTGCTTTATGGCAGGTATCCAGAGCTTCTTGATCGGAAAGTCCTTGCCGAACTTTTCAACCAAATGAATCAGACACTGTTGGTATCTCTCCCTCGTTTGACTATCTCTAACATCCGGATATCTGAGAAAGAGCTCAGCGGCTTTCCAAAAGGTCAGTTCCTCTATTATCTCCGCTTCAGGCGCAAGAGATACTGGGAGTTCCCAACCCTGATTCCTGAACATCCGGATACACACTTCCCGTGACATCGGGTCCAGCGAACTGTAATCACCCGACCTGCAAGCATTCAAAAGAAACGCTTCCATATGCTTGGCTTCAGTCTTTGATCGCGCAGGCGTTTTTATGGTAATCTGTTTTTCAAAGAACGGTCTTAGATACAAGTGAAAGGACTTGCCTCTTTTGATTACTGCCATCGACTCATCTCCTCTAGGAGACTTGTCCGCGAAACCTTAACCGATCTTTCCCCTCCTTTCGGTTGAAACCATCTTAGTTTTTCGGAAATCTTTCTGTCAAGCCGGTTAGGGGCCGTTATAGTCATCCGTGCAATATATTCTTTCACCTGTTCAATGGTAAATCTACGATCCCTCTCGTTGACCTGAACACAATCCAGTTTCCGGTCACGGACGAGCTTGTGAACAGTTCTCGGGGATATCCCCAGTTTATCGGCGACTTCCTTCGGGCGCAGCAACACAATTTCCGTCTGAACCCCGTCATTACCCAACAATTCCGTATTTTCCAAGAGCAATTCCTCCAAAAAAAATTCATAGTCAAAAAAATCGCCCCGCTCCACTGGGGAACGAGGCGACCAACAGCATCAATTAATTTCTAACCCAGACCCAATCAGTACGCTTCTTATCGTCACTCTGGGCGCTATTTGAAACCCAACAACGGGCGTCAAAATAGTGACGTTTCCATCCGGCGAATTCCAGCGTCTTATATATGGGATTATTGTAGCCTGACAGCATAGCCGTTCCCTTGATGCCCAGCAAAATGTCCACCAAGTCCTCGTGGTCCGAGTCACTCATTTCGTGATCGTAAACCTCTTTCGACTTTCGGGTAGATTTTACGTATGGAGGATCCAAGTAAAACAGAGTTTTGGGACGATCATATATGTTGATCACATCGCGAAAATCCGAGTGCTCG
>CAVVHK010000078.1:0-11551 GCA_963747865.1 uncultured delta proteobacterium | reverse complement strand
TACGTTGTGCCCCATTTTCAATGATTGACCGGAATCATGCCGTATTGACACAGGTTAACAATGTCACAGGAACTCTCAACGTATTGTACGCCATTAAAGAAGTCGTGCCCGACGCTCATTTGGTCAAGTTAGGAACGATGGGAGAATACGGCACTCCCAATATAGATATAGAGGAAGGGTACATCGAAATTGACCATAACGGACGTCGTGATTGCCTTCCTTACCCGAAACAACCGGGCTCCTTTTACCATCTGTCGAAAGTCCATGATAGTCACAACATAATGTTTTGCTGCAAAATATGGGGTCTCAGAGCTACCGACCTGAATCAAGGCGTCGTATACGGCTTGTCCACCAGAGAAACAGATATGGATGAACGTTTATCCACACGCTTCGATTACGATGGCATTTGGGGAACGTGTCTGAATCGGTATTGTGTCCAGGCTGCAATAGGGCATCCCCTTACAGTCTATGGTCTTGGGGGACAAACGCGCGGGTTCCTTAACATCAGAGATACGTTGGGGTGTGTCGAACTGGCAGTCTTAAATCCGGCTGAAGTTGGACAATTTAGGGTCTTTAACCAGTTTACGGAACAGTTCACGGTAAGCCAGTTGGCAAAGATGGTTCAGCTGGCCGGTGAACAAATCGGACTGAAACCGGAAATACGGCAGGTGTCGAATCCACGAATAGAGAGTGAAGAGCATTATTATAACGCCAAGCATACGAAATTAATGGATCTCGGACTCAAACCGCACTACCTGTCCACCGAGCTGTTGGTGGGATTGATGGAGACCGTCCAGAAATACAAACAATTTGCGAAAACGGATATTATAATGCCCTGGGTTAAGTGGGGGAGTACTTGCAACTCTGATCCGCGTCGGTCCGTCGAAGCTCTGCCGTTACAAGAAGCCCGAGAGAGAGCGTTGGGATTGGCTAAGGGAAGATGAACGTAACCAATTGAAAGCAGCCTATGGAATTCCTTTTTTGGACGTCACTCATTCTGCTCTATTACATTTACGACGGGTATTTGAGAGTATTGCAAGTCGTAAAATTATTCGTCAGAAATCGCAAGGCTTCCAGCGTTGCTGATGACGAGGAGGCTAGGAGCGCCACGGTTCTACTGACGGCCTACAACGAAGCAGGACGCATCGCTGATCGGCTGACCAACATTCTTGAGTCGGATTACCCTCGTGAAGCTTTATCCGTCCTCGTGGCGTCAGATGGATCAACGGACGGAACTGATGAGATTGTTCGACAGTTCCCGGATCCTTTGGTTCGGCTTTTTCGTTCGGAAAGGCACGGAGGAAAAACGGACACCCAGAATCAGGCGTTCGAACACATAAACTCGGAAATAGTAGTGTTCACCGACACGGTCACGCGCTTTCACAAAGACTGTCTCGGCAATTTGTCGCGCGCGTTTGCAGACCCTAGAGTTGGCGGCGTGACAGGGCATCTACTGTTCGTACCAGATCCGTCCGCTATTGTCTCCGAGTACCAAAATTTCTATTGGGGGCAAGAGCTAAAGATTCGGGAGCTGGAAAGTTTGCTCGGAATTTTGTGTGTCAGTTCCGGTCAGTGCATGGCGGCGCGACGGAGTCTAATCCGACAGATGCAGCCGCATATTGGAGAGGACTGTATCATTCCCTTGGATGTGGTGGCTCAGGGTTATAAAGTAGCGCACGTCAAGGACGCCTTTGCCTATGACAGAATGGATCGGAGTGAACAAAAAACTCGCGCTCGAATGACGCTTCGCAATTGGCAAGGCACTTGGAGCCGCTCAAAACTTCTTAACCCTTTTTGCCATCCAGGGTACGCATTTTCGCTGTGGTCACACAAACTTCTCCGTTGGCTTTCGCCGGTTTTCTTAATTGCTCTGACGATTTCTGCCGCCAGTTTGGCGTTAAGCGGCCAAATTTTCTTTGTCCTAACGGGAATGGCTCTGAGCCTCTTTTACCTGGTTGGGGCAATTGGCTGGATCCTAGAAGTCAAAGGGTTGAAATTGGCTGTGGTAAGTGGGATCTTCAGTTTTCTTCTGGCGAATATTGGCTTCATGAACGGCCTATTAAGGGCGCTCCTGGGAAAACGGATAACATATTACCGTTAGCCATGCATAACGAGTCGGCCAACACTCTTTCGCAAAATTTCGGGACGACCGTTGTGCTTGATTGACGTGTCCCTCGACATTGCGATCAAAGCGGATCGGCAACTTCGTAGAAGCTCTTTCTTTTACCGTACTTCAAGCACGAGATCGCTTCGTCACTTCTGAGGCAACATGTATCTAATAGCCTTGTCACTCTTCCTGGTTTGGGCGCTGGTCCCCATTGTCGCGTGCAAGAAGTTCGATCCTTTTGAAATAATCAATTGGTTCGTTCTCTACTTCTTTCTTGGCATAGGCGTTAGAGGATTCTTTCTCATAGAAGATCTTACGTACAACCGATATGGGGCCCCCATTGATAGCGAGGGTCTGGTCATCCTCGTTTTTCTCCTTTCCTCGGCATGCCTAGTATTCCTATATTTAGGATATTATTCCAAAATTGCGACGAATTGGGGAAACAGACTGGCCGTGGCAGAGATCTTTCGGGACATGCGAGGCTCCGGTGTGGCCGAATTTGTTTCAGCCTCGTGCGCGGTTCTCGGGGCCGTCTCTCTTTATATTTTCTATAGCTGGTTTTCAAGCTTTGTTGCCATGGCCGACGGTCCTGTGAATATGAAACAAGCTGATCCGGGTGGGGGGGGCATGTACATCATAACAGTCATGTCCTATTTTCCCACCGTAGGATTACTCTTGATACTTGGGAAAAAGAGGAGCCTTGCAAAGGCAGTTATTGTCGGCGCCAATTTGGCAGTTTTGGCGGCCTGGTACCTAATTTCGGGCGGGAAATGGATATTGGTAGAGCCCTTTATCGGGGCAGCCACTATCCATCACTATCTGGTGCGGCGCTTTGGTAAAGCGCACATTGCTTTCATGATCCCGATTCTCCTCATAATAGTTTTCTTTTCTTTTCATTACAAAGCCTACGGTTTTGTAGGTTTTAATCAGTGGGTCGACAACCTGATTCATGACGACGACTTGGCTCTACAATTGATCAGTCCGCTGGTGGAACGTTCATACCATTTCGATATGTTCTTGCTTGTGTTGAGCAAAGTTAGCGGTCCAGGGGACCTATATTTCGGCTCCACTGTGTCTGAGCTCTTTTATTTTTTCATTCCCAGGGCGTGGTGGGACACAAAACCACTATCTTTCTCCTACACCTTCGCATCGGATTTCTTGGATCCGGGCGCATATTTGAACGCATCATTTGCAACGTCACTTCCTGGAGAACTTTATTTGAATTTTCACGTGGTTGGGCTTGCCATTGGTTTTTTGGTGTTGGGAGTCCTCATGAGGATCGTCTACACCGGGCTGACGACAAGACGGTCGAGTCTTAGTATTGCGGTTTACTGCGTTTTGTTTGCCCGTCTCGTGCATATGATTGAAGGCCCGATAGCGGTGCACCTAATATTCCTTCTTGCTCACCTTTTGCCAATAATCTTCTACCTTGGTATGAGAACATTGTTGTCCCCCAGACATAGAACCGCCTTCAACAATTAGGCCCTGACTACAGATTCTAGTGCTGTTCGAGTACGGACTCCAGGCCATCAGATCGAGAGGTATGGCAAGCATGCCTGATAAAGCAGCAAGAACGGAAATGGAAAGACTGAGATCCGTCTATGCTAATCGGGACACATCAGGAAAGGTCGCGCTTTACCGGTGGAATCTATTCACAAACGCCTTCGTGGAATACCGGCGACGCTACGCGTGGATACGCGCGTTCAACGCTGCCGGGATGAGTGATCTGGGCTCTTTGCGCATCCTGGACGTAGGGTGCGGGAACGGAGGCTGGTTGCGGAACCTTCTGGAATGGGGGGCCAGGCCTGAACTGTTGCACGGCATCGACGCCCTGACTGACAGGATTCTTCGCGCCAAATCTCTGAGCCGGCCTGATATTGATTTTCAAGTGGCGGGCGCTCAACGCATGCCTTTCCGTGATCAATCTTTCGACATAGTCGCCGCTTCAACAGTCTTTTCTTCTGTCCTGGACGCTGAACTTAGGGCTAATCTTGGAAGAGAAATGATGCGGGTGACGCGAGACGGCGGATTCATAATGGTCTATGACTTCGTGATTTCGGATCCTCGCAATCCGGACACTGTGGGAATCGGCAAGAACGAGATCACAAGGATCTTTTGCGGTTCAAGGCTCGCTTATACATTCCGATTGACCCTTGTTCCTCCGCTGGCCAGGAGATTTCCCGCAGGTCTGCTGTGGCTTGCTCACATGCTGGAGACCGTGTTCCCTTTTCTTTGCAGCCACCGTCTTTACGTCCTGGAAAAGTTGGGATAAAAGGGATTTTGTTACTTTCATTAACGAACCTCACGCGATATGAATTCCTTGGGCGCTTCATCTTCTATCGATTGCCGGAACTAAAGGAAAGGCGTTTTCCATATGAGAGCAGTAATTCTTGCCGGTGGGAAGGGAACCAGGCTGGCGCCGTACACGGCGATACTTCCCAAACCGTTGATGCCGATCGGGGAACAGTCGATTCTGGAAATAATTATCCGTCAACTCAAGCACTACGGATTCAAACGGGTTACCGTGGCTCTTGGCCATCTTTCGCACCTTGTTAAGGCGGTATTGGGAAACGGCGAGCAATTCGGGATAGAGATCGACTATTCCATCGAGGACGCGCCGCTCGGGACAAGCGGACCTCTAGCTTTGATCCCAAATCTGGAAGAGACCTTTTTGGTTATGAATGGGGATGTCTTCACTGACCTAAAGCTTGCCGAGATGCTCAAGTTTCATCGTGAAAACAAGGCGGTTGCAACCATCGCCAGCCATAAGCGATCAGTCAATATCAACTACGGGGTCATCCGAAGAAACGGCTTACGGGTCACCGAGTATGACGAAAAACCCGTCATCAATTACGAAGTCAGTATGGGTGTGTATATATTCGAACCCGAAGTGCTCAAGCACATAAATTCCGGCTGTTACTTGGACTTTCCGGACCTGGTAAGAATACTCGTGGACGCCGGCGGCGCCGTGCTTTCCTACCCTTACGACGGGATATGGTTCGATCTCGGACGCCCGGAAGATTTTCAGGATGTGCAGGAAATCTACAAGGATATGGCAGGAACATTGCCCTATCTTCATTGACCCCGTCGTAGGCGATAGGGGCGACGACAAAACGTAAGAATTTGAAGAACAGGCGCCGGGGAGGAACTTTTTGCAGAAAGTTCCTCCCCGAACCCCTCCTCAAAAACTCTTGGTATTCTACTGCGTAAGCGTGGACGCTCATTCTTCTACGATGCTGTGAGCTTTGCGAACGGCATCGGTAGCGAAAAGACCTCGACCGTATTTGCGCCATGCCGTACTAAGACAAAAGGAGACTCCGGTTTGGCAATCCAAGGTTCAAATGTGCTGGTGACCGGCGCCGGCGGATTCATAGGCAGCCATCTTTGTGAATACCTAGCGCAGTCGGGAGCCAAAGTCAGGGCGCTGATTCGATACAATTCCGCTCAATCCGACGGGCTGTTGGCGCTTCTTCCCAGGGACGTGTACGACAGTATTGAAGTGGTTTATGGGGACGTCCGCGACCCTTCTTCCGTGAAGGAGGCTGTAAAAGGTTGTGATATAGTCTTTCACCTTGCTGCTCTGATAGGCATCCCTTATTCGTATCACGCGCCCAACAGCTATCTTGACACCAACATATCCGGCACTCTCAATGTCTTGAAAGCGTGTTTGGATGTTGGAGTCCTTCGTGTGGTTCACACCTCGACCAGCGAAGTGTACGGCACGGCGCAGTATGCGCCCATAGACGAGAAACATCCTCTGCAAGCGCAATCCCCGTACGCAGCCACCAAGATAGCCGCGGACAAGCTCGCTGAAAGCTTCCACTTATCCTTCAACCTTCCGGTGGTCACTATTCGGCCCTTTAATTGCTACGGTCCCAGGCAATCCGCCAGGGCGTTCATTCCGGCCATGATATCTCAAATACTCGAGAAGGACCGGGTTAGCTGCGGGCTGCTCACCCCTTACAGGGATTATACATTCGTGAAGGACACGGTACGCGGATTCGTCGCGTGCGGCGCAACGCCCGGGATAGAGGGAAGGACCATAAACGTGGGGTCGGGGAAGCGGATATCCATGGGTGACCTTTTGACTCTGATCATGGAGAGAATGGAGATCTCGAAGCCGATAGTTGAGGAGGCCGCCCGCGTGAGGCCGGACAAAAGCGAGGTCCTGAACCTGATTAGTGACAACTCTCTCGCCCTCGAGCTGCTGAATTGGGTTCCTCAAGTGACATTGGACGAAGGGTTGGATGAGGCGATCAATTACGTTCGCGGACACGTCGGGTCTTACAAAACCAAAAGCTACGTGGTTTAGGGGGGGTGGACAGATCCCACTTGCTAAGTACGCTATTTCGCAAGTACGATCACGGATTCTTATAAGATGCGGTTCGTGTAGGGCGCCACATCCTACGAAATCAGGTAACACGAGAACCCGGTGTAACCATATTTGTGAAAGCGCCTACTAAAGACTCCCCACGACCTCGGAGCGGCGGTAACGAATCAGGAAAATGCATTCATTGGACCAGCGCTCCCCTGTGTTCAGAAATGACGACTCGTCATGGCCCCATTTTGGAAGTTCTTGAAGGGTGGTCTGGAAGGAAGCTTCTTTCATGAAGTTCCCCTCCAGCCGCATTTTCATAGAAACGGGTCTCCTGCGTCTCTTCCCAAAACGTTCGAGTCCTGAGACGGCCTCTACTGAATCAAACGATAAGGAAACGCCCTTTTCGTCCATTCATTGTCCGGATATTCGGCGGAAAGCTTGTCGAAAGCCTTTCTTAAGTGGACCGGGTCATGGGTGTTCTTGTACAGAGCCACGCCACGTGAGTAGATGCCCTCTGGAATAAAATCGCTTTTCGGGAATTTGTCTATTAGGGAATTCAATCCGGCAATGGCGTCGCTGAAGCGTTCCAAATCCATAAGCGTTTTTGCCAAGCCCATCAACTGGGAAGCCATGAAATCCTCAGGCCCCAGGAAGCCTACGGTTCTGTGATGCTCAACGCCGTCGCCGTCTACAGTGATGAGTGTCGGGGTCCATTTGACATTGAATCGAGACGCAAGTTGGGGATGATTGTAAGCCACGCGCAGCGGGACAACGTGTCCACGGACAAATTCGATCACTTCTTCGTTAGGATACGTAACCGCATCCATCTGCTGACAGCCGATTCAGTTGGGATTGAAAAAATCCACGAGGACCTGCTTACCCTCGGCCGAGGCCAACTCCAATGCCCGATCAAAGTCGGCTTCCCAAGTAATCGCCGTAATCGGCCCCGCTCCGACATCCTCAAGGCGCGCCCGATCCTTGCCGGCCTCAGTTTCTCCAACGGTAATAGACATTGGTTAGCTCCTTTCCCGTGTTCTTACACTAAAGTATAACCCCGTAATTTCCAGGGTCAAACGGAGGAGCTTGTCCGGGGCCAAGCAGCGGTGCGGTCACCCGGGTAGGGGAGATTGTTTGGCGCGCATGCGTTCACCACGCGCCGATAAGCGGGGCCCGCTTATGAATCAGGCGGGATCAAACGGTGAGAACCTAAGAGGCTCGCCGCAATACTTCTCCAGGACTGTGGCCAGGGAGAGCCTGCGTCCGTTGAAGGCGATATTCTTGAGGAATTCGCCGGCCTCAGGCTTGGTGAACCACGAACCCCCGAACCTGACTTCAAGAAACGTCTTCAGGATATCCGCGCCTGCCCAAGCGTCGAGGTAGTCCAAGGAATAGAAGTTGGACTCCATGTCTATAAGGTACCCTTGAGGTTCGTATACAAATCCGGTGGCTTGCTCAAGACGCCGGCAGTAGTGCTCGGGTTTTTTTATCTCCTGCTTATCGTGAAGTTCCTTTTCCGCCAGGAATTTCCCCATATAGCGCCTTATCAGGCATAGACGCTTGGTCTTATAGCGGCGCGCCATTTCCGGGATTTCGGCTTTTGGCGCCTGGCCGATGGTTTCAATCCAGTTCGGATTTTCCAGGAGCCCCATGAACAAAAAAGCGAAGGTTTCGTCCAGCGCGGTAGATCCGTATAGCCTGCGATACTCTATCGGCAAATCCGGATCAAAGTTGGCCAAGAAAAAGGCGTGTCCCGCTTCGTGGAGAAGGCTTTCCATGTCGATAAGGCCGCCGGTAGGTTTGAGCAGAACGTAGACTTCGCCGGGGATATTCACACCCACGCACATGCATCCGGGACTATTGGCGGACATCTCTACGACAACTTCTTCGTTGGATGGAATATCGAAACCCAAGCCCCGAAAGGTACTGCCGAGTTTATCCAAGAGGCTGTCAACCGGGAAAAATTGGTCCCATTTCCTAATGCGTAATAGGTATAACGCGTGGCAGCGACTAAGGTTCTCAAAAGGCCTTCCAATTTCTTCGATCACCCATGGCGCCATGAGTTCCGAGTAAACATCCCGCGTAGTCTCAAGATATTCCTCAAACTCCGCTGCCCTTGCGGAAAAAGAGATGCCCTTTTTGGCCTGGCAGTAATCGGCGAAATTTTGGTAACCATACTGAATTACGGTCTTAATGGTAAGCTCAAGGATTCCCAGCAACATGGGGTTAATTATGCCCTTCATGAATATTGAATGCTCCTTGAGCATTTCTTCCCGTTTCTCGAAACTCTTTTCCGACTGCAACCAGGGAACAACATCCAATGCAGGAATTTTCTCTGAATCAACTATCATACGGCCGCGCTCAAAATAGAACCGCACCATATCGTTCAGGGTAGCCGTCTGTTCCTCGATAATCAAATCGATGCAGCCAAACAATAACCGACGAACACGCTCTTCCCCGTCTGGTCCGGCTTGCGCTTTGGCGGACTTTCTCAGAAAACCGATCGTCTTAGGTCGGAGAGGAATGGGGTGAGCTTCCAATATGTCCGCGGTGTTAACGGCGGAAAGTATGCCTCGAGATTGGTCAACGAGCTGGGTGGCCAGATCCCGGTGAGCCTGCTCGATGGCCTCAGCGACTTCTTGAAGGGTCAAAGCCAACAGAAATTCCTTTCTCATGAACGCTTTCTTAGAGCGCAGAAGTCCACTCGAATCACTCCGATTCTTGACTTCCCCTACTATCACAAAAGTAGCTTCTATGAAGAGTTTTATTTTACAAGGTCGAAGCCTCATATGTCCCGGCGTGCTTGGTTTGGCGGATCATTGGACCGATAAGCGGAACTCACGACAAGTGAATCCCGGGAGGAGAGCACGGCATCGGAATATTCATATCTGACTGTCAACCTGTTAAAGGAAGATCAATAGTTGTTGGCCCACTTTGAGCGAGGCCCGCCTTCGTTGCGCTGGTTGTTTTGTTTACGATTGTGCCTGTTTGCATTGTTGGGGCGGCTTTTCTTGTTCATTAAGCAATCCCAAGAACAATAGCCATAGACTGAATAGGTCATGGTCTGGTTAGACACATACTCTTTTCCGCAGGTTTTACATCTTTCCAAGAGATCCTCCTCTGGTCCCTAGAGACCCAGGTAACGTTGTTGTAACAATGGTTTTCACGAAATAACGTCGGTGTATATTAGCTAAATTCGAGCTTGTCAACCCATAAGAAAGCTAATACAGCGTACGTCCTGTCATCCTATGTGTACACAAATCTATGCTTTGCGGGATAAATTGGCCCAACGACGGTGTCGCATCTCTTAATTACTAATTAAACTGCCCCATTAGCCCAACAAGAGGGTCAAAGATACCTTGGCCCGGGCAGAGTAACAATTTTCTTATGATTTTGGCTTAAGAGTTGAGGCCTGAAGTCCTGTGCAATGGATAGTAACGTGACTTGGCTTCACTTTTGACACGATTCGCCAAGTTCAAACATTTTATTATACAGACAGCTTAGTCATACAAAAGTTCGGTGTGGGCGGAAAATCATTAATATCTATAATGCGGCTTCTGCAGCCGAGTCCCCTTTACTATGATTCAATCAAGCGAATGCGCTAAACTAATTTCTAATGGGGTCTGTCAATTGGAAGTCTTTCCAGGAGCTCCGTTAGGTATATCGTTACTGACATCTCCACGGCTTTGTATCATGCCGGGAAATCCTTGTCAAACTTGTTGTGGGGCATTTCCGAGTCTGTTGGCCATGCGAGGCCATTTTTTACCGTTTTTGTAGGGAGATGTGCGAAACTTTATCGGTGTCGCGCTCGGAATCGCCGCGGCGCGGCTCATATGCGCGTTCAAAGGTTCGGAGAATTTGTGGGCGCGTGATAACAGGGCAGTGGGGAGCGCTAACGGTCATTCTTCTATTACGCGTAGTGGGCGATGCTGTTGCTAACGGTCATTCTTCCGGATTGGCCGACGGTAAAGCCGACCGACGCTGACTGGAAGGTCCCACCGGAGAAAGCGCTACCGCTGGGACCTGAGTCTACGCATAGCTTACCCACGATTCTCCGCGTTGAAAACGCGAGGGCTTCGAACCGCGGAAAGCTCAAGACTGTCATCGCGAGGGCGGCGGTTCGTGGCAATGTCATGGGCCACACAGCTGATATTGCTTGGTCGATTCTCTCCTCGCAATGGCATGTTGGCGGGAGGACACTATCCGAAGATGGTTGAAATATCCAGCGAATCCCAAGGAGTAAGGTTGCAAAACAGAGGACTTCACCGACGCTCGGCGCGTACGCGCTGCATTCGTAGTTTCGCTCCACGCAATGGCATGTTAAGGTATCTTTGCGAGGGAAGCGAAGCCGTCTCCAGCCGGCGAGTGAACGCGAAGATGAAACAAATCCTTTGACTTCCCTTAGGCTATTCTTTATGGTATGCGTTTCCGCATCCATTCTTCTGAAAGACGCTAACATGATCACAGCCTCGAGATTCCTAGTCATAATGTCAAGTTGCTTGCTGTTAGGCGCGTGCGGCGCCGTGAACTTCATGAAAGGCGGAATTTACAAAGATCTTGACACCAACCTCACCATAGTAAACTTAATGGAAAATCCTAATAATTACCTGAACAAGGATATTGTTTTCTCGGTGAGGTTCTATAAGAAGGGGGACCTGCCTTGTCCGCTTGGAGAAGATTACGTGAACTTTAGTATTGCGGATAGGGTCAGCTACATCACTCTGAACAAAGTTTGGGTCAAGAAAGAAAAAGCAGGCATGCTGGATAAGTTGAAAGAAATGGAAACAATTGTCATGAAGGCCCGAGTCTTTAAAATTGATAAAGAAAAAGATCCCAATCTCGAAGCCATCGAAATAACCCCCGAATAGCGCACTTCCACTTTTCCCGATAGGAGATCAGTTTTGCGAAAGACACTCGTCACCAGCGCGCTGCCTTATGCCAATGGCGATATCCACATAGGGCATCTGGTCGAATACATACAAACGGATATTTTCGTAAGGTTCCTGCGACTCACTGGGCATGACGTAATTTATCTGTGCGCGTCGGACGCCCATGGCACACCCATAGAGATAAACGCCTCCAAGCGCGGTATAACTCCCCAACAACTGGTTTCCGAATTCCATGAGAAC
>CAVVHK010000077.1:0-17327 GCA_963747865.1 uncultured delta proteobacterium | reverse complement strand
TTATGTTGACCACTGGTTCGTTACGTATTGCTCTGTGGCCAGCATGACGCTGCTCGCCTTGATGAGGACGGACACCGGGCTTCCTACCGTGATTCCCAACTCCTTGACAGCCTCTACGGTAATGGTGGACGTGATGACGTTACCTGCGCCGATATCGACCTTGACCTTCGCCGCCACCATTCCTTCCTGTAATTCTATTACCTTTCCCTTGATGACGTTTCTCGTGCTTAGCTTCATGAGTTTTTCCTTTCACTAATCTGTAATGATGTTAGAAAAGACGACTGATTTTAGGTTGTTCCCAACTGTGCGGCAACCTGCCGCCAAACTGCTCAAGCCCATGACTAACCCTATCGTAGCCCGTCAAAGAACCATCGTCAATGACAACGCAATGTCTAATAGTTGATCCGCCAAGGAATTTTTCGTTTGATCAACTCCGGATTTGTGTTAGGATATTCACAACGTGAATAGGCTTAGCATAGATCTATTTTTCCGGATCGTGACTGCTGAAGCGCTTTGCATTCTGTGATTTCGGCTGAGCGTAGTCTTATACCGGCGGAGAGATGCAGTTGGGAGTATTCGCTATCGGCGCCGATTTTTCTCCGGGATTCCTTATAGGGTTCAAGTTCGACTCAGGGTACGGAAATTTCGTTCACTATTAATCGATAATCATGAAGCAGGCAACGTTCGGAACCGTTCCGAAAAGCAAAGACGCCGGCGCTTCGGCCGTCATCGGCGGCAGAAAGATTGCCGCGTAAGCGGCATATGGATATTCACGTTCTGACGAGATCCGGGATGCTCTGGTTAAACTGATCTCAAGAAATAGGCGCAATGGGAATGCGTCGACATATTCGATGACCCGGCGCCGGTCGGCCGAAAAGGAATGCTTCCGAAACCTTCTTCGCGGCCTTGGAGGCAGTTGATTGGTCCGAATTCCGCTGGCGCAAAATTTGTGAGGGAAAGGCGCTCACGCGACTCGAAGGTATCCGATCCAAGCTTCGAATCCGGAGGATGACATGGAGTTGAACGAAAAAGTCATGATCTGCATCGTCATGGCTTCAGAGATATTCAAGAAGAAATCTTCAGCCATTCTCAAGCAGTACGGACTTACGTTTCCGCAATATAGTGTGCTAAGGCACTTGGCCTCAAGCGGACCAGGAAGAGACACTCTCGGCGCTGTCAGCAAGAAAATGCTGGTGAGCGCGGCCAATATGTCCGGAATTGCTAGACGAATGAAAAATGCGGGTTTGATTGAAAAGAAGTATGATGAGAAAGACGAGCGCCTTGTCATGCTCCAAATTACTCCTGAGGGACGGGAAAAGCTGGACGCAATCAGGGAGATCCAAGAACAACATGGTGACGCATATCTGGAAATCTACTCCCAGAACAGAAGAAAGAAATGCTGTCCGTTCTGAAGCACATCGTGAAACGAGGTAAGCAGTTGCCTGATTGGGCGTCCTGAATAGTGGCGATACGATTGCAGCTACATACCGGTTGAGGGGAGGAGGCGCGGGCTTCATGGAAATAAAACTGAAGACAACTTTGGCCGACCCGGACACGGGTCTTATTGTTGATGAGCACGGAGTCCTTTGGAATCAGTTGTCGCCCAAACCGAAGCACGGTATCTTTCCGGCGACCACGGAAGGAATGGACGGCGAAGCAATTCGGGGATTCTATCGAAATGGTTCCTTGTTCATCCTGGACTTAAGTGAGGCGAAAAAATACTTCAGCTCAATGGAATCGGAGAATAGACGTGATTTGCCCAATCTGTGAACGGAGTTGTTACATTTCTGAAGACGGGGTCGGCTCATGCGGGATGTATCGCAACTCCGGAAATGTAGTCGAGGAGCTGTATCCGAACCACTATTTGCTGGTCTGCCCGATCTCCGTTGAGACCATGCCCGTGCTCCATTTTCATCCGGCGGCCAAATTCCTGCAGATCAGGTACTGTGGGGTGCAATTTCGACTGCCCGGGATGCATATCCACTGTGATCGTGAAGGAGCTCGATGCTTCCCGCAAGGCGGTCAAGATAATTTCTCCGGATGAAGTAGTCAGGGAGGCAATAGATAAAGGCTGTTTGGGAATAGCTTTTCTTATGAACGACCCACTGGCCTCTTTTCAAACCTTTGTGACTGTCGCTAAGAAAGCTAAGGAACAGGGGTTGCTTGTGGGATGCGCCTCTAACGCATATTTCACGACGGAGTCGCTGAACCGGTTGAGTCCGATTCTTGACTTCATACATATCGGGTTCAAAGGCTGCTCCGAAGCCTGTTACGTTGAATGCGGCGCGAGTAGTATAGAGCCGGTGCTGAGGAATCTGCGAACACTGTATAACGAAGGCGTCCACGTAGAGGCTTCCTGTATCCACAAAAAGGGCTGCGACCATGAGGTAATGGAACTGGCCGGTCACGTCGGTATGATTTCCGGAGATATTCCGTTTCACGTCATGCGGTTCGTACCGTTGGAAGCAAGCTCTCCGGACCTGGAACCATCAATTAAAGAATCGGAGGCTCTATGCGAGTCTCTGAAGACGATTTTGAAGCACGTGTATCTGTTCAACAGCCCGGGAACCGAATTCCTGAGCACGATCTGTCCATCCTGCAAACAACTTGTTTTCAAACGAGAATTCTACGGCCCCATGGGCGCAAAACTCAAGATGGATGGGCCGGGTTTAGATGTTGGCGGCCGCTGCCCCTCATGTGATACGGAGATAGGTATCCGAGGAGAAGTCGCCTCTTCAGCTTTTCAAGAGGAGATGTTCGAGGGTGGCTATCCGTTCACGAGGGCGCTGGAAATTCTCGAATCTATCTTGATAGCAATTGGTGTAACTCGCAGAAGTGAAATTGTGGACGCATGGGATTGTTTGCTCGGCTCCCGTATGTTTCAACGACTCCACAAGGAAATTCAAGCCCCCGACAGTTTCTTGGGCTTGGTGTCCGATATCGGGCGCCTTGCCGGCAGGAGTGAAAAAGCGAAAGAGTTGATAGCCTATCTGAAAGAAAGACTTGATTTCATAAGCAAGAAGGTTAGTAAGGCCACTAAACGTCCCAAAGTGTACTACGCCATGGGCAAGCCGTGGTTTTCCATAAACGGCGACCGGATGGAAAACAGCCTCGTCGAATTTGCCGGAGGGGAAAGCCTTAACCGTCGAGTTCAGGGTAAAGGGAGACCGGGCACGGAAATAAGTCCGGCGCTTCTTAATCATCTGAACCCTGAAGTGATTTTCATCTCTTCCATGTTCGACAGCCCCATCGAAGACTTTTACTCGGAGTGCCGGGAAGCCGGAATCGACGTTGACGCGACCCGGGACGCCCGAATCTATCGCCATCCGATCCCCGTTTCCGACTTTGGGAGCCCTCGTTGGATCCTGGGCCTTATGCGCATTGCGAACGTCCTCCATCCGGTGCTGTTTGAATTTGATGTAATCGGAGAGGCGAAGTTGTTTTACGACCGCTTCTATCAGGCAGAATACGACGAGGGGCAGGTTAACCTGTCTTTCGGAAAACCCCTGAAAAGCTGGGTTTTCAAGTAAAGGTTCCAACCGCGTGAAGGTGGCTCCTTCGACGGCTCGTTCGCTAAGCAGAGTGAAACGGCTAACGCAGCCGCTCAAGAAAACCCGTTGCCCCGAACCCCTCTGGTATGACTGAGCTGAGCCTTCGGGCTAAATCAGGAGTATACCGTTTCCGGCCCTCCGGCGCATCCGCGTTGAGTCAGTTTACGACAAGCGGAAGGTTATTGTGCGCGAACAAGGGCATTTGCCGTCATTGTGAATCAAAACAATCTGAATCGAGGGCAATCAAGGCCAATGGATAAGGTAATCTTCAAGCCGATAGGGGTGATACGTTCCCCATTTCTCGATGTGGAAGGCATGCCGGTTCAACCGATGGGAGCAGTCGGAGTCAAAGGGACTATAGAAATCAGGGCTGATCTTGAGCCCGCCCTTAAGGATTTGGCCGGTTTTTCCCACATCATGCTTATATATTGGTTTCACTTGTCGAGCGGGTATTCGTGCCACGTTGTTCCATTTCTCGACCGCACTACCCGAGGGGTGTTTTCTACCAGAGTTCCACGCAGGCCTAACGCCATCGGCCTTTCCGTGGTCAAGCTGACGGGGATTCGAGGCGCGATTCTTGATATCGAAGAAATCGACATTGTGGACGGCACTCCCCTTCTTGACATCAAGCCATACGTCCCCCAATTCGACCACAGAGAAGTTCAAGCGTCGGGTTGGTTTGCGAATCGAGCAGACAAAGCCGCCGTGGTTCGGTCGGACAGAAGATTTGTCGACGTCCTCGGAAAAGAAGCTGAATTTGGGGCCGGGGCAAAGGCCTCTAGCAGTGCGATGACTGAGCGAAAGCAAGAACCTGTCGTCATGGATTCCGGATCTTGCGCAACTGACCGCGGTGGGCAAAACGAGCTACCGGACGGGCCTCTTTTTTTGCGCGCCCCAAGCCGATGGGGAGCGCTTCCTTGATTGAGCTGCAGGTGAGCAAACGTCTGAACGGCGCCAAAGGACCCTTAAACTTAGACGTTAGGCTCACCGTCCCCAAAGGAAAGCTCGTTGTCCTTTATGGGGTCTCCGGAGCCGGTAAAACTACGTTGCTTCGGATGATCGCCGGTTTGGAAACCCCGGAGGAAGGTCGCATAGAAGTGGAGCACGAGGTGTGGTTCGACTCCAGGAAACAGGTTTGCGTGCCTCCTCAAAAACGCAGCGTTGGCTTTGTCTTTCAGAATTACGCATTGTTTCCGACAATGACGGTTAGAGGCAATCTGGCTTTTGCTGCCTCTCGCCGAAAGGATCCAAGGGTGGACGCTCTGCTGAGCATGGTTCAATTGGAAGAATTGCAGCACAGGTATCCGGAAGAACTCTCCGGAGGGCAGCAGCAACGGGTCGCTTTAGCAAGGGCTCTGATTAGACATCCCAAAATTCTGCTTCTTGACGAGCCGCTATCCGCTCTGGACGAGCATATGAGAGATAAACTTCAGAAAGAAATCCTGCGGTTACACCGTGAATTGGGGCTTACAACTATTCTCGTGTCCCATGACCGCTCTGAAATTTCCCGACTCGCCGACGAAATCATTCCCCTTAGCAAAGGACGCGTGACTTTTCAGGGCGATCCTTTGGAGGCGTTTCGGTGCGATAGACCTAATTGCGGCGACCCGGCAAAAGCAAAGGTTGTTGATATAATCCACGAAAACGGGGTTGTGACGATAATTGCAGCCAGGAACGGGGATTCCCCGAGGATCGCTATTCCGCTCGACGCTGGACATATCGAGCAGCTTGTTCGGGAAAAGAAGCCATGAATTACGGGCAGCGGCCAAAATGAGATCAACTGCCCAAAACTTGGGCCTGTGGGACGCCCGGAACAGTCTCGGGGTGACCTAGCGGCGATTCCGTTAACCGTCACAAGCTCAGACCGCCGAGAGCTTTCTCAAAACTAAGAGAATCAGGAGGGAAACGCATGCCAATAGGGCGGCAAGAACACCGGCGCGTTCGAAACTCTCCCGTGAAAACTGAGTTGTATATTTCCAGAGAAAGCGTGTTGGTCCGTCCAACGATGTTTCCACCCAGCATTAAGGTTAGCCCCACTTCGCCCAGCGACCGTCCGAAAGCGAGGGACAGACCACCCGCCACGGTCTTTCTGATGCTTGGGATCACTACGAAGATGAATGTCTCGATCTCAGACTTGCCCAAGGTGTAAGAGGCTTCGATGAGGCTCAATGCGCTGCTCTGCACGCCCGCTTGCACCGGCTTAACAATGAGGGGAAGCCCCGCTACGAAGGATGCGATGACCACGCCCCACATGCTAAAGATTATCTCAACGCCGAATACACCCGTTATCAACCGTCCGACCGGGCCTGCCTTGCCCAGGATAAGAAGCAAAACGAACCCAAGAGCAATTGGAGGAAATACAAGGGGTAGAGTGATCAGAGTATCCACCACGCTGCGTAAGGGGCTGGTTTTCCTGCCCAAGTAATATCCGAGCGGCAGGCCGAAAGCAACGTGCAACACCAGGGATATTCCTGCCACTTTGGCGGTGAACAGTATCGGAAAAGTGATATTTGTCAGGGTATTTAAATCCAATGAGGAACCTAAAGTCATAGTCCTTCTTCTCGGCATCCATAGACAAATCTGTGAGAGCAGGTAACCCGGAAGACATGCTTCAACCACCAGTGAGGGAGGGGAGGATGAGCATTTGAGAAACCCCTGTTCGGAGGAACGGAAATCATTGCCCGCGAACGGACTTTACATTCAACCTATTCGGAGGTGTTTACTATCCGTGTTCCGGGTTGTTCTTTGCCCTCTTAAACACGATCGTCGGACAGTTCTTGCATACGTCGGCTCCCGGGAAATGGTCGCCCGGCCGTGTGACCGAACTACTTCCCGAAACGGCCTTCCGATCCAAAAGTCGTTGGACTGTTATTCCGATTTGCTCACCGGGAATGATGAAATTGACCTCACCACGCTCGGTCTTGCCCACGTTGTAGGCGCCCGAACACGCGGGTAAAAAGTTAGCCTTTTTATTTAGGAAAGAATAAACGTTGCCGGCGCAAGCCGATGAATTCATCATGACGTTCGTAGTAAGAGGATGGGTATCCGTGGCGGACATGTAGTCCACAGCCAAGTGATAGGCCTGCATGTTATCACAGTAAAAATGTCACGGTATCGGGATCGAAATAAGCGCTGCCCAGAGGGGAAACTATAACGGCCTTCAGCTTGCCTTCCTCAAGGCGTGGTTTGGTCTTTACGAAGCGTTCGGCTTGGGCATCGTCCTTAACGTATTTCAGATGGCTCCGGACCTCGGTCTCGCTGAACGGTCTCCATCCGAGAACGTAGGAGGCGTTGGGGCAGCCGAGATCGGCCTGTGTGGCCAATACCGTTTGTCCTTTCATCCGCGCTGCGATTTCCCACTGACAGAACGTCATACTCTTCATCGGGGTAAAATAATCGCAATTAGCCTCGAAATCCTTGATTTCCTCGTCGCTGAACAAATACTTTACGGCAATAGGCAGATGGTACAGCCGGAGTTCATCCATGAGCGTCCGCTGCATGTCGAGATATGAAAGACTCATTATCTAATCTCCTAGCAAGACAATGCTTGGAGCCGAGAAAACCTGTGGGTTCCTCGGCCTCCATATCGTCTTCAGGGAATATCGGAAGTGAAAGTGACGTAGGCCGCTCAACCGGTTTTCATAAACCGGCGTTTTTTAATATTTCTTTGACCTCGGAGCTGTGACCCAAGAAATTCATGAACTTCTTGGTATCAGGTTTGTCTTCATGCCCCTTGGCCACGGCGACGACCAAATTAATGGGAGCATATTTGCTCCTCTCAGGGACGAGAAAGCCCCCTATCTTGTCCTTGATGTACATGGCGTCGGTCAGATTGATGAAGCCGGCCTCCACATCTCCGCTTATAAGATATGCGGAAACCTGGGGCACGGTTGAAACCACGAGCAGCTTGTTTTGAATTTTGTCCAACAGCTTCGTATTCCGGAGAAACTCTTTCCCGGCCTTCCCATAAATGGCGTGTTTTTCATCGGGTATGGCCACCTTGGCCACCTCGGGTTTGAGGAGGTCTTCGGGCTGTTTAAGATTGACCGACTTGCCGTAGGCGATAACCAACACGCCTTGACCGATTGGGTGGAACGAAGAGAACTCAAGTCCCGATGAGGTCTTGAGAAACGCCTCTTCCCCGACGATAAAGTCAATGGGGCTGCCGGCCTTTGCCTGCATCATTATCTGCCCCATGTTTCCATATATCTCGTCTATCTTGTCACCGCCGGAGGCCTTGTAGGCCTCGACAATCTCGGTCAAGGGACGTTTATATCCGGCTCCTGCCGCTAAAGTCAGCGTTTCAGCGAGAACCGACGATTGGCACAGAAATATGGTTAAAGCGATCATCAGAGAGCGAAACATTTTTGCCTCCGTAGCAAAGCAAGGCGATCCTCTTGGGTCGCCGCTACACTATCCCCCTTGCGGGGATACGAGTTCAACGTAACCGTCATTGAGTAATCAGGCTCCGTAAGGACAGAACCGCTTGAGATTCAGAAAATGGGCGGGAGCGGCTATAGTGACCCCGTAAAACACGGTGGGCTTATCCATGAGCAGCTCATTCAGAGTGGAGTTGGTAAGAGTTGTTCCGGTTACCAAAGCAAGGTCACACCAGGCGATGGCTCCGGCGGTAAACTCAGGCCCCTGAATTTGGACGCCAAACTTGGTGGCTCCGATATTGTGGGCGTCCATGTCGGTCACTCTCAGATCGAATTCTTGCGCCAGCGCTTCGGCCATCCTTGGCTGAAACCCTACCAGAGCCACTTTACGGCTCCCGTAATTCTCTCTAACATACGAGGCGAGTTTTTTTGCGCACAGCGGTGGTTGATCATCTTTGCAATGAACCGTGTTTTCCACGATCTTAAGGCTTCGGGCGATCGCATTCAGGGTGGCCAGGAAGATGGCTCGCCGGTAGTTGTTCTCCAGTCTCATTGCCCCCACTTCGGCCACCGTTCCTGAGAAATTGCCGTACATGTCCGTAAAAGCTTGGCCCCGAGCACCTAGGATCTCAGCCTCCATCATACGTTCTTTGCCTCTGACCAACGGGTAGTCCTGATGTTCAGGATTCCCGATAGCTTCCTGGGGAGTCAGCGTCTTTACCCGCACGTCCACATGCTCGTCCGGCAAAGAGTTCTCACGGACGAGATCTTGAAAGCGGTCGCGGATCAGCTTGAATATATCCATACATCTCCTCCGGACGGCGATTGTCTTGAAATATCCCCTCCGGGACCCATGGTCACGCGAGAATATGCCGCATTGCCTCTGGGGACCGAAGTGGACGCTTGCGACATAACCCACGCAAGTCAGAAATTGCTTGTCACTGACACCTGGACGCCGACGACGGGGTCGATTACTCTGTTCGGATTCGCTCCCCACCTGGTAGCTTTCGAAGGCAGGTCCCAGTTCGGAACTCCTCGATCTATACACGCGTAATTAAACCATTTCCCAGGTTGCCAGTAAGCGCCCAACACACCCAGCTCCAATCGGTCGAGAAGCTTCCAGTTGAGCCCGCCCGTTATCTCCCATCCAAGGGCAGGGTCCGGAATGGACGGGGCCCCGGCGTTGTCCTTGTAGTTTACATAAGGGGTCCACGCAACCTGATCGTCCCCCACGCCGGCTGTTGTTACGATTCTGGTCACGGCGGCCTTCTGGGCGGGTCGTATGTACCCCCAACCGTGCCCTTGGGAAGCTCGTTCCGCCCAGAGGAACGATCCGAAGAAGTTGAGGTTGGCGGCTACGGCGTAATCCAGACGAGCGGCGACGGTCCAAGCTTCGTTAATGTACCCGTCTCGGTTCAAATCGAAGGCGTTTACCCCAGCCCCGTAAGCATAACCCAGCAGGAAGGTGTAGGGTTGAAAGACACAATAGGCTCCGTTGGAAGTTCCCTGCGTAAAGGGCTGCCTGTCAATGGGAGCGCCGTTCCGACGGTCAGCTCCTGGCATGAAAGCGTACAGGAGCGATATCTTGGATGGTCCCACCAGAGCGCCCGTTTCCACCATGTAGCGCCAGGAATCGTTGTAACAAGGGGCTTTGCCGACAAAAGTGAGCCTCTTGCAAAATGCTTTGGAAACAAGGGGGGACATCAGCCGTCCGGACCCCTTTGTAATGAATTCTATGAGCCAAAACCGTTTTTGGCTTCATTTTCGTGATTCCGTGATAAATCCGGACGCTTTTAGGGCGCGCCTATAGGGTTTGTCGGTTAATCCGACATAGTTCTCCGGACTATGAAATCTTCAGACCGCTAGTTTGAGCAACTGGTCGGCAAAGAGCGCCACCACTCCAAACATGAGATGCGTCATTACTTTTTGCGTTCCCCGAACCATGACGTTACATGCGCCGAATTCTTCCTTTATCCGGCTGTTGAACCGCTCTACGGCAGTCCGTTCTTTGTATCTGGAAGCCTCATGAGGCGCCATGGGGATGGTCTCTGCTGCCACGTGAATTCTTGTCGATGATGGGCACGTGACCGAGGCTTCTACTTACTTCGTAGATCGGCCCGGCGTCATAGGCGGCGTCCATCACATCATAGAGATAGTCCACTTTGGCGCTGCTCATCTTCATGAGCGGTATAGCAACCTGACTATCATGCACTGACGCCGCCGTAAGCACAACGCTCACAGCAAGACCGCAATCATTCACGTCCGCATGCAATTTATAGCCGACCCAGGTCTCTTTGAACCCCTTGGAGTTCTTCTTGGTCCCGCGATCGCACAAGACCGGTAATTCCGTGAGAGCTTCCTCGGCTGATTGGTTAACCTGTCGCTCCAAACGTGTTTGCTCCTTTGGCTCACGGAATTCCCCTTTGGCAGGGCGCCCACGCTTTTTGGGAGCAGGCTTAACTTTCGGAGGCTTCTTTGCCGGTTTCTCTCGACCTTTTATGGCCGTTGCATCTCGGTTCAAACGGCCGACAAGTTCCGGTTTCAAACACCGCTCCACCATTGCCTCGTGGACTCTTTCACCAAGCGCGGCTCTCGGAAAATTCTTTGAACGCCCGAGAATACGTGGACTGGTCAGGAATGTCTGAAACTCTCACAAATCCGCAGATCCGACGCTGGTTCGGGTTGGTCTTGAGAGCCTCTATCAGCGACCGAGTGAAGGGATAGCCATAAACGGCCTTAGCCACAAAGGACCGTGCTATTGATTCACCGTCACACAGCTTGCGACCCAACCGTTGATTATCAGCCTTGCGGACGACAAATTCTTCAACGTGAATCAGCTCCAGTATAGAAACAAGCTGTTGTTCCTTGTCCGTAAGAAAGGTGTTCCAGCATTCCTCCAGATCAGGAAACAGACAACGTTGCATAGTCCCCTTAAACCATGATATTGCTCTACTAAGCTTCACGGGCATCTCCTGTGAAAAGCGTCTTTTTGTCAAACGCAAAATATCACAGCTTTGCCCGTGACGCGACTTTATCGAATATCACAGAACTCCCAAAATGGACTTTTGCAAGAGCCTCCCATGTTACTCTTTTTGCGGTAAATCTCCCGGAATCATGGAGGATTTATCAACGGCCATAGTTTTGGAAATTCCTGGCGGGTTAATGTCTGGGCAAACCGAGTCGAAACAGTCGCATCCCCGAAATAGCCCAGGAGGTATCGTAATTATGCAAAGGCGCCTATTACCAGTGCGAATGTTCATGCGTATTATGTTGGCATCCGCTCTCAGCTTGCTTTGTACAATCACCGAAGCGGATGAAATAATACTCCCTCGCCCAACGTCAGACGGGAATATCTCCGTCGAAAAAGCGCTCACGACAAGGACCACGGCCAGAAGCTATTCCTCGGTCCCGCTCACTTTAGCTCAAGTTTCGCAGCTCTTGTGGTCGGGAAACGGCATGATTCCCACCGACGCAGTATCGTCCGCAACCCCCAGAGTAATACCGTCCGCTCGGAAAACCTATCCCATCGAGTTATACCTCGTATGCGGCGATGGTACGGCTCAACAGCTCCCTGCAGGTGTTTACCACTATAATGCTGAACGGCATACGCTGGAAAAGATAATGGATGGAGATCAACGCAAGCCCATGTCATCGGCATGCAAGGGTCAATCCTGGGTAGCCGAAGCTCCGGTTTCTGTGGTCATTGGATCAGTTTTCCAGCGAGCCGAGGCCACGTCGGGGCCTGAAAGAGGGGTCAACTTCGGCGTGATGGAGGCGGGGAACGCCAACCAAAATTTTTTGCTGCAAGCCAGAGCCCTTGGTTTTGAGACCAATACGGTCGGAGGAATCCGAGACGTTGATCTCTCTTCAGCCTTGAAGCTTCCTTCAGAGGTAAAACCCGTAGTTCTGGTAACGGTTGGAAAGAAACGGTAGTTCAAAGGAATCGCGGAATTTACATGGGGCGGGTCGGTCTTGATTGCGATTTATTACTTCCTTCAAGAAGAAATCACATAACTTCTCAGACGTCATAGGAGGGTCGGGCTAGCGACCTCTTTTAATGTTCATATGCCCATTGCCTTTTGGTAATCCCCTAACCACCCCGTAACCTCCACATGACTATCGAGCCAGGACCAGTCCTGATTCAACAGGTTTTCCAAAATAATGCGCTCTTCCCTTGGCAGCCGATTCCTCTTGAAAGACTGGAGAAAATGAGATTCCACCATCCGGCATAGTCCATCATTTGCCCTTTTGGCCGCGCCCTTGAGGAAGTCGGGTGAGGAATATGGATCACGCAAGCAGAGATACATGGACATGTCCGTGTGCATCGCGCAGGAATAGTCCCAGACGTAGACGGTTTGGGTCGTTCGATCCGTGGTGAATCTGACCCGTTCAGGTATGTAACTGAAGTCGGAGGGACCGGGATTTGTCCACACGAGAAACTCGTTTTCGTTGGTGCGGACCGGGACTGGACGACTTTCCGTTGTCATAATAGATTCTCCTCCTGAATGTATGGAGGTTCATAATACCGCCGATCTCTATCCCGGCGGCAGCGACGGGCCAAGAACCAGAAAACCCGCCTAGACTATGCAGCCGGACGGGTCGTCGAAAACAGGTGTTGTCTCCGCTTTAGCTGCATTTATGACACGCCCGCAAGCTGATTAACCAAATCGGCGTAACTCATAGTTGGCCACAGAAGCGGATCTTTTTCAAGAGTCCGTGATCGGGGGAGCTGCAGGTATTATCCCAAAATCCACTCCCGCGCCGACACCGGATTTTCCGCCTGCTATTTCTTTCAAGCTGAGGTGAGCGACAGAAGAAGCAGCATAGTGTGCCTCTCCCATGACGGAGCATCGATCATGATAAAAGATTCATTTCAAGTCTTGGTCCGACTTCGCCGCAAGCTTTTTCTTCATGAAGTCGATTGTATCGTCAGAGAACTGCGTGGAGTGTGAATCGTAGGTCTTCAAGTTGTCGTACTGATCGCAACGATAGTTGCCGGTTATTTTCAGGGTATCCCCCAACGTGACCATAAGCGCTAGGTCCACCAGGGATTAACGGGCGTCTTTTTCCAACCTAATACCGTATGCCTCCAGACTCAACACGGCATGCCGAATTCTGTCCAAGGTCTGCTCCCTGCATCAGACTTATGGCCGGGCTCCGGATTTGGCCAAAACCACGAATATCTCATCATATCCCTGCATCAGAGCCAAATGTAGAGGCTTTCTACCGTCCGGCCCATCGAGACTCGGATCCGCTCCCTTGCTCAACATTAGCTTGACCATTTCAACATTGCCCTTATCTATTGCCAATAGCAGCGGGGTCTTGCCATTCGCACAACGCAGATTAGGATTGGCTCCGTAGCCCAATAGAATCTTTGCAGACGGACTCGCACATAAAACCGCTATCCCCAATGGGGTCATTCCGTTAAACGGGTTCACGAAATCTATTGGGGCGCCCCGGCGGATTAGCTGATGCACCTTGCGCTGCCCGCTGGGCCAAGCGCAGGCGCAACCCAATTCGTCAGCGAGATTTAGGCGCCTTTTTTCAGTCTTGTCATCCCGAACCGCACCGCTTTTTAGACTTCTAATGCTGCCCATAACATCCTCCGGCATTAAAAAATTGACTGCTTTTACACGGTTGTGGCAACCTACCCCTCTCATTCCGTTGCGCCTGCTGCGACGAGCAAGCCCACGATGTGGTCGTATTTCCTTTTCCGAGCGTGGAATAGAGCTGTCTGCTGCCGACCTTTTTTGAGATTCGGATCGGCGCCGGCATTGAGGAGCGACTTGACCGTTTCGAGATCACCGCCGATCACGGCGTAGAATATCGGCGTCTTCCCCGTTTTTTCTTCGATGTGATTCACGTCCGCAAATCTCAGCAACAGGCTCACTATTTCCCGATACCCCATGTGAATTGCCCCGTTCAGAGCCTTGTTGAAGGTCCAGGCGACGTCTGTTGTGGCGATCAGGTCACTGTTTTCCTGAAGCAGGCTACTTGTTTTCGCGACGTCATTGCGAGAAACAGCTCCGTGTAACGCAAATCCAAAGTCCCATTTTCTTTTGAGCGCGATTTCCTGTTCGGCATCACGCCTGTCTTTCGAGCGCAAACGATTAGCCTCACCTTGAATCGATCTGAGTGATCCCATATTTCCTCCTTATGCCAAAAATATCGTCATCAGCGTCATACCGACATTATCCCGTCATTCCGGTAAGTTGCCGAAGACGATATGTGTACGGCAGACACCGAGGAGCCGTCATCGCTATCGTCATCAGCAGCGCCCTGACTTTGACCGCTTGTTGGTTCGGATGACGATGATGACGATATTTTCGGCGGCCAATCCGATTTAACGCAGGTCAGGATCACCGACCGCTGGGATGTTGTTCGCGGTTGGTTGACCACTACCCCCACGGCCGCGAGGCTCTCCCGTAATTCGTTCATGCGTCGAGTTAAAGCATTTGGGGCTTTGGGCCATGAGGCTTCCTTATCGTATCCTTCGGCTTTCGCGATGGCCGCCAATTCCGAGTACACTCTGGAAGGCGCCCTGCCAACTCAGCCTTGATGACATGAGTTGGATGACGGCCAGACAAACAAGGTCTTGGGCGACCAATTCCTCGTGGCGCCGGGAAATATTTGTGCGATAACTGTCGAGAAATGTCTGCAGGCCCACTCCGAGAGCCTTCGCAATAGCGCACCCCCAGAGCGTGAATTCATCCATTCTGTGAAGCTCTTTCATTTTGACCGACGGCCTGATTCTCATCGCGTCCGATAGAACTTTGAGGATTCCTGCGAACAGGAGAGGTCGAGCCGATCCGGACCTATGAGGCATAAGCGAAAATGACCACGCCTGATGTGGGGTCTGGGACTTGCATGGGCGCCCGATTGCTGCGTCGTCCCGTGTCACCCGCAATCGCAACCACTTTTCTCAGCTCGGGGCCTATTCTCCAACCTACATTCCATTGCCGTGGTTCCTTAGGAGTGCGGACGATTGCGCCCTTATGGTTCGCCGGCAAAGCGTCTCCCCCCACATATCTTTTTAAAATTACGGAGAAATTCATTATGGAATAGGGGATAGGGACATGAACTTCCTTAGATCAACCATGTGGCGACAATTTGCATCAAATTGACCAAATATGAGCCATGGAAGTCATCACGCTCGTGACGCCCCGGATCAAGCCTCAGCTTCCATAGGCATGTGTCCGACCTCCTCGTGTCCATACTCGTTATCCTTCAGCGGCGGCCTCCCTCCGTCAAGGTCCATGGTGCGAAAATCATCGCCATATCTCAGCATAAACTTTACGGTTTCCAGATTTCTCCCGTAACAGGCACTGCGGTCAACATATGGCAAGTTCTAATCATGCATTCCGAGATACCTGGGCATTTCCCTGTGCATGGCGCAGGAATAGTCTCAGACGTGTACGCTTAGGATTCTTCGATCCTCGGTGAACCTTACCAGTTCAGGCATAGAACTGAAATCGGACGAAACGGGATTAGGCAACACGATAAACTGTTTGCCGTTGATGTGGCACAAGCTCGAATGGCTCCCACTTGTCATAAACAATTTCCCCTCCAAATCTGGAATTATTCGTTGTCGCCGTACGGGGGAATCGGTTGACCTGTAAGTTCTTCGATTCAGCGGTATTCAATCAGGGATATAAGGCCTCAATAGATAAGGCCTGCATTGAAGCCGGCGTCGTTTTACTGCTCAAAAGTGCCTAATAGTGGTTGATATTGTCAAGCAAATCCTGGCGTAGCCGGTCGTAAAGTGTTGAGAAACGTACTTTTACAAGGAATGAGCATGCAGGCCGGGCTACCAAAAAGGAAAATCCGACTCAGCAACTACCGCCCTAAGTTAGGCTCGTTGCTTCATCATCTTTTCTTGCTCATGGGCGCTCTTTGGAAAAGGTCTCCGACTGACAAGCTGTTCAGCGGACCTATCTTGAGATCACCAATCCCCGTCCACGAACTGATAAGGACATGACCATCTTCGGGCTGATCTTCCTTCCGAATTTACCAATCTGAAAAAACTGTTGCCTCCGGTTTTTCGTCCAGCCATAGGCAAGACGGCCTGAAATCAGGCAATCGGGAGGCCCAAGATGGTAGATAGAAAAAGCCCGCCCTACTATCCGAAGAGCGCCTGGTTCATGAGGGGCGAATGCGTTGATCTCGCCAGGACCTACTTGGATGATGAAAGCATACAGTTGGTCCTCTGTGATCCACCTTTCGGGATCCAAGAGTCTGAAATGGAAAGCGCGTATAATCGGGATTCAAGCAAAGTCACTACTGGCTATGTGGAAGCCCCGGAAGATTATCTCAAGTTCACTGTGGATTGGATGACCGAAGCAAAGCGAGTCCTCAAGCCCAATGGTTCCCTTTACGTCGTGATCGGACATACCCCTCTGATCCAGGTCCTCAACACGGCGGAGAAGCTGAAACTGATTCCTATAAATCACATCATCTGGACTCACAATTTCCCGCTTGGAACCAGGAAACACTTCTCCACGTGCCACTATCATATCTTACTCTATGCTAAGTCGGAGACTCCACTTTTCAATACTTACTGTCGGTTCGGCCCTCAGGAGACTTACTTGAATGAGAAAGGAAAATCAAAGAAGGCCCTCTACAAAGACTTGCAGGACGTATGGTTCATCAATAAGCAGTACTCGCCGGGGCTAAATAGGAACCTCAACAAACTTCCCGACGCCCTGGTGAAGAAGATGATTCTCTATTCATCCAATGAGGGAGATGTCGTCGTTGATTTTTTCGCTGGGAATTTTACCACTGCATACAATGCTCTTCGCCTCGGCAGACGTGTCATCACGATGGAATTAAATGTCGAGTCCTATAAGGAGCACCTTGTCGGGGACAAAGATTCCTGACCACGGAACGACCCTGAATATCGTGTACCGAGGTCATGGCCTGAAAAACCTGAAACGGGTTGAGGTCATAAAGCCTCGACGTCAAGGAACCAAGTTCGCAAAAGACGAAAAAAGCAAAATCTGCGACGATTACCTGAAGTTCCTCCAGCAAGGGATACCTAAGGAAAGAATTTACGAAATGCTCTGTCAACATTATGAGCGGGGCGAATTCAGCATCAAGAAGGTCATCAAGGAATGCAAACAGACTAGGGACGGACACGAAGGTTCGGACGCTTGAATGAATTGGGAACTTATAGAAGATCAGATGTTCCTTTGGAAACGACCTGCACCGAAAGGAATATGAGGGCCGACGGAGTTAGAACAATCAGATCTGTTAGCTGAGTCGTCCACCAAAACCCCAGCTAACACAGCTAACAGAATTCAGAATGACGTCGCATCAAAAAGAATCAAAGGAGACTAAAAGGTGTGAAATTATTAGGGGTCAGTCGTAACTAATTGTTATAAGAAGGCTTGAAAGGCAT
>CAVVHK010000076.1:0-13781 GCA_963747865.1 uncultured delta proteobacterium | reverse complement strand
AAAGCTGCCTTCATCGCGTCCAGCGCAGGCGCTCAACTTTTCCGCTCGCCCCGAAAGCCCGCCTGCCTTTCGTGCTGTACCAGCCGGGTGCCCCTGGTTCGACGCGTAGTCGATGAGTTTGCCCTCGAAATCCACTCGAAGAATATCGCCCAGCCTCGAAGTCGCCCTTATCGGTAAGTTGCCGCTCCATTTTCGCCTAGGCGGCGGTTGGATTCGCCTGGTCGTAACTGTAGAGATAGGAGATGTGGTTGTGTCCCGCCTCATCCCGCACAGTTGGTCAGGACGATCGCGCCAGGAGCCGATGGAGACGTCGTAGTTATCGTCAACGAACTTGTCGTCCGCAACTTGAAGCACCCGACGCGCCTGGCCCGTGGCGGCGTCGGCAAAATAACACATCCCTGTGCTTGTGGTCGCGCGTAACGGTCTGCGGTTGAGAGCGTCTGGGTGTCCACCCAGCCAAAGCGCGGAACGTAATCCTGGCCCGCAGCGATTGGCAGCTTGACCCACATGGTCTTGCCCCCGTGGCGCCGACCAAACCCACGCGCGCCATCTGGATTGGGGTCGCCGGGCTGCGGAAACCGCTGCATGTCAACCATTCCCGTTCGGTGGGAATCCAATCTTTGGCGGTCGGGGTACTGCGCAGCCCTGGTGAGCTCACGTTCATCTAGAGGTAGGCAAGTTCCTTTCAGTCCGGCGACCGGGAGTTGAATCGCTGGCGTCTCCAGTTCCTCTTGGTCGACCCAGTCCACCTCACCGCCTGCAGGGTGTGCGAGTGGGCGAAGCGGGCCTGCGGGTGGCGTGCCCAGCAATGACCCTTTTTTTTTCTACCCGACGACTAAGTTCTCGTGTTGTCTTCCGAGCCCCGGTTCAAAAAAATCGTATGGTTGGCTTTAGTGTTTATTGCTTTGGTTGCGCTGCTCATATTGCCGTTCCTGATAGATATTCCAGGGTTGTGATTAAGGCTTATACGACCCCCATGACCAGCCGTTCAGAAGCCAAGATGAAAATGGCGGGCGTGGGGCCGGCCGTCGCACAAATAGTAAACGGCGCCGGGAGGAACCTTTTTTGTGCAAAAAGGGGTTTCCCGAGGATCTATTACCACAAATTAACTAGTCGTTTGAATGCGAACTTGTATAAAATCCCTTCGGCCGGTAAATGATATTGAAAGGGAAAGCGTCAAATGAGAAGCGCCCGCATTTTTCTGTCCGTGGCATCGATGCTCGCCCTCATAATTTGGACTTCCTGCGATTCGTCAGGTCCGAAACGGAGGTCTGAAACGGCCCTGGAAAACCTAACGCTGGGCACGTCCAAATTAGACCTGTCAGCCTTGATCTGGGTTGCTAAAGAGCGAGGGTTCTTTGCTGATCAAGGACTGAATATCAACTTTAACTTATATGCTTCCGGTCACTTAGCTATCAGGGATCTTCTAGCGGGCAAACTGGATCTTGCCACGGCCACAGAATTTGCTTCTATCCGCGGTCGCTGCCGAAAGGCCTGATCTCCGAATCGTTTCTATTCTTGACAGGGCCGAAGATCAGCAGCTTGTAGCGCGGAGAGATCGCGGGATCGCCCGGGCGGCGGACCTCAGGGGCAAGCGCATAGGGCTGGTTTACAAAAGCAGCTCGGAATATTATCTCCACGTTATGTTGATGTTAGAGGAAATCCCTTCCGATGATGTCCAGATAGTGGATTTGACGCCTTCCGAACAGCTCAAAGCCATCAAGCAAGGGGAAATTGACGCGATAATGGTGTGGCAGCCGTTCGCTATGGCGGCGAAAAGAGACCTGGGGACCAACGCCGTGAGCTGGCCGGGCCAAAGCGGACAAGAGGATTACTGGCTACTGCTGAGTACGGAAGAAGTCATCGCGAAGCGATCTCGCGCCATAAGATCTTTGCTCGCAGCGTTGGCTTCGGCTGAAGACTATATCGAAAATAACGAAGCCGAAGCGAAGATGATCATGACAAAAGAGTTGGGAGATGGGCACGAAGCCTCGTTATGGAAGAATCACAAATTTCGCCTTGGTCTGGATCGTCCCCTCCTCCTGAAAATGGCGGCCGAAATCAGATGGATAAATTTCACTCAGGAGGGGACTCGGGACGGACAGGAGCTCGAAATGCCGGATTTACTCGATTTCATCTATTTCGATGGTTTGAACTCCGTTAGGCCTGAGAAAATCAAAATACTTCATTAGGTATGTCCGATGACCATCGAGCGCAGAATACGGATAACCACAGGTGTTCTCATAATATTTGCCACGGGAGCGGGTTTGGTCCTTTTCTTGACTTCTCGTCAGGTGGGAGACGGGATCAGGAGAATTGAGACCACTTCAAAAATAGTCCACTCTACTTTTATGCTGAGAGTTCTCATGGACGAATATTTGGCTCGCGGAGGGAAGTCGACTTTAAGGCAATGGGAAAGACATCGGGTATTGCTGGGAAGAATTCTTGACGAAATGCCTGCTGAAGGCGTCGACACCGCATTGTTGTCGGATATCAGGGGCAGTTATCGGGGCGTGAACGCTCTTGCTCCTCAAATCATAAGAATGTGGTCTTCTCAGGAAGCGGACCACAACTCTCAAGACTTGAGAATGACCGATATGCTTGCACGGTTGATGCTTCTGCGGATGGAACAATTGGCCAACGCCGCGAATGATCTCAGTGCGACGACACAATCCCTGACACTGCAAAGGCGGTTCGTAGTTCAAAAGCTAATCGTGGCCTTCGGGATTGCGACGGTTGTCATCATCTTAATCAACATCCATCTGATCAGGAAATCCATTATTCAACCCCTTAAATTACTTTCAAACGGGGCTGAGAGAATAGGCGCCGGTAATTTTGATCACATCACGGAAATCAAGAGCGATGATGAAGTTGGAAAACTGACTCAGGCATTTAACAAGATGATTCAGCGTCTCAAGGAGCGGAACTCGGCCCTCAAAAAGGCCAGTGATGAACTTGAGCTTAAAGTGGAAAAGCGCACCGCTGAGCTGCGAACCGTGAACGCATATAACCGCAGTCTGCTGGAGGCCAGTTTGGATCCGCTTGTGACCATAAGCCCCGAGGGAAAGATTACCGATGTAAACATGGCCACCGAGAATGTAACGGGTTTCTCGCGCTCAGACCTCATAGGCACGGATTTTGCCGATTATTTCACCGATCTGGAGAAGGCCCGCTCCGGATACCAACAAGTTTTTAGAGACGGCTCCGTGAAAGATTATGAATTGGCCATCCGACACAAAAATGGACGAGTGACTCCGGTAACGTACAACGCATCCCTGTACCGTGACGAGCAGGGAAAGGTTGTCGGTATTTTTGCAGCCGCCCGTGACATCAGTGATCGGAAACTGGCGGAAGAGGACCTGATTCGCTCCAATCAGGATCTTCAGCAATTCGCTTACGTGGCGTCCCATGATTTGCAGGAGCCCCTCCGGAACGTCGCAGGTTGCTTGCAACTTCTGGAGAAGAAATACAAGAACAGGCTGGATTCGGACGCAGACCAGTACATCTTCTATGCGGTCGAGAGCTCCGTACGGATGAAAGCTCTGATTCAAGACTTGTTGGCGTATTCCCGCGTAGGAACTCGAGGAAAGCCCTCCGAGCCGACTGATTGCGAGCTGATATTGGGGGAGACGCTAAAAAATTTGAGCAGCGCCATTGCCGAAACCGGAGCAGAGATCACACACGATCCTCTTCCTACGGTCTTCGCTGATGAGACTCAATTGCTGCAAGTGTTTCAAAATTTAGTTGGAAACGCCCTAAAATTTCGCAAGGAATGTCCGCCGCAGGTTCATATATCCGCTGTCAAGAACAAAAACGACTGGGTCTTTTCCGTCAAAGACAATGGTATCGGCATTGAAACCCGACACTTGGATAGGATTTTCGCGATCTTTCAGCGGCTGCACAAAAGAAGCAAATATGACGGCACGGGTATGGGGCTGGCAATAGTTAAAAAGGTCGTAGAACGTCATCGAGGGCAAATTTGGGTAGAATCCGAATTGGGCGTAGGGACAACTTTTTATTTCTCGATACCTGAAAAGAGGGCTAAGACATGATGGCTCCAGGAACGCGGCTCCAACCTGTGGAGATTCTGTTGGTGGAAGACAACCCCGTGGATGTGATGATGACCAAGGAGGCTTTCACCGGGGCGAGGGTGTGCAACAATCTTCACGTGGTTGAAGACGGAGAAGAAGCAATGGATTTTCTGCTCCGCCGAGGCCGGTATTCAGATGCGCCGTCGCCTGAAATCATTCTGCTGGACTTGAATCTGCCCAGAAAGGATGGCCGGGAGGTCTTGGCTGAAATTAAGGGAGATGCGTCGCTTCGGCACATTCCGGTGATCGTGCTGACTACTTCTCAATCTGAAGAGGACATTTGGAACAGTTATGAACTGCAGGCAAATTGCTTCATTACAAAGCCCGTCGATCTGGAGCAATTTACCCGGGCTTTAGACCAAATTGGGGACTTCTGGTTCACTCTGGTGCGGCTGCCGAAGAAATGAAGAGATAGGCCGCCGGTAAACCCCTTCCTGTGAAAATGCCGCTGGAGGGCGTCTTCTTGAAAGAAGTTTTCCTCCAGACCCCTCTTCAAGAACTTTCAAAGTGGCGACATGACAGGTCGCCATGCCCAAATTTAAGGGCGCAACGAACAAATCAAGGCATTTTCATCATTCCGTGTGATCCGGAAGATCATGGAAGGTTTTGCACAAAGAGTCTCCTCCCGGCGCCGCTTACGCAGCCACGGTAATTGTCGCGGATAAGCCAAAGGCTGCGATGAATCATCACCAAAATTTGTAAATCGATATCCGCCATAATAGGGTCGTTCGGTTGGTAAGGTCGCCGATGAAGGGAATTTTCTGTTGGGTGTGGGCTCTGGTCTTTGCCTTTTCTGCGGCGGCGATCCGGGCTGAACCGACACTATTGGAGGAAACCCGGCTTTACGACATTCAGGGCCTATCGAAAAATGAACTTCGTGGCCAGATGAAGAGGCTTGGACAGGAGGGATATGCCGGATACACAAGATCACGCATAAATTACCGGTATAAGAATAGGACTGACGGCAATGCGTGTTTGGTAGATTCCGTAAATGTGGTTGTGCGTATCGAGTACACAATGCCCCGATGGGCCAATAAATTCCAAGCCTCCCGAGCCTTGCGGGACGAGTGGGACACGTACTATCGCTGCTTAGACTTTCATGAAAAGGGTCACAAAGAAATTGCCCTCAAGAACGCGCGTCTCATGGAACAGTGGATTTTACGTGCTGGATCGTCTTCCTGCAAAACACTGGACGAGCAGTGCAAAGAGGTTTGCCGGGTCTTCCTTGAACTGATGAGGCAGGAAGATGTGGAGTATGACCGGATAACCAACCACGGAAGAACGCAGGGAGCTTATCTCCGGTGACATAGACTCTCTCGCAGCTCTCCATGGACTCTGAAGTTCCCTATCTCCCTGGGCGGGCAGGGCAGCGCCCGGTTGCAATGACCGCCAAAAGACCTACGGGATCCGTACCAAATTTTGAAGCGACTCTATCGTCAATTTTGGCTTACCTCCACGGTCGGCAATTCGCTCGCACAAATGACGCGAGCAACTTCCTTCCGGGCTTTGGAAAACACCTAGGCCTAATGTCTACACTTTTTCGGGAACATTCCACCGACTGAACAATCTTAGATAGTTATAATTCATAAACCGACAATTGGCTCTGGTGGAAATTGGACTGCTGATTATGACTCTCGCAGAGTCAGACCCAGGCCAAATCAAGTACGGGAGGAGTCAATCATGAGGACTACGGAATTGATTAAAGGGCCCCAGGAAGACAGAGTCGGAGTTTCTTTGGGGCACGAGCTCTTCTGCGGCTACGAGCAAAGATTGATCCAATGGGGATGTTTTAATTGCGGGTTCTATGAAAAGAGGGTTTTCACCAGCGGAGTGATTTCTGAGGACCTGGACGCGTACATCGTTTGCCGGTTTGGAGAGGAACCGATTGATTTGATCGGGGAAGTGGCAGCGTGCCCCAAGGGTTGCAGACCACAGGCGACTGAAAACAAAACTAAATCTCTCTGGGCGTCATGGGCCCTGAAGACCGAATCAGTGGTTACGGCGGAAAAGTCATCCGTGGTGTTGTAGGCGCTTGGGGATCACAGAAAGGCTTCAGTTTAGCAGCGCAAGTCTCTGCTGCTTGATCCGAAAAGGTCCCCAGGATTTTCGCATCAATTTACAGTATATAGCGGCGACTGTATTGCTGGGAGGCGATCAGCTCCACCCTCAGTTTTAGGGCGGGCGCCGATGACTTCAACATCGAACACCAACTTTTAGAACCAGATCTAGAGATCCAGTCTTTAGTCTCTCATAGAGCCACATTTCTAAATGTCCAGGCTCCATCTTTCGCTATTTTTCGCTCCCTAACCTCCAAAAACTTCTCCCCCAAATATGCCGCGATTACGCCGAATTCAACTGTATCCAGACGGCTCGTGCTCGCAGTTACCACCACAAGGGCGCCGTCTCCGATATAGGCGCCAAAGACTGTTTCAAAAAAATTTGGACGGCGTTTGAGGACGACTACAAACAGCAACCATCTGGCGATGGTGTTTCGAATCGTGTCGATGAAGAATGGGCAAGTCGCCCCGAGCAGTAAGCCGATAAGTGTCCACGGGTTACTCAGACCAATAGTCACCGTGTCCACTTGGCTCCACCGGAGGACCGATGGGCCAAAAGGAATGAAGAAACCGAATAGGTGTTTTAGGACGTGGTGGAGGCGGCGGGAATCGAACCCGCGTCCGAAGACCTTCAGCACAAGGTGTCTACATGCTTATTCCGAGATTTGTGTCTCGCCCGAAAGGACCCCCTCGGACAAGGTTCCTTCAAGGCCAACCCGCTTGTTATTTCGCATCGTTCCCAACAGGTCCGGGAATTCAGCTATCCTGCTACCCTCGCCTCATCCAATCCCACAGGAGAAAACCGGTGAGGCGCTAGCCTTTACGCGGCTAGAGCGTACTCGTTATTGTTGGCGAGTATCTTTTTATACCGGCGGTTTAACGAGTCACCGGAGTGCTCGGCATGCAACCTTGACCTCAACTGTCCCCGTCGAAACCAGGTCGCCCCCATAGGCGCCGTAGGCTTGGCCTACCGAACTTGCGTCCGGTTCCAAGATCGTTGACAGGACATTTCAATATTCAATAGCTATAGTATCAGTAAACTGAAAGACAAACAAGTTCCCAGCGCCACGTAATAGTTCACCGGGAAACCCCTTTTTGCAAAAAGTGGTTTCCCGGACCCTTCCCCAAAAACTCCAAATATACTGGTTTGTTAAACGGTTTTAACGTTTCTTCCAGCAGAATGTTTAGCGCCTTGGGCTCATAAGGCCTCGCCATGGACCATCGGCAGGAGGCTCGCATGTTGCCGCAATTGTTAGAGTTTTTTGAAGGAGGGTCCGGGAGGAAACTTTTTTGCACAAAAAGTTTCCTCCCGGTAAACGCTTACCACAAATTACCTTTGCCGATACTTGGCCATTCTTTCCAGCTCCCGGCGCTGGTCCTTTTTCTTTATCGCTTCCCTTTTGTCGTAAGTCTTCTTGCCTCTGGCCAGGGCAAGTTCCACTTTAACAATGCCGCCCTTGAAATAGAGCTTCAGGGGAATAAGCGAATAGCCCCTTTCGGTGACCTTGCCGACAAGTTTCTTTATCTCTGTTTTGTGCATCAGGAGTTTACGTTCCCTGAGCGGGTCGTGATTTTCCCTGTTCGACTGGTCGTAGGGTGAAATGTGGGCGTCGATCAAATACAGGGCGCCTCCCTTGAACTTCCCGTAAGAATCCGACAGATTGGCTTTCCCGTTTCTCAGGGATTTTACTTCCGAGCCAACCAGACAAATTCCGGCCTCGAAACTGTCTTCTATCTCGAAATTGAAGAAAGCCTTTCTATTCTTGCATATAATCTTTATGCCTTCGCCGCGCGCCATCTATGAGGATTGATCCAGGAAGTAGTCTGAAGGGAAGCGTTCACGTATCCAGCTATCCAGAAATGTGTGAATTTCTTTGGCCTCTTTCATTTGGAAGGCCTGGAATGTCAATTCCTTACACTCTTCCATGCTCACCGAACGAATGAACTTTTTTATCATGGGAATCACTAGCGCGTTCATCGAAAGCTCGTCGATGCCCAGGCCCAGTAGTATGGGGATATTGACCGGGTCGCCGGCCATTTCTCCGCACATGGATACATGAATTCCCCTAGCCTGCGCCGCAATCGTTACCTGGCGGATCAGTCGGAGTATCGCGGGGTGCAACGTGTCGTATAAATAATTTACATGTTCATTTACGCGGTCTATGGCAAGTGCGTACTGGATAAGATCGTTGGTTCCTATGCTGAAAAAATCCACTTCCTTTGCCAGCAGGTCCGCTATCGCCACGGCTGCTGGGACCTCTACCAGGATCCCTAGTTTCATATCGGGAACAAAGGGAAGGTTGTCCCGTGCGAGTTCCTGCTTGACCTCCTCCAAAACTTCCTTTGTCGAATCCAATTCGGATAGGCATGAAACCATAGGGATCAATAGCCGGCAATTTCCGTGCACGCCCGCGCGCAGGATTGCGCGTAATTGGGTTCGAAACAAGTCTCTCCTGCTCAGGCACAGCCTTATCGCGCGTAGGCCCAGGGCTGGGTTGGCCTCAAGGGACATGTTGAGACTAGCCGCCATCTTATCCCCGCCGATATCGAGAGTTCGGACGGTTACGGGATTCGGGGCATTGTGGGCGATCACTTGCCTGTAGGCGTTATACTGCTCTTCCTCGGAAGGTAGATCATGCCGTCCGAGAAACAAGTATTCAGTCCGGAACAGTCCTATTCCTTCGCAACCGTGGGTAACCGCTATGTCGATCTCATCCACCAGCTCTATGTTGGCGGTTATTCTGACTGCCCTGCTACCATCCCTGGTTACCGCGGGCAATCGCCCGTAAGCCATCAATGATTGCTGGTATTTCCGGTAAAGATCTTGCCGCTGTCTATAACGGAACAACATCTCCGGGTCAGGATTCAGGATCACCACCCCGGTGCTGCCGTCTACGATTATGGTATCTCCGGTCTGGGCTTGTTTACTAATGTTCTCCAAACCGGTGACTGAGGGTATTTTCAGAGAGCGCGCCATTATCGCGGTATGGGAGGTCCTACCGCCCATGTCGATGGCAAATCCCAGCACGCTCTCCCGCTTGATCTGAGCTGTGTCCGCTGGTGACAGGTCGTGAGCCACCATGACTGAATTCGGCGGCAACTGATGGATCTTGCTTTCCGAAAGCACTCCCATCAGAGTGCGAAGTACGCGCTCGCCGACAAAGTGAATGTCTCGGGCCCGCTCCCTTAAATATTCGTCCTCAATGGTTTCAAAAGCGGAAGATATCTTGACGATAATGTCGGACAGCGCCCACTCGGCGTTCTGACGCTCCGATGCGATGGCTTGCTTCGTTCCCTCATAGAACATCCGGTCGTGCAGGAGCAGGATATGGGTATCCAATATATAGACATGGTCGCCCAATGGGTGATCTGGCGTTATGTGGCTCTTTATTTGCGACAGGCGCTCCGCCGCGTCTTTTACGGCGTCTTCAAACCTTTTGATTTCTTCAGGTATTTCCTCAGGTTTGAGTATCCGCTTGGGGCATACTTCTGTGGCAAGGCGTTCAATGACGACAACTTGTCCGATGCATATTCCGCCCGAAACTCCAATACCTTTAATAATTTTATTTACTTCAAGTTCGACGGAATTAGACATGACGAGTTTGCGTTGTGCCTCTGTTCTATTCGCTCTCTTCATTTTGGATGAGCCGAGTTATCTCCTGGATGGCCTTCCTGGAATCGGGTCCATGCGCTTTGACTACTATTTGACTGCCCGGGGTAGCGGCCAACAGGAGCAAGCCTAACACACTTCTAGCATTTACTTCCATATCATCTTTCACCAATGTAACCTGGCATGAGAAATTTCTCATAGCTTGAACCATCATTGTTGCCACTCGAGCGTGCAAACCCATCTGATTTCCCACGGTTACCGTAGTTTGACAAAATTCTGTCTCGTTCATCATACCGAAATAGTCCCATTAACTAACATAAAAATTACGACTGCTAGAAATGCGGCCAAATAGATTAATAAGGAAGTCGGCAGTCTTCGCGAAAAAGTCGCAAGAAAAGAGAGAAGGACTACTAGTCCGCCCGCAAGCATGAACAAAAGCAGCGAATGTCCCTCGGGTACTTTAGGATTTTTCAAGGCAAGGATCGCACACATGCCGGCCAGAGCGCCTAAACCGAGAGCAAACAGCGCTCGAATGCTCTCAATGGCGGCGGCCATCTTCCAGGACTTCAACAGCTGCACCGCCTGGACGCCCTCTCTCATGCCTACAACAAAACCATAATACCGAAGTATGAGCTGGGGAATGTTGTAGATGGCAAGAGTTACAAAGCTTCCCCATATCGACCCGAAGAAGCAGAATCCGATAACCACTCCCCACAGCGAGGCCAACGGTCTCAAGTGACCCCAGAAAAGGCGGTCTCCGTGGCCGCCCAATGCGGCCATTATTCTTTTTCTGTACGGCAGTACGATGGAGGTGTCAACTTCGCTTTCCAGGCGCGCAACAACGCCGACCAATAACGGTCCCATAGAAGGGTGTGTGTTCACCGACTCAAGCTGACGGCAAACCGCTTTTTTCTTATCGTCCTGATTAGGGAAGAGCCGCTCTAACGCCGGGTAGATACAGAAGGAAAAGCCGATGTTTCTGCAACTTTTCGTTGTTCCAGATGGTCTCGAGAAAAAAAGATCTAAAAAATACCTGGCGGTTTACCCCCTTCATCACAAACGGACCCACACTTTCCTGTTGCATACGTCAACATTAAACTACGGATAATCTGGTGTCAATACGGGGCGCACGTCTGCCTGAGAGATATTGACTCGTTGATTCGGAAATTTTCAGTCCGTCACTGATGGGGTTTGCCGGATTCCAGGTCCTGAATTGTTGGCGGCAATGGAATCCGTTTCCCACTGGCCCTTGGGGTGTCCTCCGGTGGACCGTCAAAACTCCCGGTATCCAAGAACCTGTCCAAAGACGAGCAGCCGGCCATGATCAAAGAGAGCAAGAGAATGAAAATCCATCTATGGCCTATCTTCTCCGGACTCATTTTATTTCTCCTGAAGTCGATTCGGCAATACTTGCTGTTGCCTGTCGGCGGCTTATATACTAAAATTAATCTAAAACCTCAAGTAATGTCACTCCTACTGAGTCCAGGACTGCTTTTTGAGAGTTACTCGATTGGCTGCTTCGCCAACACTGCAGACGTGCAAATATACGGCGCCCGCTATGGCATGAAAAGCATTTTAGGGCTTGCATTATGTTACTCAGCAAAATAAGATGCCACAGAGGCGTCTCAAGCGACAGTGCGTCCGCGAAAGTCCGGTCCACTTCAATTCCCCGAAACAGGATCTATCATGCATATATCTGAAGGAGTCTTATCAACCCCGATCTTGGTCTCAGGAGCAGGTCTGAGCGCAGTGGGGGTAGCTCTGGGCCTTAGACGGATGGATTACGAAAGCATTCCCAGAGTGGCGGTTTCTGTCCGCGGTTTTTTTCGTGGCGTCCCTGATACACGTGCCGATCGGACCCTCCGCCGCCCACCTTGTGTTGAATGGCCTATGCGGGATACTGCTCGGTTGGTCGGCCTTTCCGGCCATATTGGTCGGATTGAGCCTGCAAGCGGTCATGTTTCAATACGGTGGCTTGACCACCCTGGGAATAAACACTTTTATAATGGCAGGGCCGGCGGTATTGGTATATTACGTTTGCCGCAAAGGGCTCCAAAACAACGGCTCCACGATAAGGGGCATAGCTGAATTCGCGGCGGGAGCGGGCGCTATCATGATGTCGGGCGTTCTCGTGGCTGTCTGCCTCACTTTGACCGGCGATTCTTTCAAAGCTGTGGCAAAGTTGATTGTGCTTGTTCACATTCCGGTAATGATCCTGGAAGGCCTGGTGGCGGTCTTCATCATAGAATTCCTCAGAAGGGTGAAACCGGAATTGCTTCCGCCGAAATGTTCCGGGAAGAGCCCTTCTTGCTAAATGGTCCATTTCGTGAGCACGATGTCGCATTCACGGTCGAGTTCGTGTAAACCGGGTAGCGGCCCTGGGGACGAGGGAATCGGCGACGTAATTTATGAAACAGGGCTCTAAGAGTCCCCCCTAGGACCTCGCTTCAGGAATTACGAACGCGGGGCGACGGGGCTGTTCGGCTTTTCCTGTATCAACGCAATGACCCGATTAAGACGCCTCCACTTGTCGTTACGCCTCAAAAAATCCTTCTAGATATGAACCAGACAACACTGATCACCAACGAGGCCCACAGGGCGGACCAAAAAGAAGCGACCCGGAATCCCTTTACTATTTCCCCCGCCAGCATGATCATCAAAGCGTTTATGACCACAAGAAACAATCCTAAAGTTACAACGGTTATGGGAAAAGTCAGAAACACAAGTATGGGCCTCAGAAGAACATTAAGCACGCCCAAGGCCGCCGCTGCCCACACGGCGCTCGACAAGCGTTCAATCTTAATTCCCGGAATTATGTAAGCTGCGCAAAGAATGGATATGGTCCCTATCAGCCAATGAACGATGATGCTTATCATTTCGGGCTCCAGTTGCTATTATTTTTGCCCTTTATGCCTGCCCCCAGCTAACCGTTGCGATATTAGACCGGATCGCCGGGCTTTTCAACAGTTCTTCCCGGTCAGATTCATCTTCATTTGCATAAGCTCGAGGGACGTGGCACGTAAGCTTTATTGAACCCTTTCTCTGACTAAGGACAGAACAGCCCCGCGATATTTGAGACCTTCCGGTCACGATATTCGGGTCTAAAGTCTGCCAGGCGAGGACTTCGTGTCAAGACTGAAGAAAAACTTCTTTCAAGAAGATTCTTTCCCGGACCACCTTTCCAGACTCATAATACGGCTTAAGCACGGCGCGCTATTACCTTTCATTGTTCAACCGCCGCCATGCGTACACTTGGGCTGACCGCGGATCTAAGCGTTTGCGCGAGCTCTCTCCTGCCGGCTCTTAAAGCCTCTCGGAACGCAGTGCGACCATTGGGGTTCTTGAGCTTTGGGTCAGCGCATTTGGCCAGGAGCAGCTCAACGATCCGCGGAGACGTATCCTGCTGATCCCTTGCGGAGATTTCCATCATGGCCGTCCAACCGTCTTTCTGCTTCAGGTTGGGATTTGCCCCTTTGTCCAGAAGAATCTTGACCATCTCCAGGCTGCCGTATCTAGCCGCCAGGATCAAAGGAGACCAATTCTCGTTGTCCATTGCGTTAATGTCCGCCCACTTTTCAGAAGGGTGTTCACAGCCACAGGATAGTCATAGCGCACTGCAAGCCCCATGGGGGTCCACGGGTCCTGCGTTGACCCGTTGACATCGGCGCTTGGAAATCATTAGGAGATTCGTGGATGGCCTTGACTACGCGAAATGAAACTGCAATGATAAGTTCTATCGGCTTCGCGGGCTATAAGTAAGAATCGAGGACCAGCTAGCCGTTTTGCTTCGCTGCTCGGGCAAAAAACTCTCCGTAGAAGAAAAAGAATTGTTCAATTCCGGGGAACCCTGAAATCAATAGAAGCATCTAATTTACAGACAAGTGGGGTCCATGCGTGGGTCCGGCAAGAAGACTTTTCTTTGGGCCCCTGAAAGTATCATAGGAGGTTTGTCGTGCATACTAACAAATATCTTACCACGTTAGCGGTCTCGCTGTATGTGGTGTTCTTTCTCGTCGCCTTTTG
>CAVVHK010000075.1:0-15046 GCA_963747865.1 uncultured delta proteobacterium | reverse complement strand
AATGATCCATTCCAACGAAAGAATGCATATGTTGTTGTCCGACTTGCGTATACCCCACGAATTCCACATTCTGACCGGCCCACACGACTATATTTTCAATCAAGGTCCTGGAGCGATCTCTCTCCTAGTGTTCCATGATCGCAGCTTTCAGACCCGGCGAGCGATGGGTTCTTCAAAATGAGTCCAGAGTCCGTGCGCTCAAAGGTGAAAGAGGGGCTTGAACAAAATATATTCACGGCGGCTCAGGTAGTGATTTCCGTATGCGGCGAAATCGTAGAGGCCGGCAGCTATGGAAGCGTGGCGGGCGATGAAAGCCAACCCATTGACGATAAAACGCTTTTCGATCTTGCCTCTTTGACCAAGGTGATGGCAACCACGCCTTTGTGGATGACCCTTTCTCAACAAGACCCCGAAATTCTCTACCGATCTATCTCAACCTGGTATCCGGATACTCCTCCCGATAAGGCGGACATTACGCCCGCGGCGCTGCTTGCGCACGCCTCCGGATTGCCGCACTGGCGGCCCTATTACCTTTCTTGTGGCGACAGCCCACGACCGGATTTGGTGGCCGCCCGGATACTTTCGGAGCCGCTTGTATACAAAACCTGGCACGGTTCCCTGTATTCGGACTTAGGCTTCATGTTGTTGAGATGGATCCTTGAAAAGGAATCCGGCCGGAAATTTTCGGATTTGTTTATCGAACAAATCATTGCTCCGCTGGATATCCAGGAAGAACTTGTTTTCAAGCCCAACAGCGGAATTCGTACGATAGCCTGCACAAGGAATGGAGATCAACCGGGACTGGTAAACGATTTGAACGCCCGCGCCTTAGGCGGGATTTCCGGCCACGCGGGGTTGTTCGGCACAGCGCAAGCCGTTCACAGGGTGGCTTATGAGATCCTCGCCTGCGCGGAAGGTTCCGGTGGCCTCTGGGAGCAATCCACAGCGTTGGAATTCACGAGACGGGTAGGGCGGCCCTTGCAGAGCACCCGCGCGTTGGGTTTCGACACACCTTCGGACAAAGACTCTTCCTCCGGAAGGTTGTTCTCCAAGAGTTCGTTCGGCCACACGGGATTCACCGGCGCCTCCCTCTGGGTGGACCCCTCACTACGCCTGGTAGTGGTGTTGCTCACCAACCGCGTCATTATGGGGGAAGGTGATCTCAGGATACGAGGATTCCGGTCGTCATTTCACGATATTGTCGCCATGAGCACTGAAGGGTGCAGGCCTGACAGGCATGGGAATTAGCCGGAGGGATAACCTCCATCAGCGCGATTCGGTCGTGAACTCGGCAAGCTGAACACCTTCCCCACATAGTAAACCCAGGGTCTACCTCGTAAGTCAGAAGCGTTGCCCATCAGGCGAGGGAAAGCGAAACCGTTGCGGCGCCATATTGGAAGTTCTTGAAGAGAGGTCTGGACCTCGCGTTTCGCGGGGTTTCAAGAAGTTTCTCTCCAGTCCCATTTTCATAGGCAATCTATCTCTGCCCGAAGAGCGCAGTTCCGATCCTGACCATGGTGGCTCCTTCCTCGACTGCGACCTCGTAATCTCCCGACATGCCCATGGACAACTCAAAAGCGTCGGGAGGCAAGGCCCCTGAGGATATCAACCGGTCACGTAATTCCCGCAGCCGCGCAAAAAAAGGCCGAGCCTTTTCGGGCTGGTCGAAAAACGGGGGCATAGTCATAAGTCCTTTGAGCTTCAAGCCCGGAAGGGAAAGTATGGCTTCGGCGAGCTCCGGAACCTGATCCTCGGGAATCCCGGACTTTTGTGGTTCACCCGAGAGGTTTACCTGGATCAGCGCTCCCATAGTCTTACTTAACTCCTGAGCCTTATTCGATAGGACGCCGGCCAGTTTGACGTCATCGATTGTTTCGATCAGATCAAAGGTTTCGACCGCGCCGGCCGCTTTGTTTTTTTGCAGGTGTCCGATCATATGAAGTTGTAATTCGGCGAGGTCATTATATTTTGGAATCTCGCGGATCGCTTCTTGAAAATAGTTGTGGCCTATGATTCGTATCCCCTCGGCAATGGCCTGGTTCACTTTGTCGGCGTCTTGGTTCTTGGCGGCCGCGACGATGCGAATGTCCGGAAGGGGCCTTCCGACCCGGGCGGCCGCGTCCGCAATTCGGGCTCGAATGAATTTTAAGTTTTCAGCGACCATGATTTGCATTCGCCCTGAGGAAGTCGAAAATCCCTAAATCACGTAGATCCTGCGCCACTTCGCAGAGTGGCAATCCGACCACGTTGGTGTAAGATCCCGAAACGCTCTCAACAATTCCTGCGCCGATCCCTTGGATGGCGTAAGACCCGGCCTTGTCCAGCGGTTCGCCGGTGCTGACATAATCTTCGATCTCTCCGACGCTCAAGGAACGGATAAGGACTTTTGAATTGATGGACCGTATGCGCTTCATATCAGGAAACATGCTGTTAATTATGGCGTATCCGGTATACACTTCATGAATCCGACCTGAGAGTCGCGCAAGCATTTCATGGGCTTCGTCCACGTGTCGCGGCTTCCCGAGGATCAGCCCATCGATCACCACGATGGTGTCTGCGCCGAGAATCCAGGCTCCCGGCCGTTTTGCGGCGACGTCAGCCGCTTTTTCCAAGGCAAGCCTGCGAACCTGATCTTGGGGCGATTCGCCCTCCAAGGCGATTTCATCCACGTCGGACGGGAGCACCTCGAATTCAAGACCAATGCTGGCGAGCAACTCTTTTCGTCTTGGGGACCCGGAGGCCAACACAATTGCGGTTTGAAACATTATACCAAATCTCGAAAGATCCTAACTCCACAACTTTGGACAGCCTTTATAAGTGCGTAAACGAACGGCGGATGTCAAGGGCGCCGAATTTATGAGCCCCATTTCATAAATTCGGCGGCGGAATAATGCGGGATGGACGCCGGTCTGCGCGTATCGCGAAAATTATTCCTAGAGTCGATCTATGAAATGGCGCCAAGGGGCCTGGGCGTAATCGCCCCTTGGATGGAGTAGGCCTGGTTACCCGGCGTGCCTCGGCCTCGATCATAACGGTCGCCAAAAATCGGGTCCTTTCTCTCCTGACAAAACTCCGAGAGAGACCCAAGGGAACGCCTCCCCTTGAAACGCAATTTTTGGCAAACGCTATTTAAGAAACGTTGAAAAGACTAGGGCTGAAATAAGGGCAAATGCCCATGTTAAAACACATAACGGAATTATCGGTACTTTGCCTGCTGCTTGCCTCCTTGAGCTTGTCAGGTTGCAGGACATTTTCGGCCGGCGTAGGAAAATCTTTTGCGTCCACCCACGCAGGCGCGGAATATGACGCGACTTGCGAAAAGCGTTGCTCGGATTTGGCCGGTGAAGATTACGACAACTGCCATATGCTATGCATGTTGGCGGAACGTAGACGCGCCGAGGCGAACCGAAAGGAAAGTCACGAAAAGGAGACTTCCGAACCGGAGAAGAAGTAACGGTTCGCTGAGAAACTTTTTTGGTAATAGTTCACCGGAAAAACACTTTTTGCAACCCCGCTGTTCGCGGGGCCCGGACCCGTCCCCAAGAACTCCTTATATATCGGTTTGTTAAATGGTTTTAACCTTTCTAACGGCAGAATTTTCGGCGCCGTGGGCTCATTAGGCCGCGCCATGGACCATCCGCAGGAGGCTCAAATGGCGCCGCAATTGTTAGAGTTTTTTGGAAGAGGGTCCGGGACGTAGGCGCTAACTTTTGACCTTGTCGGAGGTGATTTCAAATAGTTAACGCTGGCAGAATTACGTCCCCCCGCGAAAGCGGGGGTCCAGAAGGTATTGAAAACACTGGATTCCCGCTTGCGCGGGAATGACGGCGCTGGTCACAACGCATCTTTAAGTTAGCGCCTATGAGGGTCCGGGAGGGAACTTTTTTTGCACAAACAAGTTCCTTCCCGATGAACGCTCACCTTTGTTGCACGAGGGATTCTTGGATTAGATCAGCCGGTTATGCCCACTGTGGTCACAGGCTGTCCACGATCATGCACACTGATCTGGAAATCAGGTCGGCGCCACCCGGGATGGGGTGGATACCGGCTTCAGTTGTGCCACGATAATTTGGGGCGCCCCCGGTCCGGCGAATCAGGGTCAGTGTCCTGGCCAGAAGCGGAGCAAAAAACATAGCCCATTATGCAAGAAATTTTCCGCCCGGTGAACGCCTACAAATGATCAAACCGGCCCGTTATCTGATCTGGTTTTCCGCCGTCGTCATCATAGTCGCCGAGGTGTTTTCGCATCTCGCGGCTACCTCCGTCCAGGTTTGGGACGACGCCCTCATGTTTGCCAGATACGCCGACAATTTTGTCGCGTCGGGCGGCCTTGTGTGGAATCTGGAGGAAGTCCCTACGTACGGAATGACTTCTGTGCTGTACGTGGGCGTGCAGATTTGCGTTGAGGTCATTCTGAAGGCGACTAATCTGGTTCCGGCTCCTTCTCCTTCCCAGGTCGCATTCTTGTCCAGCGCGCTCAGCGGGGTTGTCTTTCTGATATTCGTGGCCGCATTGATCGAGAGGTCCGTAACTGGGAGTCCCGCTCCGAAATTTGTCTGCGCCTGCATAACGCTTATCGGCGTTTACGGGGGACGAACTCAATTGGCGACGCACTTCGAGAGCGGCATGGACACCACTTTCGTGATGGCGTATCTGGCCGCGTACCTATTGATGGCTCATTATTTTTTCCGGAAGAAAACGTTCGGAGCGGCGGCGGTCATGGCCATAACAGGCGCTCTGGCATTTTTTGCAAGGCCTGATTTGTTGCTCTATACTCTGTCGGTACCAGCGGTCATGGCTCTACAACCCCTTGAACAGCCTGATCGAAACAAAGGCGTCTTCGTTGTAGCAACGACTTTGGCCGTGTCGCTACTGACGCTTCTGGTGGCCAAACTATATTTTGGTTCCGCTCTGCCGCTCTCTTTCTACGCCAAATCTCTTGGACTATATTCGAGCGACATATGGAAAGTTTACGCCACAGTCGGCCCGGACCAGCTTATAGTCTTCCTGAAAACCTATTGGTTCCTTGTCGTCATTGTCTTGTTGAGCTTTCCCGTTGCTCCGGAATTCTGGAGAAGTCCTTCGAGCAGTATCGAGAAGGGCCTCCTTTTGGCGACCGCCGCATTTTGGATCTATTACAGCGCATTTGTGCTGCAAATAATGCCGTACGAGGCCAGATTCTATTATCCGACATTTCCGGCGTTGCTCTACCTCGCAGCAAGGAGCGCGGCTGAAATCACGGCGAGATTGGAACACCGTGCCGCAAGCTTTGACAAAGTGACACGCTACGCTTTCCCCATCGTTGCCCTGAGCGTCTTCGTGTTTTCCGCCGCCGGACTAAGCAAAGCGACACAAAAGCTTGCCGCTTCAAATGCCTGGGTAGTATTCGATCAGCAAATCGAATACAAGGCCCGATTCACAAGATATTGGATGTTTTTGGACAAATTTTCCGCCCTTCCGGATGACCTTGTAGTTGCCGCGACTGAAATAGGCCGTTTGTCCGCCATGAACCCTAAGAAAAAGATAATCGATTTGAGCGGCCTCAATAATACTTACATTGCTCACAACGGATTTTCAGGAGAATGGTTTTTCAGCAATTATCAGCCCGATCTGATCTACTTGCCGCACCCGCATTACAAGGGGTTGATAAAAGAGATAACCGCGTGTCCAAAATTTCCCGACAATTATGTCTTCTACTCCACTGAATCAAGAGGCGGCGTCCTTGACCTGGCGATTAAGCGCACCAGTCCGCATTTTGCTGAAATGATGGCGATAGTAAAGAAGTAGCGTTCATCGTGAACCGCATGAATCCTCTCCCCCAACTTCCTCTCCAAGCCTGGAGAGGGGGCGATCGGTCCCCCTTCCCCAGACTTATCGCAATGTTGCGTAAATACGGTCACGTATTCTTATGGGAACCGGGCGCCTCACCATCTTTCCCCTGAAGGGGGAATCCCCTTGAGTAGCCATGGGCGCAGCCCATGGTTGGGAATAACAACCAATCTCCTCTTCGACCCCGGAGGGGTCGAAGAAATCCAGTGTTAGGGCCGGTTACCATGGGTTTCACCCATGGCTACCCAAAAAAGAACGCCTCTTCAGGGCGCTAAACCCCACCCAAATTCGTGACTGAACTTACGAAATGAAGTACTTAAGGCTAGGGGATGGGGAGCGTTAGGAGACGGCCATAAACTGCGTTCGCACGGAAAGCTTACTAAACCCGGCTTCATATCGCTGTAACCAGCCGTTACTACGATATGAATCTGCGGAGTTTTGGTTGCGGCCGCAGGCTGCGTTTTGCACAAAAAAAGTTTCTTCCCGGCGCCCGCTTGCGATTTCTTAACCTGTTAAGGATAAATTAGTTGATCCGAATTGCTCAATTATGCTACCTTTTTGCGCGTCTCGCTCAAGTTACCAATCCAACCAATTGAGCTTCACTAGTCAGGTTCTTCAAAATCCGAGGAGGTTTCTGTAAATGTTTGAGATTCTTCACAAAGAGCGGATAGGTCCGGGTGTGAACCGGGCTGTGATATCTGCTCCGGCCATTGCCCGCGCGGATAAGCCGGGCCAATTCATAATTCTCAGGACCCATGCAAATGGTGAGCGCATCCCCCTCACCGTTGCCGACAAAGACGCGGAAAAGGGGACGATCACCCTGGTCTGGCAAGAAGTGGGAACCACCACTTACTATATGGGCACCATGTGTGTGGGTGAATGCCTGCACGATCTCTGCGGTCCTCTGGGAAAGCCCACCCATATTGAAAAGTTCGGAACCGTAGTGGGCGTCGGAGGCGGAATCGGTGTGGCCCCGCTCTATCCCATAACCAAAGGCATGTACGAGGCCGGCAATCACGTGATTACAATAGTGGGAGCTCGGACCGAGGGCTTGCTCATAATGACCGACGACATGAAGAAAGTCAGCACCGAGCTCATGATCTCTACCGATGACGGTTCGTTCGGTATTCATGGTTTCGTGACTCAGGTTCTTCAGGGATTAATCGACAAGGGAATCAAGATCGATCTTTGCGTCGCCATCGGCCCAGTGCCCATGATGAGAGCCGTGGTCGGCGTTACCAAGAAGGCGAATCTCCCCACAGTTGTCAGCTTGAACCCGATTATGGTGGACGGCACAGGAATGTGCGGAGCGTGCCGTGTGGAAGTCGGCGGCCAGACCATGTTCGGGTGTGTCGACGGTCCGGAGTTCGATGGAGCTCAAGTGGATTTCGATCTGCTCATGAAGAGACTTGCGATGTACAAAGGCCCGGAACTGATAGCTCTCAACCAATTCCGCGAGACTGATAGAGGCTGCCGGTGCGAGTTTCCGGGAGGTGCAAAATGACGGAAGAAAAGAAACCGAAAAAACCCAGGGCTCCCCGTCAGAAAATGCCCGAACAAGACGCCATTGAACGCGCCCATAATTTTTACGAGGTCGCTTTAGGCTACACCAATGACCTGGCCCTTCTTGAAGCCAGCCGCTGCTTGAAATGCAAGAAACCGGAATGCATGAAGGGTTGCCCGGTGGAAGTGGACATTCCTGATTTTGTCGAGCTCGTAAAGCAGGGTGACTACTTGGGCGCCGCCTGGAAAGTCAAAGAGAAAAACGCTCTGCCTCGTATCGCCGGCCGTGTTTGTCCGCAGGAATCTCAGTGCGAATCCAAGTGCGTGCTTTACAAGAAAGGCAAAGGCGAGTCCTGCGCTATCGGTCGTCTTGAGCGCTACGTGTCCGATTGGGCGGCTGAACATGGCGGCGGCAAAATGCCCGAGCTGCCTAAGCCCACAGGGAAGAAAATTGCGGTTGTCGGTTCCGGCCCTGCCGGTCTTACACTCGCAGGCGCGCTCATCAAGAAGGGCGTGGCCGTGACGGTCTTCGAAGCTCTCCACGAACTGGGCGGAGTCTTGGTTTACGGCATCCCGGAATTCCGTTTGCCGAAAGCTATTGTTAGAGCTGAAGTGGAAGAACTGATGAAGATGGGCGTCGAATTCAAGACCAACTGGGTCGTGGGCCGCATCGAGACGGTGGATGACTTGCTCGAACGCTTCGATGGCGTGTTCATCGGCACAGGCGCAGGCGCTCCGTTGTTCCTGAAGATACCCGGAGAAAACTTGAACGGCGTATATTCAGCCAACGAGTTCCTAACCCGCGCAAATCTGATGAAGGCTTATCTATTTCCCGAGTTTGACACGCCTGTGGCCAAAGGCAAGAAGGTTGCGGTATTCGGCGGTGGAAACGTCGCCATGGACTCCGCCAGAACTGCCTTGAGGCTCGGCGCCAGTGAAGTTAACATCATTTATCGCCGCACAATGGACGAGTTGCCGGCTCGTTCGGAAGAAGTCCATCACGCGGTGGAAGAAGGCGTCAAGTTCAAGCTTTTGACGGCTCCCCTGGAAATACTCGGCAATGAGGGCGGTTGGGCCGTAGGCATTAAGTGCCAGGAGATGGAACTAGGCGAGCCCGACGCGTCCGGTAGGCGTAGACCCGTGCCGGTTAAAGATAAGTATTTTGACGTGGAATGCGACACGGTAATCGTGGCCATCGGAAACGCCGCTAACCCCTTGGTGCCCACTTCGACCAAGAACCTTGAAACAAACAAGTGGGGCAATATAGTGGCGGATCTCGAAACAGGCAAGACCTCACGCGACCGCGTCTGGGCTGGTGGTGACATAGTCACCGGCGCAGCTACGGTCATCCTCGCCATGGGCGCAGGAAGAAAAGCGGCCTTGTCCATCCTTGAGACATTCGGCATTTCTTAAAAGAGCAATAGCTCACCGGGAAACCCCTTTTTACAAAAAGTGGTTTCCCGGACCCTTACCCAAAAACTCTTAATATATTGGCTGGTTAAATGGTGTTGACACTATTTCGACCAGACTTCTCCGGCAAGAATTTCCCTTCCGGACCCTAAGCTTTCGGCTAAATTCCTAGGAACTTCAAAGTTATATCCACTATCTTCTTGGCAACGCCCGTTCCGACTTCCTTCGCCTTTTCAGTGGATTTCCGGAATGCGCCCCTTATAATCTCGCTCATCAACCGACCCACCAATTCTTTATCTCTACCTACCAGGACGGAAGTCCCGTGCTCCTGGTAGAAGGGACGTTCCGTGTTTTCACGGCAAACCAGACAGGGGGTGTCGAAGAAAGAAGCTTCCGCCTGCACGGACCCTGAATCCGAAAGTATGAGTTTGGAACCCTGCTGCAACGAGAGACAATCCAAATACGGCTGTGGCGGCGCAAGTTTCAGGTCCGGCAGTTGAGCCACGCGATCTTTCAGACCGAATTCTTCCAACCTTCTGACGGTCCTGGGATGGATGGCGAAAATCTTCGGGAAAGGGATTAGTTCCAGCAAGTCGAGTATCTCGCCCAGGGCTTGCGGACTATCCACATTGGACGGCCTATGGATCGTCACCACGCAATAGCAGCCCTTCTGCAAATCGAACTCACGCCAAGTTTTCCTTTCGCTGATCAAGGGTAGGAAGGTCTGCAAAGTCTCCAACATGATATCGCCCACAAGATGGGCTCTGGTCATGTCCATGCCTTCACGCTCAAGATTCCTCATTCCTGACGGCTCAGACACGAACAGCAGGTTTGACAGGCAATCCGTGAGCCTCCGGTTCAACTCCTCAGGCATGGTCTCGTCAAAGGAACGTAGGCCCGCTTCCACGTGAGCGACGGAAATGCACAGCTTTCTCGCCACCAAGGCCGCGGCTATAGTCGAATTGACGTCTCCCACAACAATGACTAGATCGGGACGCAGTTCCAGGCAAGCCTTTTCGAACTCTATCATGATTCTGCCCGTCATCTCGCCGTGGCCGCCGGAGCCCACACCCAGACTTCGCTCGGGAGCAGGCAGACCAAGTTGCTCGAAGAAGACGTCGCTCATTTCTTTGTCGTAGTGCTGGCCAGTGTGAACAATGAGATGCTCAATGCCGTCGCGCTTCTTGAATTCACGTTCAAGGGGAGCAACCTTCATGAAGTTAGGCCTGGCGCCGACCACGCTGACGATTCTCTTTTTCATTTTGCTTTCCAAGAAAATGTTTCCCCCAAAGTAAGCGCTTTGCTGATCTTACTCCATATCCGCAAGACCAGCACCTTCCAGTCCGAGAGAGTCCTTGGAATATGAAACAGCGCACAATTGAGCATATCCCGGACGAGTGATCCAGGCAGTAGGTTCAGTGAGTTGTGTTCCTTTGCCGCCGCGAGGACCTGATCAGCCGCATCCCGGCCCGAAATAGGGTCGGCGTAAATTGAGGCGGCGTCATCGAATCCGTCGGGATAAACGCAGACTTCGGTTTCACCTTCCAGCGTTTCTGGGGCTAGCGCCACCTGTTGGTTGCGCTCGTCCAGGGAATCCGCCAGTCTCTCGGTTCGCATTAGATGATATACTTCGGGAATCCACCAGGATTTTGTGAACCTATTGACCGAATTTTTGGGGACCCTCGCGTCGCCCACGTTGTATTTTACTCGAATGGGGTGACCATCCGGAATAGACGGCGCCGAAATTTCGTTAAGCGGGATCGGTTTGAGACTCAGGTCGCGTACGAGGCGTTCGATCAGCCATCGGGTCGACTCCAGTCTGTTGAGCGCGCCGTCTTTGAACGGGTGCATCAGGACGCTGATATGGTTCGTATTCTCTTTCCGTGCGACCCGAAAACAACTATTTATTGCGCCTCCAATCTCGGCCCGGGGCAGACCATATGTCTCAACGCCGACGGGAATCATATACAAGTACCCCGAAGGCGTTCCGAACGTTCGAGCCCGACCGGACGCCTGAATGAATCTTGTTCGATAAAAGACATTCTTGCGGAACAACACGAAATACTTGATTCCAGCCTGCGTCATGGCTTCCGGTGTTTGCGGGTCCATCCGGAATATAAAGTTGGCTCCTGTGACATTACTGAAATTGCTCAACAGTCCTGCTTGCCCGCGGAGACGTTCGACCTGGTCGCCCAGACTCCGGTCCTGCAAAAACTCATGAACTGATCCGTGAACGGCAATCTCGTGTCCACCTGTCACAATGCGCTGCAAAACCTCGGGATAATAAGCCGCTATGAAACCTGTCACGAAGAAAGTGGCCCTTATTCCGTAGGATTCGATAAGCGGCAGTATCCTGGGCATGCCGTATCGAGCTCCACCGAATTGTTCCAAGTCAAAAATGAAAGAGCAAGTTCCCTTTGGGGCAGGAAGGATTTGTTTGGGGGGGGCATGTTCGGGAAGTTCGACCGGGTAGGCCTTGTTGAGAAAGTCACGGATGCACCGCCGAGTTTGAGCTTCTTCCTGCTCAGGATCAATTCCCGACAGGCAGGTATAACCAGCCCGGACTTCCCTCAAAAAGGCGCCTATGAGGGGCTGCTTGCTCATATCTTCGTTTCTGGTAAACAGGATCGCTTCCGGCCCTATTTCTTTGACCCGGCGCGAAAGATTAGGGTCACGACCGATGCGGGCATAATCGGATTGCAGCGTCTGAATTCCCATGTGCTCAAAATCCGACGGATTGAGGCCGAATCGGTCGATGTCTTCCGGGTCCCAAAGAAGAAGAGTTTTTGGGAGAAGCTGTTTGTGGAGCATGAGCTAAGGGCTCCATTTAGGGAGTCGAGTTTCAGATTCGAGGAGGAGGCTGAGCCTCCAGGCACACGGTTCCTGGGCTGGAGCCCGGGAACGAGGCAAAGGAACTCGTTAATCGCTTCAAGTTGCGCAGGCCCGCTTCAATCATCTTTGCAATTTCGTCAGGAGGGTTCTCACCACCGCCGCGTATTCGTCCCCGATTATGTCCCAGGAGAAGCTTTCTTCCGCCATCTTTCGGGCGCGCAGTCCCATTTCGTTTAACTCGTTCCAGTCAGTCCTGGCGGCGAGTTTCATTACTTCCACCATTTTGTCGGGCGCAGGCTCGGAAACAAATCCACATTTGCTCCGCCTTACGAATTCAGCGGTCTCATCGACGTCGTTGACCATTATAGGACGGCCCATTGCGGCGTATTCAGCGAATTTGGTGGGAAAAGCGTGCCTCAAGGCGAGATGGGCATGTCTGGGAATCATTAGAATTCCCACTGAACCGATCAGCTCCATCAATTTCGGGCGGTCAACTCTATTCACGAGTTCGACCCTGTTACCGAATTTGTCTTTGAAAAGCCGTTTCCAGGCGCCGTCCTCCTGTCGGAAACCCACTACCAGCATCCTGCCGTCTGCGGCGTCGAGACGTTCAAAGGCCGCTATCAGGTTGTCAATGCCCTGCCAGACTTGGAATTCGCCTATGTATGCGAACATGAACTCGGGCTTGGCAGGAAAAGGAATTTGCTTGAAAAGATCAAGGTCCACTCCGTTACGGATCAAACTGATGGTATCGCTGCTGAATCCGGATTTGATTAGGGCTTCGGTCTGAGGTTTGCACACGGTGAGGAAATGGCTCGCGACCTTTTTTCCCATGGCGTCAATCATTCGTACCCGCCAGGACGCCGAGCGCTCCATCCCGTTGGACTGGGTCTCCCTCGCCAGAGCCGACTGGGCGATCAGGTCCCCATGAATGTCGATTATTACCGGGCACTGAATCAAGGGCTTGCAGAAAAACAATGATTGGCCGGATTCTTCGCCGCCGCAATAAATGAAATCGTACTGTCTCAGTTTCGGCAGCCAAAACGGCATAAAAAGCGACGCGGTGGTTTGGGTGTCCAGAGGAGGATGGTCGGGCATGAAAAAGACGTCACAATCAATATCACGCAGCTTCAAACATTCGGCAAGTTTGGTCACTCTGTGAGTATACGCGGACTTGTCCTCGCTCCCTGCTGCGGATATAGCCAATCCCCTTGGTTTCATGGACTTGCCTTTTCCTTTTGCGTATCCAAGAATTTTTCGATGAGATCTGCTATGCGTTCGGCGGCGCGGCCATCGCCAAAGGGAGACTTTTCCAGGACCATGGACGCGTACCGGGCAGGATCTTCTAATAAAGCCGAGGCTTCCTTCACGATCTTTTCTCGATCTGTTCCAACAAGCACGGCCGCCCCGCATTCCACAGCTTCGGGCCGTTCAGTCAAATTCCTGGCTATAAGCGCCGGTTTTTTGAGGGAAGGCGCTTCTTCCTGAATTCCTCCGGAATCCGTAATTATAAAATAGGCGTGCTTCATAAGCGCCACAAATCCCACATAATCGGGTGGCGGTATTAGTCTGATCCTCGGATGCGAGCCGAGAATACGCTCCACCTGGCCTTTTACGTTCGGGTTTGGATGGACTGAGTAAATAATTACCACATCCGGATATTTTAGGACTATATCTACAAGTGCGAGAGATAGGTCGGCAAGCCCGCCGTCAAAGTTTTCCCGGCGATGCCCGGTCACCACAATCAGTTTTCCCGGCGGCAAGTCGAGCTGCCTCACATAATCCCGACCTTCAGTTTCTATTGTTTTCACTGCGGAAAGAAGGGCGTCTATAACGGTATTGCCGGTGACATGGATGGACGATTCGGGAATGTTTTCCTTCATCAGGTTTTGGGCCGCTCTTGGAGTGGGGCAAAAATTCAAATCGGTTATATGAGATATGAAGACTCGATTCATCTCTTCAGGGAACGGCTGCAAGCGGTCATAGGATCTCAGGCCCGCTTCGACGTGCGCCACGGGAATGTGAAGATAGAATGCAGCCAGAGCGGCGGCGAACGCGGAAGTGGTATCCCCTTGGACAACAAGCAGGTCGGGCTTCTCCGCCTCCAGCACGTCTTTCATTCCTTCCAAAACACTTGATGTAATGTGGTAAAGGGTCTGATTTTCTTTGATGATATTCAGATCGTAGTCCGTCTTTATATGAAACAGGTCAAGCACCGGATCAACCAGAGATCTGTGCTGGCCCGTCAGGCAACAGAGCAGTCGTATCCTGTCGCTACGCCTCTTCAGCTCTGAATAAACCGGGGCAAGCTTGATCGCCTCGGGTCTGGTGCCAAAAGCCAACATAACTGAATACATAGGGGATCTCGATTATGAAGTTGAATAATCGTCGCCGGGGCTTCTCGACGGGGAAGCACCTTCCGGCGCAAAGGAAATTGAAAGGCTCGGTCGCCTCTGATTGCCGAAAGCCCTCAAATACGCATTTTTGAAACTTACCATAACTTTGGGCTTTTTCCCATTTGGAAAAGTAGAGGGGTTTCTATGAAAGATGCCTTCGGAGGGGAGCTTCTTGAAAGAAGTTCCCCTTCGGACCTCGTCTCAAGCGCTTCTAATATGACGACGCGACGGATGTTCCCGCTCGGATCTGGGAGCGCAACGAACAAATTAAGGCATTTTCATGGGTCGGTGCTGCGCTCGACGATGAGAAGAGACAGAAAGCGAATCCGTACAGAATTTCCCCGAGACTGCAGATACTTAAAAACTAATAATGTTATGAGGTTGCCATATATTCCCGCCGCTAAAGCCTAACAACTTATTGCATTTCTGCAATTCTATCTTGCTCAACCGGCTCTCAGAGGTCTACACTAGAGCGCGGAGGGAGTGGTCATGTTTCGTATGGCTTGGCTGTCCGTTGTGTTGGTTCTCGTGTGTACACCTTTTGCCGTTTGGGGGGCTCCGCTGTTGCCTGATCGGGAACGCGGAAACATCACCGAGGCCAATTTTAAGATAGTCCCGCGCCCCAATTATGAAGGCGCCCAGTGGATTGTGAATGACGCCGACAACAAGATTATCGGATATGCTCCTTGGGACGCAGTCAAGCGCCGGTGGACCATGTTCAATTTGCGAGGACAATATCAGGGTTTTCTGCAAGCAACCATTGGTAGCGAACAGCCACTGGATTACAGGCAATATCTCTGGTACGATAAGAGCAATAGATACATGGGCGTTTTCATCGCTCGACTGGGTGGACGCCCTGTATCGCCGGATCTTCCATACGGTGAGCTGGGCGGAAATCTGGATTACTTTGAAAAGGGCAACATTCCCATTGAACCGCCGGACTACGAAGTCGTAACCGACCCGCTCAAGATGCATCCTGAGGGAGTCGAGGTTGAGCCTGTGCCGTTGTTGCCTACAGGCAAGTAAGGGGTAATAGTTCGCCGGGAGCAAACTTTCCGCACAAAAAAGCTTTATCT
>CAVVHK010000074.1:0-18228 GCA_963747865.1 uncultured delta proteobacterium | reverse complement strand
GATCAGTGAAGAGGCAAGACCCAGTATTTCCTTGCAAATTGGCAGATGATTCCGTTCCACCGCGTCCAGGATAGCCTCAATCCATTCCTTTCGGTGCTGGAGAGGACAATTCCAAGGCTTAGATGAAATGAATTCGGCCAACCAATGGGCGGCGCTCGGACGATCCATAGTCTGAACCACTTGCCGCATGAGCTCTTCCTCTTCGGCCAATGGGTCCGAGCCCGCGGCGCCATCCCTTGTTTGGGGACGCTTGACCGAAGCTTTTCCCTCGTCTCCTCTTTGTTGATCAAACCTTGGTTCGGATTCGCCCGGAGATTGTCGACCGCCCCGGACGGAAACCGGAGGATCCTCGGATACTACAGAAAGGCCTGCGGCGCAGGCGGGTCTTCCATAAACGCAGCAGGCCAGCGCTGCCGTCATAACGACGAGAGAGACGGCACGTGTCAGGCGGGAACGGGCCGCTGGGTAAGTATATTGCTTAATCCTAGTCATCGTCCCGATTTATAAGCCGCACGGCGGTGAATGTCAAGAGTCTGGTGAGTAATCAGATGGTTCAACTCGGAGATTTAACCAAAACCTTTTACGAACCCGACCTCTATCAAGGCCAGGAGAGCTATTAGGTAAACCCCAAGAAAACGAGCGCAATTCTAGTCATCTGAACGCGTGCCATGGTTTTTTCCTCCAACATTACAAAGCAGTGCAATTGAACGTAATGTCACGGAAGTTTCCCATCCCTGATAAGCAAGCCGTGCCAAAAGCGATAGGCTCAGAATTCAAGAAGCTCTAATGCGCAGGCGTGCTTTTCAGATGGCCTGTTCGCAGCCTCGGCGCTAGATTCCCTGCCGCATAATTGTTTCCATAATTTCTTCCATAACGTGAGCCAGCCCGTCCTTATCAGCTATCAGATCGTTCAGAAGAGTAAGTTTGAATTGTTCAAGCAAGACGGTATTCGGAACGGCAGCGGTCCTAATAGGGTCAAGTTCGCCATCGGCCTGGTAGTACGCCGCCCGCACAATGATTTCATCTGAGGGGCCGTCAATCTTTTCAAATTGGTAATACCCCTCCTTGTCGTAGACTCTGACTGGTTCACTATTCTTTTCGGTTTGCATCGCTTGGATCCTCTAAATCACCTAAAAGCGAGGGTCCCCTACATAGTCCCGCAATCGGAGACCCTCTCGAAACATTGGTTCTTATGCCCGAGACTGAGTTCACATAATCCTCAGTACCATTTCGCTCAGTTCCCAGTAATCATTAATTTCTCGTTTCTATGATGGAGCCCAGGCATAAGCTCTAAAATTACTGCGCCTTGCGCGAAGTGGTGTTAACCGAACCCTTTCACGAACCTGACCACGATCAAGGCCAGGAGGGCTACTAGATAAACCCTCAAAAAAAAGAGCGCAATTCTGGTCATCTTGGTCATTTGAACGCGTGCCATGGTTCCCTCCTTATTCTTTCACACGGATCTCGACACCCTTCATGATGTCGTTGTAGCGAATGGCGCCAAGGAGGTGATCCTGGCTGTTGACCACCGGCATCATTCGATAATGGTACTTCGCGAACATTTGGGCCAGATCCTTGCGCACGTCGTCGTCCTCCGCCGCTACCGCCGGAGAAGTCATAATGGCGCTCATGGTCATGTTGTCCTCGGCGAGAACCAATTCCCGCAGATCAACCACGCCCAAAAGAGTATTGTCCTGGTCCGTCACATAAATGTACGAGATGCTTCCGGGCTCACGTCCCGACAGCCTTATGGTCGCCAAAACGTCGCCAATTTTGGCTTCCGGCCTCACTGCCAAGAAATCAGAGGACAAGATGCTTCCAGCGCTGGTCTCGTCCTCTGCCAGGATGGCTTTTAGACGCGTGGCTGTGTCTTCGGGAAGCAACGCCATTAGCCCTGTTACCTGGTCATGGGGAATCACGGTAAAAAGGTCCGCCAATTGAGGTATGGTCAGTTCAGAGAAGACACTGCGGGCCTTTTCTTTCCGTAGGCTCGCGATAATCTGCCGTTGCGCCCTCGGTTCCGTTTCCATCAGCGTTTCAGCAGCCTTTTCAGAATCCAGGGACGTGAAAAGGGCGTGCTGCTCCTGGCCGGAGAGTTCCTCAAGGACATCAGCCAAATCTTCGCTGGGCAAATCCAAGAGTTCTTTACGCGTAAGAGACAAAGAAACCTGGTCTGTGGAAATAGCGTCTTCCACTGACAGAGGCTGCACATATTTCCAGGAAATGAGCTGATTCTTGATCCATTGAATCTTGCCTAATCCTACCCTCCGCAGGAAGCCGTTGAACGAGATGTCCACATCTACCACAAGAAGCTTTCCTCTTGATTCAACAAGACAAATATCGTTCACTACCTCCACATTGCGGCCGTCTATGTCCAAAATCGTGCGACCCATGAGGTGCTTATCAAGCAGCATCCAGCCGAGTTGATCCACGAATGGGGGGTATTTGTCAGATCCCTCCGGTGGCTGTACAAGAATAGCGTCTTCCTCAATTCGTATGACTTTATCCCAGGGTATGAATTCCGTTGGCTTACCCCATCCGTGTTCGATATAGATCCCCACGGATTGGGGGTACGGGTCCGATAAAGAAAACACAAGATCCGTCAATTTTCCAATGCGATCCTTGATCTTGCCGGCGCAGACCCGACGCTTGAGAAGTTCGGAAAAATAAATGACATGATGTCCGCCGGCGCCGGTCGATGGCGCCGGCGCGTGGGCTGTAGATCCATTCAGTATGCTCATTGCGCACCTCCCGGGAAAAGACTGGGGAACAGGGTTTGCACACCCAAGAGCGTTGACATGCAGACAACAAGAATCACTATGGCCCAATTGGTGATGTTTTGCCGTCGGGTGTTTACAAATTCTCCCATAACAGTCTTGTCATTAAGAAGCAGGATAAGGAATACCAGCGCCGCAGGCAGCAAGGTAACGGCTACGACCTGGACGAACATCGTGATCGTAACCAATGGGGCTCCCGGAATCAGCACCACCGCTCCCGATGTAAGCAGCATCCCCAGGTACACCACGTAAAACCAGGGAGCGTCTTTCACTCTGAAATTCAAAGAGTGCGCCCATCCGAAGATCTCGCCGACAGCCCACGAGGTGGACAAAGAGATGCACAAGGCCCCCAGAAAGCCTGCGTCAAACAGACCGATGGCAAAGAGCCTTTTTGCCCATTCTCCCTGTCCCGCGGGCAATAGCGGAGCCAGAGCCTCAGCGCATTGTTTGACGTCTTCAATAATGATCTGCGGATCATGATAGTAAAGCACAGCGCCCGTAGCGATTATGATGAAGATCGCCACAACGCAGGTTGCGAACGAGCCAATCCAAGTATCCAGTCTGCCGAACTTGATGTCGTGGATGTCCATGCCTTTGTCCACCACGGAGCTTTGTTGAAAAAAGATCTGCCACGGAGTAATCGTTGTGCCTATATTGGCCAGAAGTATGAAGAGTAGGTCACCCGAGAAGCCTCCCGGTATATTCGGATTATAGAAGCCTCGAAACACTTCACCCCATCCAGGGGCTGTGGGAAGATTCATGCCCCACAGAGCGGCAGGTATATAGACAAGGTTAAAAAGGCAAAAGAATAGCGTTAGCTTCTCAAATGTCCAGTACTTCCCGGTCATCACGACCATAAACAGGATCCCGGTCACTCCGAGATACGTAATATAGGGGGGAATGCCAAAGAGGCTCATAGCCGCAGTCATTCCGATGTACTCGGTAACCAGAGTGAGCCAGTTTATGATTGCAAGGTCTACGACCGAAAACCAACCCCAGAAGGGTCCAAATCCATCAAAAATGGCCTCCGCGTGACCGCGCTTTGTGACCGCGCCGAGGCGAACCGTCATCTCCTGAATGTAATAAGCCATAGGAAGCAGAATGATAAACATCCACAGCAGTGAAAAGCCGTACTTGGAACCGGTAACCGCATAAGTGGCGATGCCGCCCGCGTCATTGTCCGCTACCATAACAATTATACCGGGCCCAAGTACGGCCAGGAAAATGATGAATCGTTTCCAGGCGCGATTCATAAGGTGAAAGCTCTTGCTGACGAAATACATAGGCAACCTCCGTTTCTTGTAAGCCTCCCGGCGAAGAGCGACGCTTGGCTCCTGGGACTCCATCCGAGCTGCTAAGCATAAAAGTGAATTGTGTGGACGAAGTTAAAAGCTGCCGAATACGATAACTTTCCGGAACTGTATAAGACAACCGACCAAGTATATGGGGAAGGGTCACAATTCTTTGCTTTTTTGAGCAAAGAGATGGACATACCTTCTGCGATATTTGAAACGACTTCTAGTCTATGGTCTGGGGGATATGCTTCCAACTTGCAGCGCTGGCATCCTGTTTCTAAGCTCAGTAATCCGATCACTTTTTCCATCTGGGTGTCCTGTTGTCCCACGGCCAGGACGTAGGCTTTAACTTCAACTTTATCGGTCCCTTGGATGTCCACACTTTCAACGGACTGCAGCAGAAGCGATTCCTGGACGACGTGCTGAACAAGAAGTGTTCTAATATGCTGTTCAGCGGCGCTCCGACAGACGATTCGAACACTGTAAAGCCGCTCTTCGCCTACCTCTTGAATTGGCCACCGATTGATACTGTTTGCAAGCGGCCTCAATACAATGTGAGTTACGATCACCAAGCCTGCGCCTATACCGGCCTGCGGCAAGAAGCCCGACCCCGCGAGAGTTCCGACGGCACCGGCGCACCAAAGGGTAGCCGCCGTGTTCAGTCCGCGGACATTGATCCCCTCTCTCATCATAAGGCCGGCTCCAAGGAAACCTATGCCGGTGATGACCTGAGCCGCCATGCGGGTCTGATCATTGATCTGAAGCGCCAAAGAAGATAGTGAAACGAATAGAGAGGCCCCCAGAGCTACCAGAGCGTTGGTGCGCAGACCAGCGTTGCGCTGACGCCACTGCCGCTCGAAACCGATTAGGCAACCGAGAAGCAGGGCGGCAAAGTTGTTGATTGCAAATTGATAGAGTGCCATACGTCCCTCCTATAGAAATGCGAACAGATCGGCGCCCTCCGGTATCACGAAGACGTCTGGGCAAAGCGTAGCCTGGGAAATAGAGGATCGTCTTCGGAAACGCCATGCCGGCCTCATCCTCGCTGATCCAACACGTGGGCGATCTCTATTTCCTCGCGGACTTGGAATGCCTCTTTGCTATTCAGTGCGGGAAAATTCTGATATTCGAAAGCTTGCTTAGGACCAGTACGGACTTATAACCGTCGGTCCCCCGTGGCCGTAGACCTGCTTCTTGCCTTTACCCGTACAGAACAGCGAAGAGCCGTAAAATATTCTGTGATTAGATCTTCAGACCTTTGAAGACCACCGGGACAAAATCGCCAGGGCCTGAAGAACGAGCATAGGCGCACGCGCCGCAGGACAAAAAACGGCGAGGGCAAATGCCGCTGTTTCTAACGCTAACTGGGAAGTTTGGGAATTGTAGGTTGGATTCTTCCTGATCATGGCTCACCTCCACTGTGGGACCGCATAGGAATGCGGGGGAGGCAGCGTTACGTCACACTAGGGGCGTGGCGCCTCCTCAACCGCTGAAAATCCCAAGCGCGGTCTTCTTTTCAGTTCCTTGAATCTCAAGAAAACTGTTTGTCCTGTTTTGTAACAACTAGGACCGTCGGAATCGTTCATTTCCTCATCTCCGAACATAGTTCGATTGGTATTTGCCGAAGCTCACCTAACCTAGGTATTTTCTTCCGGCATGTCAAGTCAAAAAAACGCGCGTATGTAACCTTTCACTCATGAGTGGCAAGTTTGGAGATTGCTTCGCCGTTTCACTCCTCGCAATAAAATTTGCGCTTGTCTTTGCGAACCCACCGAAGCAATGTCTCTCGCGTAAGTGGAAGCTTGACACGCGTATTAATCACTTACCAACCGTTTCACCCGTAAGGGCTTGGCGATCCCAGAAATTCAGCCTTGCCGTCCTCTCCCGGCGGAGGCCGCAGGGGTCGAGCCGGCATATCGGGCAGGCCGGTTCGGCGCATGGGTCCAAATGAATAAGCACTTCCGCCATTCCCTCGAAATGTTCAGAGAAAATTCTTTCCAATTCTTTGACCTCACGGTGTCCTTTCTCAAATGCGATGTCTTTCGGAAGCACAAGATGAAAATCAACCCGTATTTGTTTGCCGGACTTCCAAGCTCTCAGCCTATGAACGTCGATCCACATATCTTTTCTGTGCTGAACAAGAAGATCGCAGATCTCGTCCAATAATTGGGGATCTGAAGCGTCCATTAGTCCTCTGAACGCTTGACGCGCCAGTCCGGCTCCCCAATAGACAATGTTGAGCGCGGCAACGCAGGCGATTATTCCATCGAACCTCAACCATCCAGTAATGGCGACAACAACCAGACCGACCAACACTGCGCCCGAGGTGTAGACATCGGTCAACAGGTGCTTTCCGTCCGCTTGCAACACAATTGACTTCGTGCGTTTCCCGACGCGCAGCAATATAGCGCTCAGGATTAAATTGCCCAGACCCGCCGCCACAAGAAAAAACAATCCGCTTTCGAGATTTGGAAGGTCATGAGGGGAAAGGATTTGTTTCACCCCCTCATGGAATATGCCTACAGCGGCGATCAGGATTAGGGCGCCTTCGAACCCCGAGGAAAAAAATTCAATTTTGCCGTGACCGTAAGGGTGGCTTTCGTCGGCAGGTCTGGCTGACATTACGACGCTGGCTAGTCCAAACCCGCTGGCCACAACGTTGATGATCGACTCGAGGGCGTCCGACAGGATTGCCGATGATCCTGTAATCCAGTACCCGTAAAACTTTAGCCCCATGAGCCCCACGCCCACAATACAGGCAGCCAGCATAACGCTGAAATTGGACTTGAAGTCAGCCCTTCGTGCTAAGGTTTTGTCTGTACTCAATTCTTTCCTCCCGGTCCTGGTAGGCGTGCGCCCCAACTACTTTCGAATCCCATATCTCCCTCCCTCCTAAGCGGTCCCGGGACCTTGTGAAGATTTGTCGTCCGTTAAAGGCCGGAGTGGGTAAGCGTTGCTCTCAATACATAGTATATTGTAATTGGTAACAGACTGATTTGTCATTTCTTTTTTGATTCGAGGCGACGTTGAAAATGCGATGCGGGTAGGATGAGTAGACTAAGCAATCAAAGTTATGAAAACTTAACTCGGCGCAGGTCAACGTCTTAGGGACGTCATCGACCGGTCCGGCGCCGCGGCCCGCGTTACAGTCGTGTCGCTTGAGCTTAGCGGGACCCTAAAGTATTGCTTCAAATGTACGAAACCTAATGATGTCATTGCGAGGAACGAAGCGACGAAGCAATCCAGGCTATTTGCGATTAGAGTTTGCTTCACTGCGGTCGCAATGACAACTTTAGCGCTCCGCCCATGTGGAAGACGCCGTAATTTTCAACTCGGAGCGCTGTAGACTGCGCTCGTAAGAAAAACTCTGTCCAGTGGGCATAGTTTATGATTTACTATGAGGTCGAATAACAGACTATAAGGGAGCAAATATTAAAATGAAGCCCAGCCGAATAATTGGATTGATCATAATTCTCTTCGTCGCAGCAATAGGCCGGATTGCCTATGCGGAAGACACGCCCAAAGAAATAGTTCGGGTTCGCGGATCGGAAAGCATGACGCATTTTATTAGTGTCTATGCGCATGAATTTACTGCAGGTAACCCCAATTGCAACCTGGTTATATCCGGTGGAGATTTTCATATCGGAATGGAAAACCTCATTGCCGGGGAAACCGAGATAGCGATGATATCGGCCCAACCGTCCGAATCCGATTTAAAAGCGGCCGAAGCTGCGGGCTTGAAGATTCAATCAGCAGTTGTAGGGTGGGGAGGAATTGTTATAGTGGTTCACCGTTCCAACCCAGTTGTTAGTCTTAGCGTAGATCAGGTTCGCAAACTGCTGACCGGCGAGTTCAAGAATTGGAGCCAGGTGGGGGGACCGGACAAGCCCGTGCTTGTAGTGGGAATAAACGACACAGTGCGCGAAGGAACCGACAAGTTTATTACGGAAGAGTTTCTTAAGGGACATTTTGCAGGAAATGCGAGGCTCGTAGCCTACTTCCGATCGATTCCGCCCACAGTTGGGGAAAACGAAGGGGCAATCGGAGTCATCCGCGTGAGAAACCTGGAGCGGCTGCATGAGCAGGGACAAGATAAAAGCACTAAAGCGGTTGCGGTGAAAAAGGACGAGGGCGCTCCTGCGGTCCTGCCGACGAGGGAGACTGTGGATGAGGGAATATATCCTATCACAAGGCCGTATTTCCTTTACATAGCAACCAATAAAGCCAATAAATGCACCATGGATTTCTTCAAGTACTGCGAAGCTAGGAACCCTCGGGCGCATGTTGCGCCGGGCGCAAAGAAATAGGATTTTCGTTCAGTGGAAAAGACGGATAGCCTGAGAAACGATTATTGTTTAAACAACATATCAAAATGGGAGGCGCCGGATGAAGAAGAACGGTTTTTTGGGGAAGTCGGCCATGCCGCTGGTAGCCCTACTCATGGTAGCGGGAATTGCGGTCCTGTTTTCAGCGATAGATTTCGAAGGCAATAGCTGACCCTTCGTTCACTCGTGTGCCGGACGCGACGGTCAACATGGCGCAGAAGGACAAGGCGTATGACGTCGCCATGAATACCCTTACAAACTGGAGTAAAGGCGAATTTCAACCTTTGTCCGACAATTTTACGTCGGAAATGAGAACCGCTTTGCCGCCAAACCAACAGGAAATGGCTTACCATCAAATCAAAGGACTGCTAGGAGACTTTCGTTCCCTTGAGTTCGCGGAAGCCGTCGTTTCGTCGAGTATGCCGGATCTTGTGGTGTATCGCTTTAAGGGAACCTTCGCAAATTCCAGTGAAAAGCCGGAAGTTAGGGTAACGATGGACAAGAACGGTAAGGTGTCCGGATTTTACGTCAAACCCTGGTCGGATACCATCCAGTAGGCGCCCCAGTAGGGGGGCGCCGGCAGGAAACTTATATCAAGAAGTTTCCCCCTGCGGACATTTTCAATCGTTGTCACTTAGGCGCCGGCGGCGTATCATGGGGCCGTGGGTTCCTGGCTTCGCAAAATCGGAAAAAATCCACAGTGCATTTGTTGGCTTTGTTTGAGGCCATGTACAGAAAATACGGTCTGGTGATGGGGTAAACGCCCTCTTCTATTGTCTCTCGGGTGGGTAAAACCGCAAGGGAACGTTCGTCTTTCTTTATAGCGATTTCTTTGACGGTTTTGTCTTGCCCTTGCTCGTGAAGCCGCTCAAAATTCCGCATCCGGATAATGCCGATGGAACCCGGTTGTTCGGCAACAGCGGGTGGTATTGCCCTGAAATAGCTGACCAGTCGGGCTCCGGGCGCGAAGTTGCTGTGCAAGAATTCCTCGGTGAGATATTTGAACGTTCCAGCGCGCACGGTTTCATTAATTGCTACCACAGTCACGGGTTCGTCAGGTCCCCCGACCTGAGACCAATTCTTATAGTCTCCGGCCAGCAACTTGTGCGTCTGATCAACGGTCAGGCTTTCTATAGAATTGGAAGGGTGCGTAATGATGACAATCCCTCCCCAGCCCACTACGGCTTCCACGATTTCCAAACCGGCGGATTTGGAGGTCTGCAAGACAGACTGTGGCGGGCGCGCCGACAGCATCGCCAGCTCGGCGTTCCCTGAAATAAGACTTTCCAATCCGAGGTGAAAGTCACCGCCGGATATCACCAGATTACAACTCGGGTTAGCTGCGGAAAACTCATTCGCAAAACCATTTATGAGGTTCGTCATGCTTTCCGAGCCTCGCACACGGACTATCTCTCTGGATTTCTCTTGGCCCCAGACTGTCTGTCCCAGTGCGGTAGTCAAAAGAATCAAGGTAAGAGCTAAAAAACGTCTGGAAGTCATCGCCATAAATTCTCCCTTTGAAAAATGCAACACATTTGTACAGTAAATCACAAAGCGTGTCCAGGAGACAACGAACATTTTGTTGCTTACGGGACTATGGTTGACTGAGGAGATCGATTATTCCATGAAAGACCGAATGTAATCACGGACTTTTGCCTTCGTGCGGAAGACTCCGAAATGGCCCTCCAGCAAAAGGTCCGCTTCCAAATTCAGAAGTTTTGTCAAGGACGCCTGATATTTTTTCGGATCAGATAGCAACGCGGGGTGGATAGGGCCGTGCGTGTCTTGCCCGAAAAGGGCCAGCTCGCCGTCAAGCTCTGTCGTGTACACCACGGATCCTGGAGAATGGCCAGGCCAGTGAATGGCTCTCACTAGTCCATTACCGATTTGGAGGACGGATTGTTCACCCTTGAGCTTGACATCGACACTTAGCGGTTTAAAGCGGGCCCCATACCATGAGGCTGCCGTCACTTCACTGTCCCCGGATTCAAGGTAAACCGCGTCCAATTCGTGGGCCACGACGCGGCATCCGAATTCGTTCCTCACAGCCTCGGCTCCCCCCGTATGATCGAAGTGACAGTGAGTGAGAAGAAGGTATTCCAGTTGCGCATCCGAGCGCAGGCATTCGGTAATGTTTCTGACCAATAGCGAATGCCCTTTTCCTGATCCGGCGTCGACGAGCGCCGCCTTGTCGCCGAATATCACGAGATAGGCTGCGGCGTCGGCAGGATCAGTAAGTCCGCCACCCCCCACTTGCAGGAGATTATCCTTTATTTGTTTGGTCATAGCGAACTCCTGTCGTTATGAAAAAGCGCACCAAACTACTTGCATGCGCCGAAGCTAGCTCCGGTCACTTTGAGATGTCTTTTTGATATGATGACGCAGAATTGTCCTAGGGGCCCCCAGGAGCCGAGAAGCCGAGGAAACGTTTCCTCCGGAGCGTTGCAACGCAAGCGAGATCAGGTGGCTCTTGGCCCTCTCCAGTTCTTCCATCAGGGATGACGTTTCCGACACGTTTAACGTCACCGACAACCCGGAGGTAATGTCACACTCAGTTTTCATTCCCGTCATTTTGATGTGTTTAGTGGTGACACTGCTGTCGGGCGACAAAATTAACGCCCGTTCCAACACATTCTTCAGTTCCCGCACATTCCCGGGCCAAGAATAAGATGACAGGATCTCGATAGCGCTGGAACTCAACGCAGGCGCGTTCTGGCGTCCAAGTTTTTTTGCGATCTTTCCTGCCAAATCGCCGGCCAAAAGAGGAATGTCTTCCTTGCGTTCGCGCAAAGGCGGAATCTTGATTATTACCACGGCAATTCGGTAAAAGAGGTCTTGTCGGAAGCGCCCCGCCTGCACCTCATGGGGTAAATCGCGGTTGGTAGCCGCAAGAATCCTCGTATCCACAGTAATTGTTTTTTCCCCGCCCACGCGGGTAAACGTCTGAGTATCCAAGAACGTCAAGAGCTTTGCTTGAAGTGGAAGGGATAACTCTCCTATTTCGTTCAACAGAATTGTTCCACCCCCGGCCAATTCCAGCAGCCCTCTTTTTCGACCCTGCGCTCCGGTAAACGCCCCCGCCTCATGTCCAAAGAGCTCCGATTCGGCGAGCTCTGCCGGCAAAGCCGCACAATTTATCTCGAAGAACGGTCCGGCCGATCTATGTGATTTTTGATGTAGGTACCGGGCGAAGTAGTCTTTGCCACTACCGCTTTCGCCGAGAAACAACACGATGCAGTCTGTTTCGGCTACATGGATGATCTCTTGTATGCTTGCACGCATGATTGGGGAAACTGTCTCGTCGGTGGATATTCTCTGTTGGACTTTCCATGGCATCTCGTCGGTAATATCCCAGCCGCTTCCAAAAAGGCCGATTATTTTTCCCGATGAGTCTCTGAGAGGCGCCCTGGAACAATGAAAGAGCCTTACGCCGGCTCCTTTCCTGACGAGGTGCTCAATTTCTATGGTTTCGCCCTGAAGGACCCTCCTTTCCAACCTGTTTATGTAATTGCTTTTCGACGGACCAAATACCTCGTCATCGGTTTTCCCTATTATTTGGGATTCAGAAAAGTCGAATTCTCCCAGCATCGCAGGATTAACCTTGGAGTAAGCGAGATTCGCGTCTTTTATAAACATACAATTCTGTGCGGCGTCGAGCGCTGTTCTGAACAATTCCTCGCTCGCTTTGAGTTCTTTGTGAATTCTGTCTATTTCTTCAATTCGTAAAATAAGTCTTTCATTCGCTTCCCCCAGCTCCAATGTCCGTTCCTGAACTCGCTTCTCCAGCTCGATGCTTGAATTCCTGAGTTCCCCCTCCATCTGTTTGCGCTTCGATATGTCTCGCGAAATACCAAGAATGCCAACCGGGGTTCCGTCCGAGTCCCTGAGAAAAGTCGCCGTAGCCTCGGCCCACATCGTGGAACCGTCCTTCTTTATTACTTCCATCTCTTCCGTCCGGGAAGCGAATTCGTCAGATCTTCTGTGCGAGTTGATCTCAAGCTCTTCGGCCAGCGCCCGTTGTATAAGTTCCGCGGACTCGGGGGTCACAATTGACATGGGAGGCAGATTCATGATCTCCTCCACGGTGTAACCAAGCACATGATGCACCGAGGGGCTAATATAAGTGAGCTTCAGCTTCAGGTCTCGAATCCAAATAATATCCTTGGCGCTTTCGATCAGGATCTTTTGCAGTTTACTGCTTTCCTCAAGTTTCGCATGGGCCTCTTTTCTCCAGAGCAACTCTTCGGTCAATTGTTTGTTAGCCTTATCTAAAGCATCGGTGCGTTTGGCGACTTCAATTTCAAGCCCCTCTTTTATTTCCAGCAGTTCTGATTCAATCAGTTTTCGACTCTCAATTTCGGAAACGAGTTTTAGGTTGGTGAACGCCAAATCCACCGTGCGATCTTCCACTCGTCGCTCCATTTCTTTCAACAACTCTCTTAACTTGGCTTCCGCCTTTTCTCTGGCGAAGACTTCAATCTTTAACTTATGATTAAGGGCTTCTGAGGCGTCTTTTTCGTTTCTGAGAGAATCTATCAGCGATTCCGTTTGGATCTTTAGAGACAGCCCATCAGCGATTAGTAGATGAACTCGTCTCCCCAAGAAAACGAGCATTCCCGTGAACAGGATTATCGTTAAACCAACTTCTAGGTGTATGTGCGCTATTTGGATGGGATCAACCCTGGCTTCGTAAAGGAACCTAAGCGCCAGCGGAGTCATGCCTCCTATAGTGCAAGGCGCATAGCAATTGGTCGGCGCAAAAAATATGGTGGCCGCAGTCACAATGCCGGTAACGCACACAGCCAGAATGAACTGGTGACCGATCGATTCGGATGGAAATAAGAAAAGCGCAGAGAGCCCCCACCATAACGTTCCCAGGCTTGCCCCAAATCTAAACCATCTCTCCCAAGAAATCAGCTCGGGACCGGTGGGCGACTTACGGTAAAATCCTGCCACAAGAATCAGCCGCAACAGATGTAAGAACAAGTAAGGAAGCAGCCACGCAAAAATGCGAAAATGGGAAACAGTGTTCCATAAGGAGGCGGATAGGATAATAGAGCCGGTTGCGGCTCCAAACGCGCCAAAACGAGAATGTGAAAATAGTTGGTAAATCTGAGCGGACCGAAGTCTCAGGTCAAAATCGGGATGCTCGCTTGTGCTAAACGAGTCCATCAACTCTCCCGCGAATCACCATTCGAAATGAGCTCTACATGCGGTCGCGAACCTTATGAGGTATTGGAATGAGCTCCGGGGAGGGACTCTAAGTAGAAGGCCTTCTCCGAACGCCAGCCCCAAAACTCGAATCATCGCAACTAGCTCCGGAACTCCTCCGACTTGGGGGACTAACCGTGTTTGCTGGCCCGCGCTGCGCCGACAACTTCGGAACCGATCCGAAGGAGGTCCAGCAACCGGCTCCAGTGATTGAGTAAGTTATGTGCCCGAACTATGCCGCTTTGGTCTATTCCGAAATTGGATCATAGGACATTCATTTTCCGGGTTCAAGAAAATAGCTTCGCCACCCAAAAATGTTCAGCGCAGAAGACTGACGCCTAGACTGTCTCGGAGTTTTGCTCCCCGCAAGGACACATAGTCAGGTCGTTTCGAGTATAATGGGTCAGTCCGCAACGGGTGAATCATTACCTCCATTCTTACCCGGCTGGTTTTGCGTCTCCGGTTGCTTCATGCGCACCATGAGCCATTTCTGGGTCTTGTCTTTACCGAAATGCACGAGCGCCTCGGTTTCATTTTGGGTCAGATTGTAAATACCGGTCTCCATAATTATGTCGGTATTTTTTCCATCGGCAAAGGTCCAGGCGGCCCTCTGAGTCCGCTTGTCAACCGACCCCTTGACCGGACGAACCGTGTCGGTAGTCGTATTGTAATAAACACCCTGTATGGCGCCGTCTTTGTTTACCGCGAGTTGCAAGAACATGTTGGAGTCTGTTGCTTCTACCTGAGTGACGGCAAAAACTCCCAATGGAAGCCATTCTGAGTCGGCCTGTTCCGTCTGTGGAGCGCCGGTAGCTAAGGAGTCGGCCTGCGCATAGTACTGCGCAGCGTCAGCGATTGGCCTGCCGTCTTGATAGACCTGGTCACCTTCGTAATAGATTCCTCCATCATAGTCATAATACGTTGGCGAACTCCATGAAGCCCCCGCGACCCATGTCCCCACCGTAATCCACGCTGCGGGTCGCCACCAATGGTTCCAAGGGTAGTGATATTTTCCGAAATTATTCCAATAGGCCTTAGCTAATTGAGGATGGTCTTTCCACCATTGAGGAGTGAAGACATGATTGTACCTGTCCTGAACATTATTCCTGATCTCGGCCACGTTGGGTCTCGCAGGAAGTTGTGACGGTCGTTCCGCTATGCCTGCCCCTTCCCCTATGCGCGTTCTGTCCGTCAGGCCCGGCTTTTGGGCTTTCATCAATTGTTCAGCGCCCGCATATCCAAGCGCCCCCGCGGCGGCGCCAATCCCGGCTTTTTTCAGGTCCGAGAAACCGCTTCCGCCCTGTTGGGGAAGGTTAAGAAACTGCTGAACCTGAGTTTTGGTCGGTTTGGGCGGTGTTGTTCCACCTGGTCTTGTTACCCCGACAGCGGAAAAGTCCTTATTTGAAATATTTACGTTTCGGTTAACTTGCTTCTGAAATGTAGCGGATCCGGATCGGCTTGAAGAAACATTGGTATTGGTAAATTGCCTGGATCTGGATTGGGACGCCGAGAAGTTGGATGGCGAGTAGGAACTTACGGAAGGAGTGCGATAGGCCGCGCCGCCTCCACGTGGAGCGCCTCCAAATCCACCACCTCGCGGGCCGCCCCCAAATCCGCCTCCGCGGGCAAAGGTTTCGCCGGCCCCTACATACATTACGAACGCGAAGACTGTGAACGTAGCAAAGATAGCTGATCTGTTCATTGTATGCCTCGCTGCTTTCCGGCCTCGGGTTTTGCCGTTTGCGGTTTCATGCGGACGACCGTCACCTTATTGATGTTCGGCAAAGGCTCGCCGGCCACCTCGCGACCGAAAGATTGCCAGGTGAATGTGTTCGGATCCACGTAGGTGTAAGTGTTGACCGAAGACGCCTTTTGACCGGTTCCCAGAAACGTTTTTCACTTTCACGGTCCACTCATTGCCGGCCCTAGACCAATCGCCCTCTCCAAATCCCCCTTTGGAATCAAATATCCAGGATCGAATGCACTTTTTCTCGGGATCCCAACCGATCACCTGCGTGCCTTCCACATCGAGGCGCCCTCCTACGGTCACGCGAAAGGAACCGGTAATGAAGGCGTAGCTGTCTGCCCACTGAAAGGTGGTCTCCACTGAGTCGCTCTCATCCTTGTCAACCCAACTGCCGATGAGCCATTCCAGTTGTCCTACTCGAGCTATCGAGGCCAGAGGCACGGCGCTCTCCTGCTCTTCCAAGCTTAAAATCTTCCAGGTCTGGTCTTCCTTGACAAGGGTGGCGGCATACAAGACCTCCTCCTTTTCATCCCCGGGATTCTCAAAAACCGCAACGCCTTTCTCGACAACCTGATCAGGGGGCTCCGCCCGGACATCGATGACGGCAACCTTCACCTGGATGCCCTTATTCGCTGCAAAATATGTTTCAAGCGCCGGCCGTATTTTGTCCGGACCCTTGAAGCGTTCTCCGGAAGGAGTCACATACTCGCCTTTTTTGCTCCAATGGGAAGCCATGGCCGCGGCGTCCCCACGGTTGTAAGCCTCGACGTAGGTTTCCATGACCTTGCGGATTGCGGATTCGTCAGAGCTGACTTTGGAAGGTTCCGCAGCCGCTCCCGAAAGCCACAGCAACGCAACAAAGGTTAAAGCCGCCGTAAGTCTGGCCATGCCGCCGACCCTCCTCGATTAAGAATAGATCAATTTGTACCGGGCCTCACAAATCCGCCGGCGTATTCGGGAATGACTACTAGTCACGGGCCGTCTCGGAAGTTCTTAAAGGGCGCATCCGCAGGATACTCCCTTCAAGAGGTCTTCCTCCAGCCGCATTTTCACAAAAACATCTCGATACATTAGATTCCCGTTGGATCTTCATCCTATGGTAACTGAAACGTGCGGCAGACGAGCGTGGCCGTATCAATGAAACCGACTATCTACACTGTAAGATGTCGGGCAGGGATTAGCAAGTGCCAAAAGCTCCAGACGGAACCTTGGGGCTGATTACAGGTGGGGAAAAGTTGGAGGTCGGCAGGATGCGCATTCAACAGCGGGCGCGTGAGTCGCCACGCGGAAAGATAAGGGAAGGCACACGTCCGGAACCGCCTGTGCGATTCCAGACGTCTGTGGCGCGCCTCAATGCAGTGGAAGTCATTGCGAGGCGTGAAACGACGAAACAATCTCCGTGGACGCAAGCGGATGAGATTGCTCGGCCACGCTCGCAATGACTCTTTCCCGTGGCGCCGGCGGCCCTTACCCGATGGCCGCCTCAGTAAATTTTTGATCCAATGGGTTCCGAATTAACGGAGCCCAAGACGTTAATGCTTTAGGAAATCGGTCACAAAAAAAGCCAACATTGCTAGCGAACAAGCGACCGCCGTCAACGCCGCCCAAACCAAACCCGTGGAAGACGATCCTTTTTCGGTAGACGAGCCTCTCGATGTGAGCGCCAGCACCACCAGGAAAAGAATAACCGAGAATATGTTTTTAGTTACCCAGTGGTGGCCGGTAAGAGAAGTCATAAGCCCCATCAATGGATGCGACATCTCTCCCACGATCGTGACCACAGTCATTACCACGAAAGTTACAATCGCCGCACAGGAGACGGATCGATAGGAAACGTTCATCACACACCCCTCCCTACCGCCACGCGAACGGCCGTTGAAATTATGTACCCCATGCCCGCCATGGAGAATACCATAGCGACGATCAGCCCACAAAGCATACTTATGTGCTTGTAGGCTGAAGAAGCCGCTCCTTCGCGTTCGGCGATGAACATGGAAATAGTGGCGCACAGGGCCAATATTGGCACAAAAATATAGATGTGCTCCTTGGATTCCATGACGATATCGTGTCCCCAAGGCATGGGACCGGCCTTTATCGCAGGTTTGGTTATGGGCCCATAATGGGTAACGTAAGGGAATGCCGCAACAATCAGGGCGGCGAAGAGGAAAACAACTCCCAGGCATCCCGCAAATCTGGCGCGGGCAAGGCCCGGCTCCGTTCGATTGATAATTTCAACCAGAGCCCAGAGAAAACACAAGGCCCCGATTTCCCCGAGGAACGCGTGCGCTCCTACCGCAAGATGGAGTCCTGACATGGCTCACTCCTTTGCTTAACGTTGAGGCCGATTCACTAAACACACCGATGAAGCCTATAGCCCACAATTGTCGAATCGTAGGATGCTGTGTTATTTTGCTTCTGGGGGAAATCTCCCGGAGCCTTATGATGATCGAGTTCTCACAATGCCAGGTTAGAGGGTTTTTATTAATGATACGCTAACTTAACAGTAGTATGTGGCATGGGGCCGGGCTTGTCAATTCCGACGAACGTTGTAAACAATATCAAGTTGGGCTTGGCTAGAGAAAAAAAAGCGATTTCTTTCCTCGTCTTGAAGTGGCCTTGGGGTATGGAGAGGGGAGATAACTAGCTTCAAGGCTTGCAAAGGCCTCAGGTTAACGTCGGTGGGCGCAAATGTCGCTCCGCCAAGTGTTGGTTAGGCGCCCTGAGTGTGGTAACATTATCTTGTTGAAACGCTGAACGATTTTGGACGCAAATGTCGAGAAGGAAAGACACGCCGGACCGGGACGCCGGACGGTCCCGGATAGCGAATACGACGGACTCCGAGGTAAACTTCAACCTCAGAAATCCTGCTCGAA
>CAVVHK010000073.1:0-29593 GCA_963747865.1 uncultured delta proteobacterium | reverse complement strand
GCCCTATTTCCTTTGGTAAATTAGGTCCCACCATTAGAGTGATGTTTGCCTTCGGCAGATTTTGGTAACTTACGACAGCCGGGAGCCACAGGACTCGATTCCGGATGATAGGGAATTTCCTCCATAGAAGTCTTCCCAGTTCGCCCCCATGTTCTGATTGTTCCCAGGATCTCGCAACAAAGGTTACGATCCTTCCGCCGATGGTTGTGTCCGCAATAGATGTTTCTACAACCGCTCGGTTATTTAGCCGTTGTAGGCCGATGTGGAATGGGACCTTGCTTCCATGTGAGCGATCTCCGGGAGCGACCATGTCTTGCTGTCCAGTGAGTCGCATATTAGGCTTTATTTTAGAGGACTCTTCGTTGGTTTTATTCAGCTATCCCCTGTTCCGCAGATGGCGGACCATGACCGGGCCGAGCGCATTTTTCACCTAGGCAAGACGGAGGAATTGGCAATAGTGAACTGGGTAGATGCGTTTTGGCACAAATATAGCACTGCTAATGATCCGAATGAGAGACAACTAAAAGGGCAGCAACAACCCAATCCTTCAAAGCCGGCGGACTCTTCCAGCCTTGCAGAAACTGCCGGTGGCATGATGGATTTAGGAGTCGACAACAATGTTGAAATACAAATGCCTGATGTGCGGAATAGAATGGGGTAATCCTCAAGCCACAGACGCTGATATCTCACATGGCTACTGTCCGGCGTGTATACGCAAGAGGTACACGGAGAGAATTCACCAGGCGCAACAGAAAGCGGGTTACTCTGATTGCTTTAACAGGGGACACAATGATTGCTCGGAGCTAAGCTGCTGCTTTCGGACGGCTTGCCAAGAGGAATCGGTCGCCCGCTGGAGAGAAAAACTCCTCGAGCCAGTCGATACTTATGAAATAGCGGCATCTGGTGGGTGACCTAATGGACGTTTCTACGAACTCATCCTCAAGCCATGTCCATTCTTTCAACAATAATCCAGCTCAAAATCAGGACCGACTTTCTGGGGGCTGATCGCCCCCAGGGATTCGTTGGCCCCGGCCTCATTGCAAGGGTTCGTTTCGGTCCGATTATCGTGGCCACAATATTCGACCGCTTCCGGCGGATCGGGTCCCACCATCAAACCGGAGTTTCCGCCACAAGGGCAAACAAACGGGTTTATTGTGTTCAAGAGGGCTCATCCCCATTATATACAGCGCATGGCCTCAATCATGGAAAGCATCAGCAGAGATGTTGAAGGATTGGTCGGAGAGCCTTTCGACACCCCTGAACCGTTCAGTTTAGTGCGCAACATCATCGATTTATCATGATAATGAAGAACAGGCAATTCTCGGACTCCATCACAAATTACTCTCCGGATCCATTAAGGGGAGGCCTACCACAAGTGTTGTTCCCTTGCCGGCATTCCCGTTGACATGAAGATAGCCATCGTGCTGCCGAACTATGGAATAACTGATCGAAAGCCCCATTCCTGGACCTTTCCCCGTTCCGGAATTTGTGAAAGAGGGATCTAGGATCGTTTCTATCTCTTTGAGAGTTAGCCCAGGCCCCGTATTGGCTACAATGAGCCGAGCTTCCCGGCCCAGAGCCGCCAACTCCACCCTGAGAATTCCTCCATTCGGCATGGCGTCCGACGCGCTTACGAACAAATTGCCGCACAATTGCTTGAGCAGCGCGGAGTTGCCTTCCACAAACAAGGGTTCGTCGCTGAGACGAACAATAAGGTCAATATTGAGGTCCCCCGCCTCCCGCTCTATGTAATTCAAGGAATTGCGCACCAGTGAAACCAGATCTACTCGAGTCTTGATCCGGACTTCGATAGGACTAGTAAAAATCAAGAGATTTTCGATTATCAGTGAGGCACGGTGTATACCGAATATGATCTTCCTGGAACAGGTGCGCCTGAAATGAGGGGGCACGTCGTCATCCAAAAGGAGTTGGGCGAAGGAGGAAGATATTGCCAGTGGATTCCTCACATCGTGAGCGATGGCTTGGCCCATCTTGCCTAGGGCTTCCATTTTGTTCGCGTGGACCAAGACCTCTTCGGCACGTTTTCGGATCGTTATGTCGCGCACGATACCATGATAGCCTACCAATCCCCCGGTTTCGTTTCTACGCACGGCACAGGTGATAAGGCAGTCCATAACGGCGCCCGTACTGGTGCGCAATTGAATCTCAAAATCTTTGACTGCGCCCTTCGTTTTCATTTCCAGCCGGAATATGCGCCCCGTGTCGGCGTCAATATAGTGTTCGGATATGCTATGGCCGACAATTTCTTCCCGTTCATAGCCGAATAGTAGTAAGCAGGCGGGATTAACATCTACGAAGCGGCCTTCAGGGTCGGTTATGTAGATTGCGTCTCGGGATTCCTCAAATAGCGATCTGTATTTCTTTTCGCTCTCGACGAGATTCTTTTCTATTTTCTCCCGCTCTTCCACCTCCTCTCTGAGTCTCTTGTTGGCCTTTTCGAGAGCTTTCCTCTTGCCACGCTCAGCCTCGTATATTCGTGCCAGGTCATCTGCGTATCTGAGGTATTGTTCTTTAGATAGACCCTTTTCTTCGGGGGCGCCGTCTTCGTGCTCAGGTAAGTCCTTCATGGAATAATCCATAGTCTTATTCTAGCCCCAGCATGCCATCAATGGTGGTCAACAATTCAAGCGGGCTGAAGGGTTTGGTAAAGTACGCCTCAGCTCCTGCGTGCGCAGCCCTAATTCTGTCGTCAGCGCCTCCCCTTCCGGTGAGAATTACCACGTGACAATCTCGGGTGTCGGGATTGTTTTTCAGAATCCGCGTCACCTCACAGCCGTTTATCGAATTGGGCATCATGATGTCCATAATGATGATGTCCGGTTTAAACTTTGTCGCAATTGCCACAGCCTCTGGCCCGTTGCCCGCTTTAAATATTTTGTATTTGCCTCTTCTGAGAGTAGCTTCGAGCAAATTCTGAACGTCAACCTGGTCATCCACGATAAGTATTTTTCTTAACATGCAACACTCCTCCGGCTACACCGATTAGCCTTGTGTGGCGCCATCCCTTTCCGTCAATTCAAAGAAGAACGGCAATTTTGCCTTAGGGAAGAATTCGATGGGTAAGGCGGAAATCGCTGTCGCAATCTCGTTTGGCCCATAAGCGAACAACAATTACTTCCGGTTTAGGAATAAAGAAATGCTTGAGTTTTGAAAATCATCTCGGAGGAGGTTGCTCCAGAGCCGACTATTACACCGGCGTTCGAGAAGAATAACCTCCAGCCTAGCATGCTGGATAGCAGCGACCCAACGCAAGTAAGGCCGATTGAAGATTCCCTGGCCCAGAGCTTGCATAATATTGTACCACTGATTGATTATATTATATCCGGGTTAATTTTAAAACCAAAATGGCACACTCAGAATATGCCTATTTTGCCGACCGGTTCGGTGGATTCCCGGCAACCGGTATAGGGAATCGATTACCTACTATATGGGAGCAGTCCTACGGAATTGATTCCATATGAGAATCACTTCCAGATGAGGATGTTGATGAGCTTATCGTCTAATCATGAGCTTAAGAGCAGGAAACTGATATACTTTCCCATAGTCCACAGCCAAACGGATATGGGGGAACTGGGCGAATCCGTGCAGCGTGCGTCAATCAAGAAGTTGGGAAGAATGGCATGGAAGAGAAAGCAATATCTCATAGACAAGTATTGGACGGAGATAGAAACGAAAATCGGACAGCTTAACTTGACCTTGGACAAGGTTCGCATTTTTCAGGATGGATTGCCGGTTTTCGGAAAAAAAGCGGAAATAGTAACCGAGCTGGCGGAGAAAGGAAGCAGAAATCATAGGTTGATTCTCAGCTTGATGAAAAAGGGCGCGTGCATTGTGGGAACTGAATCTGGGGAACTGCTTTTGGAGGAATACGAATTTGAGAAAAGGAAATTGGAATCCTTCAATCCCTCCAAGAACCAACCCTCTGACAAAGCGATGAGCGTAGACTTGATCAAGAGACGCGATGAGTTCATTGCCCGTAGAATCAATGAGACTCTACGTGGGGGAGAAACAGGAATTCTCTTTCTGGGCCTCCTTCACTCCGTGGAACCGTTTCTGGATAAGGATATAGAGGTGATTTATCCCATGGGGCGCCGGCCATGAAGAAAACATAACCATGCGATAGGAAGAGGAAGTTATCGCCGAAAAATCTGTTCTTTCCAATTCGTCACAATATTGAGTCTTGACCGGAGTCGAAAAAATGACACAAAGCGGCGCTCGAATCCTCATCGTGGACGACGAGAAGGATTTCTGCGAGATTCTGTTCCATGTCTTTCAAAAGGAGGGATTCCGTCCTCTTGTGGCCCATGATGGGGAAACGGCTCTTGAAATGATTCGCGCCGGAATGCCTGACGCAGTGCTTCTTGATGTCAAGATGCCCGGGATCGACGGACTGGAAGTGCTGCGCAGGGCCAAACGATTCGACGCTGACCTTCCGATTCTGATGATAACAGCTTACGGCGGCTTCCACGGCGTGGTCGAGGCGGTAAAAGAGGGAGCTTATGATTACCTCGCCAAGCCGCTCGACAATCGGGAACTGGTGGAAAAACTCAAAGGAGCCCTTGCAAACCGCCCAGCAAGAGAAAATAAGCTCCCCCAAGCCGCTCGTCAGAAAGAGTCCTCTAGTCTAAGGCTCGAAGACATAATGGGTCCAAGCGACGGCATCAAGCAAATCATTTCCGATATCAGACTCGTTGCGCCATCCAATTTCACGGTCGTAATTCAGGGAGAAACGGGCACGGGCAAGGAACTTGTAGCCAGATCCATTCATCAGCACAGTCTCAGGTCAAAAAGTGACATCGTTCCTTTGGATTGCGGGGCTGTCCCAGAAAGCCTTTTCGAGAGCGCATTATTTGGTCACGAAAAAGGCGCGTTCACAGGGGCTATAGGCCGCGGAGTCGGAAAATTCGAATTAGCCCAGGGCGGAACACTGTTTCTAGACGAAATTTCCAATCTGCACATCAGTTGTCAGACGAAAATTCTTCGCGCAATCCAGGAGAAGACTTTCTTCCGAGTGGGAGGAAACGATCCCGTGATGGTGGACATTCGTTTATTGGTGGCTACGAATAAGGATTTGAACCAAGACGTCGCCAAAGGCGCCTTCCATAGAGACCTATTCTATCGTCTGAGCGAGTTCACGATTAACATTCCGCCGCTGCGGGAACGAAAGGAGGATATCGTCCATTTATCAAACCGCTTTCTGAAAGCCACCAATTTGGAATTGAACAAGAGGGTTCGCGGCTTTTCCGATTCAGCGCTCAAGCTGCTAATGGAGCATCATTGGCCCGGCAATGTTCGACAAATACGATCTGTAATTCGTCGAGCGGTGCTTCAGGCGGACAACATGATTCAGCCGGAACACATAGTTATCGAAGGGACTGACTCGGCCTTAAATAAAGAAATCCGTTCCGGCGGCGCTGAAGAACGACCCTGGGAAGATCTCCCGTTAAAAGAGATAGTCCGCAGATGCACGGTAGAAGTAGAGAGACGTGTTCTGACCCGGGTTCTACGCAAAACCAGGGGTAACAAGGCTGAGGCGGCTCGGTTATTGCAAATTGACTATAAGACCATTCAGTCCAAAGTGAAGCAATACGGCATAAACGTTTTTCCGGAGGACAAAAATGACCAAGAAATCTAAAGAAAAATCTAAAAGCGATTCGTCCGACAGCGGTTTAGGCGGCATTTTTGGCGGACTTGCCGATCTAATAGAAAAGCTTGGTGATTTGGCCGAAACAGGCAAGCAATTGTCCGGATCTGGAGAATTTGAACCGGGCGGAAAAAAGGAGTTTAAAGGGGTTTACGGCTTCAATGTAAGGGTCGGCCTCGGAGACAAGAAAGTGAAGGTCGAGCCTTTTGGAAACATAAAGCGAGACCAGAAGTCTGGAGAGACCTTTGTCCAGGAAGTTCGCGAACCTTTGGTCGATATATTCGAGGAAGAAGATCATACGCTCATAGTCGCCGAAATGCCCGGCATCAGCGCCTCAGACGTGAAGCTCAGCATACATGACGACGTCCTGACAATTCGAGCTCAAAGAGGAGACAAGAGGTACCTCAAAGAGGCTCTTTTACCCAAAGCTTATCTCATAGAAAACATTAAGATTTCTTGTAATAACGGGATGCTCGAGCTAAAGTGCGTTAACTGATGCGGGAGAAACAAATGGAAAAGGCGGACGAACCTAAAATAAAACTTAAAGTTTCCGAAGCTTTGAGCAAGGATATGGGGCGAGCGTACGCTCGCATGGGACCCGAGGATCTGGAAAAACTGGGCGTCGCCATAGGGGACATCGTTGAGATTACGGGTAAACGCGTTACTGTCTGCAAGGCTATGCCAGCTTACAAAGATATCAGGGGGCAGTCTCGCATTCAGCTCGACGGTCTGTCGAGACAAAACGCTAAGGCGGGCCTGGATGAAAGTGTCACTGTAACGAAGATACACTGCCGTCCCGGCGAGAGAGTGGTCCTCACGCCGGCCAACGTGGTCCCCTCCGAACGAGACCTCAAATACATAGGAAGCCTTCTGGACGGAGTGCCGATCATGGACGGAGATCACGTCAGAGCCACCCTTTTCGGCAGCCGTTCCGCCGACTTCAAGGTTGAAAGCACGACCCCGAAAGCTCCAGTAATAATCAACCCAACCACCGAGCTTGTTATAGGCAAGGGGGGTGTGCGGGAGGAAAAAACCGGGACCTTGTCCTACGAAGACATCGGCGGTCTAAAACCTCAGGTCCACCGTATTCGAGAGATGATAGAATTGCCTCTCAGGTATCCGGAAGTGTTTGAGCGCCTGGGAATAGACCCTCCCAAAGGCGTCCTTCTGCACGGACCTCCGGGATGCGGGAAGACCCTCATAGCCAGATCCATTGCCAACGAAACGGAAGCAAACTTTTTTTCGGTCAGCGGTCCCGAAATAATTCATAAGTTCTACGGTGAAAGCGAGGCCCACCTCAGGCGGATTTTCGAAGAAGCCTCGCAAAAAGGGCCGAGCATAGTCTTTCTGGACGAAATAGACGCCATCGCGCCCAAACGCGAAAAGGTGGTGGGCGACGTAGAAAAGCGGGTTGTGGCTCAACTCTTGGCCCTGATGGACGGACTCAATAGACGTCAAAACGTGATCGTGGTGGCCGCCACGAATATTCCAAATGCGCTTGACCCCGCTCTGAGGAGACCCGGACGCTTTGACCGGGAAATCGCAATACCGATTCCGGACAAGAACGGCAGACTCCATATTCTTGAAATACACAGCAGAGGTATGCCCCTATCCCAGGATGTTGATATGAGCCACTTGGCGGACATCACTCACGGATTCGTGGGGGCGGACCTCGAAGCCTTGTGCAGGGAAGCGGCTATGATTTGCCTGAGGCGTATAATGCCTGATATTGACTTTGCCATGGCAGGCATCCCTTATGACCAGCTTGCCAAGCTTGAAGTCCATATGGACGATTTCCTCAGCGCTCTGAAGGACGTAGAACCCTCAGCCATTCGTGAAGTGTTCGTGGAAGTGCCCAATATTCACTGGGAAGATATTGGAGGCCACACGCAGATCAAGGAGAGGTTGATCGAAGCGGTGGAATGGCCTTTGCAATATCCGCACTTGTTTGAGGAAGCGGGAACAAAGCCTTCGAGGGGAATTTTGCTGGCAGGGGCCCCGGGTTGCGGAAAGACTCTGCTGGCAAAAGCAATTGCGAACGAGAGCAAAGTCAACTTCATTTCAGTCAAAGGCCCCGCTCTACTGTCCAAATACGTGGGGGAATCAGAGGAGGCGGTTCGAGAGGTGTTTCGGAAGGCAAGGCAGGCGTCGCCATGCATAATATTTTTCGATGAAATAGACGCCTTGATTCCGGTCAGGAGCGGAAGCTCAGGGGATTCACACGTTGCGGAACGAGTGCTCAGTCAGTTTTTGGCGGAACTCGACGGCATAGAAGAACTCAAAGGGGTCCTGGTTCTGGCAGCCACAAACAGATTGGACATGCTGGACCCTGCGGTGCTTCGACCCGGCAGGTTTGACGAAATAGTGGAAATAACCATGCCGGAGGAAGAAGACCGCCGGGAGATCTTCCAGGTCCACCTGTGCAATAAACCCCTGGAAGAGGGCATACTGGCAGCGGATCTAGCCTCCAGGACCGATGGATTTAGCGGAGCCGAAATAGCCTCCGTTTGCAACAGAGCCGCTCTTAGCGCAGTGAGAAGAGCAGTGGCGGATTCGAAGGCGTCCCCCGAGGGCGTGGCCAAGGTGGTGGTGAAGCGCGAAGATATTGAAACAGCTCTCGCTGAAGCGGCGGGAGCATGAACACTGCAAGCGCTGTATATCTTTTTTGTTTTGCAGATTCCGGATCCGCTCTCGAACTGGAAGGGACTGGAATTAACGGAAATGAAACACTGTTTAGGACGGATTTTCGTGATATTACGGCCATAGCCTGCGTCACGTCGTTAGATTTGTTTGTAGGTCCATCCGCTGAGCAGAAGTTGCAGGATCTGAATTGGGTGGCGCCCAAGGCGGTGCGCCACTCAGAAGTCATCGTAAATGTTATGCGACAATCCCCGGTGCTACCGGCCCGATTCGGCGCCCTGTTTTCGTCTGAGGAAAGGCTTCTTAGAGCTTTGGAGAAGAACCACAAAACAATCAGCTCGTTCCTGGGAGCTGTACAGAGGAAAGGATGAATGGGGCGTGAAATGTATGCTTTCCAGGGAGGATGCCAAGAGGGAGCTGATTTCCAAGGAGATGTCGCAAATCCGGGAGGAGCTGGCTGCCTTGCCTCCCGGAAAACGCTATTTTGTTGAGCGCCGAAAGCAGGCTGAGCTGGAAAAAGGGTTGAACGCGGCCATTAAGCAAATCTGCTCTGATGTCCTGGAGCGCTTGGTTCCGAGGTCCGCAAGCGCTTTGAGACGAAAGATCATCCGTTCCGTGGAAACAGGCGCCATCGAGACGGTGGCAAATTGGGCCTTTCTCGTGAATAGAAGCTGCCTTCCCGATTTTAATGCCATAATCTCCGAGGCAAACAAGGATCACAACCGGCACGGATTGTTCTTCTCTTCTTCAGGACCATGGCCCCCTTACAGCTTTTGCCCGTCTTTTGATTTGGGGTTGGGGGCATGAAATATCTCCTGTATTGTGTATCGAGAAGGCCGTCCCAAGACATATGCGAGGTTCCACTTGGCATAGACGGACGGCCTGTTTATTTGATCGAAAAGAATCATATTTGCGCGGTAGTCTCCGCCCTTGAGGAGGCAAAAGGATCCGAGGATGTTGCCTCGGCGATCAATTACCACAGGGTGATAGAGACCTTTAACGGCCTGTCCACGGTAATCCCTCTGCGTTTCGGCGCATATCTGGACAAAGAAATTGAAGTAGTTCGATTACTTGAACGCCAAGAAAAAAGATACGAAAAGCTCTTGAACGAGCTTTTCGGGTGCGTCGAAATGGGTCTCAGGATGGTCATCCGAGACTTTCCGCGCCCAGCCCCGGCCTTTTCTGAAGCTGCTCTATCGACTCCTTCGGAATCCGGTCAATCGGGACAAGCATATTTGAATCTTAGAAAAACCCATTATAAAGTGGAATCCATAAAGGCTGAGGAACTAAGGAGCCTGGAGAACGTCTGCCGAACAGCTTTTGACGGCTTATACACCAAGTTCAAGAGTGCGGCTGTGACGTCTGAGTCAGGAATAAAGGCGACGTCTAATTTGGTTTCCTTCTATTTTCTGACCCCCAAAAAATCTCTCGGGGATTTCCGCAAAGCGTTTGCAGGTCTCAAGGCCAGACTGGGCGCGAAATTATTGCTCACCGGCCCTTGGCCTCCGTACAATTTCGTTCTGCCGACGGATTTCACGGAATGTGACGTCAAGACGCTCCAGGTCTAGCTGATGCCTTATACCGATGCGCTTTGAAACAGACAAAGTCTCTTTCACTCGCGTCAATGCGAATCGGCGTGAATTCCATTCCCCATAGCTAAAAAGCGCTGAGGTTGATATGACGGACCATGAAGGACGTTATCAAAAGCTTTTTGAAATGCTTCTGGAGGCGATTCCTTGTTCAGTCTTATTGATTGACCGAGACATGCGCATCCTTGTTGCTAATCGGTATTTTCTCGAGAAGAGCCGCAAAGAAAAGGTCGCAGCGACGGGACGCCGCCTTGAAGTGTTATTGCCCCAGACAATCATAGAAAATACAGGCATCATCGGGCACATCCGCATGGTGTTCGAGAAGAATCGGGCCACCCATGGGGAGCGCATGATTTATCGGGCCCCCGGAGTTCCCATGAGAATGTATTACTACAGTGTCGTCCCATTTTCCTGGCAGGGAAATGTGGAGCAAGCCATGCTCTTGATGGAAGACGTCACGGAACAACTCAGACTAAGCGGAGAAGTGCATCGGGCCGAACGCCATTTGGCAAGCGTCGTGGAAAGCGCCACGGACATCGTCGCGTCCACGGATTCCAGAGGTCTAATTCTTACATGGAACCTGGCTGCGGAAAGACTATCCGGGCGTCGCGTCGAAGAAGTGCGAGGAACCCCCCTGATCTCTTTGCTCAAGGCAGAGGATCAAAGCAAACTCGCTGAAATTTTTGCCGGGGTCAACGTCGCCTGCGGCCCCCAAACCGGTGAGGGGGATCTTATTACCAAGGCCGGCAAACCGATGACGATCAGTTGGGTCTTCTCTCCCATGGAAGATGAGGACGGCAAGCTGGTGGGAATGGTTGCAGTGGGAAGAGATTTGAGCGAGCGTCGAAAACTGGAAGCACAGCTTCTCCAATCTCAAAAGCTTGCGGCTCTTGGCGTCATGGCTGGTGGGATCGCCCACGAAATCCGGAACCCGTTAGGCATATGTCTCGCTGCCGCACAATTCCTTGCAGAAGAAAACGTCAGCCCCGAGTTCCGCAGCGACTGCGTCGAGAAAATTACTGCAAGTCTTCAGAAGGCTTCCGCTATAATAGAGAATCTCCTGAGGTTTGCTCGCCCCTCGGCGTCCGCCAATATGACTGAAGTTGAGTTGGTGCACGTTCTTGGAGAAACATTCGAACTTATGGCCAATCAGGCAAAGCTTCAAAAGGTGTCCGTAAGCCTCGACTTGCCCACCCAGCAGGTAATGATCTACGGGAACGCCGACCTTCTTCAGCAAGTCTTTCTGAATCTTTTCCTGAATGCGATCAACGCTATGCCGGATGGAGGCAAGCTACAAATCTGCGCGCAGGAAAATGACTGGAACGTGATCATCCAGATTGCCGACTCCGGCCACGGCATCCCGTCTGAGCATCTGGAAAACGTGTTCGATCCCTTCTATACATTGTCTGCCGTGGGCAAGGGCACCGGCCTAGGTTTATCAATATGCTATTCCATCGTCAAGCAACACCTGGGAAGAATAGAAGTTCGCAGTTCTGAAGGTGAAGGAACAGTATTCACCATTTCTTTACCGCTCATTTTGAACCGGAAGGATCCGTCCCATGGAAAACAATGAACCCCTATTCCTAATAGTCGACGACGAGCCGGACATGTGCTGGGCTCTGGAACATATTTTAAAAAAACACGGATTCCAGTCGGAAAAAGCCTTTAGCGGCCGCGAAGCGATGACTCTTGTCAAGCCCGACAAATTCCACACGGTCTTTCTTGATATAAAATTGCCTGACATGGAGGGGTTGGAATTGGCACGGCTAATCAAATCTGTTGATCCTGCCGTTAGGATAGTCATGATCTCCGGATTTTGCTACAGGGACGACCCCATCGTCCAGAATGCCCTGCAAGAGGACTTGATCTGTTGTTTCATAGCAAAACCGTTTCTTCACGGGGAAATTATCGATTCCATCACGGCTACGCGCTGCCTCAATTCGGGTTCTTGTGGATCGCAGTAGTCGATCCCCCCTAATAGGAATTCCATTCTATAGAATAGGCATTGAATTCCCTAGGACCGGCTCCGGCATAATAGCTAGAAAGACAAGCGAATAGGCGCCGGCGGGAAATAGCCCCCATTGTTCCGCCATTTCCGACTATAACACTCATCATATTAACAATTTACGTCTCCTAAAAATCACTTCTAAATTCAGCTGTGATTTTAATCCCTCCATGGAAAGCCCTATACCCCTAATGTGGACGCAATAGGACGCAACAGTCTTTCCTCACTCCCAGGACTAAGACCCACGATTTTTTCCACAAGGATTCTAAAGAAGTCGCCCAATTGCAATGGGTTGGATGCCTCCCTTTCAGGGTCTGGACGCTGTTCTTCTATAGCTCTCCTCTACGTGGATTGGCGCCCACGGCTACCCAAAAGTCCGCCCTATTAGAGCAATCCGAGCCGTTGTTTCATTCTAAAATCTCTTACCTCGACGGAAGGCTGATTTAGTGGGAGGGTGAAAACATCTTTTATCACGGGGCGCAATCTTTCTGATCCATCCAAGCCCTTGTTTATGTGACCCAAAATGCTAAAAGCGTTCTTTTTGCGCTAATGAATTCATTTATGGCACGGAACTGGCAATAGAAGAGGTCGGCATGCCAAACACACAAAAGCCAAGTATGGCGAAATCCAAATCTGATTTTTCGGAGGATTACAATGGCTAAAATAGCGAAGTCTACCGACTCTTCAAGTCTGGCAGAGGTTGTCGACAGGATCTTGGACAAAGGTATAGTCATCGACGTTTGGGCCAAGGTCTCATTGGTAGGAATCGAACTCCTCTCCGTGGAAGCCAGGATAGTAATTGCTTCCGTAGAGACCTACCTGAAATACGCCGAGGCGATCGGCCTTACCGCAAGCGCGGCGGCTCCTGCTTAATTCATTGGCGCCTCTAGACTCGAACAGAGTCGGGGGGCTGGCTCTTAGCCCCCTTTGAGGTTCCAAGACCCGACTCCACCAAATTTCCGGGATGGGGATCAAGGGGCAACAAGGCGCCTCAGCCGTCGGTTGAGGCATTGAGTAAACAAAGGAGGAGTAATGAGTACTCTGACTCAAGACATGACCCGGCTCCGCGGTGAAATAACCGCCTTGCGGGAGTCCCGCCATGCGTTGAAAGTTGATATGGAGCGCCAGGACCGTGAACTGAAGGGTGAAGTAGCCTCAATGCAAGCTGGATTCAGCAAGGCTCACGCCGAAATGGGCACGCGGACTAGGTCGGAGCGCAATAAGTTCGTTACTAACATGGCGGCGGATGTCTCCGGTTTGATCAATGGGTTCGGTAAGACACGCTCCCAAATGTCCACGGCCGCAAAAAAAGATCGCAGAAGCTTCGTAGCAGGCATGGAATCAGAGGTTTCAGGAATGCTCAAAGGCTTCCACAATCTTCAAATGGCAACCGCCAAGAAGGTTAAGGATGCCAACACGAGTTTTGTCGCGGATCTTTCCGGTGAGGTGGCGGGATTGTTGAAGGAATGCGGCGACTCCAGATCCTCCATGGCCAAAAGTTCTCAAGCTGAGAGATCTCGTTTTGTCTCCAGCATGGAGAAGACGGTTAAAGGGTTGAGAAAAGAAGTGGCCGATGATCTTGCCGGGGCAAGGACCGCATGGAACGGTTCAGCGGTCTCTGCGGCTCGTAAAGCTCAAGAGGAAGCGGATCGGAAAGCCAAACACCAAGCTGAGCAGAAGGCCAGATTCGATGGAGAACTTAGAGCCAGAGAAGAGGCTGAACGCAGAGCCAAGGCCGAACTGATAGCCAAGGAAAAAGCTGAAAAGGACAAGCACTCAGCTTCAGGCATGAAAAAGGAAATTAAACCAGGCTAAAGTTCAGGGTCCAATCATAGAGGGATAATATGCCTGAGCTTACCTCCAAGGAAACAGAAGTGGCTGAAGTAACCTGCTCTTTCTGCCACGGTTCGGGAAAAGATCCTTTTGGAATAATGTCCTGGGTTTCCAAATGCTGCGTGTGTGGAGGCAGCGGGGTCGTCTCCGTACCTGAAGCCTAACACTCGATGCGCGCATTGTGGAGGAACAGGGGCCATAAAGACGTTTACCTGTACCGTTTGCAAGGGAACAGGCTTTGTATCAATCCCTAGTGGCTCAACATCCATGTGTCCGGAATGTCGCGGGTCAGGAGATGACGGGTCCGCTCCGGCGCTGGCATGCCTTAAATGCCACGGCAAAGGGTTTATTAATGCGCTTTAATTGAACCGGCGTTGGTCCAACCTCAGTTGTCCATCAACGCCGGCCATATTTTACATATACCGTCGGATCGAGTGACCGGAATGCGGCAAAAAGTCAATATACGGAGTGGAAGACTATGAGCACAGTTAATCTAACAGTCGCGCCAATTCCAGCGGAAGTAATTCCCACAGAGGAACAGATCGTCCCCGAACCCAGCCAGGAGTTTGTCTGCACTCCCCACGTGAAAGAGTTGACGGATCGGGCAATGGCCTACTTGGCGGTCGGGTATTCCGTGCATTTCGCAGGAACCGCCGGCACGGGCAAGACTACCCTCGCTTTTCATGCTGCGGCGAAACTTGGCCGTCCTGTAATACTCATTCACGGGGATGACGAATTCGGGAGCTCCGATCTGGTCGGTTGCGACGCCGGCTACCGCAAATCCAAGCTGATAGATAATTATATCCATTCCGTTATCAGGACGGAAGAAGAGATGACAAGCCTGTGGGTGGACAACAGGCTCACCACGGCATGCCGTGAGGGCTACACCCTAATCTATGATGAATTCACAAGATCCCGTCCTGAAGCCAACAATGTTCTTTTGAGCATCTTGGAGGAAAAAATCCTAAACCTTCCCAGTCTGCGCCGGACGGGCGAAGGTTATCTCGAAGTGCACCCTGAATTCCGGGCAATATTCACATCCAATCCGGAAGAATACGCCGGGGTCCACAAGACTCAAGACGCTCTGCTGGACCGCCTCATAACAGTCAATATCGACCATTACGATCGCGAAACAGAGATCCGGATAACCATCTCAAAGTCCGGAGTCGCCAGGAACGACGCCGAGGTTATTGTGGACGTGATACGGGAACTGCGACTTTTCGGAGTCAACAATCACAGGCCCACAATCAGAGCGGCCATTGCAATCGGCAGGGTTCTTGCTCACCTCGGAGGAGAGGCGAAACTGGACGACAAGATTTTTCTGTGGATCTGTCAAGATGTTTTGAGCGTGGACACGGCAAAAGTTACCAAAGACGGAGTATCAATCATGTCCGGCAAAGTTGAGGAAGTCATTCGCAACGTCTGCGAAAAGAAGCTATCCAAGACCCGGTTTCGGACAGGTCGTCAGGCTTAGGAGACCCCGATGGGCATACGCACTCGACTCGATTTACGCGGTTTGAGGGACATACGCACTCGTTCAGGGAGAGTGGACAGAGTCGGTCTCCCCTACATGGCGTACATGAAGATAAGTTGTCTGGAGATGGAAAGAGCGAGAAGAGAAAAGGAAAAAGCCAGCGCTCAGTGTCGGATCAATAACATTGATTCTCGTCTCACCGAGATAGATGCTGAAAAAGATACGGTTTTGCGGGAGCTCGGAGAACGGGGCGCCCTTCGTTCCAGGGAGGAGTCGGCCTCCGGAACCAAATCACCCCGGTCCCGGGCGGTTTTTAAGGATGGATTCAAAATCCGTTACTAATCCGTTGACGTTTTGGGTTTGGCCTCAAGCAGCCATATTTGCCGTCAATTCGGATGGAAAGGCAGCAGGTGGGATTATGCGGATGATCAGGACCTACAGCCAAGTGAAAACGAGCGGCAGCATAAAAGGCTTTCGGACTACGGTCCATTCCACTGCCGCCCCCCTGGACTGTTTGGATCAGGGACGGGTGGCCATGGGGGAAGCTAAGCGACAATGGAGCAACCAATCCCGGAAGTGGTTGGCGGGCGCGCTGAAAAGCAACGCAAGATGCTGCGTCAGCCTAAGAATTGGGCGAAGATAGAAGCGGATCATTGATCCCTTGGAATAGAAGAAAACGTTGAGGCTTTAAACGAGGGGCGAAAATGAAAATCAATTGCGTTTCTTGCGGTCACAAAATGGATTTGGACCAATGCTATGACGATTTCGAAGGACAAGTGAAATGCTACGTTTGCGGAGCGCTGCTTTCCGTGAAGACTTCGGAGGGGATGGTCAAAGCCGTCTCGGTGGCCTGCCCCTTGGGAAAACCGGGAGAAGGTCAGAAATACCGAGAAGTAGTATTGATTTAAGGGCTTCATGAAAATGGTCCACTGCCGGCCGAGCTGATCTTTACCGCAGAAGACGCCGGATACGCGGCGCCAAACTGCCGGCGAGGTTTATCCATTTTCGATCCGTGTCCCTGATTGCGACTCTAAGGTCAATGAAAAGCGGATGGAAAGATGCAAACCCAAGCAAAAAAAGTGACAGGATTAAGGGGAAAGTATCTCTATGCGTTGGTGCCTGGCGATCATGCTCGTGAATACGTTTGCCTGGGCATCAATGACGGGCATGTCTACACCATCTCAAAGGGAAAAGTGGCTGCTGTGGTAAGTGACGTCCCCAATCAAAAAATGCGTCCCGAGCGTCGCCATTTAGCCGCGCACCAGACCGTGCTCAAGAAGCTGCTGGAGGAAGGGCCCGTGTTGCCCATGACTTTCGGTATGATTTCAAGCGGTCACAAAGCGGTTACGGAAATGCTTTCCAAGAACTCCAAAGCTGTGACCAAACAACTTGCACGGGTGTCCGGCAAAGTGGAAATGGGCCTCCGAGTGAGCTGGGATGTTGCGAACATCTTCGAGTATCTCGTCAACACCCATCCGGAACTTAGAGCGGCTCGGGACCGATTGCTTACGGCGAACAGAAATCCTACCCAGGACGACAAAATTGAATTGGGACACCTCTTTGAATCCGTTCTGAATGACGATAGGGAAAACCATTTCAGCAAGGTAGATGAAATCCTAGGACCGCTATGCGCAGAAATAAAGTCCAATAAATGCCGCAACGAACGAGAAGTGATGAACTTGGCCTGTCTTGTAGCCCGGGATTCGTTAAAGGAGTTTGAGGCCGGTATCTTCGAGGCCGCCAGGTTGTTCGACGACAACTTTGCTTTCGATTACAACGGACCCTGGGCGCCTCACAACTTTGTCAATCTGGAAATCGACTTATAGTTAGAGCGGCAATAGGAGAACTCTCCATGTTCCTTCTGGATGATATATTCCTGGCCCCTTTTAAGGGTCTCGTTTGGGTGTTCGAAGAGATTCGGGACGCCGCTGATCAGGAACTGGAAAATGACGCGGAGTTGATAACTACACAACTTCAACAACTCTACACGATGCTCGAATCCGGCCAAATGACTGAGGCCGAATTCGACGTGAGAGAATCCAAGCTCCTTGATCGTCTTGACGCCATTCAAGAACGAGGGGCCTCGGAGGAAGATGAATGGGACGACAGTGAAGAAGATGCGGAGTCTCCCGATTAGAGACCGGAATTAGGACGCGTATTCACAGGAGCTTCCAATGAAAGACGTCACCTGCGATGAGGATGAACATATTTCTCTCTGCGAAACGCTGGACCGCGTTTTGAACAAGGGGGCCGTAGTGGTCGGAGAAGTAATTATCTCGGTTGCCAATGTCGATCTTATCTATTTGGGCCTCCAACTAGTCCTGAAGTCCATTGACGGCGCCCTGGAATTCGAAGGAGACTCTTCGGGGACATGACACAAGTGGGCGTCCATACATGAAAAATGGCGGTTAAAGACGCCTGTGGGGTTTACTGGTGAAAGCCGGTGTCCCTTCCGACTCGTTCCGGCTTGATTACTTATTTGAATCCGACCCGGGATGAGGCGGAGAGACAACCTTGGTTGAACGTTAGTCAGCATGCTCAGCCCGAGCCTGGAGCAACCAATGCAGTCCATGACGGAAGCACGCGTCGAGACCGATTCGGTGAGCGACTTTGCGAAGGTCTTCAAAGCGGATCACCACCAAGACAGGGTCCGTAAAGCATCGGAACGCCTCAACGTTGATCAGGACAGTATAAAAAATGGCCTGGGCCAATTGGTGCTCACCCTGGTGAAGTTGTTGCACGAACTTCTGGAACGCCAGGCCATAAGGCGCATGGAAGCAGATTCTTTGACCGAATCGGAAGTGGAAAACTTGGGACTGACTTTGATGATGCAGTCTCAGGAGATCGAACGACTGCGTAAAGTGTTTAATCTCGAAGATGAGGATCTTAATCTTGATTTAGGGCCATTGGGTAAACTCTTTTGAGGAGAACTAATATGGCGATCCAGCATTCCGCCAGACATTCAATCGAAAGCACTAGTCTTGCCGACCTCCTTGAACGCGTATTGGACAAGGGAATTGTCATAGCAGGCGATATAAGGATCAAGCTGGTGGATGTAGAGCTACTGACCATTCAAATTCGACTTCTAGTGTGTTCCGTCGACAAGGCCAAGGAAATAGGTATGGATTGGTGGGTCGGCAACCCGGCCTTTCAAAGGGCCGGTATTGAACAGACTCCGGGCAAATGAAACAGTCGTAACCGCAAAGGAGTAGATGGCACAGAGGAAAAAATGAGTTTTCGCAATTGAGCGAATTTCCATCTGTCCTACGGAGTCGGAACCATTAGTCATTCCTTAATCTTCTGCAGGATGTTTGGCCGGCGCCCCCTGAACGAATACGCGCCAGGGAGGCCCACACACGAAACCCGACGGTTTCCCATCCTTCTTTCCCGGCTCGGGCAGGGGTTGTTAACTTATCCAGCTCACATGGGCTACGCCGAGACGAGCAATCTGCTTGAGGCGCTTTGTGGGCGGTTATACAAGTTGTCGCAAGATGGCCGCCGGTTTTTAACGCACATTCCAAGCTTATGGGCCCTGCTAAACAGAGAGTGTTTCACTGCGTCCAGGATAATGCGGGTTTCCCGCGGCACTCGGGGGCCTATTGGCATTTCTATAATATACGTGGCCTTATCCGGTTACTTCTGCAGTTAGAGCGTATCCCCTGGAAAAAAGTCGAGAGCAGCGCGTCTGATTGTTTCGATAAGAAAGGCGGCGAAAAGCTTGGCATAAACCCGGGATCTGGCTATCTACCTGTCCCTCTTGCAAAGCTACCCCAGCCCGAGCAAAGATTCAAGCTGCTTGAACACCAGTATGGTTTGTCATCTTCCTCAATGGGATTCCAGAATTCTATCCGCAGTGATGCTGGCATAAAGGGTAGTAAATAGGAAGGTCTACCTCGCTGCCTCCACGGACTTTCGGGTGCTCTCGGCCAATAGATCTTTTTAGTGTACGTTACGTGTAAGGCAGAAAGTGCCCCAAAGAACTGCGCTCTATGAATCGGGAAACCGTCAACTGGAAATTCCCGGGTTGTGCGAACTCTTGGATACGGTTTTGGCGGCGAAGGCTGAAGCGACTGACTTAGAGGCTGCTCAGGCCTTCCCTGAGATCGGTCATAAGGTCATGCTCCCCAATGTGCGCCAGATCGCCGGCAAAGAGGATACATAAGAAAACAAAGCAATCCTCTTGGCTATAGAGGAGCCCACTATCCGCCCCAGAACCAGTACGCCGGGCAATGGATGGGCACGGCGGTTGAACATGAGGCCGGAGGAACAAATGCCGAGGCGAAAGCGAAGATCACATTACCAATGACACAGTCCTGTGGCTCTATCCCGTGAGGCAGGGCGTTGCCTGCCCTTGGGCCTGTACCGTTTCGCGCCTAAGTGAACAATTGGAGACAGGAGATGACGCATGTGAAGGATTCCGAAGGCAAATTCTCCCGACTCGGAACGCGGGCTGAGCAGTCGCTTTACCCCAAGCCATCGGACGTGGAAGACATTTTCTCCCTCTCCCAGGAGGAAGCCCAACGGCTGGTCCATGAACTGAGAGTTCACCAGATTGAGCTGGAGATGCAAAATGAGGATTTGCGCCAATCTCAGGGCAAACTGGAAGAATTGAAGGACAAGTATCAGGATCTGTACGACTTTGCTCCGGTCGGCTACCTTATATTGAATGAGAAAGGGCTTATTCTGGAAGCCAATCTCACAGCATTCCGACTCCTGGGAATAGAGAGACAGAGCTTGACGAAGACGTCTTTCTCTCGCTATGTGGCTCAGGAGTCTGGGGATGCTCTCTACTTCCATCTCCAACAGGTCTTTGAGACTCAATCCAAGCAGATTTCCGAAATCAAGCTGACTAGAAAAGACGGCGCCCACTTTTATGTCCAACTGGAGTCAGTGGCGCTGCAGGACGCAACCGGGCAATTCAACCGGTGTCGAACAATCGTGTCTGACATCACGGACCGCAAGCGGCAGGAGGAGTCGTTTTTAGCATCCAAACGTGACTGGGAAGATACGTTCAATAGCATTAACGATATGGTTACGATCCATGACAAGGACTACAACCTCATACATTGCAATACCGCTGCAAAGCGGCTACTTGGAATGCCGAATTCGGTAACCTCAGATGTGATCAAATGTTACCAACTCTACCACGGAAAAGACCTCCCTCCTCGGACATGTCCTAGCTGCCAGTGTCTTCAGACTCAAACTGAGGCGATGTTTGAGTTTTTTGAACCACATTTGAATATGTTTGTCGAAGTAAGGGCGATACCAAAATTTGATAGAGATGGTCAGTTGACAGGGTTAGTACATATTGTCCGAGACATCACCGAGCGCAAGATTTCAGAGGAACTTATGCGCATACGCTTAGAATTATTGGAATTATCTTCAGATCATTCTCTCGATGAATTGCTTCAGAAAACACTAGATGAGGTCGGCATTTTGACCAACAGTCCCATTGGATTCTATCACTTTATCAGTGAGGACGAAAAAACCATTTCTCTACAGGCTTGGTCAACCAGGACGGTTTCGGAATTCTGCCAAGCGGAAGGAAAAGGACGGCATTACCCTGTCGATGAGGGAGGAGTGTGGGCGGACGCCGTAAGAACCAGATGCCCGCTGATCCACAATGATTACTCTAAACTACCTCACCGCAAAGGAATGCCGGAAGGACACGCCGCGGTCATCCGGGAACTTGTTGCGCCTATTCTGAGATCAGACAGGATGGTAGCCATCCTCGGGATTGGGAACAAGCCTACTGATTACACCGAAAAGGATGTTGAAATCGTGTCCTACCTTGCGGATGTAGCCTGGGAAATTACCGACCGCAAGCGGACGGAAGAGGCTCTAAAGGAAAGTGATAAACAGTATCATGCCCTCTTTGAAGATTCGATAGATGGGGTTTACTCTGTTCTATGGGATGGAACCATAACGGATGCCAACCCATCTTTCTGCGAACTCTTTGGCTACACGAGAGAGGAGATGATCGGTAAAGACATTAGAGAACTGCACCTTGATCCGGCTGACCGGTCTAGGTTCGAGAAGGAGATAGAGAAAAATGGGTTCGCAAGAGACTATGAAGTCACGTTTAGAAAGAGAGACGGAAGAGAGCTTGACTGCCTGGTCACCTCATCTGCGCAATTTGGGGAAGACGGAAGCATTACCGGATGCCGGGGTATCGTACGAGATCTAACTGCACGGAAAGAACTTCATAAGGAACTCTTTCAGGCCCAGAAGATGGAAGCGGTCGGCATATTAGCCGGGGGACTTGGCCACGATTTCAACAACCTTTTGCAGGTGATTATGGGGTATTTAGAGTTAGTTATCGGCGACGAGGATTTGCCTGATCACCTCAGAGACGACCTGGAAAAAGTGCTTCTGGCAGCTAGAAAAGGAGCGGACCTGGTCCAAAGGTTGCTCACGTTCAGCAGAAAAACCGAGACAAAGCCGCTCGACCTTGATCTCAATGAGCGTATTCGCCAGACTCATAAATTTCTACAGCGGACCATCCCAAAGATGATCGATATTGAGCTGATCCTTGCGGACTCCTTGGCCTGTATCCATGCCGACCCTACTCAGATGGACCAGATATTGATGAACCTCTCGGTCAACTCGAGAGACGCTATGCCTGAAGGCGGCCAACTTGTTATTGAAACGGCGAATGTTCTTATCGACGCGGACTACCCGATATCACATCTGGGAGTCAAGCCCGGCAGTTACGTCCTTCTCAGCGTTTCAGACACGGGTACAGGAATGGACAATGAGACATTGGGGCATATCTTCGAACCCTTTTATACAACCAAAAGTCCAGGGCAGGGAACCGGGTTGGGTTTGGCGATGGTCTTCGGAATCGTGAAGCAGCATCACGGCTTTATCAACTGTCACAGTGAGGTTGGGAAGGGAACTACGTTCAAAATCTACTTGCCCGTTATGTCAAAGGATCAAGAACACTTTTTGGAGTCCGAAGAAGAGATACTGGTCTTTGGAACAGAAACGGTTTTGTTGATAGACGATGAGGACTTAGTGCGTGAACTGGGCCGACGGATTTTGACAAGAAATGGTTACACGGTTCTTACCGCTGTCAACGGCGCCGAAGCTTTGGAGGTTTACATAAGGGAGAAAGAGCATATCGCTTTGGTGATTCTCGACCTCATCATGCCGTCCATGGGCGGCAAAGATTGCCTAAAGAAGATTCTTGATATAGACCCCCGGGCTAGAATTCTCATCTCCAGCGGGTATTCGGCGGAGGCTTCTACAAAAGAATGCTTTGACCTAGGCGCCAAGGGATTTGTAGCCAAACCGTTCAGATTCAAGGAATTGTTGAAACAGGTTCGCAAGGTTCTTGAAGGAGACCCAAAACAGTAGGACAGGCGAAAAGCTAAGAGAATACCTCAGCTTTACATTGGTGAGGCATGTTTCCCGCACTCCGCCCACCACTTTCCTTCTAATACCAATTCAAATTTTAGACTATTAATACTGTTTAGCAGACCTTCGCCGCTGGTGAGCCCTCACATCCACATTAAGAATACTTATTTGGGATCAATGTAGACTATCTCAATGGGAATTCCGGGATATAACTATGGGGTTTGCCCCATAGGATTACCATATCAGTTTTAGATCTCCGGCAAAGTCGCTCTGGTCGGATTTAGACATCATTCCTGATTTCTGCAAGTTGAATGTGAGGTGGAACATATCGCCAACTTGGCGCCCAAATTGCAAGTTTAGCAGCACGTCTCACACTTCGGCCAAGGGGTGTGACCTATAACGGAAAGAGGAGAATAAGCGTGAACCACCAAAGCCCGGCAATCGAAGATTACGAAAGAACGCCTCACTATTTGGCTCTGGGCAACGAGCCAACGCAGACCATAGACTTACAGGGACTGTTCTCCTCCGATGTGGGCGAGTCAGGAGTCTTCGAACTTAGCGACATCACTTCCACGTCCTTGGGCAAGCTTTTGGATGCGCTTCCGGTACGGGTCTTATTAATCGACCGGTGGTTCTGCGTCGCCTTTGTCAACCAGTCATGCAAAAAGCTCAGCGTCAATTACAAAGACATGAAGGGCTTGCGATTCACGGACCTTCTGCCGGAACCAGAGGACTCAGCCAGAGCCGACACTCTGAGAACCAAGACCATCACCTTATTGGAACGGGTCTTTTCCGACAGAAGGCCCCAAAGGGCTGAGGCGATCTTGAAGATAGGAAATCATAGAATGTGGGAGCGTCTCCACTTACGGTCGGTACGACTGGGTCCCGACCGACACATAATGGTCGTAATAGAGGACCTCACGGCCGAACGAACACACCAGAGAATATTCCAGAAGGATGAAAAGGAACAGAGAAAAGCGCTCTTAGAATTACAAGAGCGTGTTCGGGAGGTCGCAGGGGATCTCACCGAAGCGAAACTAGAGCTGCAAATGGAAAAAGATCAACACGAGGAGACTAAAAGACAGCTTAGAGATTGTCTCCAACGCACGGAGAACAACAAAGATGTCTCATTATGAAGTCGCATGCGCACTTTAGCCCTCGGCGTTTTGGAAAACTGACCCGCCTCTGGTCACAAAAACTGAGGATCATCTAATTGACTACATATCTCTTGCTCCGCAAATATAAGATAATGTACCCCAAAATCAATGGAGAGGTTGAGGTCCGGTGAAGCAAGAGCATTTGAGTTTGATTGACTTCCACCAGAGGTTTTCCACTGAGGAAGCCTGTCTGGAGCATCTGTTCCAGCTTCGGTGGCCAGAGGGTTATCGTTGTCCTCGGTGCGGTCACTCTCTTTCATAAGACGAGGACTTCGCTGGTGAAGTAGTTTTGGATGATCTTCATGATGACCCGTCAGAAGAGCGGAGCGTCGATGATGAGCCGTTTTAACCAAACAGGTCACGGAGACAGGATAGAGAAAACTCGTTGGAGAGGCTTACAAAAGAGACAGATCGTTCCAAGGTCAAAAGCTTGAAAATCGATGAGCCGGAATCCGGATCATCTCCTAATACTATTCAGCTTCAGCCTCGTCCATCCACTTTCTCTTTCAGCTCTTTTCCCATCTTGAAGAAGGGAAGCTTCTTACCCGGCACTGTGATCTTCTCCGCCGTTTTCGGATTTCTCCCGGTATATCCGTCGTATTCCTTTACCATGAAGGACCCGAATCCCCGAATTTCAATACGATCCCCATTGACAAGCGCATCGGACATGATGTCAAAGACCGTGTTCACAATGTCCTCGCTCTTACGTAAAGGTAGATCACGGTCCTGGGTCAAAATAGCTATTAAATCAGATTTGTTCATTAGTTTTCCATCACTTAGATTTCTTTACGGCTCTGCCGGGGCTTGCGCCATGGAACCTTCGTGGCTCGAACATTTATTTCTCACTCGTGTTGCGGGTTGACCCCATCGAATGCTTTTATCTTCAGGACATAGGAAAATCCGAGGCAACAAAAAACGCGGACTTGCAACCTCTTTCCTTGAGGATGGATCGAATTGCCCCTTGAGAGCTTTTACCCCAGCTTTCGAAGGCTTTCCGACTATGGTAGTCTGTTTTGCCGACCAAACTGAGACATCCGCTTTGGCTATGACGCCGGCATCCATATCTTTGAACGGAATGTCCGAAGATAGACTCAACGATTGCGGTAAGTTACAAATAACGGCTCCACGTGTCAACCAATTATATTACTGAAACGCAAGTCTAATGGCTTAGGATTGCCCCTGACGGCGCCGCATGGGTCTGAGGCTGCCGTCCTCCATTCAGGGGATCGTTTCAGAGCCCTTTGGGGTGAATTAGCGTCCATCTTAACTCAACCAAAGTGTCCGTCGCGCCGGACACTTTCCCGTCCCAACCCGACTGGGACCCATGTTTTTCCCCGCTAACATTCTGCCGCAAGGGCCAAACATTTATTCATGCGCCGGCGTCTTCTTACTGGTAAATCCTGGGGACAGTAAAGTCGTCACGTGGATAACGTGTTATCCATCGTGGCATTCTCTCTTCGCCTGGACGGCGCTCCCTTCGACCCTCTGATGACCGCCGCACATCATAGTGGAATCATCTCCAGGCAGGTACCAGTCGTTCTGGAAGATACGGCGAATACCGGTAGCTGATGGAAACCGCCCATCAGCGAAGACTCGAAAATATTGATTGACCGGTTATGCGTCCCATGTTATGGGGCGTTCCTCTCCGGGGATCAGTGAGGCAAGCCTGATCTCCCATCCTTATTTCCTGGAGACATGGTATGGCATTTCCCCTCTCTGAGCAGAGCCCCGGCGTTTCCACAACATCCCCGGCCTTTGACGGCAATTATAAGCGCCTAAGAAAACTCATCAACAAAGCGCTTAAGGAAGGTAATCCGCTTCAAAACCTTCATCTGATCCCCAAGAATCCTTCTCAACCAGACCAAAAATTTCTCCTGCGGAATGATTTACTCAAACTTCTCGGGGCCATAAAGAAGATTAGGATAAACTATCAAGAAATATTGTCTCCCGCCGTTCCCCCAGAGCTTGTGCGAGATATTCGAGCAAAAACGCCTGAACAACGCCTTCCCTGTGAAGAAGAGACATTGGATAAAGCGGACCAATGGGATGGAGAAGTAAAAGTTTTGCGTATCCAGGTCCGCAAAGAACTCAATGATTTTATCAGCACGGAATTCTTCAAGATTTTATAAATGAGCCGACTTTCTGAAACCCTCTCCTTGGCTATGACCATAGCTCGATGGTGGTTGTCCCCGATCCTCTATACTGAATCTGAGAACGTTTTGAGCTTAACCACCCAGGAGCCGATACAAGCACGTCGACAGGCAACTGCGATCTTGCCCTGGCCCGGAGACTCCCCCTCCATGAAAATCTCCTCCAACAAGCTTGGACCGGTGAAGACCGGCTATGGCCCTGATTAACATGGTCTTTCAGTATCCTGGTTCGCCTTCCACCAAGTGAAACATTACGAATCTTCCCGACTCATGAGCAACCATTCGTTTTCAGCCACCGCGAAATCAAGGTTTGCCTCCGTCATGGCTGACCCAATTGAGGAATGCCACGTATGAACGTAGCGACAGACTCTCGCTTCGTAAACATGGACCAAGATATAGCCCTTTTCTTTGCATTTCTCGATTTCGACCCATTGCGGCGGCGCTATCTCGGAGACCTTGCTTTGAGAGCCTCCGTTGTCGGGTAGTACTTTCGCTCGTAATACGGACACGGCAACCTCCTCTTCTGACGTCCAACCAAAAGTCAGTGAACCTTATTCGTCTTGCGCTTCAGTTTCGTCATTGGCGGGCGCCAACCCTTCTTTACGGAGATCAGTTTCAAGCTTTGAATGTGCTGAATCCATCCGCTCCGCAGCCTTTCGAAGCATATTCTCAGTCCTTTGACCCGATTCGTTGATTCTGCGGAGGAGACCGCTCATTCTCATGGCTCTCGCCTTGAGCATGTTTTCCGTTTCTTCCAAGAATTTGCCCAGAAATCCGGACTCCGGCGCAGGAATAATAATTTCGTTGAGAGGCTGAACCGCTTTCAAAATGATATCCTTGTCATCCGTTTGCTTTGCCATTTTCCATCCCTTTCTCAAAGCCAAGTAGCGCCTTCCGACGGATGTTCCAAGTTCAAAAATAAGACAACAGTTTGAAATAATGCCAGAAGTCTGCGAGAAGAACGATCATATGTCGCCATGTAATATTTCACTTTAAGCTTGACAGTGTTGCAAGCTGTGTGGTTATATATCGGCATGTATGTCGCTACTATCCCCAATCGGAATTCCCCTCCCGCCATTCTTCTGCGCGAGGCCTATCGTGAAGACGGCAAAGCCAAGACGCGGACTCTGGCCAACATCACTCATTGGAAGCCCGAACGCATTGAAGCGTTGGCTCGCGCCCTCAAGGGCGAATTTGACGGACTGCTCGGAGGAGAGATTGATCCCACCAGTGATCGAATATACGGAGTTTTGTTCATTCTAAAGGAGCTTGCCGATAGGGTCGGGGTCACAAAGGCCCTGGGAAAAACGCCGATGGGCAAGCTTGCCTTGTTTCTCGCTCTTGCGAGAATAGCCGATCAGGGGTCTCGGTTGTCCGCCGTGCGATGGGCCAAGGATCATTGTGTCTCCGAGATTCTCGGTCTGGATAAGTTTGACGAGGAAGACCTCTATCGGGCCATGGACTGGCTGGCCGCTCGGCAGGATAAGATAGAGAAGAACCTCTATCGGGCGTACGCGAAGAAAAAGGGGTCTCCCAATATTCTGGTCCTCTATGATGTGACGTCTTCTTATCTGGAAGGAGAGAACAACGAGTTTGCGGCGTACGGCTATGACCGAGACAAGAAGAAAGGCAAAAAGCAGATCGTCATCGGACTGTTGACGGGTTCGGACGGCGAGCCGCTATCCGTGAAGGTTTTCAAGGGAAACTCCTCCGACCCTACCACGGTCTCAACCCAAATCGACACGCTTAAAAGGCGCTTCGGAGTTGAAGATGTGGTGTTCGTGGGGGATCGGGGAATGGTTAAGAGCAAGGGAAAACAAGCCCTGGCTGAAAACGGGTTCAAGTATATCACGGCCCTGACCGACGCTCAGGTAAGAAAATTGCTCAAAGAAAAGATCATTCAATTGGATCTCTTCGATAGGGACGTCTGTGAAGTCGCCCACGGAAATCTCCGATTGATTCTTCGCCGCAACGACGCCGTGCGTCGCAAGGAAGCCAAGCGCCGGGAAGACAAGCTTGCCCGCTTGAGTGAACTGATAGCTCGGCGCAACGGGTTTGTGGCGACCTCCCGTCACGCTGATCCTGAGGCGGGCCTTGGTGCCCTGACCAAATGGGCTTCTCGACACAAGGTGTCTTCCTTTGCGCATCTGTTTCTGGAGAATAGACGGATCGTCTTGGAGGTGGATGAGCAGGCCAAGTCGGACGCGGGATTGCTTGACGGTTGTTATGCGCTGGAAACCGATGTCGGGGCCGACGCTATGGATTGCTGGACCGTTGACCGGCGTTACCGATCGCTCCAGCAGGTGGAGCGGGACTTCAGGACCCTAAAGAATGGTTTTCTCGAAGTCAGACCGGTGTTCGTTCGCAAAAAGCTCCGAACATCCGCCCATGTATTCACAGCCATGTTGGCGCTCAAGATCGTAAGAGAGGCTGAAGCCCTCCTGAAGAAGGCTTTCGGTTCCGATCAGGACCCGGAATATGATTTTCGTTTGAATGACGCCCTAAGGACGATGTCACGACTATGCTTCAACCGCTACACCGTAAAGGGCATCGAAATCTTCCGTCTACCTCGACTCGACGACAGACAACTGGCGGTCTGCGCCGCTCTCGAAATTACCCCGCCCTCCAATAGGTCCTCTGCCCGATTGTCGGCAGTAGCGTAATCAGCGTAAGTCAGCATATTATACTGTTATATAAGTATAGTGTCACGATTGACTCCTGTGAAATCTAGAGGAATATCCGTCCGAAGTCGCTTACTGGCTGTCTACGTAGGCGCTCCGTCTACAGATTAGAATCCGACAGCCTTGCGACCCGCGTGGATCTTTTTTACTCGAGCTTCTTCACAAAGAGCTTCAATTAGCGCTTTGTGCGAAATCTTCCCGGGGGCCTTGAAGCGGAATTTGTTCAGGACCACCTTAAAGTCCCCTGGAGTAATACTGCTTATGCCTTTCAGTTCGTTTTCGAACTCCTTTTTCAACTCAGACCCAACAAGAGGCTGAAGAATCTTCTTATAGAAGACCACTATCCCTTCCGGCTCTAAGTAACCGAACTCTACTTTATGATCGAACCTACGCAACGTAGCGGCATCGAGGTCGGTCAGTCGATTCGTGGTATAGATCTGAATGCCGCGGAACGATTCCATAGCGGTCAGGAACTCATTTACCTGGCTGATCTCCCACGATGTACCGCTCGGTCGCGGCTTCCGAGTAGAAAATCCGATTCGTCAAAGAGCAAGATGGCGTCTTTTTCGGCGGCCTCGTCGAAAGCCTCACGGATATTTTGCTCGGTACCCTCCGACCCAGCTTGAGAGAATGTCGCTGCCCCTCTTAACAAGGATTTCTTTGTCGAGCCTGTACGCTATGAAGCGGGCCAGATGACTCTTACCAGACCCCGAAACCCCATGAAAAAGAAGGGACATACTGATCGGCTCATCGTTGCGGCAATGCTTGAGATAATCGCTAAAGGATTCAAGCTCTTTCATAAGACCCGTGAGATCGACGCCCGAAGACGTTCAATCCTTCGAGGGAGAAGCTCTTAGGATTAATCTTGCCGGCGATTACAGGCTTACGTCCCCCATTGACGAGGCTCTGGTGCGCCTCCAAGGAGAGAAGGATCGCCTTGTGAACCTCATCTTTCGAGTCCGACCCTATTTCCGCAGCCTTTTTGACGGCCTGTTCGATTACACCGGCGCTTGCGTCGAACTTGGAAGCCAAATCTTCTA
>CAVVHK010000072.1:0-46940 GCA_963747865.1 uncultured delta proteobacterium | reverse complement strand
GACCGGATTCCGAGGACATGGATCATCATGGACATTACGGCAATCGTTTACGGACGCCGTAAGGCGAGGTGAACTGTCCACATCTTGAAACGCTCCTCCGGTTTCGTCTGCCCCAACATATTCCAGGTCCTTTCACTTGTAAAGGGCGTGAATCCGCTAGGGGGACGGGTGTCGGCGAGCGGTATGGAGCGATATTGCAGCGGCCCTGCAGGAACCGGCAAGGAAGGACAGTCCCACATCACTTTCCACTCGGCAAAGAGCCGCCTACATATTCCGGATCGCTGAATCTCTTGCCACGGCTTCCACCGGTGGTATACTGGTCCAGCAACCATTTTTTGCCCGGGGTAGCCTTGAGTTCAATCATTGAGTCATCCGGCGACGCCCGGCATAAAGAACCAAAAATTTACCGAGAGGAGCGCCAAATGAAATTAGAACCTGACGCTAACCGTAGCGTCTTTACTCGTCGCTACGTCCTTTGTTGTGTCCGCATTTGCTCAGGAGTTGAAGCCTATTCAATTGCCTCACCCAAACTGGACCCTGGCAAATCTTTGGCCCAATGTCTCAAAGAAAGGAAAACGACCCGGGAATACAGCACAGCCAGTCTGTCGCAACAGACACTTTCAAACCTGCTGTGGGCGGCATGCGGCATAAACCGGCCTGATTCAGGCAAACGCACCTCTCCCACTGCCAAGAACTGGCAAGAAATTGATGTCTACGTGGCGACGGCTGAGGGGATGTATCTTTATGATCCGAAAGGGAATACGTTGACCCCAGTTGTGTCAGCAGACATTCGCTCACTCACATACACACAAATAGATAGATTCAAGGACGCTCCAGTTCACCTAGTCTATGTGGCAGATTTGGAGAAAACAGGTGAAGGAGAAGAAGGGGCCAAGATGATCTTGACCGCAATGGACACAGGGTTTGTCGCCGAAAATGTATACCTCTATTCCGCGTCCGAGGGCTTGCCATCGGGATTCCGCGTATCCATCGACAAGGAAAAACTCGGTCAAGCCATTAAATTGCGACCCACCCAAAAGATCATGGCCGCTCAGAGCGTAGGACTTCCGAAGGGAAAATAGTTCCAGTAGAGAAAATAGCCCAGGACGACGTCTCAGCAGTCCAGATTCTCCGATCTGTTTCTGATCGTTTTAAGAGCGGAGTAGATCAACCCCTCTATTTCTTAGGCTGTGAAGCTCGGAGTACGAGTGAGGACTGAAAGAGGCGATGGCGCCATTGATTACCGATTTAATCATTGTCTGTCTGCCCTTGTTTACCTTCGACACGACAAGACTATTTACGGATCTCGGCATAATTCCACGGGATCGAGGAGAAGCACAATGGATGAAAATCGCAGGAATTTTCTAAAAGGAGCAGGAGTCGTCGCCGCAATAGCAGCGACGGGCGGACTCACTGTGGCTCAGGCTGAGACCAAGCACATGCGGACTCATACGCGCGGAATGGCTCATGGGCTAACCTTGTTGACAATGCGCCGCAACAACGAATACCGACTCGGCGTCAAAACCGACAAAGGCGTCCTGGATGTGCCTGAGGCTGCAAAGCTGCTCCATATGCGCGCCCCAGCCACCCTTGATGATTTGCTGCAGAACGAAGAAGGCCCCGACCTCAATGCGCTTGTGGACGCCGCTGCCAAATCCGCTGCTGCCAGTAAGGCGTTTGTCCAGGAAGGTGCCGTTGAATACGGACCGGTTGTGACCCGTCCGCAAAAGATCATCTGCGTTGGGCTAAATTACCGAAAGCACGCCAAAGAAGTCGGCATGGAGTTTCCCAGCCAGCCGGTGCTATTCAACAAGTATAACAATACACTCAACCATCACAACGGTAGCATAAAGCTGCCGGTCGAGGTGGCCAAGAAATTTGATTATGAAGTCGAGCTGGTTATGATCATGGGCAAGGTAGCGAAAAACGTCCCCGATTCGGATGCGCTTTCCTATGTGGCGGGCTACTGTACCGGCAATGACTTTACGGCAAGGGATCTGCAGCTGGAAACACCCAGCAAACAATGGATGATTGGCAAGACTCCGGACCAATTCGCTCCTTTAGGTCCGTATATGGTTACCGCCGATCAAATCGATCCTGACAATCTGAAGATCGAATGTCGTGTCAACGGCGAGACGCGACAATCCTCCAACACCAGCGATTTCATCTTCAACACCCGTCAGATGGTCAGCTTCATTTCGCGTTACATCACTCTCAAACCCGGCGACATCATTTTCACCGGGACCCCGGAAGGCGTGATCGCCGGCTATCCCAAAGACAAGCAGGTTTGGCTCAAGCCCGGAGATAAGATCACATGCAGCCTGGAGAAGTTGGGTGAATTGAGTTTCCAACTTGTTTGAGGCCTGCTCCAGGCCTAGCGTCCCTGCCGTAGCTTGCCCGTCTCTAAACTACGGCGGGTCCCTCTTTTGGGGCTCTTCCGGAATTTGCGCATTCGCGACCCCAACGAAGAATGCGCTGGGTATTTATAGCATTTTCGTCCATAGGGTTCCGGCAGGCACTAACGCCTAAGACCTAGTGTTCTTGCCGGGTGACGGAGAAAAGACATAACGCGATCAATTGTTCGTAAGAAAAGGGCATGTCAACGCACTGCAATCAATAAAAGACCTATGGGAAACGGTAACCCGACATGACCAAGAAAAGCTTGTTCTTCCAACCCCATTCTTCTATTTTCCATATCGGCAAATATGCTCTTGCCGGATGAGCTCACAAAGAACTCTGGTAAAAAAGAAAGCCCGGCCTTAACTCTCGAACTGGGAGGGAGGAGTAGTTAAGGACCGGGCTCAAACAAACCGAAAGAACCAATCCGGGAGGCGGCAGTTGTAATCATTCACTTACTCGCGGGAGCATGATTACAAGCCTCTGATATCTTTGATTGACCATTGTCGTTTACCCCGCATAAGTGAATGCATACGCGACAGTTGTCTATTGACGCGTGGAGTTGTCGTCGAATCCTCCGGTGGGGGGAACACCGGTCAGGCTTACGCTGTCAACTTCCCGCTCCTCGGCTGAGAGCAATGCAATGCCGTCTCTGATCAGAAAATGAATCCACCCTCAAGGAAGCCGCCCTCAAGAGCGTCCTTGAGCCGAAAGTCGTTCCGAGTCTTTTTCAACTCCGCAAGTCTGTATCCGGCCTTCACATATCCTGAGCGGCCGGAGTTCAGAGGTATAAGTGTACTTTGCTCCGGCCTGGGCGTCCCAACCTTCCACATCGTCCAGGAAAATACCTCCCACTTTGCAGTCGCAAGAAAGCGCTGCCCCATTTGACGTGGTTTTCATGAGTCTCTGAAATTCCAGACCGGTAATGACGGCGTCGGTTCCCTTGCTGAACACACTATTTTGTCCAACGGTAATAGAGGAAATTACCGTGATCTTGTCCTCCGCGTGTACCCAATCCACAAACACTGCGACAGAGGACCTGTAATTGTTGACCGGCTCATATAGGAGTCCGATCCGGTGATAGCTATGCTGATATTGTGTTTGAATGCCTGTTCCGTACCCGAATGACCCGTAGTTTTGTTGTGAAGGGCCAAAAATGAAATTGCCGGTAGGCTGTCCGCCTCCATTGGCTTCGAACGCCAGTCCTGAGTACCGGAACGCCCAGTTCGGGCGGAATGAGTACTTGAGGCTCCATGTCGGCACTGCGAGATGTCCGGGAAGTTGGAGTCCATCAGTGAAATCCGCAGCATTGGAGGCGCTGCCATAACCAGCGTAAAAGCTGGCTGACGCGTACCTGGGCCATGCGATCTTGCCTCGCAGGCTGGCGAAGATAACTCCTCCACTCACTTCCCAGCGCTTGAGCGGTGCAGCCGACAAAACGGATTCCCCCAAATAGGCTTCAGTCCCGTATGTAGCCATATAGTTGGGTTTGACTTTGGCGATCTCGGGGCAAGGGAACTGATACGCGCAACATGGAAACATCGTCTTGGGCTTCACCTTGACGACAGTTTTGGGCTTCGCGTCCTTAGTGAAGCTGTGCGCGTTGAGCTCAGGTTTGTTAAGCTTTTGTACGGATAAGTCGTCAGTTTCGGCTGCCCATGGGGCTGTCGCAAGAACTGAGGACATGAAGAAAGCAAGGCACACCAATAGCGTATAAGGTATTCTTCTCATCATACCCTCCCTCCAGGGTTAACTTGTCTGGACCCGGACTATTAAAACACTCGAATGTTATGTCAAGTAAAAATTAACATATTAATCGAATAATTATATCAATTAATTAATATAATACTTTAAAAAATATATAGCAGTCTGTTTTAATAAGATAATTCTGAAATAGAGAGCCTTTCCTAATAACGCCATGGGGTTAGTAGCGCAATACGTATCTACTAGATGATATTGATAAGTTAAGATGTTGGTTTAACAGCAGTATATAATTATAGGTAGTTCTTCTGGTGAAGTCACGGCCTTAAAACGAACATCACTGTCCTGGCAAGAGGGTCTTTGGGCTCTCAAACAATTGACACGCTGCCGAATTGAGGTCAGTCTAGGCTGTGTCCGTACCGTAGCTCACATCCAATCCGGCATGACTATCGTTCGAGTCTCATCAAACGTTCCTTTTATGAGGCCAATTTTTCGGACCCCATTTTGACCAATTTCCCCAATGATTGATGTCTTATTTTGCCGTCTCAAAATCAAAGTCTCAGAAACTTGACAAACGTCCTCATTTATGAGATTGGCCCCGGGACTATCTCGGAGGCATGTCATGGCAAAACATATCGGATACGCTCGGGTCAGCACGAACGGTCAAGACTTGGATTTGCAGCTCAAAGACCTTAAAGCTGTGGGCTGTAAGAACATCTTCACCGATAAGGTGAGCGGAACAAAAAGCCGGCGTCCCGGCCTCGACGCTTGCCTAACCGCTTTGAAAAAGGGCGATACGCTCGTTGTGTGGCGATTGGATAGGCTCGGGAGGTCGATGCAGCATTTGGTTTCGCTTATCACGGATTTGAAAGCCAGAGACATAGGATTTCGGTCTCTGAGGGACGGGGCCATCAACACTACCTCACCGTCGGGAGAGCTTGTATTCGGAATCTTTGCGGCTCTTGCCCAGTTTGAGGGAGAACTGATAAGGGAAAGGACTCGAGCGGGACTTTCAGTGGCAAGAGCCCGCGGACGTATGGGCGGTCGGAAACCTGTTGAAATTGATGATCCGAGAGTTCGGTTGGCAAAGAAGATGTACGAAGACCAAACGTTGAGCGTCAAAGAGATATGCCTGAGCCTGAAAATCAGCAGGGCGACTTATTATAGGTATTTGTCGTTATAATCCGAAGTTTGGTTTGCTCGGCCGGAAGAACAGAGCGTGGGTGAAGAAAATTGCCCTGTCTGTGCAAAGTGAGTTAAGGAATTCCGTCGCATTCTGGAACGCCATTGAGTCCAATATGGTCAAGTGATTTGGGCGCGCCTATTAACAAAAGACATCGCCCGTAATCTCGCCCAAAAATGCCCAAAAACATTGCTAACGTGGCGTTTTCTCATAATAGGCGGATTTCCCTTTTGATCCCTTTCGAGTCAAGATGCCTTTCTTCACAAGATTCTGTAGAAATCTCTTGGCCTGGTCACCGGAAATTCCACATAGCTCCATAACCTCTTTACGCGCTATCCTGCCGTGAGCTTCAACAAATTCCATGACCATTGCTTCATGTCTTAGCGCGGAAATGCCGTGGACTCGCACGTATCCGGAGGAGTCCCCGAACCTCCGATAGAGCTGGGCGCTGAGATGATAGATACGTCCCCTCTTCTCGCCTTTGGCCTCAACGAAACCTCGTTCAACAAGCTTTTCAAGGGCTGCCCTGCCTTCAGAAATTCCTTTTTGGATTGTTCTCCCTGCCAAGATGGACTCGATACGTCTCTCGAAAAAGAGTGTATTCAGCACTATCAGCTCATCAAGAGTCAGCGGATTGCCGGCGGCCTCCTGTTCATATACGAAAGCGGCAAACTCAAGAGAGGGCTTACCTCCTCTCAATACCACTCGTACTCCGGTGGAATCGCTCCTTGTGTAATCTGGAAGCGGCCGCCCATATCGGGCTTGTCCGCGATATATCTTGTCAACACCTCTGCCCGTTTGCTCAACTAAGCCGATCCTCCTGAAGGCTTCAGCCAACCGGGGGTTTCGAGGCTTTGGTTCATGGACAAGTATGTTTTCGACGGTAATTCCGTGGAGAAAGCCCCCAGGGTTTGTAATAAGCAAGTGATCCGGCTGCCATTGAACGTAAATGAAGTTCAACAACGTGTAATCACGGTGTAAAAGAGCGTTGTTGACAGATTCCCTATACCCTTCCGGAGAGTAATCAGGGACCGGCAAGCGAACGAAGCCTACCATAAACTCTTGCTCTTCATTTCTGGCGGAGAAACGCGATTCCAATTCGTTTAACACTCTGACCACAGGTCCGGAGAATACGTCATTGACTTTCACATTCCCTTGGGCATCCAGGACCTGGAAGAACACTTGATGGGTCGGGAGAAGTTCCCTAAGCCTGTCCTGCTTACCCAGAAGCAGCAAACCGGCGACGTTAGGGATCAGTCTTCTCTCTCGACTCTCTACGAGCCTCAGAGCTTTCGCCAGCTCTTCATTGGAAAGTTCCAATAAATTCCGTTCACCTTTCAGCCCCACAATGGTTTGCCGGACTCGCTCGAACTCGAGCGGATCAAGGTCGTTAAACGAACTCGCCTCGATAGGCTGGGCGGAGAAGTCCATCAAGCCGAGGTCAATTCTTCGGGAACGCTGATCACGCGGATAGAATGGAACCGTCTGAGGTTTTCCATCAGGCCCGATTGTTCTTTGAAGTGACTTGCCTCGGGCTGTGGCGCAAGGCTCTGGATAAGGGTCAACTTCAATTGCGATCACAGCGCCTGCTGGATGAGGTAGAACCGATACTCGGGTGTTGATGTTAGGAACCGTGTTGTTGAAGATGGCTGACTGAAGCTTGAAGGGGTCCGTCGTATCTCCGTGCCTCGGGGAGGCGCCGGTTATTTCGCCGTCATCTTCAACCCCGATAAACAGGGTGCCGCCATTGGTGTTGGCCATGGCGACAATTTCCTCAAAAATGTCCTTGTCCGAAAGTCTCTTACGGTCGGACTTGAATTCTCGCTCCAGAGACTCGCCGGCGTTTATCAATACTTGCAACCGATCCACATCCATCATTGAACCACCTCAGTGGGAACTTCCAATTTGAACCGCCTCCATTACCGTCCCTCTTTATGAACAGCAGCCTCTGCAACTTGGCACCTGTACGAGTTTCCAAAGGTTTAATAAGGCCTTTTGAGCCGTACTGCAACGCCATATTTGTGGCTGAATCTCCAAACCTAATTCTTGACCTGAATAACTTTAACGTAAGCTGGGAGAATTATCCCGCTGGATTCAGTTCGGAATATCTGGGCGATCCATGGTCATAAGGCCCTCGCTCTCTATGAAGCGTATATAAGCTGCGGGTGGCAACCGGACATGCTGTGAAACAGGTTCATCCTCTAGGAATCACACTGCAAAATCAGCATATATCGCCTTCCAGTCCAACGCAATCTCACTTTTTTCGTTCCGACCGGATCTAACTCTTGACAAAACCCCAGCATTGTGGCCTACTTAGGGATGCGCCGATTTGACCACAGATTGCTGGGCGCAAAAGAAGTGCAGCTAAAGCGTGACTTCCGTCGAGCTTTGCTGCGGCGGTTTTTTAGTTCTCCCCTTGAAAAGGAAGACTACTAACTAAACGGCCCACGTAGGGGGACTGATAATGATGCCCCTTAGACAAGTTTTCATCCCCAAACCGGAGACCTGATTTAACTCAAGAAGAGGATTCTATCCGTCTTCCGGCACGTGGAGGGTGTATGCGCATCAGAAGCCATTCCGGCTCATCATCAATGCCTATGGATCAGTCTCAACGCTTCATGCTGAGTCGTGTCCTGATCTATATGGATCGCCTTCTGGATAAGCACCCCAGGCTCGACTTTGAAATCCTCGAAGCCCTTCACTGGGCGCTCGGACCTGAGATAGTTCAAGAAGATCTGATACCTCTTGCCGCAATGTTGGATTCCGGTGAGAGAAAACGGCGATTTGAAGCGGACTTACGCGAGGAGATTCGCCACGGCCGAGACTTTGCCAACCTCGTGGATCAAGCCCTTCGTAAGATCCGTAAAGATGAACAGATGTGTGTCGTGGGACTTCTCAGAGGACTGCTCAACAGGAGAGTGGGTCAGCTACAACATCGCCGTGCGTCCGACATTGAGAAAAGCCTGGGCGTTTTTCAACAGATGTTCGATTTGAACGAGTTTGAAACGGAGATTTGTCTCTTCCTTTTCATACTGTCAACATATGAAGAAGCACAAAGCTTCTTTGAATACCATCTCAAGTGCGAGCGCTTCGCGGGAAGAAACAATCTCGCAACCATCCTCGGTTCCAGAGTCTCGGAAATAGGAGAAGCCCTCAATGGGAAGCTCTCCAAGATTGGAATACTTGATTCCGATCGTCATCGCTCTCTTTCTATGGATTCCGGTTTTCTGAACCTGTTGCAAAACCCTTGCTGCGCAGATATCAAGACTGAATTCTTCCGAAAAGTGAATCCTGATCCGGTTCCTCTCAACGCCCACCCGGTGGAACCACAGATTATCGATCACATTCTTAACCTGCTTAGAGAGAAACCGGCAAGCTCAACACACATCATTTTCTACGGCCCGCCCGGCACAGGCAAGACCAGCCTTGCGTACGGTATCGGAAAGAAGCTTGGGCTGCCTATCTATCTTGTAGAACACGGTGGCAAACAAAAGGGCTGGAAGCGCCAGGCCGCTGTTACGGCGTCCGTAAATGTGGCAAGTCAGGGCGAAGGAGCGCTGGTTATTGCGGACGACGCCGACAATATTATTGGTACCCGCAACTCCTGGTTCTTTTCAGGTCAAACTTCGGATAAACCTTGGCTGCATGATGTCCTGGAAACACCGGGAGTCAGGATGATCTGGACCGTAAACTCCATAGCTCAACTCGAAGAATCCGCAGCTCGCCGCTTCTCCTATAGCTTGGCCTTCAAACCTTTCAGCCGTGTACAGAGAAAGCGTATATGGGAAAACATTCTCATGGATTACCGTCTCGAACCCTTTTTCAGCACCGTTGAAATAGAGGATTTGGCTTGCAGGTTCGAAGCAAGCGCCGGCGTTATCGAACAAGCCGTTAAGAAGGCGGCGGAAATAGGGTCGGACTCCAAAGATGAGGTTCACAAAGCTGTCGTTCTCTCCTTGGAGGCGCACCAGAGTCTTGTCAATGGAGGATACAAACCCTTAATCACCGGCAAGATTAATCAAAAGAGCTTCTCTCTCGAAGGATTGAACGTCTCCGGCGTCGATCCCGCGGGTCTTATGAAAGAACTTGAATTTTTTACCGATTATCTCAAGGCTTCCGGGACCGACGAGCCCTTAAGCGTATCGCTCCTTTTCCATGGGGTCTCCGGGTCCGGTAAGAGTCATATGGCCCGTTACATAGCTCATCGCCTCGACAAAGAAATCCTTGTTAAGAGGGGCAGCGACATTCTCTCAAGCTGGGTCGGAGGTACCGAGCAAAATATTCGAGCCGCCTTCGACGAAGCCGCAGAAAAAGACGCTATCTTGCTCTTCGACGAATCAGATTTTCTCCTCGGAAGCCGTGATCGGGCGGTGCATTCGTGGGAGATCAGCCAGGTCAACGAGTTCTTGACCGCCATGGAAACGTTCCGCGGCATCCAGATCTACACCACGAATAGACTAACCGACCTTGACCCAAGTACGTTACGCCGGTTTGATCATAAAGTAGAGTTCCATTGTCTCAAGCCGGAAGGGATAGTGGTCTTCTATAGGAAGATTCTGCAGCCCCTTCTTGGGTTTGAGCTGAAAAATGAGCTCGAAAATCAACTGAAAGGCATAAACGGTCTTACGCCGGGGGACTTTAAGGTAGTTCTAAACAAGTACCGCTTCAAGGCCCACGGAGAGATTTCGCACAAAGCGTTAATTGAGGCTCTTCGAGAAGAAGCACGAGTGAAAGAACTCACGCGGGCCGGAAAGCTGTCGGATTCTAATTATAAGCACGACGCCTAAGTAATCAGCCTGTTGGCAACTTCGGAATGCGCTACTTGCCTTTGAGAAAGGAATGAAAAATGGCAAAGCAAACGGACGATAAGAGAACGCCCTTAAGGCGGTTCAGCCGCTCAACGAAATTATTATTCCTGCGCCTGAGTCCGGATTCTTAGGAAAATTCCTAGAGGAAACGGAGAACATGCTCAAGGCGAGAGCCATGAGAATGAGCGGACTGTTGCGCCGTATCAATGAATCGGGTCAAAGGACTGAGAATATGCTTCGAAAGGCTGCGGAGCGGATGGATTCAGCACATTCTAAGCTCGAGGCTGATCTCCGTAAGGAAGGGTTGGTCGCCGAAGCTGAAGATTCCGGAATCATAGAAAGTCATGAGGATAAAAATTAGCCTCATGTGAGGCTAATTATCATTCGACAAGCTCGTGATCTGAAGTGAGGTTATGATGTCATGTTTACGCGCGAAGAGTCCAACTGAGCGACCAAGATACCGGACCCACAGATTGTAGGCTCCCACAATGGGTCGAAATCGAGAAGTGCAAAGAAAAGGGCTATATCTTGGTCCATGTCTACGAAGCGAGGATTTGTCGCTACCTTCATACCTGGCATTCCTCAATTGCGTCGGCCATGGCGGAGGCCCACCTTGATTTCTCCGTAGCTGAAAACGAATGGTCGCTGATGAGTCGGGAAGATTCGTAAGGGTTTTTCGTGTAGAACCCGACCCTCAAACTGAAGGAAGATGTTTCTTTCGGGTTCATTACCGACTTACGTCGGCCCAAATCTATTTACGTGGAGGAGGTCTTTGCCTGTGAGGAGGAGAAATTCATGTCGAAGGCGTAGTCGGGCCGGAGAAATTTCTCTTTCCGCGATCTTTGGACAGTCCTCGCCCCATAAGTCGATGATGCAGACGTATACGGAGGGCAAAGAGGGGCATCCAAGTAGGCAGAGTGATAGTTTGATAATGCCAATATTGTATCATAATATTAAATAGATATAGCGCCACCATAGGGTGTGATAGTGATACTAAGAGTCATTATGGTGAAATCATTGCACTATCTCCCAGATATCGGCTGGTGTGGCGATAGCAGAACTAACCGATATCGGGGTCGTTATTACTCATTATCGCCACATCCCCCCGATGGATCACACTGCCATAGCAGTAAAACGTTCCGACTTCCGCACCTCTTCCAAGGCGAGCCTATCCGCTTCTTCGACGCTCCTTCCTGCCGACTGGTTGCCCACAGACAAGATACAAAACAGCTCTTGGGCGGAGTCGGGCCACCCCTTGACTTCATCCGGAATGGGCGGAAGATGGAATGACGCTGCCCCGTCAGAACGTATTGCTTCGTTTGTTGCAGCGTCGTGCAAGGAGATGACAGGAACGTTAAATCCTCCTGTCATCGCTCCCGTCATCTCCATATTGTTGATATCACGAACTAATGACGGGATGACAGGAGTGACGGGAGATCCGGGAACTTCTTTGGACTCCGAGGAAAAATAGCGTCTCTTATTTTCGTCCCCGCCCGGATCCGACCTGGTTATCGCTATTCGTCTGGACTTTTTATCCCTCTCCTCCTCGATTGTTATCCCCACTTCAGCCAAGTCATGGGAAAGCTTCTTCAGCTTCTTGCTGAAAGCGCTCACGCCCTTGGGCCATTCCTTCTTTACCCTTCTCTCTTCAGCCTTTTTTGTAAGTTCAGAGTAAAGGTCGCTCGTTTTACCGTGCCACGAAGGCTTGCCGTCCAGAAACTCAATGAGTAGCTCACTTACCGGATTCGACTCCACGACCTCCCGGTGTTGTCGGGCTTCAGAGGCGTCGAACGCTTTGACGAAAGCTTCTCTTAGCCCCAGGACTTCCGCTGCGATATGTCCAAGGCCGTACCAATCGGCGAGCCGAGGATGTTCTTCCAGCTCCTCATCCCGTCCAGCTATGACTCTGACCATAACATCCAGGATACCTCCCAGGATGCCCGGTAAGTCCGTCTCAAAGGCTTTACGGAGAACGGATATCTTCTTGCGCCGCTTCCTGTCTATTCGGGATAACTCGATGGAAATGGATCGATCAAGCAGGTCCGGGGCCGTCGCCGGCACAGAGATTCCGTTGAGGATAAAAACCCTGCGGAAATAGTAAGTGATGTCCTCATCATCGCTGTATAACATCCGCTTTTGGTATCCTCCTCTTGTCGTCGCGCGGCAAAGGGCGTCCGACGCCCAACCTGGAATCGACGTCAGGTTATCCAAAGACACCACGGCATGATGATCCATAAGCTGCACGAATTCGGTGAGGTCTTTCGAGAGGGAATTGGTCAGGGTGATGGAAGGGTCCACTATCCATCGAAGGAATTCGGCCGCTGTGGTCTTGGACGATCCATGGATTCCGTGAATTATCAGGCCGGGCCGGGGAGCGTACTCCAGCATGCATGTGCATAACCAAACGAGGAGAAGAGCTTTGTTGCCTTCATCTTTTACAGCCAGATACTTCAGGACCTCTCTTACGTCCTCGCCCTTTCGGGGCTCCGGCATCGGACGTTGATGAGAATATCTCTTGAATACGGGCTTCTCGGGCTGAATAATTATAATGGGTAAACCCCCGGCTCTGCCGGGGGACTCACAGAGTTTGACATTTCCGGGAGTATTGATTCTTCTCCAGGCCTCGGGATATTCGGGAGGCAGGGAAGATCATCTCCTTACGTTCCGGCAATCGCCCAGCATACCCCGGGCTGTCCGGCGTTTCATCGCGTAGATCACCCAATCCATGAAGCGGGGCCGCCCTGCAGCTGAGCAGGCAACCAGCATGGGAGAAGCAGCCAAGTTGACCTTACGTCAACCGCTTTGAGCGGTTCCAATATTTCATGCCTCCGGCTTTGCCGGAGGTCACTGACTTTCCATCCCATCCCCGTTACCTCTATTACCTTCCAGTCGGGTCCGCACATGTCTATGAGTAAGCGATCATCGATCCAGGCATAACGATTATAGAGGTATCTCGTCTCCGTGACCCTTGCGGTAAGCAACTCTCCCACAAGTTTTATGGCGTCTACGGCTACGGGTCCATCGTAAGTGGTAACGTACATGTCGAGTATCACACGAACGAACTTGGGACTCTGGATGCGAATGTTCTCGTAATGGTCCCCCACTTTCATAGTAGCCCATCCATGGCCGTACTGATCGACGAAGGCTGAACACCCGCTCTCACAAAACAGGGCAATAAGCTTTTCAAATTTGGTCTTTTCTTCGTCGGACTGCTCCGGATTATCCTTCGAAATCTTAGAGAGATGCTTCTTGAGAGCCTCCAAAGAGGTATCGCCAAGTCTCTCCTTTATCTTTCTCAGATGGTATTCTTGCTGGGACGGGTCCAGCCTCGACACATGCCATAGGATAACATCAAGAGCCCAGCTGCGTTCCGTTCCGGTAAGGCCGGAATCGAGATCGGCTATGGCTCTTTCCAAAGGATTTCGGGCCGACTGAAGAATTTGCTCAAATTCTTGTTTGGTATGCCCGGCTTTCCAAAAGTCGTTTAGGTCTATCTTGCTCTGCTCCAGAAGGTCCTGCGCTTCCCTTCTCCGGTCTGGAGAGAGGTTTTTTAGCCTTTGATTTCTCTCGGTTGCGGACATTCCGTTATGGACACCGTACCTCTCAAGCAATGTCCCACGAGCCTTCCGTTGTTTCTCGGCTAGTGGTAATTCGGCTACTCTCGCGTCAACATCGGACATGCAAAGCATGGCCGCTGTTTCCACCGCTCCGATGAGTCCTACCTGAGAGACTTCGTTGTCCTGAAGCAATATTACCCGACCGGTAAAATCTTTGAGCTTGTCGCATAGGCGTTGTTGGTCATTAGTCTTCAATCTTACCGTCACGGGGCTAATTACCGCATAGCCCCGCTCAACGGTGGCTATGGCGTCCGTAATGCCTTCCGTTATAATAAGTGTGTGAGGATTACCGGAGAGGAAATCCTCGTTGTACAGGGCTGAATTGTCGATACAGTTCCGAACGTACGTATGTCGTGGGGAATGAACAAGGAGTTTCTTATACTTACCCAGCTCATGGTCGTTCTCAGGCGTCCAGGGAGTCTTGCGTCCGATCATATAGACCGCTCCTCTACCTCTGGACCAGTACGGAAAAGTGATTCTACCCTGAAATAGTGGGACAGGGCCGGAGGCGGTCTTAACAAAGGCTCCTGTGGACAAGACCTCTTCATGCGTGAATCCCTTGGATAACAAAGTGTCGATGATACCGGTGCCGCTCGGACCATCTACACTGAATCCTATCTTGAGATCGGATACGGTCCTCCCCGAGATAGCGTACTTCTCCAGCAACCAGGCCAAGGCATTGTCATGCTTCAAGAGTCGCTCATGATAGTACTCGGCGATAGCGCTTAGGCACTGGAAAGTCCTGCAATCCCTCTGACGATTGAGTTCAAGATTCGCTATTTCTTGCGGTGTCAGATCGGATTTGCCCAGTGGGGGCATGTTTGCGGCCGCAGCAAGATAGTCACGGGCCGCTCGATGGGTGAGGGATTGTGATCCCTTGACGCCCTTGGAGACTTGACCCGATTGGATAAACTCTACGAATTGGATGACATCGCCCCCTTGGTCGCAGCCCCAGCAATGCCAAAGCTGCTTATTCAGGTCTATTTGGAGAGAAGTCTTGGATATGCCGGCGTGGTTGGGACAGTCGCAGCATAGTTTATCGGCGGTCTCGTCGGTGATACGGTCCGGAATCAGCTCTCGGGCTATTTCGCCGATGTCGGAAGATTCTATGAGGTCTTCGTAGTAATTCTTATGAGAATATTTGCCGTTGGAGTTTTGTCTTTCTTGTGATGATTTCATGTTCATCTCTTGGTATTTATTCGGGAATCCCCGGCGCCCACACGCCGGGGATTTCGTTTTTGGGGACACTTTGTTTTGGGGGTCGTCTTTTCTTTTCGAAGCCAAAAGAGTTTCCGGATTTACCGTCATCGCTGTCATCGCGTCATTCGTTAGTAATTCCTGTTAGTTGCTGATGACGGGATGCAATTTCTTGCCGTCATCGTTCCTGTCACCTCCTGTCATCGCTGATTTAGCTTTAGGGTTTCAGAAGGGGCGCTCTTTTTTCTTTTCGAAGTCAAAAGAGTTCCCGGATCTCCCGTCACTCCTGTCATCGCGTCATTCGTTATTAATTCCAATTGGTTGGTGATGACAGGATGGAATCTCTTGCTGTCATCGTTCCTGTCACCTCCTGTCATCAGCGCCTGTTTCATCAACGGTCATGGATCCGGTCGAAGACACGGAGCGGAGCAACCGCCATCTTATTTCCTGGCTTAGACTCCGTTCCGCCTTTTCGGCCTCGGCGCGTAACACATTCAACAGTTGTTCGGGCAGTCTCACATTTACCGGTTCGGACAAGGCCCTGGACTTTTTGGGGCTCATTCGATTTACCTCCGCGACATTTTTAAGAAAAACAATGTTCAGGTGGCAATTAGTGTGGAGGGGTATTGGAGAAGGGTGCGCGGTGGACGGTAGTTCAGTTTAAAGTCTCTGGGAATCGTAGGAGAGGATTCCTATTGATATCCACGATTCCGGATAAGAAAGGGGTGTCGTACGATCCTTGGCAGCTTGACGATATAGTCTCCTTCGAACCTCTGCGCCGAACTTGATTCTAGTCGTTCAAATGACGTTTTAGCGGAGGTACGATTATCGTCGGTTACCGAAATTGGCTCGATCTTCCAAAACGACTGATACCTGCTCTGGGAAGGCTCCACGACGATGTGAGGTCCTATCGGAGCGTCCATAACAGGTTCCAGCGGAGCGTCGTCCAGGTCGAGAAAGAACCTCACGATGGATAACACGTTATCCACTTGTCGACCCTTGCTGTCCCCACGATTTACCAGTAAGAAGACCGCGGCGCCTTTCAGGTTCAGTTCCACCAACTCATTAAAAATCTCGGAAAAGGTTCCATGGACAATTCTTGCCAGGGACTTTTCCTACTTTTTTGTCATCAAAGGTTGGATAGTTATCGGACTGCCGTCCGAGAAGAAGTCGCAAAAAATGTTCCGTCTCTTGTCTATACAAACTTGTCGGCAGCTTCCGACTTTCAGGTAGCATCGTAATAATCTCCTTTCAGTCGTCCCCGGAGGTACTGACGCCAGACGGCTAATATCACTAGGGTCGTTATTCGCTTGCGTTTTCTACCGGATAAAACTCCTCAATCGCTTTCTGAAGGAGCCGTCTGACTTCGCCGTTGAATGTCCTTTCGTTTCGCACAGACTGTTTTCGGATTACTTCTTCCAGTTCTTTAGTGATTCGAACATGCATGGGATTGGGTAAACCTCTTGTTCTGTGCGTAGTTGCCGTTGCCGCCTACTGTTTCAACTATTCACGGCAAGACGATTTCGGCTGTAGAGATGTGCGTCTAGGTAGAGAATGATCTTTGGCGAAATAGAGATTGTCCAGGTCCGTAGCTTCGGAATATCATCAGCGTTCCCACTTTTGCTATTTGCCAAAGTTCCTGTAGTTAGAAACGCTGATTTTTTCAGTGATTTCTTCTTAATAACAAGCGGTTGAATCGGAAACCCAAAAAGCATAGGTGAGGCAGCATGCGGATACACCCAATCATAACCCGACTTGGTCCCGCGACACGTTGAATCATTTGCCAAGATATTGAGACACGGCCCGGCTTCGATGGTGAAAGCAGCAGCTTGCCTACGTTGAGCCCCTCTATGGGCGATGAGAATATGTATGGATCAAACCTGAAGAGTAACTCGTTGACGGACGTATACTGTTCATGCCAAACTCTTAATTAGCGTGAATTTCTGAAAACAAGAATCCGGGCAAACCTTTCTTCTTACCGTGACGCTCTCCACAGTTGAGCCGCTGGGGTCTGTTTTCCCGGGTGAAGGCGCAAAGGGGGACCCTCATGAACATCCTTCCTTTTCTAGGACTGATCAATAATGTCGCCCTCCTGATAGCTCTCGGGGTTTTGTGTGACCTGATTACCGCAAGACGAGATATTCCAAAGCCTCTGAGACAAATACTCGCAGGCTTTCTGATGGGGGGAATCGGCGTGGCGGTGATGATGAACCCATGGCGTTTGACCGAAGGGATCGTCTTCGACACCCGTTCAATTCTCCTGAGTGTGGGAGCTCTCTTTTTTGGTCCCATTTCCGCCGGACTTGCTGTGGCAATAACCGGCCTCTTTCGCTTTGATATCGGAGGAACAGGGACTCTTACCGGCATAGGTGTCATCGTCACGTCTGCGCTAGTCGGTGTCGTCTGGCGTCAAATCCGAAAGAAGGGCGTAGCCGACATCGGTATGGGCGAGCTGGGTCTCCTTGGGTTAGTGGTTCACCTGCTTATGATTTTGTGGATGCTTACATTGCCGAGTCCCGGGAACTACGACGTTATCGTCAAAATCTGGTTTCCCGTTATGATCCTATACCCAATAGGAACAATTCTTTTGGGAAAGTTATTGGCGGGTCAGTTCGCGCGTGAGGCGGCGGCTGGAGCGCTGGCTCAGAGCGAGATGAAGTATCGCCGCATAGTGGACACTGCCAATGAAGGCGTCTGGGCCGTGGACGCAGAGTTTCTGACCACTTTCGTCAACCGGCGGATGGCCGACATGCTCGGATACCCGATCCCCGAGGTGCTCGGTAGGTCTTTAGATTCCTTCATGTTCGACGAAGACCTCAAAGACCATGAGACTAACATGGATTTACGTCGGACCGGCACGAATCAAACATTTGAACGCCGCTTCCTGCGCAAAGACGGTCAGACACTTTGCACGATAGTCTCAGCTACCGCTCTGAAAGACGCGAGTGGAAACTTTGCGGGATCATTTGGTATGTTGACCGATATCACCGAGCGTAAGAAGGTGGAAGGGGCTCTGCGAGATAGTGAGAACCATTTATCCAATTACCTGAACAGTATCAACGAAATGGGGTTGGGAGTTTTTGTGGTGGATCGGAACTACAAGATCCGCCACATGAATCCCACGATGGTCCGTTGGTTTGGTGATCATTCAGGAGAGACGTGCTACGAGTCCCTAGCGGATTTGTCCGTCCAGTGCCCTTATTGTCAACTGAATAATGTAATCAATGAATCAAAGGTAGTTCATTACGAGCCTTCAATGCCCGATGGAAGAACTTTCAGTATCGTAGCCGCTCCGGTAAGAGAGAATGACGGTTCCGTCTCGAAGATGGAAATCATTGCCGACATCACCGACCGCAAGCGGGCGGAGGAAGCGCTTTTCTCAGCCAAACGTGACTGGGAAGACACGTTCAATAGCATTAATGACGCGATTACAATTCATGACAAGGACAACAACATAATCCAGTACAATACGGCTGCAAAACGGCTACTTGGTCTACCGAATTCGAGGACCTCGGAGACAATCAAATGTTACCAACTTTACCACGGAAAAGACTGTCCTCCTAATAAATGTCCGGGTTGCCGGTGCATTCAAACTGAACAGCAGGCAGTGTCTGAGTTTTTTGAGCCGCGCTTGAACATGTTTGTCGAAGTAAGGGCCATACCCAGATTTGACAGCGTCGGTCAGTTGACAGGGTTAGCGCATATTGTCCGAGACGTCAGCGAACGCAAGATCTCAGAGGAACTTATTCGCATACGTTTAGCGTTACTGGAATACTCTACGGCTCATTCTCTGGACGAATTGCTTCAGAAAACGTTGGACGAAGTGGGCAATTTAACCAACAGTCCCATTGGGTTCTACCACTTTGTTGAGACTGATCAGGAAACCCTTTCCCTTCAGGCTTGGTCAACCAAGACGGTTGAGGAATTCTGCAGGGCGGAAGGGAAAGGACAGCATTACCGGCTCGATCAGGCTGGAGTCTGGGTGGACTGCGTACATGAGAGGAAACCGGTCATCCACAATGATTACGCTTCCTTACCTCATCGAAAAGGGATGCCGGTAGGGCACGCCGCCGTCATCCGGGAGCTTGCTGTGCCTATTATCAGATCAGACAGTGTCCTAGCCATACTCGGTATTGGGAACAAACCTACGGATTACACTGAAAAGGACATTGAAATCGTCTCCTACCTTGCGGATATAGCCTGGGAAATTGCTGAGCGCAAGCGGACGGAAGAGGCTTTGAAGGAGAGTGATGAAGAGTATCGTAAGCTCTTTGAAGATTCGATAGACGGGGTGTACTCGGTTTCTGAGGGACGGAACCATAATGGACGCCAACCGATCCGTTTGCGAACTTTTTGGGTATCCGAGAGAGGAAATGATTGGAAAGGACGTTCGCGAAATTGGACTTTGATCCGGCTGACCGTCTAAGATTCCAGAAGGAGATAGAGAGAAAAGGTTACGTGAAAGACTACGAACTCAAGATGCGAAAGAGAGACGGAACGGAAGTTGACTGCCTGCTCTCTACGTCTATATATTTTGGAAAGGACGGAAGCATTGCCGGACACAGAGGCATCCTACGAGATCTGACCGCACGCAAAGCTCTTCAGAAGCAACTCCAGCAGGCGCAAAAAATGGAAGCGATCGGCACACTCGCCGGTGGCATAGCTCATGATTTCAACAACCTTCTTCAAATCACCTTTGGATATTCTGAGCTGCTCTTGTCGGGGAAGTCCGAAAAAGATCCGGACTATGATGATCTTCAGAGGATCCATAAGGCCGCTCGAAGCGGCGCCGAACTGGTGCGGAGCCTACTCACTTTGGGTCGCAAAGTCGAGCCCAAACTCGCCCCACTCAACTTGAACCATCTAATTAGGGATACAGAGAAACTCTTAATACGCACCATACCTAAAATGATCAACATACGACTGGACCTGGCAGAGGAACTTCCTAGAATTAACGCCGATTCCACCCAAGTCGAGCAAGTCCTAATGAATCTGGTGGTCAACGCTCGTGACGCCATGCCCGACGGGGGAAGCCTGATCCTGGCCACAGAAAACGCAACCATTGACGAACAATATTCCAGGCTCCGTGCCGAAGCAAAACCAGGGGGCTACGTCCTGCTGTCGGTCTCCGATACAGGCCACGGCATGGAAGGGGAGACTCTGCAACATATTTTTGAGCCATTCTACACTACGAAGGATGTAGGCAGAGGCAAGGGATTGGGACTTGCCGTGGTTTACGGAATCGTCAAGCAGCATGGCGGACATATCGACTGTTATAGCGAAGTGGGAAAAGGGACAACGTTCAAGGTCTACATACCGGCGATAGAGAAAGAGCCTGAGCCTGACGTAGAAACGTCAGGAGAGATGCAAGCCCTTGGAACGGAAACCGTTTTGTTGGTGGATGATGAAGATATGGTCCGTGAACTGGGCCGGCGGATTTTGACAAAAAGTGGCTATACGGTTCTTACCGCAAACAACGGCGCGGAAGCCTTGGCGGTTTATGCGAAAGAAAGAGAGCGTATCTCTTTGGTCATTCTTGATCTCATCATGCCCACAATGGGCGGGAAAGATTGCCTGAAGAAGTTGCTCAAGGTCGATCCCCAGGCTAGAATTCTTATTGCCAGTGGCTATGCTGCGGACGCTTCGACAAAGGAATGCCTTGAGCAGGGCGCCAAGGGATTCGTGGCCAAGCCGTTCAGATTCAAAGAACTCTTGAAGCAGGCCCGCAAAATTTTGGATGAACCTCCAGTTTTCCAATCGTGATCACTCGGTTTTTCATGCTCAAGAGCGTGGGCTCTTGAGATCACCTATCATCCGGACTTCGCTGATTTCAAGGTAGGTGTTCCCTGAGCAGCCTTTCTCGACCGGCGCAGCCGGCATGCGTCCTTGTGGCTTAGGGCGTCAGCGGCGTCTGTTTCGGATAAGTCCGGCCGCGGCGACAACCGTCCAAGAAAATACTATTTCCTGGAAGAAATTTTTCAGATGTATAGAATTTCGGGAAAAATTAGCTATTATAGCGAGCTTAACAACGAAAAGGAGGTATCCATGACACTCACCAAAGCGGATATAGCTCAGAAAATAGCCGATGACTGTGGATTCATGAAAGGCGAGGCGGCTGAAATACTGGAGAAACTCTTGGATCTGATCAAGAGCCGTCTCATCTCCGGGGAAGATGTGATGATATCAGGTTTCGGGAAATGGTCCGTGAAGTCCAAATCGGCCCGGAGAGGAAGGAATCCGCAAACCGGCGATGAACTGCTCCTCAACGCCCGTAAAGTCATGACTTGGAAATATTCCCCAGTCTTAAAAGCGTCGGTGAATAGGCTCACAACGAGACTACCGTGAAAAACTTGAAGGATTGAGCGATAGCCGATGACCCTTGGGAACAGTCTAAAGAAGAAGACAAAACCAACCAAAAACTCTCGCCCGTTTTCTGCTCTCAAGACCATGTCTCAAAACCATAAACTCCGCTCGGAGCATCTACATTGAGGTTTTTCCCGACTTTGCTTGTTTGACCGTTATACCCGTTTTCAACCAATCAAGAGCCTTTTTTACTGCGATATCTTCGGTGACGTCAGGGGCTTGGGGGATCTTCTCCATCTCGACCTCCAGATCCATGTCCGGAATTATACCCTTTTTGTCGATGGAGCGCCCCTTCGGGGAGTAGAAATTCGCCGTAGTGAGTCTCAACGCGCATCCTCCTTCGAGAGGGAAAATCGTCTGAATAGAGGCTTTGCCGAAGGACTTAGTTCCTAAAATTAATGCAAGATCATAATCCTGCAGAGCGCTTACCAATATTTCCGTACCGCTGGCGGTTTTCTTGTTGATAATTACCGCGAGCTTAAAATCGAGACGCTTATTTGTTTTCTTTGATTTGTATTGCGCTCGTGAATTCTTTTCTCGGCCGTCAGTGTAAGCTATGAGCTTCTCGCCATCAATGAACAGATTTGCGATGTTAATCGACTCGCTGAGTAGTCCTCCAGCATTATTACGTAGATCCAGGATTAAGCCTTTGACACGGTGTTCTTTCTGTAATTCGTCAATCGCCTTAGAAAAAGCTACGCTTACGTTTTCCGGCATGTTCACCAGTTTAAGGTAAGCGTATCCAGGCTCCAAAAATTGCTTCTTCTTAATAGGCTGAGTTCGGATTGTATCTCGATATATCCTGTAATCTTTGAGTCCTTGAAGCCCTTCTCGCATTATTGTGATAGTTACTCCTGAGCCTTTTGGACCTCGGAGCAATTGCGTAGCTTTACCCAACGAAATGTCTTTGGTTGTTTCTCCATCGATCCTTAAAATCTTATCCGCCGGCAACAAACCGGCCATATCCGCCGGAGAGCCGGCAATAGGCTGGACTACGGTCAATTCTCCCTTTTCCACTCTGATTTCAATTCCTACCCCGGCAAATTCCCCTTTGGTCTCGACCTGCAAATTCTTGTACGTCTGTTCGTTAAGAAAGGAAGAGTGTGGGTCTAATGATTTCAGCATGCCCGACACGGCGTCATCGATAAGTTTATTGAAACCGGCGCCTCCTCCGTGGTTCCTGTAAATGTAGTCTGCTACTTCTCGAAAACGAGCCAGTTCTCGATAGTCCGGAGAGGACGCCGGTGTCGGAGGTCCGTCAGCGCTCGAAGCCATCTCTTTAGGTAAAATTGAGGCGTCAAGACGGCGAGCCGACAGCATGCCGGAAATGGCCCCCTCAACAAGACTCTTGTCCGTCACTTCACGCACGAAATTTTTCTTCACCGTGTCCATTATTCGAGCAAAACGAGCCATCTCCTTGTAATCCGGGGGCGAGGAAGGTTTTGGCGGCTCAGGGGGCGGGAGAACTAATTCCTGCTGTGGGGAAGCCGATGATGGATTACAATAAAAATCGTCCAGCAAAGATGATGATATCCAGGGAGTCTGTTGTCCCCCTGTTTCTCGATTGACTGCTCTTGCCACAAGTTTAAACGCCTGTTCAATCGGGATATCTTTCATCCGAAGGGCTTCTATGAGGTGCTTAGTGTACGGGTCTGTTCCTCCCCGTTCCATCCGCGGCCACGGAGTCCGGTGAAGTGGCATAGGCGATCAAAGTCCCCTTGGGAGCCTCCATCTTGGTCAAACCCATACTGGTGGATCGAAATAAGCCTTTAAAGGGATTATTCCTGCAGGCGTCCAAGATCACTATGTTGGCTCGGTTCCTGGACTCCTCCATTTTCCCAAGCACGAGTCCCGCGTTGAGGGTCTTGTATCGGACATCGGTTTCCGATTCTATGGGGTCGCCAAGCGGAATCAAATAATTCTCCCCCCTTACTTGCGCCCCATGTCCTGAGAAATAGAATAACGCCACGTCCCCATCTTGAATTTGTTGAACAAACGTGTTGAGCGCTTCCTCCATCTCCCGTTGGTTCACATTTATCTTTGTCTGGACATCAAAGCCCAATGTCTTCAAAACAGTTGAAATGTCCTCGGCGTCATGGGCCGGATTCATTAACGGGCCGACCTTGTAGTCGCTGTTTCCAATTACGAGTGCGACCCTTTTTTGATATCCTGCTGATGATCCCGTCTCCGGAGAGCTACGTTGTACAGCCTTCTGAGTCTGGTCGTCGGCTGCCGAGGAAATCGAACTCAGCAAGAGAAAGAAAAGCAAGAAGAGGGATGAGAGCTTCCTGCCTTCTTTTATTGTTCCCTCGCTTTGAAGGACCAAAATCCGTTTCATCATTTCCGTCGCACTGCGGGGCAATAATCGGACACGGCGCTTTAGCGCCACGTTTAGCTAACGTTCATGAGTATATTTGACTCTGGGTTTCTTGGTCAACATTCATCTTATGGGAGCTGCGCTTGAAGGACTCCGCAGTCCATGACAAACATATCAGGGGCGCTTTGAGGCTGTGCAGAAAGGGGCTAGGCGGCGATTACTACAAGGGATAGCCATCGAGGACAAAGCAGAAAGGGCGTCGGTCCCTTTGGGAAAAATATGCGTTGATTTCATGGTCAATGATACGAGTGACGGTAGATCCGGGAACTATTTTGGACTCCAAGGAGAAGCAAGTTGGCGCACGTACTCTGGAATAAGCTTTCGTAAAGGCGCTAGGGCAATATCGTAGATTCGTGTTTACGTGACTGTGTAAATTCTTAGACAGACAAGAGCAAGGAGGGCTCAGGTTAGGTATTGAAGACCGAGCGCCACAATCGTCAACAATCGTTATGAGTGTGAGAAGTATCAGAAACTGTGGCGTTCATCCACTTGGAAGAATTCAGCGTTGAGACAGTCATTGAGTTCTTTGAGGACCTGGACACGCAAAACTTTTACTTCTTCCTTCCATTGGTCCGCTTTATCCAATGCCTCTTCTTCCCAAGGAAGGCGTTGTTCAGGCGTTTTTCCTCGAATATCTCGCACAAGCTCTGGGGGAACGGGGGTAGACAATATTTCTTGATAATTTATCCTAATCTTCCTTATGGCCCCGAGAAGTTTGAGTAAATCATTCCTCAGGAGAAACTTTTGGTCTGGTTGAGAAGGATTCTTGGGGATCAGATGAAGGTCTTGAAGCGGATTACCTTCCCTAAGCGCTTTGTTGATGAGTTTTCTTAGGCGCCTATAATTGCCGTCAAAGGCCGGGGATGTTGTGGAAACGCCTGGGCTCTGCTCAGAGAGGGGAAATGCCATACCATGTCTCCAGGAAATAAGGATGGGAGATCAGGCTTGCCTCACTGATCACCGGAGAGGAACGCCTCATAACATGGGACGCCTAACCGGTCAATCGATATTTTCGAGTCTTCGCTGATGGGCGGTTTCCATCGGTTACCTGAATTGGCCGTATCTTCCGTAACGACCGGCGCCTGACCGGAGATGATTCCACAATAATGTCGGGTTATATCGAGGCGCTCATCACAGGTTCGAGAGGAGCGCCGTCCAGGTCAACAAAGAACGCCACGGTGGATGACGCGTTATCCACCCGCCGCCACTTACCGTCCCCACAAGTTAACATGAGGAAGATGCCTGCGTCTCTCAGGTTGAGTTCCAGCAATTCACAAAGGATGTCGGGAAAGGCCCCATGGGTAATTCTTGCCAGGCGTTTATTTATACCGCTTTTTGTCACCAAAGCTCTGGATAGTTATCGGACTGCCGTCCGAGAGGAATCCGCAAAATTGTTCCGCCTCTTGTCTGTTGAAACTTTTCGGCAAATTTAGCCTTTCAGGTACTATCATTACAATTCTCCTTTGAGCCGTCCCGGTCAGCACACCTGGGACGGCTATTCAATTTCCGTGGTCGTTATCCGCGTACGTTTCTCATGCTTCAGGTCTTCGAGCGCCCTTTGAAGCAGCCACCTATAATGGACCCCGAAAACCGGATGGGAGGTTTAGGCGGAAAAGCCGCCCTTAGTCATGTAGAAATCCGGGTGATTACAGGGAACTTTTAGTTGAGGAGCATGAGAAAGGGGTTTGACTGAGGTTTGGGGGCCATCGTCGCCATGGCGCCATCAAGGAAGGATGAGATAGCGACTTCGTACGGACAGCGCCTCGAATCTTATCGGCAAAAGGAAGAAACAAGGGCTCAATGAATGGCCTGGAATCTTCTCTGGTCGGCGCTGGAGCAAATAAGTCTGAGGATCGGAGATTACCGTCCAAGTGTACCTGCTAATCTGTTGGTTCAAGATCGAAATGAATTTACTGAAAGAAGCTGCTTTTACCACTTGACTCGCTGCGGGATTTTATCGCTTTCGACCACAGCGAATATCCCCTCTTACAGACAATGTATCGACGTTGACGGTCGCGGCATGCTTGAGGGCAGGACGGCGTCAAGATGATATTGCCCTAAACCTCGTCCGTTCTGACGGCTGGAAGCGCCTCCATTTAACACAACCGAGTCAAATTATGGGGTTTCCCGACGGGCCCTGATCATTCGTGTCTCAGGGCCTCTATCGGATGAAGACGTGAGGCCTTGAAAGCTGGATAGAACCCAAAGAAGACTCCGACAGCAGCCGAGAACAATATGGACACAAGCACAGTGCCTACGTCGATCAACGCAGGCCAGCCGCTTGTTCGGGCAAAGATGAAGGCTCCGGCTACTCCCGCTGCTGTGCCGATTAAACCACCGGTCACCGAAAGCACGACTCCTTCAATCAGGAACTGGGATAAGATGTCAGCCGATCTGGCTCCGACAGCCATGCGGATCCCTATTTCACGGGTTCGTTCGGTAACGGATACCAACATGATGTTCATGATTCCAATACCGCCAACCAGGAGCGATATTGCGGCAATGGCTCCCAGGAGCGTCGTCATGATGGTGAGGCTCTTCTGAGCGGTCTGGAGAATCTCGGTGAGGTTGCGTACAGTGAAGTCTTTTTCCTGATTACGACCTATTTTGTGGCGACGGGTGAGTAATTCATCGATCTGTTTTTGAGCGTCCGGAATGACGGACACATCCTTCGCTTGAACAAGGATAGCCTGAATTTCGTCGAGAAAGGGGGTGCCGAATAGCCTATATTGAGCCGTCTTTAATGGAAGGTAGACGGCGTCGTCCTGATCTTCCCCGCGAGGAGATTGACCCTTTCGCTCTAGGACACCGACTACCGTTAATGGAACGCTCTTGATTCGTATCATCTTTCCCAAAGGGTCAGTATCCCCAAAAAGGTTTTCAACCACAGTCAGCCCAATCACGACAACCTTGGCAGCCCACTTTTCCTCCTCAGGCGTAAACATGCGGCCATAGCGAATGAGCCACTCGCGGATCAAGAAGTTGCTCTCCGTGGTGCCGGTTACGCGAGTTCTCCAGTTACGGTTCCCATAGACTACCTGGGTGACGTCTCCCCAAACAGGCGCAGCGAGTTTTACGGCAGGGCATTCTTTGGATATCGCTTCAGCGTCCCACGACTTCAATGTGTGAATAGACCCTGAGCCGAGGCGAGCCCCTCCTTGCACAACGGCGCCGGGGATTACAAGGATAAGGTTGCTGCCTATGGACCGTATCTGCTCTCCGATCATGTCCCGCGCGCCTGCGCCTATAGCTACCATCACGATGACCGCCCCAACACCGATGATAATCCCGAGCATCGTGAGAAGGGAGCGCATGACGTTGACCTTCAAGGCTCCAATAGCGATTCTTGCGCCGTCAAGGGGACTGAGCATTGGTCATTACCTTCAGGGTCAGTCCGCATACGAACTGAGGAAAGCGGGATTCACGTCCACAGAAATGTGAAGCCAACCTAACGTTCCCATGCAGCGACTCATGCGAACGTGGCTGACTCCAAATCAAAATCGTAAACGCATGCCGGGCGCTTCAGCCCCTTCCTTTTGTTTGTAAATCTCTTCGACAACGACGCGGTCCCTAGGCTTCAAATCCTCAGAGAATATCTGAACGCGGTCGGTCCCAACCATTCCTAATACCACGTCGATGGGCAGTAGCTGGTTGTTGGGCTCAAGTTTCCACAACCGACGTTGGCCTTGCTTAACTGCTTGGAGGTCCGACGCAAGCTTTTTCGCACCTCTGGGAGAAAACTGAAAAGAGCGTTGCGAAACCAGCAGAGCCTCGTGAACCTCACCTAGTCTTATCTCGACGTTGGTCGTCATTCCAGGCCTCAGCTTCAACTCCTTGTTGTCCACGTCGAGGATCACATTGTAGGTCACCACATTTTGCTGAATTTGCGGATCGTTGCGGATTTGCGTGACCGATGCGCTGAACGATTCATCAGGGAAAGCCGGCACCGTAAAGGTAGCCTGTTGCCCCACTCTTACGCGGCCTATATCCGCCTCGTCCACACTCGTATAGACCTGCATGAGAGTAAGATCTTCAGCTATCCTGAAGAGCACCGGAGTCTGGAAACTTGCAGCGACCGTCTGTCCGATATCCATATTTCGTGCGGTTACAACGCCGTTCACTGGAGCGATGATCCTGGTGTACTTAAGGTTGAGCTCAGCTTCCTCAAGATTGGCCTCCATCTGGGCGACACTCGCTTTGCTTACCTCAACCTGTGCGCTTGCGCTGTCAGCATTGGTTTGGGCCGTGTCGAAATCCTGTTGGCTAATGGAATGGGTTTTGACCAGATCCTCCTTGCGTCTCAGGGTCCTGAGCTGGTCGACGAAAGCGACTTCCGCCTTTTGCAAATTGGCTTTGGCCGACAGCAGGTTGGCTCTTGCCTGGTTTACCTTTGCTTTGTACGTATCAGGATCGATAAGCGCAATGAGGTCTCCTTCTTTCACCACAGACTCAAAATCCGCAAACAGTTTCTTTATAGTTCCAGAGACCTGACTACCGACCTGGACTTCAACCCGTGGCTTGATAGTGCCGGTGGAATTGATCTCCGATATCAGGGTTCCCTTTTCGATTGGTATAGTGACATAAGTAATCTGCGGGCCGGAATCGTGAGAAACGCCCCAACAGTAAGTACAGGACCATGAATATGGCCAGGACGGCACAGACAATAATGATCTTTTTCACCACCGGCCTCCCGTCTTCCGCTCATCCCCCTCGATCCGGCCGTCTCGGATGAGGATCTTCCGGTCTGTGACGTCTCCGACCTCAGGGTCATGGGTGACCAGCACAAAAGTTATTCTTCGGTCACGGTTTAACTGTCCGAAAACCACCATGATTTCAGCGCTTGTACGTGTGTCAAGATTGCCTGTGGGCTCGTCCGCAAGGATAATTTCAGGATCATTGACCAAAGCCCGAGCGATTGCCACTCTCTGTTGTTGACCGCCGGATAGCTGCGACGGAAGATGGTCGGCGCGATCAGTGAGGCCCACTAAAGCAAGCGCTTCCATCGCCGTTTGACGGCGCGAAGCGCTCTTGAGTCCGCCGTAAATCAAGGGAAGTTCGACATTTTGGACCGCATTGATTCTGGGCAACAAGTTGAAACCCTGAAACACAAAACCTATTTTCTTGTTCCGGACATCTGCCCGTTCATCACGATCTAATCGGGACACATCCTCCTGAGCCAAGTAGTACTTGCCGGATGAGGGCGCGTCCAGACAGCCAAGGATGTTCATGAGCGTGGACTTGCCTGATCCCGACTGCCCCATGATCGACAGAAACTCCCCTGCCTCAATAGTCAAATAAATCCCTTGTAAAACAGGCACGTCAATGGCGCCCGCTTTGTAGACCTTGCTCACATCCTCCACTCGGATCAGGGCCAACGTTAAATCCTCCTGGTAGGGTTCTGTGTCCACGAGGCTGTTATGTGTAACGAAATGCCTGACCACGGATCACGGCATGGTTGCGTCGCTCTATCTCGTTTTGATAATGTTTTTTTAAAACTTCTTTTGACGGAAATTAACATAACCGTCATTTAATACTTTAGACGAAAGGCAGGACAGTTCGTCAAAGGCCGAACGATATTTGAAGGCGATTCAGGAACGACATGCGTCACTTTGGCCATAATTCCGGGCACAACTTGGTTAGAGGCGCTTAGCGGGCCGGCAAAAAGCCTTCATAGGCGCAAGATTCTCTGAGGCAAACGGAGCAAAGTCACGAAGCGAATGGCCGCTCAACGGGTCTTGAAAATCCTTTTCCAGGAACCACAGAAAATCATATAATATTATATCGTCTTATGTCTTTGATTTGAAAAACGTCAATCGAGTAGGCGGAAATAATCGCGAGCCTGGCTTTGAGACTGAGAGCTCCACCAATTATCAGCGCTCTCACCGGACACAAAGGGAGGTTAGAGTTATGTTCAATCGCTTCATAATCGCTACTGACTTGTCGCATGCGTCCTTCGCCCTCGTCCGCTCGCTTGGAGGGCTTAAGGCTTTCGGGGCTAGGCAATGCTTGCTGTTGACCTGCCTCAGCCTCGGAGAGTCGACTGCCATGGCGTTTTCGCTCAGTTACGGAATAGTGGAATCCAATCTCGAAAAACAGAAGCGCATCCTCGATGAACAAGGCTTCGTTACAACGGCGCAAATTGTGATGGGATTCCCTAAGTCGGAAATCAACCGGATCGCGACCGAGCACGCGTATCCCCTAATCGTGGTCGGATCCCATGGCCGCACCCTTGTTGATACGGACCTACTCGGCGGAGTGGCGAGCGCTGTTATTCACCATGCTACGGTACCCGTGCTCGTTATGCCCCTTGAAATGAAGGAAGGCCTCGGGGAAGTGCGTATACGGGCCGGTCGAGGTGATTTCAGCGAACACGTTTTATTTCCCACTGATTTTTCTGAAAACGCCAATCACGCATTCACGTATCTGCAACAGATGGTCGCGGACCGGGCCAAACGGGTAACGCTGTTTCACGTTCAGGATAAGACGCGTATAGAGCCACATCTGACACTCCGTCTCCAGGAGTTCAACGAGACGGACCGGACCCGCTTGGAGGAATTGAGGCGGACCTTGAAAGGGCGAGGAACGGCTAAAATCGACATCGATTTGGCTTATGGCTTTCCATTTGAAGAAATAGTTCGGACGGTTCGCGAGCGTGATGTGCGACTTGTGGTTATGGGTAGCCAGGGGCGGGGATTTATCAAGGAACTTTTCCTCGGCAGCGTGAGCCATAACGTGGTTCGTCACTCAGAGACGGCCGTACTTCTCGTTCCGGCAAAGCGCTGAGCCCCTGTTTCCCAGCCTGGGGAGCTTAGGGGATAGCCTTACGCCGAGTTGATGGCAGAAATACAATTTGATCGTTCAGGGAATTTACGTCGTGTGGCGGATTTCGGAGCCCAAGACTCTCTTAATTCTGATGGTGTTTCGTCATGGTTGGACTACCTCAATCGCATGAGTTGAACCAAGGAACCATTGTGTCCATACGGGGCAGTGTCGTTGACGCTTGTTTTCCCCGACGCTTGCCTGCCCTTTACAACGTCCTGCGCACCGGCGCCGATGGCGGAATGGTTGTGGAAGTGGCAAGCCATCTTGATTCGCAGACTGCCCGGGGGATAGCGTTGACTTCCACAAGAGGGCTTGCTCAGGGCGAAATTGTGAAAGACACCGGAGCGCCCCTAAAGGTTCCTGTTGGAGAAAAGACGCTTGGCAGAGCCTTCAACGTCTTCGGAGGCACGATTGACGGCAAAGGAGAGATAACAGGGAGTGAGCGACGTTCCATTCATCGCGGAGCTCTTCCTTTGAACCGCCTGGTCACGTCCTTCGAGGTATTTGAGACGGGAATAAAGGCGATCGACGTGTTGTCGCCTCTTCAGAAAGGGGGCAAAGCAGGCCTTTTCGGTGGCGCAGGCGTCGGGAAGACCGTGCTCATCATGGAGCTGATTCACAACGTCGTGGGCAGGACAGGGGGAGTGAGCCTGTTTTGTGGAATCGGCGAACGTTGCCGAGAAGGAGAGGAACTCTACCGGGAAATGGAGCAAGCCGGGGTTTTGGACAAAACGGTCCTCGTCTTCGGACAGATGCACGAGCCTCCGGGAGCCAGATTTCGCGTGGGACACGCAGCCCTGACTATGGCCGAGTATTTCCGGGACGACGCCGGGCAAGACGTGTTTATCCTTATCGATAATATATTTCGGTTCATTCAGGCCGGTATGGAAGTGTCGGGCCTCATGGGACAAATTCCTTCACGTCTCGGGTATCAGCCGACCCTGGCTACGGAACTCGCCGAGCTGGAGGAACGCATTTGCAGCGCTTCCACAGGTTCAATCACCTCTGTCCAGGCGGTCTACGTGCCCGCGGACGACTTCACCGACCCGGCGGCGGTGCACACATTCAGCCATTTGTCGGCTTCAATAGTGCTTTCACGAAAGCGATCTTCCGAGGGATTCTACCCTGCGATCGACCCGCTGCAATCAGGCTCGAAGATGTTGGCGCCGCATGTTGTAGGGAAACGGCATTATGAACTGGCGCAGCGCATCCGATCAACCCTGTCGAGTTATGATGAACTCAAAGATATCATAGCCATGCTGGGAATCGAGGAACTCTCCCAGGCCGACCGTTGCACAGTGTATAGGGCACGCCGATTGGAGAGATTTTTGACTCAGCCTCTTTTCGTAACCGAGAAATTCACAGGAATACCCGGACGAGCAGTCAGCCTTCAGGATTCTCTTGACGGCTGCGAGAGAATCCTCAACGACGAGTTTTCCGATTACCCCGAAAAAGCCCTCTACATGATCGGGAAAGTAGAGGAAGCGAAAAGATTATGAAAATCAAGATAATGCTTCCAACAGAAATTCTCATTGAAGAGGAAGTGATTAAGGTCATCGCGGAAGCGGAAAATGGTTCTTTCTGTCTTCTCCCTCGTCATGTGGGCTTTGTCGCTGCACTCGTGCCGGGAGTTGTATCACTCTTTTCTCCCACCGGACGTGAAAAATTCGTCGCAGTGAACAAAGGCATATTGGTAAAATGCGGTCCGGAAGTCCTGATCTCCACCAGAAACGCCGTTATCGGGCCGGACCTGGGGGAGTTGAAAAAGACCATTGAGGACAAATTCAAGATTTTGGACGACCGAGAAAAGAAGGCGCGCTCGGCCGTGGCAAAGCTCGAAGCAAACCTTGTGAGGAAATTCTTGGAACTGGAGCGCCATGCCTAAAGAAGAATGTAAGCCCAAAGAGCGGCGTCGAAAATCCCCCGAGGATTTCTCGGAAAAAGTGGGCGCAAAGGAGGCCAGGAAGCTCAAGGCCCGCGGCCGGAAGAATACAGATATCTGGTTCGGCCTCGGTATGTTCGGAATCGTGGGATGGTCGGTCGCCATTCCGACTCTGCTTGGCGCCGCTCTGGGAATCTGGATAGACTCCCATTATCCCGGCCGCTTTTCCTGGACGCTCATGTTCCTATTTTTGGGCGTGTGCCTGGGATCCGCAAACGCATGGTACTGGGTCAATCGGGTTGGGAAGAACGGCTGGTGATCGTTCACCGGGAAACTCCTTTTGCAAAAAGTGGTTTCCCGGCGCCGCTTACAACGGCTGTGTGGTCGTCGCTGTACGGAAGAACTTCAGCGGAAAGGGTTACCGGCGTGTTTGGATACCTCTTGGAACCGGCTCTCTGCTTGGTGGTCGGCGTTGGTCTAGGCGTCTTTTATTTCGGGGTCTTATGGCTCACCGTGAAAAAGCTTCCCGGGTCCCAATGTCCGGGCCTGCTGGCTTTGGGTAGTTACCTGGGAAGATTGGCCGTGGTTCTTGCGGGTTTCTATCTCGTCATGGATGGCCATTGGGAAAGACTCTTTGCGTCCGTTTCCGGGTTCTTCATCGTTCGCGCTGTAGGCATCAGGCTTGCGCGGATTCCCCGCAAAGGTCTCTCGGCGCCCTGATCTCGGCGAAAGGATATGTAATGCATGCGGAAAGCATGACACCCGACCAAGTGATAATCTGGCAGTGGGGACCGGTGTCTCTAAACTCGACCATTTGTTACACTTGGGGAGTTATGGCTCTGCTCTCTGTCGGCTCGTGGCTGATCACTCGAAACCTGTCTTCAGGGCCTCGATTTTCTCGCTGGCAAAACCTTTTGGAAATTATTGTCACATTCGTCCAGGGTCAGATCAGCGAGATCAGTCATAAAAATCCTAAACGATACCTGCCCTTCATAGGGACTCTTTTTCTTTTTATCGCGGTTTCCAATATACTTGACGTCGTCCCTGGATATCATGCGCCGACAGCTTCCCTTTCCACAACCGCGGCCCTTGCCGTATGTGTGCTCTTTGCAGTCCCTATATTCGGAATCGCCGAAGATGGGATCAGGACTTACCTGAAGCACTACGTGCAGCCTTCCCCATTCATGGCGCCGTTCAACATTCTTGGCGAATTGTCACGTACTCTTGCGCTGGCCGTGCGCCTTTTCGGCAATATCATGAGCGGAGCAAAAATTGCAGTCATCCTGTTGGCTGTGGCTCCTCTTTTCTTTCCAATCCTCATGAACGCTTTAGGACTGTTGACCGGTCTGATTCAGGCCTATATTTTCGCAATTCTCGCTATGGTTTACATAGCGTCCGCAGGACACGGATCCAGCGAGTCTGCCGCTGGAAAAGCGCCGGAAAAAGGGAGCGAAGACGATGGATAATCTGACTCTAATGGGATTGGTTTCAGTGATCACGGCTGGAGCGTGCATGGCCATAGGCTCCATTGGCCCCGCGTTGGGACAAGCGCGGGCAATTTCCAGCGCTCTGAGCTCCATAGCCCAGCAACCCGACGAAGCCGGAACAATATCCCGAACCCTCTTCGTGGGTTTGGCGATGATAGAATCCATGGCAATCTACTGTTTCGTGGTCTCCATGATCCTTATCTTTGCCAACCCCTTCTGGAATTACCTGGTATCCAAGGTCGGAGGCTGACAGGTGCTTATAGACTGGTTCACCGTCATAGCCCAAATCGTCAACTTCCTTATTCTGGTTGGACTTCTAAAGTATTTCCTGTTCGATCGGATCACCAAGGCCATGGATGAACGAGAGCAGACGATTGCCTCGGCCCTTGAAAAGGCCGATGAGACCTGGAAGAGCGCCGCGGAGGAGGCGGAGCGATACCGGCTTCTGAACGAGGAACTTGAAGAGACACGGCGACATATCCTGGATGATGCACGAAATGAGGCGGATTCCCTGCGCAGGGAGCTGTTTCAGCAAGCCCGAGCGGAAATTGGAGAAGCCAAAGCCGCATGGGAAGAATCGCTTGAGAGAGAAAAAGGAGCGTTTCTGGTCGATCTGAGGAAGCTCGTCGGCGAACAAGCCCTTTCCATAAGTCGCGCCGCTCTCTCGGATTTAGCGAACTCAGATCTGGAAGATAGAATTGTCCATGCTTTCGTGGACCGCCTCCGGGACTTGTCGGAAGAAGACACTGGCGAAATGAGGAATGCTCTTGAATCCTCCAATCCGCAGCTCACAGTTCAAACCGCATTCGATCTTTCCGAAAAAAATAGGAATGAGATTCTGGAATCTCTCCGCAGCCGATTTAATGGAAATTACGAAATACGGTGGTCTACTGCCGGAAGCGCCATTTGTGGCGTTGAATTGAGATTTAGCGGCCACAAGCTCGCTTGGAGTATTGACTCCTACTTGGACGGTCTCGAAAAAACGGTCGCCTCAACCCTGGAGGAAAGGGTTCATCAAATCACCGGCAGATCATCTGAAGCCCAATACCAGGACCTCACCCAAAAAGACGAACCGCAAAGCCCGGGTGGGGAGCAGCCCACAGCGGCTCGGGGCGATGTTGTTGAGAAGAGTCGGGGCGAAAAATGAGCAATCGATCAAGTGACGATCCTGACCCCTTGAGGTCACTGCTCAGAGATACATCAACGGACCTTGACCGAGCTCTGAAGGCCCATAAGCCTGCGTTGACTCTAGAGAAAGTCGGCTCCATCCTCTCAATAGGGCACGGCGTGGCCAGAGTGTCCGGACTTTCCGGAGCAAAATCTGAAGAGCTTGTTGTCTTTGCGGGAAACCGACTTGGGATGATCTTCAACGTGGACCCGCTGGAAGTGGGTGTGATTCCCTTGGACAATGACGCAGACTTGAAAGCCGGTTCGGAAGTTCATCGCACCAACAGGGCTCTTGAGGTTCCAGTAGGCGCTGAGCTCATCGGCAGGGTCGTGGACGCGATGGGTCGTCCCCTTGATGATCTTGGGCCGCTCGGAACCCGTTTTTGCAAACCTGTAGAGCGAGAAGCTCCGGGCATCATGGAACGGGCTCCCGTGGAGACCCCGCTTCAGACCGGCATCAAAGTCGTGGACGCATTGATTCCTGTAGGGCGCGGCCAACGGGAGCTGATTCTAGGGGATCGTCAGACCGGAAAGACGGCCATTGCGGTAGACACGATTATCAATCAGAAGGGCAAAGGCGTAATTTGCATCTATTGCGCCATAGGGAAACAGGCTGCTTCAGTGGCAAGAGTTATCAACGACCTCCACAGTCGCGGCGCAGCGGACTTCAGCCTGGTAGTCGCCACAACGGCCGACGAACAGCCGGGTCTGAAATTCGTCGCTCCCTATGCGGCCACCACTATGGCCGAATATTTCATGGAACAGGGTCTTGACACGCTTATCGTGTACGATGACCTGACTTGTCATGCTCAGGCTTACCGGGAACTTTCGTTACTCTTGAGACGTCCACCGGGACGCGAAGCCTATCCCGGCGACATTTTCTATATCCACTCTCGACTTTTGGAGCGTTCTACCCGCTTGCGCAAAGAATTCGGAGGCGGCTCCTTGACCGCCCTTCCCATCGTTGAAACCGAGGCCCAGAACATAGCCGGGTACATACCCACGAATCTCATTTCCATCACAGACGGACAGATCTACTTGTGTCCGCGTCTTTTTCAGAAAGGAGTTCTGCCTGCGGTTGATGTGGGCAAATCGGTGTCCCGAGTAGGAGGCAAAAGCCAACTCAACGCCTACCGGTCGGTGGCCGGGGATCTCAGGCTCTCCTATTCTCAGTTTGAAGAATTGGAGGGTTTTGCGAGGTTTGGGACAAGGCTCGACCAGGAGACTCGCAAGACCTTGGAACGTGGCCGCCGTGTCAGAGAAGCGCTCAAACAACCTCAGTATGAGCCGATCCCGGCGCCGGAGCAAATAGCGGCGCTGTTGTCCGTAAATGCGGGTATCTTGGACGATGTTCCCATCAACCTGGTATCCAGCGCCGAAGCGGCGATCAGGAAGGCGGTCGCGGAGGGTTTGCCGCATTTATGCGAGAGCGTCTGTGCGGACAAGGCTTTGGAGCCTGGAGACCATGAGGCTATCCTCCGAATAGCCGCTCGCGCTGCTCAATCGGTGAAAGGGACCTGATATGAACACGCCTGAATCGTTAAAGCGTCAAATATCGACGGTAGAAGACCTTAAGTCGGTGGTGCGGACCATGAAGGCTTTGGCGGCGGTAAGCATTCATCAATACGAAAGGGCCGTGGATTCCCTTGCCGACTACAGTCGAGCGGTGGAAATGGGCCTTCAAATAGTGCTGCGAGGACGTCGGGACCTGGTTGTTAAAGCCAAGCCGGCTCCAAGAAATCGGTTGATCGCTGTAGCCGTAGGCTCGGACCAGGGTATGTGCGGACAACTCAATGAACAGCTTGCCACGTACGCTCTGGACACTCTCACCAATGAAAACATCGGAAATGGGCGCGGCATATGGCTGGCGGTTGGAACCAAAATTGCGGCTTCTCTGGAAGAGCGAGGTCTTCAGATTCGAGAAGTTTTCCCGGTTCCCGGAAGCGCTCAAGGAATAGGTCCTCTGGTCCAGGATTTACTGACAAAAATTGAAGAGTGTCAGGAGCGTTTAAGTCTCGACCACGTCATGGTTTATCACAACAGGCGCATATCCCACACCACATTCGGACCGGAGGTGTCTCGGCTGCTACCGGTTGATTCGGAGTGGCTCAAGAAGCTTCAGGACCGAGAATGGCCGTGTCGCGACATCCCCACGTTTTCCATGGATTGGAGTCGCCTATTTTCAGCGCTGGTCAGGCAATATCTTTTCATCTCGCTCTACCGAGCCGTGGCCGAGTCCCTGGCCAGTGAAAATGCCGCTCGCCTGGCCGCTATGGAGAGAGCGGAAAAGAATACGAAGGAGCGGCTCGATGAGCTGAATCTTCAATATCATCGAACCCGGCAAGTATCGATCACCGAAGAGCTTCTTGACATAGTGGCAGGATTTGAGGCCATCACCGGCAAAAAAGACGGACGCTGAAATGGCGTCTGCTCAACAATCTTTTCTCTCAAGCGCATGTTCAATAGACGTTTGCTTCATGGAGATATCCTGGTCACCTTGACTGTAAGATACAAGGATGTCCCAACATGCGTCCGGAACTGGGTCGAACACCTGTTGAGGCAATCGAGTAGCGTCCCAAGACTTTGATCGAGAGAAGAATCCTCAACGTCAACTGGCACGAGGCTATCGAACAGGCCGCTGCAAACTATGGCCGTATGGCCTCCATCGAGGCCGAAAGCGCAAGGCCCGGCGAGAAACACGGTAAGGAGATATGCTGTGTCCGGAACCTCGGAATCGATGAACCAGCCGATCCACCCATACCGTGGTGGAGGTCATGTGCTACCGTTTTTCCTGAAGTTTCAAATATAGCTCCAGGGCGGCGGCAACGTGGCAACTGAAGAATCCTTCAAGTTCTTTTGCCTCCAGATAGAGTGATTCAGGAAGACTCAGGCTGATTTTTCGGTAGCTCTTCCCCTTGTGTCCGCGGCCGGGACCTGCGCCGCTTGCTTTGATAGTGATTGTCTCCATGATGGACCGAAGTTGGGCGTCAATCATATTCTTCAGCCGTTTCTCAAAATGCCGACCTTTGATCATAAGCGACAGTTCCCTGTCCACGACTTCCTGAACACGGTCTTCAATTGCGCTCTTCACGATGTCGTTGATGAAGTTCATTAAGTTATAATCGAGGGCAAAGTCTTTTTTAGGGTTCGTAGCTTTCTGGTTCATCATTTCCGCCTTTTTATGCTTGATTCCTTCTGAGACCCGGAACGGGTCGAGCCTCATTCCACTGAAAGACGGATTCGATGCTCCACTTGGTATGGCTCGGGTATGGTTGGTTTTGCGTGTCTGGACGAAAATGAGCTCTAGCCGTTACTTGAGCCCGAGAGTTATAGACCGTTTGTCCGCGGATAGAAGCCCAGGGCGGGAAAGTTGGGCCTTGCCGATTTGGACTTCCATTTGAACATGTATGAACTGGACTTTTCCAGATTTGTGTCTTCGGCTCCATTTCTTTACTGAAACAGTATGCTATCATGAGGTTGGGTCTAGATCATGATGGGACAAAGAACGTGTCACCGGGTCATAGAAACAAATTTGAACCCTTGAGGAGAACCTAATGGGAAAGCAACCTTCTCGCCGTGATTTCTTGAAATCCGGATTAGCCCGCTTCCGCCCTTCTTATGGTAGGAACCAAATCCACGATGGCTGGTCAAGGGCCTCAACTCTGGGAGAAGAGTTCAATCGGATCCCTCGAACTACCCAATCGGTTCATCAATCCTCCACTTGGAGCGGCACGGGTGACGCAAAAGGTTACGCGACCGATCTTACGCTCAAATTTCATGAGAAAGTCGCAAGGGGCGGCGTAGGCGCCGTTCAGCTCGTTACAGGTGTTGATAAGTGTCAGAGGACTCTCTTCGATCTGCTTGAAAAAGGTCAGAAACGTAATCCCCGGGCACGCCAAATACATGCCGAACACCCATCTGCTCCAGACGCGTTATCAGGCAATTTCCCAGGTTAAGGCCGTTAGATGCGTCCATTCATCAACCTGCTTTGAATTATTTTCTTGGATGACAATGGGGAAAGAACCACTCTCGCTGTCTATTCCTTTGCCCCAAGGAATTGTTTTTCACGTTCTCTAATCCCCCGAGCCCCGATAAACTCAAAGTACCTCGTCGAAAGTCAGCATGTGGTCAAGATAGCCTACGGCGCTGCCGTGTTCTTTCAGATGATGCGCCCAACCCTGGAGAGCCTTTACCGCGGTGAAGACGGATGCACAGGGATAGGCTACCACGCTGTAGCCTAATTCCTCTAGTTCTTTGGCGCCTAGAAGAGGGGTCTGTCCTCCTTCAATCATATTGGCCAAACTTGGCGTCTTCAACTCGGCCATGGCCGTGTTGATTCGTCTCATCTCCTCAGCAGTATGAACCGCTTCGACAAAAATCATGTCGGCTCCTGTCAGGGCATAGAGCTTTGCTCTGAGCAGGGCCTCTTCGATCCCATGGACTGCGTAAGCATCCGTGCGGGCCATGATTACGAAATCCGGATCTTCCCTGGCCCAAAGGGCAGCCTTCAGCTTCGGTAGATATTCCTCTACAGAGATGACACTTTTGCCCGCCATGTGGCCACACCGTTTCGGATAGGTCTGGTCCTCAATGAATAACCCCGCGGCGCCGGCCTTCTGACAGTCCTTCACGGCACGGATGACGTTGTTCACGTCTCCAAAACCGGTGTCTATATCGACAAAGACAGGTATACGGACGGCATCACAAATGTTCCTGTATTGAGTTATCATTTCAGAGCCGGTCAGTACTGCGATATCCGGCATGCCGAGCAGGCTGCCCGCCATACCGTAACCGGCAGCGGAAATGGCCTTGAATCCGGCCTGCTCGAGCGCTTTCGCGGAAAGCCCGTCATGACAGCACGGAAGCTGAAGGATTTCGGGATCATGAATGAGTTGCCGGAAGACCGTAGTTTTTTTCATTGTTTTTCTCCTACGCTGTCCAATCGGGAATTAGATACTATGGGCTGCGAAATATACCATAAGTATGTGAGATTCGCGCTTAATCTTGAGACGATCAACCCAGGGTGGTGAGGTCTTGAAGTTCGCTGCACCATTGGGAACAAGCTCGCCAAGGTTTTCTTTCGGTGAATTTTGTGTTACTTTCCCACCCGACTGGTATTTACTCCATTTTGAGTACAGGAGATAGTCATGCATGTCATGGCCATCAATGGCTCACCCCGTAAGGAAAAGAGCAGCACCAATCATATTCTGAATCCACTGCTGGACGGCATGCGTGCGGCAGGCGCCACCACTGAAATGGTCCATTTGGGTCACTTGAAGATAAAGCCTTGCTTGGGCTGCTTCTTGTGCTGGGTTAAGACGCCAGGGAAATGTGTTCAGCAAGACGACATGGCCGATGTTTTTGAAAGGTTTGTGCAGGCCGACTTACTGGTCTTTGGAACCCCGCTCTACCATTTCAATGTTTCCGGCTTAATGAAAAATTTCATTGATCGAACTCTGCCTACCGCCGAACCGTGGTTGGTGGAAGATCCCAATCAGCCTGGCGGCAGCGCCCATCCGGATCGCTACCCCAAAGACCGGAGCATACTTCTGGTCTCTCCATGCGGTTTTCCGGAATTCGACCATTTCGAGTCGCTGGTCGCATATTTCAAATTCTTGGCTCGGAAACTGCGCTGGCGCTATTTGGGGGAAATCCTGCGCCCCGCAGCCAATGGCTTAGCCGACGAACAAAAGCAGGAGCCGTTCGTCTGGTATTACAAATTGGTGCGGCAGGCTGGGGAGCAGATCATTCGCCATGGACGGATTACGCCGGAGGTTAACGAGGCATTGCGTCAAGACCTTTTTCCAGGAGGGCCGGAGATCTTCAGGAATGAGGCGAATCGTCACTGGAGCGAAACTATGGCTAAGTTCGGTCTAACCGGCAAGCCTCCGGGCCGGCTTAGATGATCCGGCAGTTTCGTGGTAGGTTTTTAACGATCTCCCCTTCGTATAAAGGACTTACTTCCTGGTTCCGGGTTTTATCGAAATGCGAGAGATTGTAAGTATTTTGCTGGGTTTCCTGCCCTGGATCGTCTTTAGGGCTGTTTCCGGACCATCTCTAGTCCGGTTGAATGCCGCAATCATCGCTGCCCTATCCTTGGCGCTTATCATAGGATACAAACAGCTGGCCAAGGGGTTCATCCTGGCCTGGGGTTCGCTACTCTTCTTCGGCTTCAACCTGATTATGGTGGTGCTGTTAGGAAACCTGTGGGTGATCAAGAACCTGGATATCCTGGCAAATGGTACCCTGGCTGCCATCGCCTGTGTGTCTATTTTACTAGGCAAACCCTTTGTTCTGCAATATGCACGGGAAACAGTGCCCACTGATCGGCAGGCATCCCCAGTATTTTACGGCATTTGTCGGAATCTCTCGCTGGTTTGGATGGTGGTATTTTTTGTCTCCACTGGCATGAGCTCAGCCAAAAGCTACGGATGGTTGAATGACGGGGTTGTCTACCAAGCGGTATCCCTGGGTTTGATTGGATTGGGGCTGTGGCTCAACCATTGGTATCCCCAATATGTGCGCCGTAGCTCAGAGATCGGCTATGAGTGAATTCAAGTCCGCTGTATTCGGGGGGCAGTCGTTTAGCGTTATCTAGGGACACGAAACCTTATAAGGGTCATCTCGGTTTCCCAATCCTGAATAACGGCACGACCCTTCTTGTACCGGAAGTCACAGATACCAGCCCCTTGAGCAATGGTTCTTTTACGTCGCAAGCCGGAACCAAAGACTGCGCTGTTCGGGAAATCATTCAAGCAAAAATAGGGAGCCAGTTCGGGCACACGTTGCGCCGAGAAGTATTTCACAGCGCCGCATTCCTCATAATCATACCCGTAATCGAACTCCTTGCCGTCTCCGGGAATGAAATCGGCCACCCAATTTGCAGGGAACTCCCGCTTCTGGGTCCATTCAGCCCAGATCTTCATTTTATCCAGTGACTCTCGCGTGAACATTTTTTCGCCTTCTTAAAAGGCTTTTTGCTTCAGGATAGCTTCCAGCCCGATCTTGTTGAGTTCATAAACAATCTTGCCGACATCCTCCGCCGTCTTGTCGTTTGCCTTCATGGGCGCATAGAGGGCGACGTACCAACCCGCAATGGGAATGAACCTGGAATCCCAATTTGTCTCACGCCCGACATCGGGAAATTGCGGCAGAAGCCCGACTAAATTAAGCAGAGCCTCCTTTACTATGGTTTGAGTCCGCTCCGGGCCTAGCTCCGGCTGCAAGAGGTTCCTCACACCGTAAAGGACCTGAGTAAATTCGTTCGCAAGCTCCTGTTTACGACGCAGATAATAATTGCTTGAGCTTCTGATCGGGGAGGCGTGTGAAGGCTCTTCCCCTTGCGTCCGCGGCCGGGACCGGCTCCACTTGTCTTGATAGTGATCTCTCCCGCAATGGCTTGTAATAGGGTGTCAATTAGATCCGTCACCCGTTTTTTGAAGCCATCTCCTTTGATCATAAGCGATAATTCCCTGTCCACGACTTCCTGAACACGGTCTTGAATTGCGCTCTTCACGGCGTCGTTGATGAAATTCATCAGATAGTAATCTATGCAAAAGTCGCTTTTGGGGCTCATAGGGTTCTGGTTCATCATTTCCGCCTTTTTATGCTTGATTCCGTTCGAGACCGGGAACGGGTTGATCCATCGTTCGACTGGAAGACGGATTCTTTGCTCCATTTGGTATGGCTCGGGTATGGTTGGTTTGGCCTCCGTCATAGCGATACTCATTAGGGATGGTCGAATTCGCAACATACGCAGCTCGTCCGATCTCGCTGTATATACGCCTGAGCCTACGGTCAATCGAGAACGAATGCCTTACGGCGGATTTGCATGAATGTCGTCTCGCAAAAAAAGAGAAGCCCGCAGCAAGACACGAACAGCCGCGGGCCTTAGAAGTAATCCCGGCGAAAGACCGAGGATGCGACCACCCGCCGGTACCCTGAAATGATTGGACGAACCCCGGCTTATTGACGCCGGCTCACAGTCAAACTTGACACATCACTGAGTCCCGTGTGGACTTTAGAAAGACTGAATTCGCCTTCCTATTCCTGGGGGAACTCAAGGCAGTCCCACGGAAACACATACTCAATGTGAGTCCCAATTTCATGAATCCTGGCTTCCTCATAGTCCCAAAAAATTTCACGGATGAAGAATTTTCTTTCAGGAATTCCTACGACTCGCACGGGGCATCCAACATACAGCCTCGCCCCGCTCATTCTACCTTGCTCATCGGCTAACAGCTCAGGCATTCCTTGGAGACCCCTGTTTAAAACTGTGACTAAGTTCTTAACCGGTGGGGCAGGCTCTTCCAGTAGGGGCTTATTATGGTCCCGAAAGGACTCCAGAACCTCATGGGCCGCTTGCGACCAAGGTCGATTGGGTGTTTCCGAATTATGGACCTGCCGAACGAGCTCAATATAGTTTCGAGCCATAGTCCCTGTAGTGATTGCGTTTGATAACAGTCGCGCCTTCATGCTCCGCTCCTTGAAGATGAATCTTAAGGAAAGACTTACGCCGCTCCATCGTTACTACCGAGGGATAGCAAGGACCAAAATCCATCATCGTTTCTGCGATCTGATCCTGCCCGTGTAGTCATCGTAGCCCATACAGCTATCTCGGAAGTCATACCAGCCTTTCCGGTAGAAGGCGTAGTCGATTACGCCGGAAAATACGAAAGCGGAGGAATTTCCGATGAATCATGCAGAATTAATGGTTACTTTCGAGAAGCGCGACTTGAAATTGGTGGCATTGGACGGCGAAAGGTATCTGACCATTAGAGCCCTTGCCTTGGCCCTGGACTCAAAAGTTCGCTCCCTCAAAAAGCTTGTCCAAGAAATGAAAGCCAGAGAGGAGTTGAAGGAAGGGGTGCACTTTAAGTGCATACCTGTTCCGACCCACGGAGGCCCGCAGATTACGATACTCATCACTTACAGGGGTGTGATTCGCATTGCCATGCGGAGCGACTCGCCACGGGCCATACGATTCCGAGATTGGGCGGAAGAAGTGCTGTACTCCTTGATGGCGGGGGTGGGAGACGATACCCCTGAGCTTCGGGCCCTTGTGGAAAGAGGTCTCAAAGAAATAGGAACCGCAAATCATGAAGCCACAAAGAAGGCTTGTGATCTGATTCTAAGTCTCATAGGTGTGGAAGCGAACACTATTCCGGCCGGTAAATTTCTGGATCTGGGGAACCGAGCATACCTGACCGCCATCGCATGGGTGAGGAAATTCTACCCTGGCTATTGCTTTCCTTGCATGAACGGCGGCGGTAAATTCGAGCGCTACGTGGCTCGAAGATATGTCGCCAAGTACAGCCGCTGGCCTGAGCATGAAGAGACAACGCGTTTGTACGCCTGGGTATATTCGGAGACTCGTGATCGAGAATTTTTGGAAACCTGTTTGTTGGAGTTTCTGAAAAATGAATTGTCACGTGCGATCGGCCATAGTGGCGCCGGCGCTCCTAAAGCTATTACGGCGGGGGAGGAACAATAATGCTGGAACTGATCATGCAGGACAAAAGAGGGCTTCGCAAAAGAGATTGTTGCGTGAGTATTTCAGGAAAGTTCAAACGAATATTGTTGTTCCAAGAGTCTCACAAGCTCATGAAGATCGAGGTACGGCAAGGACTTTGATTATGTGCAATTCTGGGCAGACCCCGCACAACCTGACCGATTCTGGATAAAACCGGTTGCCAAGGCGGCGGTGGGGGCCACTAGAATTATAATGAACCCAAATAACGGAACCAGGACCATCAGCGTCTCCTACCTTCTGAAATCTTTGGGCTGGCAGTCGGAGCAGAGTGTCCGTTGTCCGATATCCTGGGACTCGGAGAATAATGCCGCAGAAGTCATAATAACCACGGCCTAGGTGTTGAGTGTTTAGGGGATAAGCCGATGGGTTGGAATCGGCTATCTCCTGATCCGATCAATCAAATATTTAGCCCGTCTTGAGACTTTTCCATCCTTGTCCACTTCGAACCCGATCTTGTTTCTTTACCGAAAGAGTATGCTATGATTCCGGCAAAGATGATCCGGGAGTCGAACCGACAGGCCCGGACTTTGAGCATAGAGCTAAACCGCCAAAGGAGACGTTCATGGCCCGGAAGCCCTCTCGCCGAGATTTTCTAAAGTCAGGATTGGCGGCCACAGCCTTGGCCGTGGTCGGGGCAAGAATGTCACGGGCCGATCATGGTCCTGAGTTATTCGAAAGAACCCGAATCAAGTCCCTTGAACTACCCAATAGGTTTATCAAATCATCCACTTGGTGTGGCACTGGGGACGGAAAAGGTTGCGTTACCGATCGGACCCTCACAAAGTACGCCGAACTTGCAAAGAGGGGCGCCGGTTTGATTCTGACCGGCGGGCAGTATGTGATGAGCAATGGAGTGGGCCTTCCTTACGCTGTGGGGAATTGCAATGATAGCCAAGTTGAAGGCCTGAAAAAACTTGCGGACGCAGTTCACAAAGAAGGCTGCAAAATAGTCGCTCAACTTTCTCACCAGCTTGCCCGAGCCAATACGAAGCTATTCTCCCGAGGAGACGACGAAGTGTGGGGCGTTTCGCCCATCCCATATGCGCCTTCTTCCCCGGTCCCTAAGGAGATGACCCGAAGCGATATCGCACGCTACGTGGAAGCCTTTGCCGAAGCCTCGGCCCGGTCTCATCGGTGCGGCTTTGATGGCGTAATGATCCATGCCGCCCACAGTTTCGGTGTCCACCAGTTTTTGTCTCCGGCCTGGAATCAGCGAACGGATTCGTACGGCGGTAGCCCTCAAAATCGGTATCGTGTGGTCGGAGAGATTCTTGAAGCCGTGAGGGGAAAAGTCGGACCCGATTACCCCGTACTTATCAAGCTCAGCGCCCACGATTTTGTCAAAGGTGGCCTGGAACCTCCTGAATCATTGGAGATCTCCCGGCGATTGGAACAGGATGGAATCGCAGCTATCCAGGTGAGCGCCTGCTGCACGGTGTCAAATAAAGACCCACATTGCTCCAAAGACCAAATTCTCGACCCTAGGGATGAGGCGTACTTGATGGATTTCACTCAATTCATTAAGGAAGGGGTAAAAGTCCCTATAATCGCAGTAGGAGGAATCCGGTCTTTCTCTACGGCGGAGGACATCGTTAAACAAGGAAAAGCCGACTATGTTTCCTTGGGAAGACCCTTCATCAGAGAACCGGGTCTAATCAATCGATGGAAGAGCGGCGACACTGCAAAAGCGACCTGCATCTCGTGTAATGGCTGTTACGATACCGGCATGCAGGGTCTCGGGATTTCCTGCAAGATTGAAGCTATGCTCAAAGAACAGCGCGAGGCGTAGTGATGATCGTCTTCCGGCTAAAAGCCAATGTAGCCTCGGTAACCGACCCGGACAGGGGATTTTGAACCCGAGCCTTTTCAGGACGCGTAACCTAAAATCCGCCGTGCCTTCTCGTAAAAAACTTCGTGCCCGTACAGAGAGAGCAGCAACATATGCTCAGGAACGTAGAGGCTTATCGAGCTCCTATGGGTCGGTAAGTAATCTCTCCGTAAATTTACTTCTAAACTCTTCCGTATCGGCGCTTTACGACGGTTTCCGCCCACGAAGACGGCTCGTATAGCTGAAATGGAGGAATTTGTCGGTCGGGTACGATTCTTCTTCGAAATCGAGCAGACCATCGGCTCCATCTGCGCCTGAATCCACTATCACGAAGCTCCAAAGGCCCGTCAAGGGTTTGTCGATGACGCTGCGCCTCGACACGTGAACAAATGCATAACCATTGTGGCTCTTTCGTCTTTGTTTCTCTGTCCGAATACTCTCGATCAGAGTGAAGTGACTCGTCACGCAATTTATCATCATGCTCGTCCAACCCGGAAGTGCAGGCAGGCCGATTGGTGAATCAAGTTAAGGATGATTCAGATGTCTTGACATCGTTATTTTCGTTTTCGGATCCCGCCT
>CAVVHK010000071.1:0-4631 GCA_963747865.1 uncultured delta proteobacterium | reverse complement strand
CGCATATGGGAGAGCATTCTCACGGATTACCGTCTTGATGTTTTCTTCAACAACCATGAGATAGAGGATTTGGCTTCACGGTTCGACGCAAGCGCCGGTGTAATCGAACAGGCCGTCAAAAAGGCTGCGGAAATAGGGTCGGACTCTAAAGATGAGGTTCACAAGGCGGTCCTTCTCTCCTTGGAGGCGCACCAGAGCCTTGTCAATGGGGGATGCAAACCTATAATCGCCGGCAAAATTGATCCCCATAGCTTCTCCCTCGAAGGACTGAACGTCTCCGGCGTCGATCTCACGGGTCTTATGAAAGAGCTTGAATCCTTTAACCATTATCTCAAGCATTGCCGCAACGATGAGCCGGTCGGCATGTCGCTCCTTTTTCATGGAGTTTCGGGGGGCGGTAAGAGTCATATGGCCCGCTTCATAGCCATCGCTCGACAAAGAAATCCTGGTTAAAAGGGGCAGCGACATTCTCTCAAGCTGGGTCGGAGTACCGAGCAAAATATCCGGAGCGCCTTCGACGAAGCTGCTGAAAAAGACGCCATCTTGCTCTTTGACGAATCAGATTTTCTCCTCGGAAGCCGAGATCGAGCCGTTCATTCGTGGGAGATCAGCCAGGTCAACGAGTTCCTGACCGCCATGGAAACGTTCCGGGCATCCAGATCTATACCACGAATCGATTAACCGACCTCGATGCCGCTACGTTGCGCCGGTTCGATCATAAAGTGGAGTTCGGTTACTTGAAGGTTGAAGGGATAGTGATCTTCTATAAAAAGATTCTTCAGCCTCTTGTTGGGGCTGAGCTGAAAAGAGAACTCGAAAATGAACTGAAATCCATAAACGGTCTTACGCCAGGGGACTTCAAGGTGGTCCTAACCAAGTATCGCTTTAAAGCCCTCGGAAAGATTTCGCACAAAGCGCTAATTGAAGCTCTTCGCGAGGAAGCACGGGTGAAAGATGTTCACTCTGGTCGCAAAGCTGTCGGATTCTAATCTATAAACAGGGGCGCCTGCATAATCAGCAGGTAAGCGACTTCGGTAGGCGCTACTTGACTTTGAGAAAGGAATGGAAGATGGCGAAGCAAACCGATGACAAGGATATCGTTTTGAAGGCGGTTCAGCCTCTCAACGAAATTATTGTTCCTGCTCCTGACTCCGGATTTTTGGGAAAATTCCTGGAAGAGACGGAGAACATGCTTAAGGCGAGAGCCATGAGAATGAGTGGCCTGTTGCGCCGTATCAACGAATCGGGTCAAAGGACTGAGAATTTGCTGAGAAAGGCTGCGGAACGTATGGATTCGGCTTATTCAAAGCTTGAAGGTGATCTCCGTAAGGAAGGGTTGGCGCCCGCCAATGATGAAACTGAAGCGCAAGACGAATAAGGTTCATTGACTTTTGGTTGGGCGTGAGAAGAGGAGGTTGCCATGTCCGTATTACGAGCGAAAGTACTACCCGACAATGAAGGCTCTCAAAGTAAGGTCTCCGAGATTGCGCCGCCGCAATGGGTCGAAATCGAGAAGTGCAAAGAAAAGGGCTATATCTTGGTCCATGTTTACGAAGCGAGGATCTGTCGCTACGTTCATACCTGGCATTCCTCAATTGCGTCAGCCATGGCGGAGGCAAACCTTGATTTCTCGGTGGCTGAAAACGAATGGGCGCTTATGAGTCGGGAAGATTCGTAAAGCTTCACTCTGGTGGAAGGCGAACCAGGCTGACTGAAGGACCATGTAGCGCAAAACAGCCTTAGATTCAGTATTGTAGATCGGAGACAATCACCATCGAGCTATGGTCATAGCCCAGGAGAGTGTTTCAAAAAGCCGGCTCACTCATCAATTCGGAAGAATTCCATGCTGATAAAATCATTGAGTTCTTTGCGGACCTGGACACGCAAGACTTTTACTTCTCCCTCCCATTTGTCTGCTTTATCCAATGCCTCATCTTCCCAGGGAAGGCGTTGTTCAGGCGTTTTTGCTCGAATATCTCGCACAAGCTCTGGGGGAACGGCGGGAGACAATATTTCTTGATAGTTTATCCTGATTCTTTTCGGAATTAATGGTAACTTGTGTTTTCGGTCAAGCAAAAAGGGAGAGCGAAAGAGATGTCCAAAACTAAAGCCGACAAACTGATAGAAATCCTGGATCTGACCGAAGCCAGGCGTTCAAAATGGAAACTCGCCGTGGACAAGGATATTCACAGGTTCAGACCTTACTTGGAGAAACTCAAGTTCCGCGTGCTGAGTTTTGAAAAAGGAATCAAGGACGACGATCTTCATCCGATCCTTCTGAATGCGGGAGTTGATTTCTTTGTTACAAAGAATGGTCAGGATTTCTTGAAATATTTGGGTGAGCCGACGCTCCCCAGGCATCAATATCAGATCCTGTGGGTCAGCGAGAAACTGATGGCTGACCCGGATCGAGCGGCTAAAGGCATCGAGGGCGCAATCCTGTACGATCCGAGATTCAAGTCAGGAGTAGCCTCGTATGTCAAAATCACCGGCGCATACGTCACCGAACTCCCAAAAATAAAGAAAGAGGCCGAGCGAAGCAGAAAGAAGTAAAGCAGTGAGCATAAAAACAGCGAAAGAAATTCGGGACAAAATCAAGGAAGTCCTGAAGACGCCCTCCTATGGATCACACTACCATAGCAGTAAAACCTTCCGACTTCCGCACCCCTTCCAAAGCGAGCCTATCCGCTTCTTCGACGCTCCTTCCTGCCGACTGGTTGCCCACAGACAAGATACAAAATAGCTCTTGGGCGGAGTCGGACCACCCCTTGACTTCATCCGGAATGGGCGGAAGATGGAATGACGCTGACCCGTCAGAAGGTATTGCTTCGTTTGTTGCAGCGTCGTGCAAGGAGATGACAGGAACGTTAAATCCTCCTGTCATCGCTCCTGTCATCCCCATCTTAGCTGATATCACGAGCTAATGACAGGATGACAGGAGTGACGGGAGATCCGGGAACTTCTTTGGACTCCGAGGAAAAATAGCATATCTTATTTTCCTCCCCGCCCGGATCCGATTTGGTTATCGACATTCGTCTGGACTTTTTATCTCTCTCCTCCTCGATTGTTATTCCCACTTCAGCCAAGTCATGAGAAAGCTTCTTCAACTTTTTGCTAAAGGCGCTCACGCCCTTGGGCCAATCCTTCTTTACCCTTCTCTCTTCAGCCATTTTTGTAAGTTCAGAGTAAAGATCGCTCGTTTTACCATGCCACGAAGGCTTGCCGTCCAGAAACTCAATGAGTAGCTCACTTACCGGATTCGACTCCACGACCTCCCGGTGTTGTCGGGCTTCAGAGGCGTCGAACGCTTCGACGAAAGCTTCTTTTAGCCCCAGGACTTCCGCTGCGATATGTCCAAGGCCGTACCAATCGGCGAGCCGAGGATGTTCTTCCAGCTCCTCATCCCGTCCGGCTATGACTCTGACCATAACGTCCAGGATACCTCCCAGGATGCAAGGTAAGTCAGTCTCAAAGGCTTTACGGAGAACGGATATCTTTTTACGCCGTTTCTTGTCTATCCGGGATAACTCGATGGAAATGGATCGATCAAGTAGGTCCGGGGCCGTCGCCGGCACAGATATGCCGTTGAGGATAAAAACCCTGCGGAAATAGTAAGTGATGTCCTCATCATCGCTGTATAACATCCGCTTTTGGTATCCTCCTCCGGTCGTTGCGCGGCAAAGGGCGTCGGACGCCCACACGGGAATGGACGATAGGTTATCCAAAGAAACCACGGCATGATGATCCATGAGCTGCACGAATTCTGTAAGGTCTTTCGACAGGGAATTGGTCAGGGTGATGGAAGGGTCCACGATCCATCGAAGGAATTCGGCCGCGGTTGTCTTGGACGATCCATGGATTCCGTGAATTATCAGGCCGGGGCGGGAAGCGTACTCCAGCATGCATGTGCATAACCAAACGAGGAGAAGAGCTTTGTTGCCTTCATCTTTTACAGCCAGATACTTCAGGACCTCTCTTACGTCCCCGCCCTTTTGGGGCTCCGGCATCGGACATTGATGAGAATATCTCTTGAATACGGGCTTCTCGGGCTGAATAATTTTCCATCCCGTCTCCGTTACCTCTATGACCTTCCAGTCGGGCCTGCACATGTCTATGAGTAAGCGATCATCGATCCAGGTATAACGATTATAGAGGTATCTCGTCTCCGTGACCCTTGCGGTAAGCAACTCTCCCACAAGTTTTATGGCGTCTACGGCTACGGGTCCATCGGGACGTGGTCATGTACATATCGAGTATCACACGAACGAACTTGGGACTCTGGATGCGACTGTTTCGGAATGGTCCCCCACTTTCATAGTAGCCCATCCGTAGCCGGACTGATCGACGAAGGCTGAACACCCGCTCTATAAAACAGGGCAATAAGCTTTTCAAATTTGGTCTTTTCTTCGTCGGACTGCTCCGGATTATCCTTCGCAATCTTAGAAAGATGCTTCTTAAGAGCCTCTAAAGAGGTGTCCCCGAGGCTATCCTTTATCTTTCTCAGATGGTATTCTTGCTGGACGGGTCCAGCCTCGACACATGCCATAGGATAACATCCAGGGCAGAGCTACGCTCCGTTCCGGTAAGGCTGGAATCAAGATCGGCTATGGCTCTTTCCAAGGACTTTGGGC
>CAVVHK010000070.1:0-24157 GCA_963747865.1 uncultured delta proteobacterium | reverse complement strand
AATTCTTCGCCTGAGCCTCCGCTGCCCCGAAGATAGCTTCCAGAGCTTGTATTTCAGAAGACCCTTGTGAACACTGTAGCCTAATGAACTCTCCTTCTCTTTGCCGCAGATCCAGCACATGAAGGGGCCACCCCCGAGAAACGTAATTCCTAAGCTGTTTCAGCAATTCTTCAAATCGTTCTAGGCTCTTGAGACTTGCTTTAAACGCTTCTTGTTTCTCATGGACTCGGCTCAAGACGTTGGAAACGGAGTGCTCGGCGTCCTCGGAAAAGGAGATATGTTTCGGCATTACTGCACCTCATGGTTAAACGATTACTGCTTCCACCTCTCCTATTTAGGTTAGGAGGCTTGGAAAAGATGCTCTTAAAACGTTTTCTTGGATGGGCGTACATCATCAAACAACAACGGGTTGCCCGAAATACGGAAATCTGCTGATCCCATAGGTAGAGCGCAGTTACGGTAGCACCTGCCGGGGGACTATGGCCTGTAAAAGATCAGCGTCATCAACCTCTTGAAGTGGCCAGTTATCTTGCCCATTTCGGGAATGTAGTTTGGGAATGAGACTGCCACGAGCCTCATTCCTGTGGATTAGGCCTAAACGAATCAATAATGTAAGTTCACAACCACCAGCGTAGAGTCGGCGTGTTCTTTCAGGGTTGCTTGGACGGTTTCTTCCCATTGATTATCCACGACGCGTGCTCTGGAAGACCAGATTAGCTCCTCATCAGAGAGCCAGCTCCCGTCAGGAGTTACAATGTGATTGGGCCTGGGGACCTTCTCCAAATCCAATTCCCGAACAGGCACTATGCTCAAGTTATCAGTCTCCTCTTTGACGCAGTCCTTGAGAATATTCTCAGCAAAACCGCTTCCAATATTCCACTCGTCCCATTTGGGCTGAGGATTCTCTCGGCAAAGCAATGTTCCGGAGCCGTGACATTCCGGGCAATCAGGATCAGGGGTTCCGAATTCCATAAGCTTTTTTCTCCATGCCAGCTCGAAACCATTCTTGGAGAACTCGTCCTTGTTGAAGTCACAAAAAGATACTTCCGATTTTCCTTCGGTTGGTGGCGCTATTCTTTCCATGGCGTTGTCGAAAACACAGTCGCATTCCTTCCTATATGCGCTCACTCTCAGGCCCGTGTAGTATGGGTTCAGGAGAAATGCTACCTTATCCTCGATTGGTATTCCTTTTACATCAGCCAACTCGTTTTCTGAGACATAAAGCAATCTGAAATAGTGTTGTAAGAATCCTTGAGTCTTTGAAGGGCCTGTATCTCCAGCCCCTCCTTCTTTATCCGCTTCAGTAGCCTTAACGGAAGCATCATGGGATTTCACAACCTTTTCACGAAGCTCGGCAAGGTCAATGGTGGCCTCGGGGACCAACACATATGTAAGATAATGACCCATCTCAAAATCCTCCTTTTGAATAGAATGTGGCGAACAGCGTCGTTTACTTTCTGAACACCACTGGTTGAACTTTTGTAAGTGTTTTGGCCTCTATTGGCCGGGCTTTTGGAGAGCCATTTCAATCGCCTGGGACAATTCGAGAAAAGTGACCGGCTTTCCGAGAACAGCGTCAACTCCCGATTCTAAGAGCCGTTTGTCTCCACAGATCTGGTCGGCCCATGCTGTGACAAGAAGAAAAGGCGGTTTAGGAACTCCTTTTTCCTCACTGGCATTGCGGATCGCTTTAGCCACTTCCCATCCGTCCATCTGCGGCATGCACAGATCGCAAAGAATTACGTCCACCGGGGTTTCGCGGAACATACTTAGTCCGTCTTGTCCGCACAAAGCTGAAATCACTCGATAACCTCCGGCTTCGAGGACTTCTGCCATCACATCGACTATCGAGTCCAGGTCATCGATTAACAGGATGGTGATGGGCTCACCCGGAGCGCCTCCAGGGCATATGCCAAGGTCGGTGATGTTACCCTTGTCGGTCATGTCCCCCCTGATGTTTAATCCTGAGATCTCATGGCAGATCCAAGGTGAATGAGAGCACAACGACCGAAGGGGGTGCGGAAGAGATAAAAACTGTTTAAGGGATTGATCGGCCCCAGATTCTCCGAGCATGGTCTTTGCCCCCCTTTAGCTTAGTCGGTTGTTCCTTCATGTCCGTAGTCTAAGCGGCGTGAATGTCAGATCCGGTCACACGAGTTTTAGTTTTTTTGTTGGATTGCAGAATTTCTCTGTGCGGGCCGCCTTAAAGGCAAAACTGTTAAAGGCTCCCAAAGATGGTTTCATCCATTCGAGTTCATCAAATGAGCTATTGAGGGAGGTTTAGAGTCTTACCGGAGGGGGCGTATGAATAATAGGACTCCGGGAGCTTAATTTACGCGTATACATACAGCTCACGTATGTGATAGTGTGCTAAACGGACTACCGATAACTCCAGAGAAATGGGGGTGTGATATGTGCGGTGAGCAGCTTGCGCGCCAGTGGAAAATTATCCGCCTTCTGGAGGCCAGAAAGCACGGGCTCACTGCGGCTGAAATTTCCGAGTCTCTGGACTCCCATGTACGCACAATCTACAGAGATCTTGAAGCTATCCAGGAAGCGGGATTCCCTCTCTACATTGAGAAAGTAGAGAAGAGTTCATATTGGAAGCTGATGGATGGTTTCCGCACTAATCTTCCCTTACCATTCACCGCCACCGAACTGATGTCTCTCCACATGAGCCGCGATATTATAAGAGTTTTTGAGGGGACGATCTTTCAGGAAAGCATTGAATCCCTTTTGTCCAAAGTAAGAGCGGCATTGCCTCCTGAGACGATGCGCTATTTGGATAGTATCTCCGCTAGGGTACGGGTGGGCTTTGGCTCCGGTAAGGACTATGGAGCCCTGCGGGAGATTATCGCGACGTTGAGTGACGCGACGGCGAAAAAAAGAAACGGTGAAAATCCTGTATTCCGCATTGTCTACGGGAAAAGAGACCTTGAGACGGGTAGACCCATACCAAGTGTGGGCAATGAATGGATCCTTCTACCTAATAGGTTTATGCCATCTGCGCGAAGAAGTCCGGACCTTCTCCATGGACCGGATCAATGAACTCAACGTCTTGGAAGAGTCCTTTGAGTTCCCTAAAGATTTCTCTTTGGACCAGTATCTGCAAACCGCCTTTCGAGTGATGACCGGAGCGCCCGAGGTGGTACGCGTATGGTTCAGGGCGAGCGCAGCGCAAGTGGTAAAAGAGCGGATCTGGCACCCTACCCAGGAAATAAGAGAGCAAAAAGACGGAAGCCTGGTCCTGACGTTAGAAGTGCCTATCAACTATGAGGTCATCTCTTGGGTTTTGGGGTTCGGGTCTGCGGCAAAGGTTTACAGCCAATTTCCTTGAAAGAGCAAATACTTCACGAGCTGGAAACATCCGTGAAGGGCTATGGGTCAGAGACGGATGCAATGACCAAGACAGGAGAAGCGAAGAAATCCGGGCCGTGTGTCCTGATCTGACACTTATCCCTATCATAATAGTACGTATTGATTAAAGGACTGTCCCTCTGTCAATCCCGTTAAGAATGTTTCCATGTATCGATGGTTAGAGTTCCAAGAATTTAACGGAAGGAATAGGAGATGACCCCGAGAAAAAAGCCCCGGATGCTGGCCCAATCGTTTTTTGTCATGACAGCGCTACTTGGGGTTCTCTTTGGTGCCGGATGCCAAGACAAACCGGCAGGAAAAGCCTTCACGCAAGGAATTGGCAGATCGGATGCTGGAGGGACTGCGAAATCAATCGCTTCAGATGCCAAATTTGAGAACTTCAAACAGGATGTGACAAACGATTTGCTCAGGTCAGGGTGGGACAAAGAAGCAGCTCAATCAGTAGTGTCCATTAACGCTGAATGGTTCGGGGTGCTCAAGAAAGAGGATGACCAGCTTTTTCAGAATCAGTTAACCACATTGCGTCGTCTTGGAGGGAGTAAAGACCTTTGGGCGCTACTGAAGCAGCGCCCCGAGACGGCAGGGCTGCTTGCTGGAGCCGATCACCCCGAACTCATTGCCAAGGCGCTCTCAAAAGACCGGGACTACAACATAGCTGCAAATCTGTTCGTGCTGCACCCTGCTCCTGAAGATGCTGAAGCCCTTGCTCAGGCTCTCAGCAGGGACGGAGATCTCATTGCGGCTCTTAATAAACGGGGTCTACTGGGAAGCGAAACTGTTTTTTTGTTCAATCGGCGAGGCAGAGGAAACGACGAGTACGAGCAATGGGTCCGACAAGTTGTGGCTGAGCGTCTTGCCGGGAATGATCAAGACTTGGCGTCTATTTTGACTTTCTTGGTGAGTCAGGGACGACTAATTCGTGAACGCCTGGCAACAGATGAGGACTTCCGTCGCCACTTTCGGACTGATTTGTGGCCTAAACTCTTTGCCATCGTCGCAGAAAAGAAGGAGCCCTTGACCCACTATTTGTGGGATTCAAGAATCTGGGATCTGTTGCGGTTGCCCGAAGGAGAGGCTCTCGTCAGGAAGTGTGGACTGTTTCCCGCCGACATGTTGTTCGGAGAGAAATCTTATCCCCAGGACCTTCATCATAGAGTGGCTCAACTTTTGCTGCAAAGCGACAATTGGGCGGTCGCGGGTTTGGACGAATTTCGTGGCGACCCGATTTTTTTTGGGCTAATTCGACGACGATTGCCAGACGACTGTTTGCGGGCAGCGGTCGGCAGTCTCTTGTCAATCAAGAACGAGGGTAAAGATTACAACCAACAGCTGAAAAAATATGGACAGATGAATGATGCCGGCCTCTGCGAGGAAATGAACCAGTATTTGGGCAGAGATCAGGCAGGGATTGAGAGCTGGATTCCTTTGTACAACGTGTATGTTGTGAGTAAGAAACTTACTCAAGGGCGAGATCCATCCGCTGGTGACATAATCTGGGGTGGTCTTGATGTAGCCCTTTTCTGGGTAGGTCCTTTGAAAGGAGGCCGAGTCCTTGTCAACGCTGCAGAATCAGAGGCCTGCGCCATGAGAACGACATTGACCAAGAACGCGATGACCAATTTAGAAAAAAGGGTCGGTACGGAGACTCTGGATCGCATCGTCAAAACCGCCGGAGCCGGAGGAAAAGAAAGACTAGAACGAAGTCTCTTACCTCAGTCCTTTTCATTGGGATGGACAGAAGCTGCTGATAAAATTGGGGCATTGCTGAAGACAAAAACAGCTTGCGACATTACACAGCCATTACAGCTTGTGTTCAAGCACTCTAAAATCGGGTGCAATACGTTCAAACGAGTTACTGGTATGGATGCACGGTTGTTCATGCGTGGAGACGCAAAAGTGGTCTTGTATCCAGTGAATTTAATCCCACATCCTATAGCAGCATACCTACAAAATACAGCTAATCAACTGGGGTTTGGAGCGATTGTAGAATCGACACCGGTTCGGGATGTTACCCAAGGAGCTCTTGAACTAGCACGCAAAACGGTCGACGAACAGAGTATCTGGCAAAAACACGTGGCAGCCTGGTGGCTAACCAATGCGACCGATACCAGAGTCAAACGGTGAGTCAGGAATGAAGGGCGACAACGGGCCAAAATGCCATGGCAATTGTCATAACAAAGCGCTCAACACCATCACGTTTAGTGCGGAGTAGTCCAGATGTTCAAGTTAGGTTATCAGTTGAGCAGATACAGTCTGCTTCCGATGTTGACATTTTCGATTCTAATTGTTTCCTACTATGAGACTCTTGCAGGGAGTTGGGACTTTTGGGCAAAGCTAATCCGCCGGACCGCCAAAGTGAGCGACAATGTCCCCCTCCACGTCAACGACGAAGCAGTGAGAAGATTAGCCAAATCTCGAGCGATTCCTGAAGCCATCGAGGCAGAACTCAAGAGCTCTGGAAAATTACCTCAAGAGCTCAAAGGAGCTTCAAGAGAAGCCGTGTGGAAGGCAGAGGTGAGTCGGTTGCTTACAGGAGTCCTAGAACGTGAGAATCAGGTCCTGCTGCATGACATAGCAAAGCTGGACCCCACAGCCCAGGAAACTGCTCTGATATTGTGCCGTGGGGGCAAGACCATGGAAAAAGCGCTGCCTGACCTAGCCTTGCGAGGGAGACTCCTTCAATCAGGTGGACCTGAGCTTGTTACTGCGGTTGGTCTCCATGGGAAGGATGCTGCCTTTGGGGCGATGCGGTTGGAATCAGCGATCAAGTCGGGAACTCTAGTGGTGCCTACGGGAGTGCGTGCAGTAACCCTCGCCGATTTCGGAAGTGCGATGACGAAATTCGGTCGAGGGTCATGGGAATTCTGGAACAAGTACGTGGTTCCGCATTGGGGTAAATGGCTGGCAAGTGGCGCACTGGCAGCTTATCTCATAGCCCCAGAAACCTTCCAAGACACCATGGGCAGTCTTACCGAAAACGGGTTCAAACACTTGACCGAACTTGCAGGGAACACCGCCGCCGCCGCAATTCGGGGGATCGGACAAGGGTCGGATTCCGCTGTGGACAAGATTACAGACGCGGCAAAAGAAACCTATTTCAGCGGAACTAAAAGCGCCTACGCTATTGGGATGACAGTGGTTTTTCTGTTAGTTGGGTCAATTCTGATCCCAACCTCCCGTTCCTTGTGGATCCGCGGATTCAAACGGTTCTTCTCACGGAGGTCGTAGAAACATGATCCTAGTAGGATAACTGCGGAGGTGAGTAGTGTCAAAACCGTATAAATTGGCGTTGTTTGGGCTTTCCCGCGGGAAAATCCTGCATTCTTGCAGCACTCGCAGCGCCCAAAGTAGCGCACCCAAAAGGATATACTTCTGATTTCGTGCCTGTAGGAACTCCGCTGCCCAAGAAAAGCAATCCCAAGAGTTGGTTAGCCCGGCTCCATATGGGACAGGATTGGATAAACCAGGGTGTGGAGGCCATCAGAAACCGTGAGCTGCCCCCTCCCACTGGCCAGGTCTCACCGCCGCCGGTGTTTCGATACGCTTTTGGAACGCCTGAACGCAGATTCGAAATCGAGTTCATCGACTACGCAGGCGGGAATATTGATCCAGCCATGGCTCAGGAGAAAATAGCCGCAGAACTCAGGGCAAGAATTGCCGACATGGACGGCCTTCTTGTACTCCTGGAGGTTCCCGAAGAGAGCTCGGACAACGATGAAGAAAGGCAGAAGGCGTTCGATGCGGCGACTAAGCTTGCAAAAGCTTTTGCTCTCATTACCGGACAGTTTGATAAGCAGAAAAGCGAGCCACTTGATTTTCCTGTGGCCCTTCTAGTTAATAAATGGGACAAAAAGGGCTCTGAGCTCCTTGAGTATAGTAATATCAGCGAGATCAAGAAGGAACTAAATGGGCTCTTCAGAAACCAGAACCTTCCTCACGCCAATCTCCGTGCGACTCTCAAAGCAGGGCTCAGGGAGGGGGACTTTCGAATATTTCCTGTGAGCGCCCTCGGAATATGTGCGATGCCTGACAACGATTACGGAAAACCAGTACCACGTAATCACTGGCCTTTGGTGCCTTTCTATCTCCTAGAACCTTTCGTATGGATTACTAAGCAGCGGGACGACGTAGACTTTGCCAAGCTCACAGAAAAAGGCAAACTCGCCAGAAAGTGGTGGCAGTGCATCGTTCCTTCCGTTTCTTGGGAACAGGTTCAACGAGGCAAGAGGTTGCTTTCCCGACTTACTGAGGGTACCCATAAGCACGACACAGCGGCCTCAGTTGCCCTGAAGCACAAGGCAGCGGTCTCTGCTGCTCTTAGGCTATGGAAGGTCATCTTTGTTGGGCATTGTGCCATACTGCTGACCGTCTTCTTAACGGCTACATTGGTAATTGAGCTCACCTATGATCAATCCGAATTCCGCCCGATAAGAACGATCATCGATAGCGTTGGGAAGGATGAACAGGAGCTTGGCCGGGCTCATGATTGGCTGACGAAATACATCAACGATTCGTGGTATCGGCATTGGGCCATGCGCATCCTATTCTTGCCTAAGACCAGCAAGGGTCAGATGTGGAAAAATACAGTATTTGGCCAATTGGATAAAATGCGCTGGGATACGGTCGCAATTGGGCCTACGCTGAAAGAAAAGGCTGAACGTGCGGAAAAGTACAAGAATTCATGCCAAACGGAACACACTTGATCGAGGCCCAAGCCCTATTAGATGAATACAAGATGAAAACGACATGTGCCCAGGCCGAAGAAGATGTCTTTAATCTGTTGGGTCTAGGAAAGTTTGCGGAAGCCCGAAGCAAGGCAGAGCCGTGGATTTCCGCTCAGTGTTCGCTTCCTCTGGAGACCTACAAGAAAAACGTGCTCTCACGAATGGAAGCAGCGCTCTCAACACTCGGCATGTTCAAGATCCAGGATAATAGACCAGAGATCGCCGAGTTGATCAATGATTGTCAGCAGACTCCTTCGGTCCTCTTGCCCGATGGCGCTCAAGAGAAATGCCGCCAATGGAAGAGTGTCTATGACGACAACGTTGACCGCTTTCTTTATGAGCATATGCTTGAAAACAAAGCGGACGATTCACGCACCGACAAGTATCTCAGCGCTTCGCCACGAAAATGCATGTTGCCTGAGGCTGAAGCCCTTAAGCAATATCAGCAGCGCCTCAAGGGAGAATTAGATCTTACCCTCACCCTGAGTGAAATCATATGGGAAAATAGCTGGGGAGAGCCTGACAATGACATCAAACTCACCATGAATGGCAAAGAGGTCATACGTGAATACCCAGTGAAATCGACAAAGGGATCTACCACAAGTAACGTCGGCAGATACACATGGAAAGCCAAGCTGGATGACGTGGTGAATCTTCATGCCAGAATTGAGGTCAAGGCTTGGTGGAAAACGAGATTACAGGGAGACGGATCTCTCAATGGATTGAGCCTCAAAGAGATCGCCAGTGGCTACCGTTGGGCTCTGTCAGGAGAAGACGGTGCCAAGTGCACTGTAGTATTACGGGTTGAAGGGCTTCCGACTGTCCCGATTTTGAGACCTTGGAGCAAAGACAAATGAAAAAACCGATCGTAATAGGGATGTCCCAGCGAATTCCGGAGATCGACTCCCCGTGTATTATCCCCGCCGGTTCCGACATGACGTTGGACGACGCAATAAGGTTTGTCCGGAACGCACGGAGTCAAACGCAGGGAAAAGACTACTTGGCTTGCAATGAGAGGAAAGTCACCCACTGGGATGGGACACGAAACGGAATTGAGATCCTCGTGCTTGCCAACGTTGACACACGGAAGCTCAGCAAAAACAAAATGGAAGTCATTAAGGCGAGACTGGAAGAAATGGCAGGACAGATGGACATCGTCGTGGATGAGATCAAGAAAGGTGGCAAACGAACACAAGCTGACGTCCTCCTGAAGTGTCGCAAGTTTGACGAATGGACCGCTGACACAGTGTTTATGGGCCTGCTGCCTACTATTCCGCATCTGATGCGGCTACCTAAGAAGCTTCTTGTAGTTGGCCTATTTATGGTTAGTGTTTTTTCGGGTCTCTATCTCCTGTGTGGTAGCAAAGGGACAGAAGGCCCGAAGGCTAGTCCAGCAATGATTGCTTTCTTGGGATGCATGAGTGAATACTTTGCTAAAAACGGTGATCAGACAAACAGCGAATTGCGGGTTGAAATACACCATTTACTAGCATCCGCGCTTGGTGCCTCCACTCCCTCGTCGGACCGGGGCAAAGATACCACCAGGCCAAAATATGACAATCTGGCTCAAGCGTTTCGCAATGATCTGGGCGTCGACAATTTTGAGGTGGAAATAGAGCAGAGAGGCGTTTGTGAAGCAGGGCAACCCAGGAACGGAATGCAGTATAGGCCTTGGGCGTTTGTTAAACAACAGGAGTTTCTTGGAATTCTGAGAAGCTGGTTTGGAGAAGAGCGCCAAGAATGCTCCAGTTCGTCACGTATCATCCTTATCAGGAAAGGGTTCTACGACCTGGCTGCTCAGATAGCCGCACTTAGAACTGCGCTCAACGAAAAAAAAGAGCAGATAAGTAGGGTGGATAAGTTTAGCCATGACTTCGATGGGTTCAAGTTCTTGACTGCTTGCAGGGAGCTGGGGAACAACTCCCATATTGATCTCCCAAAAGGTTCTTCGTTACTGAATAAACAGGACGGGCCGATCCTTCCGTTCTTTTGCGATCGTGATTATGAAGCCGTCCTCTTGATACAGCAATTCTGCCAATCTAAGGGATTCAAAGACCTTCTAAAACCCCAAAGTAAAAACAGCTTAATCACGGCCATTAAGGGTTTCTCAAGAATCACAGACAAAGAAATCACAGACGAGCGCAAATCTGCGTCTAGTGCTGTGGGATTGGATCTAAGCTGGGTCAACTCTGTGTACGGCAACCTCATGGGTGTGGTAGAGGCAGGCCAATCCTTGGCCAAAGCAATGCCTACACTTGCAGACGGGCGTTAGTCCATAGGCACGGAGTGCGGACCATGATGAATCTCGGTCAGAGCAGGAACGACGTAATCTGTCGTCGGTATACAGATGCTTCACGCATCGTGGCAGGCCTGCGTGAAGGCGATCGTGCTAAGAAAGTGGAAATGCCAATCGAAGAAACTATTGCGTCGGGCTGCGACTCGGCGTCCCTCAAGTCTTTCTGTGATGTTGTCGTCATGGAGTAATTTATCATGAGTCCGGGTAATTTGAAAAAGTGAGGACTGAAAGCCCTCTCAATTAGCCGTTTTACAAGACTTATTTCTCATTCTGCCCACAGTTTATTGAGAAGTTACCAGGGATTGATCTTTATTAACTTCCTCGAAAGGTCGGCGGAGAGTTTTCAGGGCGGATGACTTTGGAGCAATCTGAGGGTGACGGGCTGACGCAAGGAGTGGATCAGGTCAAATGCACTCACCGTGCAGACGTACTGGCCCACGGTGTTCGTTTGACCGAAGAAACGTACCATTGAAAGCATGTGTTATTGAGGATTCGCTTTGAGAAAGATGGATGGAGTCGACAATGCTTGGCAATACAGTCCGGCTACAGATTAATGCTTGCGTCAAGGCCGTTAGGGAAGGTCTTGATGACTCCGAGTTGATGACCAGGTTTGGTGTGTCCAAGAACCAGCTTGCAGATCTATTCGGGAGACTGGTTCAAGGAGGACACTTGTTCCCTGATGAACTGGAGGCACGAGCCGCTTACTTGTCTCAAAGTAAAAACCGGCTGTCCGTAATTGACGCTAGAGACAAGAGTAGCGATGATTCCACAAAGCCTGAATCTGATCAGGCGTCCACTACCGAGGGCGGGATAGGCGGAGCCGTCAGGAACAAGCGTATTTTTCCGAAAGACATCCGGGTTCATGGTGAAATTGCATCCCTCTACGTTACCCTCGCTTCCATGGCTTTCGTATTGCTGTTCCTTGTCCGGTCGAGTTTTGGCACGGTGATGATTTTTCTGCTCATAATTGCTGCCGTGATCAAAGTGAAGCAGGGGCAACTTCTGGGGAACTCCGTAAGAACTTCCCAGCATCAGTTGTCCGAGCTTCACGAGGTAGCGACAGGTGCTGCGCAATGCCTCGACATGGATTTCCAAGACTTTTTCGTGATCCAGGACCCCGTCATCAACGCATATGCCCTAGGCTTTCTAGGGAAGAAAAGCGTCGTGCTACATTCAGCCACCGTTGAGGCCATGACCCCAGAAGAGTTGAAGTTTATTGTGGGCCACGAACTCACCCACATCAAATGCCATCACACCTTATGGACCGCTTTGGCAAATGTAAAGGGCGCTGTTCACGTTCCGGTAGTTGCGGACCTCCTAGGCTTCATAATGCTTCATTGGTCTAGAAAGGCTGAGTACACGGCCGACCGAGGTGGGCTGATAGCCAGTCACGATCTAGTTTATGCAGTCTCTGCTCTCGCAAAACTGACAGTGGGAAAAGAACTTTTTAAGAAGATGAATTTGGATCATCTGCTGCACCAACTCCACGAGTTGGATCAAGACGGTCTCACCAAGCTCACAGAGCTATTTGCGTCTCACCCCTACACTGTCAGGCGAATTCGGGCATTGAAGGCCTTTTACGAATCGGACGCATACAGCGATCTGCTCAGCGCGACCAGGACGCCGACGGTTTCGAGGAAACCAATCGCCACCAGTAAGGAAGTTGAGGCAGCGTTCACGGAAAAAGCCTCAGAGGTCAGGGTTGATACAAGCGTACCCGTTACCTGGTCTATCGGGAGGGTTATACTTGCCGTATTTAGCGGGATAGGCCTCACTATCATGTGGCTTGCTGTGGGGGTCTTGATTGGTGATGTCGGAGGCAGCGGAGTGGGCTTTACCTTGTGGCTACTCCTCACCCTCGTGGGGCTCGTGTGCACGCTTCTTCGGCTAAAGAAAAACAGAACCAGAGACGAAACGTGCTGAAAGCACTTCTTAATTCAATAGGCTACCCACCATTGTATCAGATGGATTACTCGGTCGAGAAGATCCACTTCTTCGACGTATAACGTGTGGAAACAAAAGTTCTAGAGAGCGAGGCTGACCCAACTGCTAAGCTTTTGCCACAATAATGGTCGGCAGCCCTATTTGTTATTCCGCCTGTCTCAGGGATTCCGGTTGAGGCAGAACCTCCGACCGTAACAAACGGGTTCAAGGTCGATACGCACCCCTTTGTGTTGTATTTCACCGAAAATGAGGAGATTGGCTTTCCGATAATTGGATCCACAGTGTAGAGGAGTGAGCCTCAGCTAACGGAACCTCAAGGTGCTTGAACGAATTGAGGACTTTCAGGCATGGACTCAGGCTTTGTATACGTCACGTAAGCGAAGATGAAAAACGGGCCAAAGAAGAGGGCGAAGGCGGAAGTGGAGAGAGCGTGAGGAGAAAATTAGACCCCTTGTGGAGACCGTATTAAGGGAAGCTGACAAGGAGGACCCAAACGATTTCACACGAAGGATATGAGAACCTCAAGTTATCTAGAAATAAATCCGAACGCGGGTCATGACCTTAAGGACATGCCCATCATTCGCTTTACTATTTCTCATGCAAGTGGCCTGAAAATACTGTAATTCGCATCCTCTGCGACTGTATCCTCGTTTGCCTCGGTTAGGCAATTATCATCTTCCAGGCGGGGCAAAGCGTTCAAAGCGACCAGTTGCATTACTTCGTGGTATTGTAGATTCGGAGAGTTAAGGTCGCGAGCCCAACGGTCCCAGTTTTCGTGCTGGACGATATGGAAATATGCATTTTCGCCCAAATAAACAATGAACTCATCAGGATGCTTGACCAAAGCCAAGAATCCCGGACCAACCTTGTGCAACTCATCACAGTGTTTCTGTACGTCATTCATGCGCTCATAGGGCAAGATATACACTGTTTCACGAAAATTGATCCGAATATTTCGTTCGTCGATCTGAAAACAAGAGACGGCGAGTTTCTGTCTGAGAAGCATGGATCGAATGGCCATGTTTATGCGGTTGGGCAGAATAAAATCCGACATTTTGTTGTCCTTGCGTGTTTCTTAAGGGGTCATATGCACACATAAACTTGCACGTCAAGACGAAGTCTGCTTAAATTCACAGAAGGCGGCATTCTGGAAGTGATCGTGATTGACGATCTCCGGTTAGGTGTAGAGAATTTTTGTTCCCGCTTCTTGGGCTCACAGGAGTTCAAGGGCCTGAAAACTTTTGGCACTTTTTTGGCCCCTTTTGGCTACCCGATGAGAACTCATGGGCGCCGATAGGGTTCGATGTGTATTGATTTGACAGGGGAATCTCGGCAAGACGGCTCTGGGATTAGCCGGTTATAAGCCTTCACACGGCAGGGGTCGGAGGTTCAAATCCTCTCCCGCCTACCATTAATATCAAGGACTTAGGTCATGTTACAGCATGGCCTTTTTTCTTGTCAAAAATAGTTGTCACAAACTTGTCACAAACAGGAATAATTCCTAACAACTTTCTAGACCCATATGTGAGTGGGACCATTGTCAACCCGTAGCATGTCGATCGCCTCGATCAACTGTTCGTCAGACAGCCAGGAACCGTATCGCCGAGAGACGGGTTTCTCACTTTGCCAATGGCCCATGATTGATTCTGAAATGCGCTCAGGAATCCCTGATATGAACGCGTTCCGCTTCCACGTATGTCTCAGATCCGAAAGCCGTGGTCGAGGCGTCAAATTGAGGGCGGCCATTATCTTCCGCCACGGGTTCTTGAGGCTGTCTTTGCTCGGGGGCCTGAGGCCCTTTCCGTCGGTGTTGTTAATCAGAAAAATCCGATCGTGGTTCCTGCTGACATCGACTGCCCTTTTCAGCGCGTCCATTAAGTCTTTATGGACAGGGACCCTTTTTCTTGCCCTCTCCTTAGTATCGTCGGGTCCGAAATAAGAAAGCCGGCGCTCCAGAGACAGCCTATTATGAGTCAGCTTAAGGGCTTCACCCCTTCGCATACCGCTGAAATAGATCGTTTGAATTATGGGTTCCAACCATGGGAATTTGGACCCAGAATAGTCTACGATTGCCCGAAAATCCTGATATGAAATGTATACCTCTCGCTCCCCGTCCTTTTCGGATAGGGGCCTTACTAAACTCACAGGGTTTTGATCCACAATCTTCAGCTCCACCATGACGCGGGAAAAAACTGGAAAGTGTGCTCCGTTCCCGATTCAGGGTTCCGTTCTTCTTCACGCGATCCGATGCTTGACGTTGAGCCATGTAATGACGAATATCGTCGACCCAAATCCCTTTCACCGGAGTGTTTCGCTTCCAGATATTCAAGGCATGGGTGAGAGTGTAAACGTGTCTCTCTTGCGCCGGGGTTCCCTTCACTGAAGGATAGTTCAAGAAAATCTTGACCGCCTCAAACAGTGTGAGCTCCTCTTGCGCTTCGGTCGGCCTGAATATTTCCTCTTGAAGCTCTTGCGGAACAGCAAACCCGCTTTTCACAAAAGCGGCCTGCGACACCATCCTGCAAACTCGATCTAGTCTGGAGAAGTCACCCAATTTGCACGCCCGTTCGACAATGTCCTTAATCTCGTATACCTGGTCCTCAGAATTGACTGGAACATTCACACGGATCTGTTTCCCAAAAGGTCGAAACCTTAAGGAATAGCCCTCTTTTTGCTTTTCTATCGCTGGCATAAATCACGCACCTCCCTGAGCGTGACTCGTTCAGCGTCTGAGCCCTGATCCCTCCTCTTTCGCTTACCACCTCCCTTACTTCCTAAATCGGTCGAGGTTGAGAGCGGCATGGCGCTCTCGCCAATTTTCCGCCGCGAAGTGCTGCGAAACTCATTAATATCAGCGGCCGTGAAGCGTCGCTTATTGCCTACCCAATGGAAAGGAAGAAGATCTTTCCTACATAGATTATGCACCGTTTTCGTCGAGCATTTCAAGATGTGAGCAGCCTCGTTAACACCGAAAGACACGACGGTCCCGACTTCAATTGGGCTAGTCAATGGACTGGATTTGGTGTGAACGAATTCTCCGTTGAAGTGAAGCGCCTGCTGATTGCGTTCCAGTTTGAGATCATCACATGCGCCGAACTCTCCTGCAGGGCCGACCACCGGGGTTGCCGGAACAGGAATATAACAATCGGTCGGCTCTTCAAGAACCCGAATCCACTCGCGGAGTTCCGACGTGTCCAAGATGTAGTTCTTGCCGTGGAGTTCGCCCACGTGAAATCTCCCCTTGCCGTAGATCTTAGGCAGCGTAGGTACCACCCCTACCCGTTCAACCTTCCATTTCGTTGCTCCTGGCAGGTCCTTCGCCGCCATTATTGCGCTCCGGCCCTCAACAAAATCCGCTCTATTAATGGACAGCTCTATGGCGGAAGTATCCCCATTTCCGAAGATTTTCCAAAGGCGGGGCGCCCCTGGCCTTTCCTCGCCTTTACATCCGCCCCCATCTTAATAAGTCTCCTAACCAAACCGTATTCACTGTATTCCACGGCCACATGCCGCGGAGAGCGTCCCCACTCATCTGGCTCGGTTGGCTTCGCCCCATAATTCAACACTGATGAACAAGCATTGGAAAGTCGGCTATTGTCGAGGTGATGGGCGTCCACCGGCCATTGCGGTCGTTAACGTTTGCTCCGAGCTTAATAAGCGAAAAAGCCAATAGGCTTTCCTTGTCGAAGCAAGCGCTCCACAAAATATCCGTCAATTCTGGCCGCTGTTCACCCGAAAGTCCCTCCGATTATTCAGTCGATGCAAATCTGGAAGCGGCCCTATAACTACTCCGCCACCCTCCTTCCTCGCGTACTCATAAGCCCGTCCTTCTGAAGACAGACCAATTCCCATAGCCCCTAGACGCAGGTATTATGTTTTGTGGTGTTTTTGACGTCCATACCGTGAACGTCAAGCATTCCAAGAAGAAAGAAACAAAATTGAATTGAGTATGGTTGGAATATATAGCAACAGGGTCGGCTTGTCAACATTGCAATGGCATATTTGAGTAACCATTACAGCCGGATAGCAATAACGTATCATCATACAAGTGATATTTTGTCAAGTTCTGTTACCTTGCAATATCGGCTGCATAGAGGTGCCGATGCGTTGAGCCAAACCACAATTGGGGCGTCGCGCCCCAATTAATGGTCGAAAATCGCCCACAAAAACTTTTGCTTTTTGAAAAAAATCGAGTGCGGATGACTTTCATGAAAGCAATGGTACGCGCATGAGCGCGTCACGGCCATTCCGAGCCGGCAAAGCAAGTTGATATTAATTGGGATGACGTAAAGGATACCCGGAAAAGAACTTGTGGCGAAAATTTTAGCGACCTTACTCTCTAAACTTGAAGGTGCCGCTATTTCGTATCAAGGCCTGTGCTGCCCGCTGTGGTCCATGATCCCGGAACTACATGGAACGGCTTTCCTCTATCCCGTATAGTCTTCGCCTTTCTCACCGGCGATGGCGCTTCCAGAAGGAAGCCCAATCTTTGTTTGTTGGTCTGAACGGCCCGGAGCCGCATGACGCTCTTACCTCCGTGGATGGTCCAACCCATTCCTGTGGGTTCCAACCTGTCGTTTATGAACTTTCGGCGAGCCCTTCAATAACCCCGGCTGGCCATTGGATAGCCTTTGGCCAGAAAGATCTGTACACCATGTGTTTCCGGTTCCGGTCCAAATATCCGATGACCTGTTTGAGACTGTGCCGGGCAGCGTTCGACATCTCGTGTTTGGTGAGCCTCTGCTTTAGCCCTCCAATCATCCTGCCGACCATTCCTTGGAGAAGCATTCATAGCCGTTCGGTCACTAATTCTCTGGCTTGTGGGCTGTCCTCATAATGAAAAAGCAGGGTCGCTTTTCCCAGGTGTTCCAGGACATGAAAAATATCCAGTACCGAAAAAAGCTGCGAGGAAACAGGCGTAGATCTACGCCCAGAGAAAACCTTCACCGTCCAGGACACAGACCAGGTCGTTACCTTGCAGCAATCGTTGATCCACCCCTTTCTTCAATAGTCCAAGCGTCTTTTTCCGGACCGTCTGTGAGACTATCACACGTAATCTTGCTCTGAAGTTTGGGCCTGGGATGGAAGTCACCCTCATCCGACATCTCCCACACGATTTCGTCAGGCGTCCGGAGGCGGCGCGGAGTCACATAGGTTGAGATCACGTGGCCGTCTTCTTCTTTCCGGGCTTGTCGCGGGCGCCGAGATCGACTTCGCTTGTAGTGGGCTTACGAATGACAACGCTCTTCTTATACCGATTTGGTCGGTTTCAGGTAACTATTAAGACCGTCTGTTCCATGTGACACAAGGACTTATCTCGAACCTGAACTACTTCAAATTGCCCACATTGGTATTGTCTACAGTTGCGACCGTGACCACGGCTTCCGGACAACCGTTCGGCGCCGGTTTATCTTCATAGAATCTATCCAACCTGATCGCAGAGGTCTTCCACAATTCTCTCCAAAGATCGAATCGGCATTTTTGTAGCAAGGAAGGAACGGAGAACCTCTTTAGCATCGTCATAGCCCATAGCGAAGGCCAAACTGAAAGGGAACTCCTGAAGCAGGTAGGAGTAGCCTCTTTAGGACAAGTTCAGATCCCCACCCAAGGGAAAGCTCCCCACCGAATCAGGAAAATGATAATAGGCTCTTCTGATGCGGACTTTTCCGAAAATGGAGCCATAGGAACAGCACCTGTCACGGACATAAGGGATCCGGTTACCCTGTGTGTCCACTACTTGCTTGCCCCATATCCGCTTCCTTTCTTGGTACTATCAAGTACGCACTTGTCGGATGAACCCAAATTTTTCAAGAACCGCTGTCCCGACCGCCATTGCCAAGCAAAGAACACGGTGCTTCACTTCCCTATCTCCATACCTTGCCCCCCGTGACGAACAAAGTTCAAATTTCATTGACCATCGGGGCAACGTTGGATACTGATTTTTCCCTCTCCCGCCTTCCTCAAGGATACATCGTTTGGCAAACGTGATGTACACATACGAGGACTGGAAACCGCCGCTTTCTCGCGATATCTATCTGGTTTCACTGCAATCGTGTCTGACAAGAAGTAGCGGCGCCCTCGTTCGGCAAACGTCATGTACCCCTTTCGAGGACCGGAGGCCATTCCTTTCTAATTGCTATCCGTCTGGCATCACTCAATTCAGTTCTGACAAGAAATCGCGACACCCTATTTCTCCCGTTATTCCGGGCAAATATCAATCCGTTGGCATACAAAAGGCAAAACTATAGGACTACCAGACAATACAAAAAGGGCGAAACTTAGTAATGCTTCGCGTAGTGATAGAGGGTTACACGATAATGCCTAACCTCTAAATGACAACACAGCACCAACATATTGTCATTATTAGTATTATAATCGGCCATACAGCTCTTATCTCACGAACACTTGGCCAATAAGGTAGTGGAAGGGTCAGCGAAAATCTCGTCCTCGATAAATTTTGCTTTCGGCCCGGCTCTATTTTCCTTCGGCCGGGGCATGCGCGCACTCCAATAGGTGAGGGCTCCATATGGACGACAATTAAAGAAAAGGGCATCCAGTATAGTGTTTAGCACATTCCTGACGGCGGAATGCTGCCTTTCACTTTGACCTTGTCCAATTTTGAAATCGTCCTGAGCGCGCCGACGTGTGTCCGCCAGAAAAAAAATTGTCTGAACCGAAACCAACGAATTTGAACCAAGAGTGCCAATCCTTTAAAATTAATCTAGAATCTAAGCCATTGTCTCTTATTAAATATAATTAGTTTTTTGTTTTTTGTTCAATCATTCAATATAATGAATCTTTTTATTGCTGATACCAAAAAATCATCTGCCCATTTTTTTTGTTTGTTATAAAAGATTCATAAATGTTTACTAGAGTCTTGTCACCAACTTGCAAAAAATCACAGGGCAGCCTGTAAAAACAAATTACAGATAACAGCACACAAAAAGCATCGATAATAACCTGTCATATCAACGTGTTGAGATGCCTAAAGGTGCAGTATAAGTGTAATTTGTTTTAAATTTCTATTACAACTATTTTAAAAGAGGTGTACTAAAATCTGTAGCCTATCAGTAGTATTCTCAATCAAACTTCTTTTACACTTTTTTACAACACGATAATACTTCGTGTATCAATGAGTTAACCAATATTACTCTTGCAATGACACAAATGGTACGTCATCATAACTGAAATCACGCTCATTTGAGACAAACGTTTCGGAACCGTTCCATCAAAGTCAGGGAAAAACTTCGCAGGGACGTATTCGGATTGCGCTTCGGTACTAAGGGAGCCAATACTAACAGGAGGAACCACATGGACTCTGTATGCGCCATGAACCAAATTACAAGACTCGGGGACAAATCTTCTGCCGCACTCAAACATCAAGAGGCCGATCGGCGATGGGAGGGGTGGGAGCGGGATATCGAGCCATGTTACCTTGAATATCGGTTGAATAACCCCATTTGCCTTGGGCGCGAAAACTCTGAAATGTGCGTGGGCACCCCCTTGCCCGAGTGTTATGCCTGTCCGAATCCACCTAGAGCGGAAAATGGGACTTGGGGCTCAGCAGTTTGGCAGGTCCGAGCCGCTCATCTGAAGCCCAAGAGAGCGGGCCCGTTAGGGTGGAAACGAGCCTACGCCGCTCCGTCGCCAAACACAGCATAGCGTAGGCTCGCTCAGCAACACTGAGTCAACCGTGTTGTCAGGTCGATCAGCCGCCAAAAAGATTCTAATCGTATGCGATGGTAATTTCAAGAATTCCGCATGGCTTCGTACGTCTTTTTGCCCCATCGTCGACCTCCCGCAACCCCATTCAACGCTGACGTGCTCGTCGCCTACAGCAGACAGTAGGGGCCGAATCAAATTTACTTGAATCGGCTGTGATCTGCCAGCGGGCCACGAAATGAATCTTCAACTTCCCGGGAAAACTGATAGGGAGAAAAAAATGATTATTGCTAATCTTGAGGAAGATAACTAATGAGTAGGAAAAGACAGAGTCGAAAGAAGGAGAAGAACGGCCAAGGACCGTCATTCGCTAGTCGCAAACCGAGCGAGACTAAATCGACGCAAGCCGATAGGGAAGAATGGCGAGAAAAACTTATGCGCTTCATTGTGGCCAGCAAAACCGACGTCGGCACCAAAAATGAGACCGACTTCCACCTCCGTGTGCACGACCAGCCAGCGATATCGGGCTGGGAAATGATGGACAGACTGTTTTACGGAGTTCCTGGTGACGGCCTGCCTTTGGCCCTTAAAGGACCGCATTACGTGGCAGGAATTCGTACGCGTAGAACGCTCTTCGCTGACGCTTTACGAGATATATGGAGCCTATTCACCACCCATCCCCAGTATCAGAACGGAGACAATCCTATACTAGGGTTATTTTGGAGAGGGGGCTTCCATCCACTGTGGTTCCAGAATAGGTCAGGTCTGCTAACCCCTACTGTTAATTCACCGGTCATACTCACTCCTGAGGAAGAGGAAACGATGTGGGAGGAGCTAATGGAGTTATGGGTGAACCTCACTGGTGGCATTCCGGATGTCCATAGCACCGATGACTTCCCCTACAGTTTCAAAGAACCCACGAAATTTTACGCCTGAAAGCCGCTTTAGTTACGGCAAACCGCAGAAAAAATGGTGACAGACACTATAGGCGACCAAGCGATATCGGCCTCGTCTAGAGCATTAAAAGACGATTTACCAGTTGTTTTGAGATAGAGCAATCAGTCTCCTAATACGCTAGAGGGGGCCTGCAAGCGGTCTGAAAAATGAACGATCAGTTGTCCGGGAAAACCGATAAGAAGAAGACTATGGTTATTGCAAATATTGATAGGCGAGAGTTCGTGAGTTTCGTAGGCAGCGATGAGGATCTGTTGCTCAACTTCATCCTCATCTTCGACAGTTAAAAATGGAAAGACTAATGTTATCAGAATGATAACTAGGGTCAACAAAAGTTTGGCACTACAACAAAGAGGTTTGGGTCGGCTCGGCGCTGGTTCGGGTTTGGTCGCCCTGGAGGTGGACGAAGCCAAAAGTGGCAAGGAATCCTTGAAGGCGTTGATGAAGAATGTGGTGATTCCCAAAAACACCACCATCGTCAAGACCTCGGACGGCCCGATCTACATCCTGATGCAGTTTGATGGCGTCACTCCAACTACCAGGAAAATTCTGGGGGCCGGTCTGGCGCTGGTGGCCGCCGAAGCCTGCATTGTAGCGCCGCCGGAGGACAACTCGGACGGAAGCAATGGTTGGTGGAAAAACTTCCCCACCGACACGGAGATCGCTCCGGTCCCGAAAAACTGGCAGGACTTCTATAATCACTCCCACAGGTCGGCAGCTACGCAGCTTTTGCTCCAGGCTGCCGGCTCGACAAGAACCGCAGTTCAACCAGAAGCGCTCCGCAGCAACCAACAATTTTCTCTAAACTTAAAACCCTGTTCCCGAATTCCATGCGAACGGAAAATCGCATTGCAAAAGATAAGGATAAGAAATGACGAATAAATCACCCCTCAGGTACCCCGGCGGAAAAAGTAGGGCTGTACAACAAATTCTCCAGTATGTTCCCAAGAACGAGACCGAGGTCGTTTCAATATTTCTCGGTGGAGGCAGCATTGAGCTTACCTTATGCCAGGCAGGCACGTCCGTGCGCGCCTACGACAATTCCTACGATCTCGTGACCTTCTGGGAGATGGTGTTGCGGGACCCGGACGGACTGGCTCGGCGCGTGGAGAGCCTGCTCTTTCCCAAGTTGCCACAGTTGCGCTCGCGGTTCTTTCGTCGGTTGCAAGCCGGAATCGGTCTTATTGAAGACCCTCGGGATAGGGCCGCCTGCTATTTCCTCTTAAACCGGGCCAGTTTCTCGGGTTCGACCCAAGCTGGCGGCATGAGTCCTGGGTTCGGAAGGCTCAACCCCAGCATTATTGCAAGGCTGCGCCAATTTGCATGCCCGAACCTGTCGGTCCACTGCCAGGATTTCCGATTCTCGATTCCGGCCAATGCTCACAGATTCCTTTTCCTTGATCCGCCGTACGCCTTGCCGAAAGGAAAGAATAATCTATATGGGGTTAAGGGCAGAACTCATAAAAACTTCAATCATCTTGCGCTCTTTCGGCTCTTAAGAAATAGGCCAAATGGCGAATTTGTCCTTTGTTACAATGACTGTGACTTTATACGTGATTTGTACAGAGATTACCGCCAGATACCGCTTCATTGGACCTATGGAATGAACAAGGACAAGAAATCTTCAGAGCTTCTGATCGTGGCCTAGGGTCCGTAATGAAGTGAAAGCTCCAACCGCCTAAAGGCGGCGCTTCGGTGGATTTTTCGCTCTGCCTAATCCATTAGGCCTTTGCGGCAGCCCAAGAAGAACAGCGTCCCTGACGGCGCTAATTAGATCGCGCCGGGGCTTCTACTCAAACCATGTGTGTCTCGCTTCCGGCTCTGCGGCCCTAACCAAGTCTTCGCCCGAGGGCCAGGTTTCATTACCATTCCCCCTACGGGGACAATAAGCATATATAGGAGTAAACAATAATGATGGCAGGGAATACACCGAAAGACAACGTGATCCAGACAACACCGGACCAGGACAACCTGAAAAGTTGGATTGATCATTATCTGAACACTTCGCGAGATTTGCTGGAGATGGACGAAATGCTGCCTGGTATCGGCTTTGTGCATACGGAGTCCCATGTCTTCATGATACCGGCAGTAGCCGCCAGTCGTGAAGAAAAGAACGATATCAAGGAAACCCTTCGGGAAGTTATCAACAAAGGCAGCGTAAGAGCGGCGTTCTTTGTAGGTAAGGTTTGGCTCAAGGATATAGAAGACCTGGATCGAATCTTAGGTGAGGCTATCGTCGTGGAAGCCCGCGATGCAAATGAGCATTGGTGGGTTCAGCAGCGCTATCAGAAAGAATTGAACGGAGCGATCACCTTTGGTGGGGTAGAAATAGACCCGGTAGACGAGACCGAAAATCCAAACACCTGGTTCGCCGGTTGCCGCTTTGTCGCATAATTTTCGATGCGCTGGACAAGAAATGTCCGGCCACACCATACCGACAACGGAATATCCTGGCCGGACCAGCGGCCCGAAATTCAAGAAGGGGGCGCTTCCCTAATGCCCCCTTCCAGAAAAGGAGGTATGAACTTGCAGTTCAAGACCGTGAAGTCGGCTGTTACATTTATCAAAGAATTACGCGCCACCAGGGGCTATAGCAATAACGCTACAACGGAGTGGCGAAGATTATCCATGAAACTGAGCGATTGTGCTCTGATCCAGTTTGCGCGTGGGCTTGCCTTACGCTTGGAAACCGAGAACTGCTACCTGATTGGCGTTGACGAGCAAGGTTTCAAGCCCAAGATTCATGTGCTCAATGGCAACAGATACTGCACCCTTTCTGTGTCGAAACAAGTGGATGATCAAACAGGTCAAGTAGCCTATGCGCTAGGCCATGTGAGTCAAGAGGTTTTCGAACATAATATCGATGTTTCCAAGCCTCCGACCGATGAGGACCTAGAGCATGGCCTCCTTCTCATTGAATCTATGTCGCTGGAAATAGGAATACGGAGACCGGCGCCTGGAAATAAAAGATCAAAAAAGGAAGACCGAAAGCGACCTTGAGGCCGGCGACCGCTATGAGCTGAAATGTTGTAGTTTGCGGGCATTTATAGGACACACACGCACATCAATACGAGGAGGTATACTCACCGACAGGGGCTGTCTGCTGCGTTACCGGTAGTAAACCTTTCCCATTGGTTTCTTCACCCGCCTGGCGTTCTCATGGACCCGTAAGACGATTTTGCAAAACCTTTTTATGGGC
>CAVVHK010000069.1:0-60766 GCA_963747865.1 uncultured delta proteobacterium | reverse complement strand
TCGAGATCTTCTGCCTGAAATCATCCCACGTTCCAGAAGTGAGCCGATGTATATGAACTCAGCTTCAGGTTGTGTTTCGGGCTCGTTCGGGTTAGTCTCCGACTTAAATTGCCGGTCAAATAATTACTACTCAAGGGAAGGAGTTCCGCAATGACTCAAAACGCTTACAATCAAATCACCGAATTCATCAGCAACGATTTGCGTCTCAGAACCCAGCCTGTAGCCGTGAGCTTTCTAAAGGAAGCCTCCTTCCCGGAAAAGACGAGGCGACCAAAAGAAAATCTCGGGAAGCGGATCACCATATGCCAAGGAGTGACGATGGCCCGGACTTACGGCTGGACCGTAGGTTTGACCAAGGAGGACCTGATCTGCGTTCCCGGCATGATCGCGTTCGGACTGACGAAAGCCTCGCAGCAACAGGCGACCATCGGCAAGCTGTTTTGCGACGTGACCCTGGCCAAGGATGTGGAATCCGGGCGCAACGAAGCGGATTCAATGTCAATGATTCCCAGCGGCGAGTATGAGGGCATTCTGCTGGCGCCTCTCGCAAAGGCCTCGTTCGATCCCCAAACCATAGTGATTTACGGGAATCCTGCGCAGGTGATGAGATTGATCCAGGCCTGGGCCTACATTTCCGGCGAAAGAATCGTAGGGAATTTCGGCGGAAAGGTAGAGTGCACGGAGTATTTGATCGCTCCATTTCAGAGCGGAGCCCCACGAGTTTCAATACCGGGCAACGGCGATCGCATATTCTCCATGACCCAGGACGACGAAATGGTCTTCGCCTTACCCGCCTCAGCGGCGTCTGCTCTGTGCGACGGACTGAAATCGGCCGGGAAGCAAATCGGCGCGAGGTACCCGGTGACCTTCTACCAGAACTTCCAACCCGAGTTTCCAAAATATTATAAGACGTTGGGGAAGGAGCTGGGGATCGAAGATTGATTTGTCCTGATCGGCCTCAGGCGCCGAGACCATATGATCCGAAGACTTGGAGATTTTCTCGTGGATGTAAGTCCTATCCGAACTAAAGACGATTACAGAAAGTCGCTGAAAAGGGCCGGAGAAATCTCGGATGCGCAATTAGGCTCGCCTGAAGCCGACGAACTGGAAGTGTTGCTTACGCTCATCGAGCACTACGAGGAAATCCATTATCACATCGACCCTCCCGACCCCATTGAAGCCATCAAGATTTGAATGGAAGAGCTGGGGCTGAACCGTAAGGACCTGGAATCCTGTATAGGCTCCAGGGGGCCGGTTTCGGACATTCTTAATCAAAGGAGACCGCTTACCCTTCCGATGATACGAAAATTGAGAGCCAAACCGGGATTACCTGGGGATGTTCTGCTATTGTCTTATCCTTTGAAATCATCGGATGGGGAGGAGAGAAAAGAAGCAACGGGATGAGAGATCCCACAGGGTGTGGCGCCTTCGCAAACAGGGTCTGTCGAGTAAAAGACCTCGAAGGATGCGGTTCGCAAGGCTCACCACATCTTATGGGATTCGCGTTCGGAGTTGAATCACGAAGGATGCGGTTCGCGGGGCTCGCAGCATCCTACGGGACCGGGAACTAGCAGTAATTACTCGCGCCACATTTGCGAAAATAACCACAAAGGCAAAACAATCCATTTTCCGATAAGTGGGGATAAGAACAAGCGAAATGAAGATAATCTCGTTGTTTTTGATGGTTCTCCTCGCTATCTTGACGGGCTCCTCCGACTCAATGGGCGCCGGCGCCTCAGACCAGGACGTCCAAGCGTTGACTGCCGGAAACAATGCCTTTGCTCTGCAGATCTATGGGAAGCTGAAAGAAGGGAAGGGCAATCTCTTCTGCTCGCCGTACGGAATTTCGTCGGTTATGGCCATGGCTTACGCAGGGGCTGGAGGAAACACGAAGGCCCAGATGGAGCAGGTCCTGCGTTTGAGTCCAAATGGAGACAATGTCCACGCTGCGTATCGCCGGATCACGGATAGCCTGGTTCCGAAGGGCGACGTCGGGTCGGATGGATCCAAATTCGTTATCACCCTTCGGCGAGTCAAAGATGGTTGGCTCTCTGAAAGCAAGGCTCCGGGATATGAGCTTGATATCATCAATTCAACCTGGGTTATGAAAGGGATGGACGTTTCAAAAGATTACCGGAATCTTATGGAAACTTATTATCAGGCTCCACTTGAAGAGGCGGATTTCAGGAACGATCTCCAATCCACGCGCAGATCCATCAATTCCTGGTTCGAAAAGCAGAGTCGAGGCAGATTCAAAGAGGTCATAGCGCCGGGTGAGATAGATTCCCTGACCAGGCTGGTCTTGGCCAATGCGATCTACTTCAAAGGCAAGTGGGAATCAAGGTTTTTAGAGCGAAAAACCAAAGAAGCTCCTTTCACGTTGCTCGACGGCACAAAGATCAAAGTCCCGACCATGGCCCAAAGTCACGACTTCGATTATATGGAAACCGGCGGGTTCAAAGCTCTAAGACTTCCCTATAAAGACTCCGCGCTATCAATGATCATCTTCCTTCCCAACACCCATGACGGCCTCTCTGAAATGGAAGAATCACTATCCATTGACAAGCTTGAAGAATGCCTCAAGAAAATGAACAAACATCATGAGGTTGTCATAGAACTGCCGAGATTTAAGATGGACTCCAAACTGGATCTTGCAAAGGTTCTGCAGTCCATGGGAATGAAAGACGCCTTTTCTCTCGCACAAGCCGATTTTTCGGGCATAGACGGAAAGAAGGACCTATACCTCGGCAAGGTCAAGCAGGACGCTATGATGGATGTCAATGAGGAGGGAACCGAAGCGGTCGCGGCAACCAGGGGGCACACGGTACCGACAGGAGTGCCATCGTTTAACCAATTTAAAGCCGATCACCCCTTCTTCTTCATGATTTGCCGGACAAATCCGACCTCAATTATATTCATGGGGCGGGTGGTGGATCCGAGGAATTGACGACCGCCGGCTACAGTTGCGGTGATCATGGGGTCCGGTCTTGAAACATTAGGGGGCGCCGTTCACTGCAAATGCCAGTGACTTAACGAGATTTGATGTGGCGCAGGCTTTCCAGCCTGCGGTCGATTCGGTTGTAAGATAGGCAGGCTAGAAGAGAGTGTCTGAAAACTCCCGCATTGTCGCGAATCGTGGCACGGTGATCGTAGGGGCGGGGTTTATCCCCGCCCGCCTAACAAGTTGTTGAATAACGGGCGGGGATAAACCCCGCCCCTACAAACATTTTGTGAGATTATAACGTGGACCGGCATAATAATCCTCGTGCTGTGTATCATGTTTTAGATGAAGATCGTGCTACGAATTACGAGGCGCCGGTATTTTGAGACAATTTCAGAAAGCCTGCCCACATAGGAAACTCAAGATCGAAAATTTATGCCACAAGCGTTGCCGTTCACTGCGGACTTCACGAATCGGCGGCCCACAGGCGCCTCTGTTGCAACATCTTCCCCGAATATGTATACTTCTCGAATATGTAAGTCTAGAATATGGGCTCTCAAAGAATGCGGAATTGAGTTATGTTAAAAGGGACGCAAGTTGAGCTTTCAGGTAATCAGGTCTCGACCGACTTGGGAAATGAGATCGCAATCCTTAACCTGGATAGCGGCGTTTACTATGGGTTGAACGAGGTGGGGGCCTGCGTCTGGAACCTAATGGTTGAGCCGAAGACGGTGGAGGAAATCCATCAGAGCATTCTTTCGCAATATGATGTTACACCCGAGACACTCTACAACGACTTGATCGAACTCCTAAATCAGCTTGCCGACGCCGGCCTGATTTCATTTTCCAATGAGAATACTGCGTAGATTTCTTTCGCTCCCAATACGTGATCAGAGACTTCTGGTTTCCGCTATAATTCTGTCGTTCCTCTTCAGGATTGCGCTGCGCTTTCTTTCTCTCAGAACTCTGCTCATTTTGTCATCGAGAGTCTATCCCCTTTTTGGTCGAACCCGGACCCCTGTTTCACAGATAACCGACAGGGTGGTCTGGGCGGTTTCAGTTGTGGCCAGGCGTATTCCGGCTGCGGCCAATTGTCTGTCAAAGGCGCTCACGGCAAAGTTTTTGCTCGCTCTGGAGGGTTACCCGACAGTCCTCGAAATAGGGGTGAAAAAGAGCGCTTCCAACCAATTCACGGCCCATGCTTGGCTGAAGAGCGGCGGCCGAATACTCATCGGTTCGGCGGAGCGACATGGGTACGTCGCTTTGCCGTGCTTTGATCGAGAAGAAACGTGGGTGGGATAGCCGGCGTATTTTTCCGTGACGGACGTCCGGTGGAGCCCGGCGTGGTGGAGACCATGCTTGGGACCATGAATTATCGCGGCCCTGACGGCTCGGGGGTCTGGACGGCGGGATCCGTGGGACTTGGCTGCCTCATGTTGCGGAGCACTCCGGAATCATTGCACGAGAAGCTCCCCAAGATGGACCTGATCGGCCGATTCGTCGTGACCGCGGACGCCCGAATTGACAATAGAAACCAATTGATAGCCCGCCTGGAGATTGAAACACTGAACGGATGTGTGATCGACGACAGCAAAATCATCCTTGCCGCTCACGAAAAGTGGGGAGACGAGGCCCCTGCCTACCTTGAAGGGGATTTCGCTTATTGCGTTTGGGATAGCGTTAAAAAGAGACTCTTCTGCTCAAGAGATGGATTCGGAGTTCGGCCATTTTACTATTATCTCACGGACAAAATCTTTGCATTCGGGTCTGAAATCAGGCCATTGCTGGAGCTGACCACCGTTCCCAGGCGGCTCAACGAAACTATGGTTGGGGACTATCTCATCGGGATGCAGGACGATCAGGCTGGCGCCTTTTATCAGGACATTCTGCGACTGCCTCCGGGGCATTGCATAACCGTGTCGTCCGATAATGTTAGAGCTCGTCGTTATTGGGCTCTGGACCCTACTCACGAGCTTAAGTTGAAGTCTGACGGCGAATACGCCGAGGCGTTCCATGACCTGTTTGTCGAGGCGGTCAGAAGCCGCTTACGGAGCGCATATCCCGTCGCCACATACCTGAGCGGAGGGCTTGACTCTTCAAGCGTCACATGCGTGGCAAGAGATGTCCTGCGTCGGTCAGGCGCAGCGTCGCTCACTACTCTCTCGGTGATCTATGACCAAGTGCGGGAATGCGATGAGAGAGAGTTCATGAACTTCGTCGTGGCTCAGGGAGCGATTAGGCCTTTGTACTTGCAGGCGGACGATATGTCGCCTTTTCCTTACATCAATCTGACCGAAATTTATGATCATGACGATCCGTTCGACGCTCCGAATTCTTTTTCCGGCTCAGTTATGACCCTGTTTTCGGAACACGGGATTCGTGTCGTCCTGGACGGCTTTGACGGCGACAATACGGTGTCACATGGGACTTCTTGTCTTGCGGAATTTGCGGCTCACGGCAGATTGATCAGTCTGATACGAGAGATAAAGGCGCTTTCCTCCAGGTCGGACTGCTCGTTTTGGGACCTGATGTGGCGCAAAGCGATCAGACCTCTTACTCCGGCCGCCGTGCGAAGAACATGGCGGGCCGTCAATGGGTGTGGTAATCGACCTTGGCCAAAAGGCGCTTTGATATCTAAAGGATTTGCGGATCGAATAGGATTGGCTCAGCGTTATCGCGAATTCAGAGCATTCCATTTAAAGCCGATGACAAATGCGAGAGAGGAACACTGCCGCAGTCTTAGCTGGGGAGGGCTTACACATCAACTGGAAGGCGCCGATAAACTCTCGGCCCGGCATGGAATCGAAACAAGGCATCCCTTTTTCGACCGCAAGTTGGCCGAATTCTGTGTGGCTCTTCCTTCCGGGCAAAAAATGTCTGATGGATGGACAAGGCTGATCATGCGCAGGGCTATGGTTGGCTTGCTTCCTGAAGAAATCCGCCGGCGCCCGGGCAAGGCGGACTTTCTTGGTAGTTACATTCATGCTATAGTCACTATGAATAGCGCTCTGCTGGAAACTGCGTTTCACGATTGCCAAGAAGCGGTTAAAAACTATGTGGACCCCCAAGCCTTTGAATTACGTTTCAGGGGACTTCTTGCCAGGCCGATGCAGAGCGACCCATCGTTCCTTTGGCCTGTCTTGTCGCTTGGACTGTGGCTGAACAGATCGGGCCTGCGGTCCTGATCGGAAACGAAGCGGACCCGTTAGTAATGTCGAACCTCTCATGGAATTGCTCCCCGGGAGAAAAGATATCCGTTCTTGGGAAAGGATCAACCAATGTCAAACAATCCCGACGACAAAACTCAAGCGCCGAGCGCGGCCGACCCAAAAGCCAAGAAGCCTTACACTAAGCCTGAGCTCGTGGTCCACGGCACAGTGGACAGACTTACTGAGAATTCAACAGCTAGTGGATCCACGTACGATTTTCAACAGAATATAGCGCAACGTTCGAAATGAGCAAATATGTATTCTTATTCCGCTTACGGCCTCGGGATTCGATGCGCAATTCCTTTGCCTGATCTGACTGAGGTTGACGCCCCCGCGGATATAGTTATGCGGTTCGGGAAAACCACGCCGATAAATCCGATTCCCCCAGACGCAACGCTAAGTATGCAATTCCTTGAGGATAGAGCATTCCTGTTTTACCGCGGGCTAGGGTCCGGAGAAGTCATTTCGGGACGCGAGATTATCGGTGAGCCGGAAGAGGGCATGGACGAAGGGCTTATGCAAATTCTGGCCCAAGGGTTTGCGCTGTCGGCAGTCCTTTATCAGCGGGGCTATTTAACATTGCACGCCAGTTGCGTTAAGATCGGAGACACAGCCGTGGCCTTCATGGGAGATTCCGGGGCCGGCAAATCCACCATGGCTGCCGCTCTGCATGTGAGAGGGCATGGCCTGATATCTGATGACGTGACGGTTATCCGCAATTCCGGCTCAGGCCCGGAAGCCTACCCCGGCTACCCTGGGCTACGCCTGTTACCCGACGGGGCGGACTTCTTTCGCGGGCGCCTGGGCGAACCCCTGAGGGTCGACGCTGATGACCAAAAGGCCAAATTCTCCGCGCACCGGGGATTCCCTAATGTTCCGGTATCCCTGGGGAGAATCTATCTGCTCTCCGAAGGTCCTAATTTTCAGATTTCACCGGTAAGTAACCATCGAGCCGTGTACGAGCTTGTCAGGAATTCCTACTGGATCCGCATTATGCACGATTTCAGACCGTCCTCATACTTTCGCCAATGCGCACAACTGTGCGCCGACGGAAGAGTTTCAATCATGAGTTTGGAAGCGCCTAAAGTAGTATCAGTGTTGCCTGAAATCGCCCAAATTGTGGAAAGAGACGTGCTCTCCGGGACGAACTAGGACGCTGGTGGCGTCCGTTATTTGAGTGATGAAGTCCCTCGCGCTTTTTCATAAATACGGTCGCAGATTCTTGTAGGATACGGTGAGTTCCACGAACCGCATCTGTCGAGAAAAGACCTCGAACGATGCGGTTCGCAAGGCTGACCACATCCTATGAGACCTGCGTCGGGGATGAAGAATCCGCAACCGTATTTAGGAAATGGTGTCCTTGGCTCTCGATGGCGCAAATACGGTCTTATATTTGAGGTGACGGCCTACTATTAAGCCGGTGGTGGCCGGCGTCCCTGCCGGTCCAAGGACAATGACCGCCAGGGACGGCGGTCGCCGGCGAGAAAGAGAGCCTCCGGCGGGGGCGGACGAACACACGACCGTATTTACGAAACGACATACTCAACTCCGCACGCGTCAAACGCAAATCGTGACCGACCACGAGCCCGAATTGTTCAAATCCGCATGAAATGGTATAAAGTGGGCGGGGGGCTGTGGGGTAGCGCAGTTACCCCTATGAGGTTTCAATGAAAGTCCTTTTAATTCCCAATCCTGTAATCGAACTCGGACGGCCTGAGCCTTACGTGCCTCTGGGAATTCTGTCTCTCGCCACCGTGCTGAAAAACGACGGCTTTGACGTTCAAATCCTCGACGTAAACGAAATTTGTGATGACGTCTCCTATGGGGCAATGCCGGAGGCCATTTGCGCCTGCGAGCCGGATATAGTCGGGTTTTCCACCTGGTGCAATTATTACCTTGATGTCATAAAGGCTGCCGCAACGGTTCGCAAGAAATTGCCGCATGTAAAAATCATGTTCGGCGGCGTTCAGGCCACACACACAGATAAAGCGACAATCGAGGCTTTTCCTCAAATCGACGTTGTGGCTAGGGGCGAATGCGATCATACGATAAGCGAAATCGTAGCCTCCATACACGACCCACGCCAACTACGAAAGGCGCCTGGGGTCACCTTCATGGATCGCGGCGCTCTGATACGGACTCCCAATCGGGGGCCGGTCAAAGATTTGGACAAACTGCCGCTCCCTGACTACAGTCTGCTTCCCTCGATAGGCAAAATTGACCGAATCGGTATTGATGTTGGTAGAGGCTGCCCCTTCAAATGCGGCTACTGCGTCTCAAATAGCCTTGGCGAAGGGAAGTTCAGGCAGAGAGCGGTGGAGAACGTCGTCGCGGTCGTAAAGAAAATTGTCACAGATTACGGCAAAACCCATTTTCGTTTCGAGCATGACCTGTTGACCCTAAACCGGAAATGGCTGTTCCAACTATGCGAAGCTCTGGAGCGTGAAAAACTGAATGTCACTTGGGAGTGTTTTTCCAGGATCGACACGATAGACGACGAAATGATCGAACGCATGGCCGCCGCAGGGTGCAACTATATCTATTTCGGCATCGAGAGCGGATCGCCCCGTATGCAGCGATTGCTGAAAAAGAGATTGAAGTTGGACGGCGCTCCTTCGGTGATTCGAAAGGTATGCGATGCGGGAATAACTTCCACCACCGGTTTTATCTTGGGGTTTCCTCAGGAGCGACATGAGGACATAGCCGAGACTATGCGCCTGATGCTGGATATCTCCTATTGTGGCGAAAAGGGACTCTCCGAAACATTTGTCTGGCTTCTTGTGCCGTTCGCAGGGAGCCCCCTGTTTGAAGAATTCGGCCGGCGTTTGGGAATGGACGAACATCTTTCGAATTTTGCCGTTTCATCGGCCACCTTGGTTGACCTGGACTTTGCGCAACGGTATCCCGACGTCTTTTCAACATTATATCATTTCGAGTCGGACCATGTGGACAGGGATATTTTCGTAAGAGTCGCCCATCTAATGGTCAATTTGGTGTGTTTGAGATATACGGCTTTTGTCCTGGCCAGAGATGGCGGGTTCGGTTTTCCGGAAAGCTTCCTTGAGCGCATCACGGAGTTGCCTCTTCCGGTCGGGAATATATTCCATTATGCCAGGCATCGGGACTCGCTGGTCTCAGTGGCCGATTTCATCGCCGAGATCGCCAACCGACGTGGATTTAAAGATCACTACATCCATGATTTGATAAAATTCGATCTCGCGTTCAGTAGCCCGGAATTGGAGGCGAACAACGGACGTTCGGCGATTACCCGAACGTTCTCCCATGATGTCATGGGGTTCATTAAGGAGATCAAATCCAATGGCTTCCTAAAGCTGCCGTCTGATCTTCCCAAACAGCCCTGTTCGGTCCTGTTTAGGAAAATCTCTGACGATCTGATCGATTGTGTAAGGCTTCCGGACATGTTCGGAGCAAACGAGAACACACTTCGTTTCGGAACGGCGGCCCCTGTGGAATCAAAAGCCGACGCGTCGCAATCAGTCACGTGGGAGTGATGTTCTCCGACCACGGGCGGCGACAACGAAAAATGAAGATGTTTTGTAATCGTTCACCGGGAGGGAACTTTTTTGTGCAAAAGTTCCCTCCCGGACCCTCCTTCAAAAAACTCTAACAATTGCGTTAGCATTCGAGCCTCCTGCCGATGGACTACGGCGAGGCGTTATGAGCCCAGTGCGTTGAAAATTCTGCGAGAAGGAAGGTTAAGGACATTTAACAAACCAATATATGGGGAGTTTTTGGGGAAGGGTCCGGGAAACCACTTTTCATTAATAACGTTCGATTTCTTTTTGTCGCGAGAAGAAATTCGATTCATATCGGTGTAACCTGACGTTAATACGATGTTAAGGCTCGTCAGGTTCAAGCGACAGCGAAAGCCGAACCCCCTAAATCCCCCTTATCAGGGGGACTTCCTGATCCCCCCTGACAAGGGGGGCCAGGGGGGTTGGGTTTTGGTTGCTGCCGCAGGCTGCGTTTTGCAAAAAAGGGTTTCCCGGTGAGCTATTACGGACCTTCTTTCAAGAAGTTTCCCTCCGAAGGCTATTTTCATAGGAATACAATGCCGTTTTCAGCTCAGCGCTCTTCCAGTAATCGATCGAAACCTTTCTCGAAAGCTTTGGCTGAGATTCGCAACGTTGTAGTGACGTTGGTCGCTGGACAAACGCTCGAGCCGGGGATTTGCAGTTCGTGGACCACGCTTCACGAGGATTGCGCCCGAAACCATGGTCTGGCGCCTTGGCTCTACAGGATGCTACGCCAACATCCTGAATGTGGATTAAGCGCCCGGATCATGACTGCTTTTGAGCAATCGCACAGGATTTCAGCCGTTCACGCCTTAAGCAGACAAGCCTCTTTAATGAAGCTACTAAAGGCTTTCTGCTCTCGGGGAATTCAAGTCTTGTTACTGAAGGGCGCCTACTTGGGCGCTGTTGTCTATAAAGATCCAGCCCTTCGGCCCATGGTCGACATAGACATTCTGGTCCGAGAAAAAGATTTTTGCGAAGCCGGACGTGAGCTCCGTTCTCTCGGCTACGTCTCCAACGCCGAACTTGATTGGGAATCCGAGATCCTAAGCTTGCCCGTAACCTTCACGGACCCGACGTCTCCAATCAACTATGTGGATCTTCACAGGATCGTACGGGCTATGGACTATTACAAGTTCAGCTCGGACACACTCTGGGACAATGCGATCAGGACTGAGATTTATGGTCGCGAGGTCTTTTACCTTTGTCCTGAACTGAATCTTATTCACATGGCGGCGCACACTCTGAATCACAGAGATTTGCTAAGAGATTGGCTGGATCTTACGGCGCTTTTGCGCAATGTGGTTCTGGATTGGGATAAACTCTTGGAACTGGTGAGAAACCTAGGCGCAATGCGCCCGCTATATTGGACCTTTGTAGAATTGGGGCGAAATTGGCAAACGCCAGCTCCTGAATCGGTTATCCGGGAATTGGCCGCATACTCTCCCGCCTGGCTTGAGGACAGAGTTATTTGCCACAAAACCAGCTACTTATGGAGATTGTTTGCGAGGCTGGTCTCTTTAGACGACTGGGGGACGCGATTCCGGTACTTGCGCACAAAAATGATTCCGAACTCAGGCGGGCAAACCGGCGTCAACATTCAATTCCGGAATCTTGATTTGAAATCCAAGGTAAGACTTTTCTTACATTTCTGGAACAAGTCTTGACGGCAGACGGGGGCCATCGGCCTTCTGAAAAAATCCAAGCGTTCGCCGGGAGACCACATTTTGCAGGCAGGGGTTTCCCGGCAAACTTTTACGCTGTAGGGTGATTCGCGTGGCCCTAGTCCTCCTTGTACTCCCGAATCTTCTTGGCAAACGCTTCTTCCATCTGGCGGACTTTTGCCCCGGCCTCGTCGAGCTTCGCTCGGCGGTCAGTCAGTTGCTCTTCGTTGTTGGCCAGGACCGCCACCCATTTTGCCCTCAACTCCTGTTCCTTGGGTTGGGTGGATATCAGTGACTGAAGATTGGATCGCAGTCGCTGCTGTTCATCGGTCAGGCGTTGCGTTTGTTGAGTCCACTCGGTAATCTGCCGTTGCAGCGCGGATTTCTGCGCCATCAATTCACTCAGTTGCTTCATAAAGGCTTTTGCGCCTGCGGACAAATACGATTGAGCCAGGTAGAAACGGATCTGCTCTTCATTGCTCTTGGCCAGTTGCACTGTTTCGTGCACGCGGCGCTGCTCCTCAACAACAAAATCCACCGTCTCGCCGGCCTTCAGCGGCACTTCGAAGCGGTAATCGCCGCCTACCTCCTTAAGGGGCTTCTCAGGCTTGCTCAGGCTATAATCGACATTCTTCGGCTGATGGAGCCACAGGGTCGCAGAATCCTTTCCGCGGTTTAAGATCTTCCACGTATTTGTGAGGGTCTCGACGGCGGTCAAGGTGAGTACTCCGTCAACAAAGCGGGCTTTGAAGTATGGCTCACGATGTGATTTTTGCTGTGGCGTGACGTCCACAGACGCGTCCACAGCGTAAGGAATGACTTCCTGGCTGCCGGGCGGCAACGTGTGGCCGAGAATGCCTTCGCCTAGGGATGTGCTGCCCTCGAAGAAAGTCACGGCGCCCGCCTCCAATGTCAGATCTGTGCCGTTTCGCACCACAAAAGCGTTGGCTGCTCTGGGCAAGAAGGACGCCTTGTAGTAGAGGAGGCGCCGTCCGTCGATCTGCTTCGAGAGAATCGGCACCATGGCGGCTTGACCACGGGGGATTGAAACTTTCTCCTTGGCCTCGTAACTGAACAGCTCGCCGATCTCAGCGCCCTGCGCTCCACCGTCGTAGCTGCCGGCAAGAAGCTCGCCTAGAGGTCTTTCGGCGGGCTTTTCGGAGCCGCCCGGGAACGACGGCGTTCCGTTCATCTGGTACCCCAATTGTCGGTCCATCAGTTGGGCCGGGGGAGGTGCCATAGGAACAGGGCCGCATGCCGGTTTCTGCTTCACATAATTCTTCTTAACGTATACACAGCGAGGGGTTTTGTGGGTCTGTAATGTAGGATCGAGAAAGTTGTCGAAAGTCGAAGCGGGAGCCGACTCGTCCTTCGCAAGATCCGGCGCCGAGACCGACCCCCAATCCACGGCCAGGTCCTGCAGGCCCGGTATTGGGACCTGGGCACGTTTGATGTAGTAAGGCGAGTATAAATCCATCACATATGACATGGGATTCCCGGCCACGAAGGAGATGGCTATGTCTTTCCAGTCGTCCTCGGTGTTGTTCTCGGCCAGAGCCCATCCTTGGAGAAGGGGAGGGGCGTCCTTTTTCTTTTCATCGAAGATGACACGGTAGGAACATTTCCAGATGGGCATCTCGATGAGATAGCCGATCCGCAGCTCTCGTTCGCCCTTTCCGGCGGACGTCAACGTGAGCTTTTTGCGGTTGGTGTATTTGCTGTCCAGAGACAGGTCGAGGAGTCGGCGTAGGTCGCGCTGAAGCGCTTCGTCCACGAGCGAGAATTCGGAGATGGCGAAGAGATCCACGGAGCGGATCGGACCGGCCTCGGTCAACAACACCAGACGATAATTCGTCTTTACCGCCTGATTATTGACGACTTCGGTGATGGGTTCGACGCCGAGGATTCGGCCTTCGACAGTTTCGCCGGCTGCTTTGGCAGTCAGTCGAGCGCCCTTGAGTTGGGTCAGAAACTTGCTAAGCGCCGCTTCTTCAGGCACTTGAATAAGGATGTCTTGAAGCTGCTTAGAGAGTGGGTCACGGGTTTCGTACCGGACTGAGGAAATCTTGCCGCCGCCGAGGTCCACTGCGAAGAAGCTCGCAAGAAGGTCTTTCATTTGCTCGGCGCGAAATGCGAGCGAGAGCGTCGCATTGTCTTTGATCTTCCCATCCCGTTCGAGATAACCCATTCCGTGCTTATACAGCACCACCTTTGTCACCGGAGGCGGTTCGGTGGTTGAAGTCGATATTGCCGCTACGGATAACGACGCCGAAAGACATAACATCACCAAGGCCACAAGGGCTTTTTTCATGATTAATCCCCCTCATTTCCAGGCGCGTCATTCTGCGGAAAATAAGACTGATCAAGGGAAAGCAGAAAATCGGCGCGTGAGCGGACACGAATGCAGCGACGGAAATCGGCGCCCTTTTCATCGGATATGTTGAGAAAGCGCCGGTTCACAATCGCATCCAGTCTTACCTACTGCGCATCTTCCAACTTTAACCCGAAACGAGTTCGATTGGAAACAGCTTTTCCGCAGCCCCACCTTTCCAGCGTCACGGCAGTTCCAGCAGGTTAGCGCCCTGCGCCCAGCGTAAGTGTCAGGAATTCCCGTTCGGACATGACATCCAGCGACGAGTGATCGTCCGTGAAGACAGGCTTGCTCGTGTCGAAAGATATCTTCTTGAAAAAGGGGCCGGGTGTTCGACCGGTGTCTTTGCCTCCACGCAACTGTTGAATCACGGTCATCCATTCCGGGTCGCCGACGTCGAAAATCCTATTCTCCATTTCGCGATCGGATAGGTTCAAGTTTTTGGTCGCAGCTACGATAAAGTAATTCGTGAACAGCTTGGAATCGTCCTCCGGCTTGTAAACGGAATAATACACGTGGTCAAACACTGAGGCCAAGGTATTGGAAATCCCCGAAAAGACCTCTTCTCTTCCGCGAGATCCCACGTTCATCACCATTACTCCATTCGGCTTCAATCTGGACTTGACTTCTTGAAAGAACTCCGCTGTGGCGCAATGTATAGGGATGTGAGGAGGTCTGAACACGTCCACAACAATGACGTCATACTTGTTGGTTGAAGTCAGCAAGAATAATCGGGCATCCCCGGTTATGAGTCGCAAATTCGGTGTCTTATCAAGAGGAAAATAGGATCGAGCTGCGCTTATCAAGCCGGAATCCAGTTCAACTCCATCGAAGGTCATCTCCGGATAAGTTCCTGAAATCAGGTAAGGAGCGATTCCGCCGCCTAGTCCCAGCGTCAAAGCGCTTTTCGGCGGCTTTCCATTGCATGCTTCAAATACACGAGGTCCAAGGGTGAATAGGTCCTGCCAGGAATCCGTGTAGCGCTTTCCGGGGATCCACATGGATTGTGTGCCCAGAGCAGCGTCAGTCACCAAAAAAATGGGCCAATTCGATCTTTCGGATGCTCCGTCTATAGGCGGGGTCTGGAATATTCTGACATTCTGGTAAGCTGTTTCTTTTTCGGACACCAAGTATAACAACCGTCGGTCCAGTAAGTTATAGTTACCGATCAAAAAAGCGGTAAACAAAGCACCCATGGTCCACGCTGCGCCCAACAAGCGGCCTTTTCCCAGTATTGGCAAGGCGACCAGCGCCGGCGCCGTTCCAAACGCCAGGAAACACAAACGCACTCCGAAAGTGGGAAGCAGAAAGAAAGCGGGCAAGAATGCGCCGACTATAGACCCGAGAGTGGACACGGCGAATATCTTTCCCGATATTCGTCCCACCGCATCGGATCTGAGCGAATCCAGCCGGATGAGGAAAGGCGAAGTCATGCTGAAGATAATCAACGGGAAGGCAAGGATTGCCGACGATAGCAACAATCCAAAGACCATGGTTTCCGGAGCCCCGCCGGCGTGCGACCTTTCCGCCAAGCTCTTCAACGCTCTTTGCAGAATAGGTTGAGCTATATACGGGAGGAACACGGTGAACAATGAAGCGAACAGAATCAGCCAGGCCAGTAGAGCGAGCTGCGGTTTTCTCTCAGCGACTATCCCGCCCACGTAATATCCCAGAGCCATGGACATCATGGTTGAAGCGATTATGACGGTCCAAATCGTCAACGACGCTCCAAAATATGGCGCCATGAGACGACTTGACGCAATCTCGATCCCCATTATCGTCATGCCGGCGCAAAAGGCCACGAGCAATAGGTAGAGTTCACGAGCCTTGCCGGCGAAGCTTTCAGATATCAAAGCGGTTGTTCCTCTTCAGGATCTCCCCGCCAATCGGTAGGGTTATCGTCGTAGTAAAAATACCTCCAGGGAAAGCCGGTTATCTCCGACAACTCGTCCAGGAGGCGCTGAGTAGGCGCAGCCTCACCGTAAGCAACGCGGTCAATGATGACTCTGAATCTCCCCATAGCCGCCCCGTATCCCCAATCCAAGTCGTAGACCCGCAGGGTATCCCGGCACTTCGGACAAACCCATTTATGCTCCGACTTTTGTGGATACCAGTCGCTGAGCATGTCAGGCCACTCTTCTTCTTCATACCCGCATTGCGGGCACAGGGGCGCAAGTGTGCACGGGCCGCCCAGAAACTCTGGAGTAAGGCCGACCTCGTCAAAGGCGATGGAACAGTCGTTACGGCTGTCGATGGCCCCAACAGGCGCGAGCTCGCCGTTCACAAAATCAAGCTGAATGATCGGGTGAGAACCGTAGAATTGTATGAGTTCGTGAAAATCCTGGCCGGGTCGGTAACGTATTTCTCCATAGAAATCGTATTCATCGCCCATGAATCCAATTTCGCGAAGCTTAACCAATAAATCTCTCAGGTCTGTCGGAGTCTGTTCGGCATCCGTTGGAACAAGACATAATTGTTTTATACTCATTCGAAACCATCCTTTTGGCCTACGGCGCCTCCTTGGACTCAATGCTTGTGACTTAAGGAAAATTTCTAGTGGTGTAGCCGGCTCGGCATCCCGGAATTCGTCGCGCCCAGGACGTCTTTTGCGAAAACAATGGCTGGCCCTATCACTGGGCGAAAAACAGATCCGGCGCCGGCGAAGAATAAGTCGGCTGAAAGAAGTTTGAGGCCATCTGCGATCGCCACGAAGGTTAGCTTGGGTTGCGTAACCGTCGGGGGACGGAGGTCGGGAGCATTTTAGCTACAATGACGGTAACCGTCAAGAAACGGGACCGGGAGCGTTCGACTTAAATGCAGCTTGCTCCGGATCCGTGGCCTTCGATCCGGAAGAGGATCCATATCATATTCCATTTTCTTAGCTGGACCCTCATTGATCAAACATCCGGCCTATCCCAATCATAGAGAGGTCGTGGGGGGGTGGCGAGCCCAAAGCCTACACGCGCTAATCTAGCGCAGCGCATAAGTGAATGGTTACTCTTTGATTTATAATTACCTTTCATCATTGCTCTAAATGGGCTATAATCACATCCGCCTGAATTTGTGCTTAACCGCCGAATTTACTGGCTGAACAGTCTGAAGGGCCGGTAATGAGTTAGATGGCTTCTTGTTCGTCCTATCACCATGTCATCCATTTAGAATCCAGTTGTGGGAGCTAAGCTCGCGCCATTAGGCTCTGGGCATGACCGTTCTTACAATAGGAGGGGAGCCGTAATCGGACCAATGCAGACGCTTGCTAGATTGAAGAGTTCTCGGGTTATTTGCGGTTGCGCAATCTTAGTTATATGGGTCCTGATAATCGGATTCATTAACCCCCGCGGAAACTTCATGGTAAACGACGACTGGTCATTCTACAGGGCGTTCGAGGTCTTCAAGGCTACAGGCCGCATAGCGGACACCGGATGGGGTCCGCCGAATGCGCCGGGAGGACCGGCTTTGATAGCGCAGTTGGTATGGGCTGCCCCCTTTTCGTGGGTGTGGGGGACTTCACCCACTGTTATGCGGATGGCGGTTCTGACGTTGGCCGTATTGGGATCTCTCGGGCTAATCGGATTACTCATGAGTTTTGAAATCCCGCCATTGATAGCCCTCTTTGCTACTTTGACAATTATTCTCAATCCGTTGTTCCTGTCACAATCTTTTTCATTTATGACGGATATCCCATTGGCGTCCTTTATGATGTTGTCGCTCTGGTTGCTTTTTCTGGGCATGCGACGAACATCCGTTAGCATAATCAGCCTAGGACTGCTGCTGAGTCTATGCGCTACTCTTACTCGCCAGGTCGGGATAGTCATTCCTGTGGCATTCGCCGCGTCATCCATCATTAGTCCGGCTGGTCGGGCCATGGGACGATTGCGACCGGCGCTTTTGGTGGCTGGATTGTGTGTGCTTCCATGGTTAGCTTACGAACTGTTTCTTTGGGTGTCGGAAAGCACCCCGATCACCGAACATCAACTGGTTCAAGGGATCTACTACGACATTATAGCAAAAGGATTCATCGGAAGCTTAACTGTCATGTCAGGTCACTTGGCGGTGGCCCTGCTGTACACGGGCTTCTCCATTTCTCCCTTGTTACTTCTGATTTCCGTCCCACGAGCGTCCTCTCCAGCTTTCCGAACATCGTTGAGGATTTCCCTTGTCATGTTCGCCCTGGTAGAGGCGAGCGTGCTACTGGGCATATTTGACCCGCCCTCCGTCTTCAGCCCAAATGTAATCTACAACTTCGGCATAGGGCCGGTCCTACTGAAGGACACGTACATTCTAGGTATAACCCGCAACTGGATCATGCCCCCCTCGGTTTATTGCGCTGTGGTTTACTGGGCGTTCGTTTCGGTCTTGCTGGCGGCTCGATATTTAGTTATCCGTATCAAGTCCCAGGCGGAATTGACCGGCCCAACTAATCAAAACACCAAAAGCTTCTTTGTTGTCCTCTCTATCGTGAGCATTTTACTCTATTTGGGCATTTACCTCTTTACAGGCTTTCATGACCGTTATCTTATTCCGTTAGTGATTATGTCTTTAATATTACTGTGCTCTTGTCTGGACCTCAGGAGCTTGCAGTCCATTCCCTGGACTCAAAGTCTTGTTGCATTGGTCCTTTTGGCTTTTATCGGGGGGTTCAGCGTATTTGGGCTTCACGATTTCATGTCTATGAAACGTGCTCTGTGCAAGGCGCACAAATACATAACCGTGGACCTGCGAGAAGATCCCTGCAATGTGGATGGAGGATTTGAATTTAATGGCTACAACTGCTACCAAAAGTGTTTTAGACCCCAAAAGGGTTTTAGCTGGTGGTGGGTCAACCGGGAAGACTATGTCGTCACTCTAGGGCCTCTGGATGGGTATCGGGTTGTGCGGGTCTTCCCTTTCAAGAGACTAATGGGCGTCAATGGAGCGGTAAACGTTCTCAGCCCATCTGCGCCGGCGCCAAAATAATTCGAGGCAAGAGCCGTGTTAGGCTTGGGCTCCACACTCAGCTCATTTCCCCGCAGTCAACCATACGAGATGGTTCAGGTAGTGTAAGATTCAGCTAAACTCAGGCGCATATTATTCAGCGAACTATGGTTGCCGATGCTCAAATAGCGCGCACAAATATTGAGAATCAAAGCAGGGGCCGGTGAGCGCTATATCTGCTCTCATGCTCATCAAGACACTTTTGCGCGAATTTAGCGAACTCCTGCTGGAATCTTTCCTTCCCAAAGCGTTCCGCATTTAATCGAATCGCCTTGGAATCGAAAAGGTCGATTTTTGAGTCGAGATGGGCAACCGCCTCATTCAAGGCGTCAGTGGTCTGCTCGTAAAAGAAGAGACCGGTTTTTCCGTCTACAACTGTCTCTAGAGCGCCACCTTTTCCAAACGCTATGACTGGTCTACCACAAGCTTGAGCTTCTATCGGAACTATCCCTAAATCCTCTTCTCCGGGAAAAATCAAAGCCTTACAACCCGCGTAAAGGGAAGTTAATTCATCGTCAGACACTCTACCCAATATCTCGATGTTCCTCCGGGCCTTTGACTTTAGCAAATCAAGGTCAGGACCGGCGCCTACAACGATCAACCGCTTACCATTTTGACAGAAAGCGTCAACAGCCAAGTGTGTATATTTGTAGCGGACTAATCTGCCGACACATAGGTAGTAATCGTCCACTTTTTCGCCGACGTGGAATTTCTCTGTATCGCAGGGCGGATAAATCACCTCCGCCTCTCTTCGATAGTATTTTCTTATGCGGTTGCGCACAGCAAGGGAATTGGCCACGAAATAGTCCACTCGAGCAGCGGCGGAATAGTCCCACAGCCGTAAGTAATGCATCAATAAAGCTATGAGAGGGGTTGCTATTCGACCGTGACTGTCACTGTATTCAGCGAACATGTTCCAGGCGTACCGCATCGGGGAATGACAGTAGCAAATGTGGCATGTCTCGGGCCGAGTTATCACACCCTTGGTGGTGCTGGAATCGCTAGTGATAACAAGATCATAAGCCCTTAAGTCAAATAGCTCGACAGCCAGGGGAAACATCCACGCATAATATCTGTACCACTGTTTTGAACGAGGGATATTTTGAACAAAGCTCGTCTTAATAGGGTGCTTCTTCAACGCCGGCGGGAGCCCTTCCGGGGCGCTCAAAATCGTGTACACATCGGGAGAATTCAAGATCTCGAAGATCGCTTCGATTACTCTCTCCCCACCAGCCAAGTTGACAAACCAATGATGAACCAAAGCGGTCTTCGACTCTAGCAAATTCATGGACGACTTTCGTAGGATGATATAATAGTCCGTTTTGACAATTGAAGGGACTTAGGTACCGCACAGAGCCGAAGCCTAACATTGCCGGATCGTGGGTCTGATGCAATTGGACGTCCGCACGATTGAGCGTCTCCTGCGACCGCCATTGTTCCTCATCCGAACCGGCATTCCAAATGAGGCCACTTTCTTCCGGCGGGACGTCGAAAGTAATTACTTGACCCCGTCTCCTCGAAAAATGACCACGAACGTCTTCAATACGACCATCATGTCAAGAACGAAACTCTGGTGTTTCAGGTAAAATAAATCGTATTCGATCCGTTTGGCCAGCGAGGGATCACCCCTGCTCATGACTTGTTGGTATCCGGTAATTCCGGGTTTGGCTTTCAGTCTTCGTCTCTGGTACACACTATATTTCTTCACCAGATCCACGCGTTCAGGCCGAGGACCTACAACGCTCATTGAACCCTGCAACACATTGAAGAACTGGGGAATCTCGTCCATACTAAACCTCCGCAGCCATTTGCCCACGGTTGTTATTCTGGGATCCCTCCGTATGTTGAAAACAGGTTCCTTCAAATTGTTAAAATCCACAATATCCTTAAGCCGTTCATCCGCGTCTTGAACCATTGATCGGAATTTGTACATGTTAAAGACCTTGCCATGAAGCCCGACTCTCTTCTGCGCATAGAAGACGGGTCCCGGGCTCGTGAGCTTGATCATCAGCCCTAAAAACAGCCACAATGGCGCTCCAAGGATAAGGACGGCCAAAGAGAAGAGAATGTCCAGAGCCCGTTTAACCACTCTGTAGAAAATATGAACTGAAGCGTCTCTGAGATTTAAAAGAGGAAGACCGCCCAGCGTGCCGACCTCCCTGCGTCTTACCACGACATCCAAGAAACCCGGAACCATGTAAAGGGGGATTCCTTCGGCCTCACAGAAATTTATTGCGCTCATCAGCTTTTCACTGCGCATCCGTTCGTCCACTTTACCCTGACTAACGACAATGACTTGGTCGAAGGGCTTCTGCTCAAACAGCGTGCTGATATCCAGGCTGCTGTCTAGAACCGGGATGCCCTCCTTCGTATCCTCAATAATTTCCTTAGCTGGGCCCCACCCAAGCGTTCCGACTATTTCGGTACACCGCAATTGTCTGCGCAACCGACCGAGAAGAGCCCCTATTTCCGGAGTCCAGCCCAACAATAGAACTCGGTTGAATGTTACGCACTTATCATCGAAGTAACCGTCTACAAGGTGGGAGCAAACCCTCAACATCGAGAGGAGGGAGCAAGCCAGCAGGAAACCTATCACATACACGATTCGGGACAGGAGAAAATAACGGATGGCGAATGACATGGCCATAAGGAAGACTAAAGAACAGAAGCCGGTATTGAATAGCACTTCCAGGCTATGGACGAGCGATCTGGAGAAGTGCAAGTCCTGGCGATAACATCCTTCCTTCCATAACAGAAATACCCAAACAAGAGTCGTGAAAATGGCGGCTTTTGCATAAGGTTCCACGGATGGGGTAAATTCTTCGGTAGGAGGTATAGCGTGTAAGAAGAAGTCCACGTTGAAACGCATGTAATAAGCTACTACAAATGACAGGAGAGCAAAACTGACGTCCAGAACGAAAAAAACCGCCCCCCGATGTTTCCAAAAAATGCGTATCGCTTGGTAGTCTTTCCAAGCACACGCATCATGGACACGAAAGTCCGATTCTACTTGGCCATTTTGGGTCAGCCTGCGCGCTTGCTCCACCATACCCCTCCACACAACTAGCAACATCCCCTGATGATTGACGGACTCCGTCAATTCCCTTCATCAGTCGTCACCAAACTTTTGGCAGCCTTGAATAGTTTACGAACGGTTCACGTCGGAACGCAAGTTTCGTACATGATCTGACGGAACAAAAGCCGGCAAGGACATTCGTCCAGGCATTATGGCGCTGTCTTCCGCCGGCGCCTCGACCTCTTTCAGGTCTCCAATGAACCTGCATGCGTTTGAATGCAGAATTCACTTATCTGCGGAAGAATCCGGTAAGCCAATGAAGCCATTGGGCTCCAACATCAGGTTGAAGCCGACAACGATCGCCAAAAAAACGTGTAATTCCTCAAGTGGATACTTTATTGTTGATTATTTAGCATCTTTTGGGCTAAAAGTCTAAAGAAAGTTGGGCCGGATCGAGAGTAAAAATAAAAGTGAAGCCGGAGCAAGGCTACTGGAGGCGGCCGGGTGGAAGTAGCCGGTCTAGATATCAAGGCGCTCCCCAGATAACAGCGCCTTCTGGAGCGGATCATTACTCCGTGACATTGCAACGACATTGTGATATATTCCGCGCCGAGAGAAAACCAGGATCTGAGAAATGTGCGGCGGAATGGGCTCCCCGTAACGGGTAGCGCATCCCATTGCATGTCCTTAGCCTGAAATTTAGGCCGGTTGTTTTGCATACCGGAAAGGACGACGAATTCCTTCCTGGGTTCGTTCCTGAACTGAATTACAACAGTTATCGAGCAAATGATCGAATTTTCCAATGACGAAACCGGGGCGGGCCCGTTCCAAGAGTTTTTTCCGGCAGTGAGGGGCGCTGTCCCGTGGTTTTGCTGGCCCAAGGACACCAAAGTCCACATTGTTACGGTCAGCTTGGCCTTAAATGACGCCATCGGAAACTTTGTGTTCTCTTTTGCCGGCCTTCTGACTACGCACCGTGTTCCTTGCGCCGTATACGCTGATGGTTGCGCGTCGGAATTGAGGTCGAGAGTAGGGACCATCGCTCAATTGTTAGAATCCGTCAAATTGACCGACGTCGTCTTCTTTAATTTCTCGATTTACGACCCGAATTTAGATTCAATATTGGCCATTCCTGCAAAAAAGATATGTTATTACCATAACATCACGCCCAAAGCCTTTTTTAGTAGTTTTGACCCATTGCTGGCCGCTCAATGTGACGCTGGCAGGAATCAGCTCCCTAAGGTCGCCTCTTTTGACAAACTCATGGCCAACTCGAAACTGTCAGCGGGCGAATTGCATAGTGTGCTGTCGGATATCGGGGCGGAGAGGTCTCAAGAGACCCCGAGGGGATCGCACACCCTGCTCGAAAACGTATCAGTGTGTCCCCCAGTTATAGATGTGAAAAAATGGGACAGAATCACGGATGAAGATATCTCCTGCCCGGAAGATGGCGCAGTTCTTCTTTATGTAGGTAGAATCGCTGCGCATAAGAAAGTGGAAGACGTTATAGCCCTGTTTGACGAATACAAGAAGTTGGAATCGGAGAGTTCTCTGGTAATTGTCGGAACGATTCCTTCTCATGGCTACGGAGACTATTTTAGGGGCCTACTTTCGGAAAAGTTCAAGGGCTTAGAAGAACGAATACATTTCTTAGAGGCTATTTCTGAGGGACAACTAAAGACAGTGTATAGCCGATGTTCAGCGTTTGTGACCATGAGCGAGCATGAAGGCTTCTGCCTGCCTTTGATTGAGGCCATGTATTTTCGCAAACCAATTTTTGCTTACGCGCATCCTGCCGTGAGAGAAACGCTAAGGGAAACAGGCCGAGTATTCTTCAAGAAAGATCTTGCAACGATAGCGGCTGATATCCACAATTTGTTACATAATCCTACCCAATTAAGGCAAGTCTTGACGGCGCAATCCCGAAGGTTTCGTGAAATTGTCAGAGACGCTGATGGGCGGACTCTTTGGAGGAGCGTCGAGGAGGTTCTTTTTGCCGACCAAAGTGCTATTTAACACTTATCCAGTCGCTTTCCAATGCCCCGGGGGCGGTGAGATTCAGCTCCTTAGATCCAGGGAGGCGTTGCAGGCCGCGGGTCTTGATGTGCTGCTTTACGACCTATGGAGACCCCAATTCAATGAGGTGGATCTCGTTCATTTCTTTTCGGTGCAAGGGGGCTCGTCTCAATTCTGCGAACACGTCAAAAATCTGGGTTTGCCGCTTGTAATTTCCCCCATCATCTGGCTCACCGAAGATAACCTGACGGAAATGCCTATAGGGGAGATTGGTCACCTGCTGGGTCTATCTGATATGATCTTGCCCAATTCCGAAGCCGAGGCGAACCAACTATCGAAATTCTTTAACCTAAGCAAGGATAAGTTTGTTACCACGCATAACGGCATCGACGTTTCCTTTGCCGAACCGATCTCGGGCGAATTGTTTCGAGAGCGTTTTGGCCTAGAGCGCCCTTTCCTGCTCAACGTGGCAAATATTGAACCGAGAAAAAATCAGTTGTCCCTGATTCGGGCCGCAGCGGGCCTGGATATGGACTTAGTGGTCTTGGGCAACGTCCGCTTCCAAAGCTATTTCGATCAGTGCCTAAGAGAAGGAGCAGAATTCGTGAAATATCTCGGATACGTCGATCACGAAGACGATCTGCTTAAATCGGCCTACAGCGCCTGTGAGGCCTTCGTGCTTCCGAGCGTCCTTGAAACGCCGAGCTTGGCGGCTTTGGAGGCTGCGGCAAGTGGAGCGCGAATAGCGATCACATCCGAGGGGTCGACCAAAGAATATTTCCAAGACCTGGCCACTTATGTGGATCCCAAAGACGTCGCAGACATAAGACAAGGCATAATAACCGCTCTCGAGCGACCCAGGGATGACCGTCTCAGGAAACATACGCTGGACAACTTTACGTGGAGCCACACCGCGGAGCAGCTCATTAGAGCATACGGGCGTGTGCTCGCCAATCGCCCGGCGAGATAGGTGGTCCTTGATGATTCACAGGCTTTTCAATGCTTATGTGCTCTACCCTTTGGCGGAGCGTCAGCTTGATAGGAAAATCAGATCCAAATTGAAAGAACTTACGGACTTTGGCCGTAAGCCTTTTCAAGAGAGGCGGCAAATTCAGGTCGGAAGCTTAGTTAAGGTCCTCAAAATTGCCGCGACCAGCGTGCCCTATTATCGAGATCTTTTTCGGGATATTGGGTTTGATCCCGAGAAAGTCTCGGAAGACGTGGCTTATCTTCAAAGGGTTCCATATCTCACAAAAGACATTATTCGCCGGGAAGGGGACAGATTGCTCAACGAGCGATTGCCCAAGGAATCACTGCGCCTACGTAAGACAGGGGGGTCCACGGGGCTTTCGGCGGACATTTACTACTCCCAAGAAGCCTTGGATTGGACCGCGGCGGTAAGCCTGTTTTGTCGCTCTATATGGGCCGGAAAGAAGGCTCACTACAAAGAAGTTCACCTTTCCAGTAAATTTCCCGACGTTCTCGTCCTCCGGGAACGGATCAAGGAAGGAATCAAGTGCGCAGCGCTTAACCGCATCAACATATACACCGACCGGTTTGATGACGAAGCCCTGGAACGCGTATGGAAGGAGCTCAAGAACGCCAGGCCCTATCTTTTTCACGGCCATCCTTCCACGATGTATGCTCTTGCGCAATTCGTGAAACGAAGGGGCTACAACGCAAAGGGGGTTATTCAAGTCTGCGAACCCAGCGGTGAAACCCTTGATGCCAAGAAGAGAGAAGCGTTACAACAGACGTTTCATTGCCCGGTGGTTGATAGGTATGGTAACGCTGAATTCGGTATTGCCGCTTACCAGCAGATATCGGATGATCGAGGTTGGATGCGGGTTTTGGATTACGCTGTGTGGCCTGAAACCGCGCCCTCGGATTTGGACGGCGACGAACTGGTCTTTACCGGACTTACCAATTATGCTATGCCTCTTATTCGTTACAAAACCGGTGACCTCGGAAAGATAATAGAGGGATCGGACGCCGTCTATATTGAGGACGTCACCGGACGAATTCACGATGTCGCTCAAATAGGCGCAAGCAGTTACCCAACTCACTACATTCAGGACCTGTTGGACAGACTCGGGGGTGTGGCGGAGTTTCAGATCGAACAATCTGCGAAGGATAAACTGGTCCTGCGGATAGTCCCGGAAACGAAGGATTCGGAGGAAAGAATCGCCCACGGGATTCAGAGTTGGTGGGGAGACAGCGTTAAGGTGGAATTCATAGGATATGATGGTTTGAAGCGACAGGGAAGGCTAGGAAAATTCCGGTATTTGGTGGATCATGGAGAATGGGCGGTTTGACGCTTCCGCAGCTTTATACCGGAAGCACGAGCGAATGGAAAAAATGGTCTGTCCGCCATCGGATGACCAAGTATTTGTCGCACAAGAAAAACTGAATCCGAATTGGTCAAACTGGGAGCAGGCGCCTGAAGGTCGTGCTCGCTTGGCCAATAGCGGTTCCGGAGTTTTTCACACACTTAAACGACCAGGGTTTGTTTTCCCGGTTCGAGCGGTGTTGGGGACGGCCTAATATTTGCCGGCTCTCGGATACGTATTTCGAGGCCCAATTCCAGTAGTAAGCTTATCAGGAGAAGGAAGGGCCTGATCCTTGGAACAGATTTTGGAAATTCATTAAAGACGCTCAGCTTCCAATATTTGCCTGTCTGAGGTATGTCCCGCTAGGGCTATCGCCCGTTTTCAGCAATCTCTGAGGTAATGCGAGTATCTTGAGAAATTGATAAACAAGCGGTAATAGGGTACGGGCGTCTCACTGGGCGGAGCATTGGTGTCTTTGACTTGCAGGCTCATGAAAAGGGTTTTGGCTGGTAGCTGATCCGAGAGACAATCGTTATGCCGGTTGAACGAGTAACAAAACTCTCGATGTGGGCATATGAGATGACGGTCTATGAACAGGAGTAGAATGCTATGGACGGTAACATTACGTCGCAGAGTGGCAAAGGGAAGCTAGTACTTGTTACGGGCGGGGCTGGTTATATTGGGTGTGTTCTTGTCCCCATCCTACTGGAACGCGGATACCAGGTTAGAGTTCACGACAAGCTGTATTTTGGCGATGAAGGCTTGGCCGCCGTAAAAGACCGAATCCAGTTGGTTCAACAGGACCTTCGGGAATTTCAGTCGGATGTGCTTGACGGAGTGTATGCGGTAATTCACCTCGGGGGTTTTTCCAACGATCCGACCGCAAATTTCAATCCGGTGGCTAATTACAAGATTAATACGGTGGCGACTGAGGTCCTTGCCAATGCGTGCATTGAATGCGGTGTTGAACGCTTCACCTTTGCTTCATCCGCGTCTCTTTATGATCTTGGACTAAACGCGGAAGATGTTTCTGAAAGACGAAACAGCGGAAATTAACCCGATTGCTCCATACTCTACTTCCAACTACGAATCGGAGCGAATTCTTTTTCACAAAATGTCCGGTAGCTTCAGTCCGTGTTCCTTGCGCCAGGGCACTGTTTACGGATATAGCCCCAGAATGCGTTATGACTTAGTCGTCAATACCTTTTTCAAGGATGGACTGACCAAAGGGGAGATCTCCGTACACAACGGTGGAGAGATGTGGCGCCCCCTCGTTGACGTCGAGGACGTGGCGCTTGCGCATGTCGCCTGCATTGAAGCGCCAATAGAAAATATCCGCGGAGAAGTGTTCAACGTAGTTTACCGGAATTACCGCATCCTGGAATTGGCGCATTATGTGGTGGACTGTCTCAGCAAAGTCCGCGAAGTGAAGATAAAGGTGGAATATTCGGACCGACCGAACCGTAGTTATAGGTTGGCTGGAGATAAGATTTTCGCGGCAACCGGATTCAAGCCGACAATCAGTGTCCAGGAATCACTCAAACGAATCCTGGCTAATGTTACCGATAAGCCTGACCCGGCTAGCTTGTTGCATCCGAAACATTACAATATCGCCTGGATGTCCTTGCTACACGAAGCGGAATGCATCGTAAAGCAATGTGGCAGTATCTTTTAGCCGGCATCAAGAGACTCTCAAAGGGGCAAAATAGCGAGTTTTTCTAAGCGTGGACGGTATGCAAAACTTAGTTATATAACCAGAGTAAAGGAGTTGGCAGTGCAGGTTAGGATAGAGAAGACTTCATTGGACGAAGTGCTCGTGGTTGTTCCGGAAGTATTCAGAGACCAACGAGGCTTTTTTCCGAGATTTACCGCATGGATCAATTCAAGGAGTTGGGCCTTCCGGGCACATTTGTTCAATTCAATCATTCTGGATCACAAAAAGGAACAGTGCGAGGCCTGCATTTTCAGTGGGATCCTCCTATGGGGAAGCTGATGCGGGTTACCGTAGGGGAAGCCTTTCTCGTGGCTGTCGATATCCGAAAAAACTCTCCCACGCTGGGACGCTGGTTTGGTACGCGATTGTCTTCGACGGACATGAAGATGATTTGGGCTCCTGCCTATTTCGCCAGGGGCTTCTGCGTTCTGAGCGACTACGCGGAGATACAGTATTTCACTACCGGCGTGTACAACAATAAGTGTGAGTCGGGGATTCTTTGGAATGATCCCGAGGTGGGGATCGATTGGCCGATCAAGGACCCCATTCTGTCGGGTAAGGATACGGGCGCCCAAACGCTTACGCAATGGCTTGGGACAGCAGAATCCGATTTCTTTGTCTATGGTTCATAAAGACTGCGACGAATGCCCAAATAATTGTATTTTGCAGAACTGGTCCAAACTAAGCGACATTTGAGGCAAACGTTTCCGGCAAAAAGTCGAGAAGGAGTGTTGAAGCGCCGATGAAGAACGGAAAGTACGTTATACTTGGGGCAAGCGGCCAATTGGGTCACGATTTGGTTCCGAACAGCTCCGCCTGAGATTGAACTCGTTGGACTCACCCACAAGGACCTCGATGTTCGAGATCACCAGAAAACCGCCGATATGATCAGGGATCTTAGGCCCATGCACGTCATCGACCTTACGGCGTTCCACAATACGGACCTTTGTGAGAGCGAAATAGAGCTGGCTTTCGCCGTCAACTGTCATGCTAAAGCCAACGTCGCCCGGGTCTGCTCAGAAATTCAGGCCGTGATGACTTATATTTCCACTGATTATGTGTTCGACGGCTCGGCCCGAGCTCCTCAAGTCGAGACGGATGCCACGAATCCTATTAACGTGTATGGAATATCGAAGCGCGCTGGTGAAAGTGTTGTTCAGAATTTCGCATCGAAATATTTCATTTTTCGGGTTTCCGGCCTATTCGGTGTCGCTGGAGCCTCCGGTAAAGGCGGCAACTTTGTAGAAACGATGATCCGTCTAGCCCGGGAGGGAAAATCCATTCGGGTAGTATCGGATCAGACTCTGAGCCCGACCTACACCAGGCGGCTGGCCCAGAAGATTTGGGCGGTCATTGCGACTGATGAACAGGGAATCTACCATTGCACGAGCGCTGGTGAGTGTACGTGGTATGAATTTGCTCAAGAGATCTTCCGGCAAATGGATCTTCACCCCGGCCTTTCACCCCAATCTACGAAGGAATCGGGGGCCAAAGCGACCAGACCGGCCTATTCGGTCCTAGATAATTCGCGGTTGAGACAAATCGGACTCGAGGACATGCCGGCCTGGCAGGCAGGACTCAATGAATACCTGGTCGAAAAACACGGTATTGCTTCTCTGTCCATTTACGGACAGGGTTGATTTGCCACTGAAAAACAGGATGTGAAACATGAAGGTGCTTGTAACCACTTATCATCAGGCCTTTCTCAACAAGGGCGGTGGAGAAGTAGAGCTATTGGAGGTAGCCTCCAGGTTAAACGAACTCGGAGTCAGCACAGAAGTTTATGGCCCGAAGAGTCAACCACTGGACTACTACGACGCCATTCTGCACTTCTCGGTTCATAGTGACGGTCTGGATTTGCTAAGGACCATCAAGAAAGCCGGAAAGCGAGTTGTGCTTTGGCCAAATCTGTGGATAGAAAGTCTTGGGCCGGAATCAAAGAGAGTCATAGAAGAACATATTAATATGGCGGACGTGATCGTTGTCAAATCCCAAACCGAGAAAGAGCATATTCTTTCTCAGTTGGAGGCTCCGGAAGATCGCTTTCGTTTGATTCCCGCGGGGATTGATCCTTGCTACGCTCACCCGGCGGACGAGCATATGTTCAAGACGATTTATGGGGTCGACGAATACATATTGTGGCTTGGCATGATTGAGGAACAGAAGAACCAGCTATTCGCTATCGAAGCGTTAAGAGATATAACGATTCCACTAGTCTTCGTCGGCGCCTACAGGGATAGGGCTTACTATGACGCTTGTCGGGCAGCCGCGCCCGAACACTTCAAATTCCTCCCGGCGATGCCCCCTAAATCGGAGATTCTTCGCTCAACATTGCAGAATTGTCGTCTTTACCTTGAAGCGCCCTTATCCCCGCCCGGGTCATCGGCGCTTGAGGCCGCGTTGACCGGGAATCCGCTTGTGCTTTCGGACGGTCCTTGGACCACTGAGCATTTTCAACAACATGCGATATATGTGGACCCCAAATCAAAAGATAGCATTCGTAAAGGCGTACTGGACGGCTTGAAAAATGGACGAAATACAGCCATGTCGGAAATGATCTCGCGCAGGCACATGCTTCCTCAGTGCCTGGAGCCGCTTGTCAGAATTCTTGCCGGTTCTTAGGCGCCGTCAGGTAGGCCCGGATGAAGAGGGTACCGGCTACAGATTCATATCCCATGTGCCGTATGGGCTGAAACAATACCGTGCGATTGAAACCAAACATAATGATGTCACAAATCAGAATATTAGTGGTCCAGCGACGCTCCCACGTTTCCAGCACGCCGTTTTCCAGGTCAGTGGCGGCTAGAATCACTGAAGCGCTTGATTACCTGGCTAGGCAAAACATGGTGAGTTGGTTCCAGAAGGGTGAAAAAGAAGTTACCGGAGCCGACCTGGACCACGTAGACGCCGTTTTCTTCAGCAAGCATCTGTCTGGCGCTGCGGTCGAAATTGCCAAGGCGGCCAAAAAACGGAACATAGCGATTGTTTACGATTTGGACGACTGGGTGGTCAGCTTTCCCGCATACAGCGGCGCCAACGTCACAGCGGATTTATTAGACAATTTCAGATGCTTGATGGAGCTATCGGACGTCGTTACCGTGGCCAACGAACGGCTTCTGTACGAGATGAGAGTCTATCGTCAAGAATTGGAATTAGTGCCGAACGGCTTCTATGTCGAAAAATACCATCCAGTCAGTGAGCAAGAATCACGGCCTTTGCGGTTGGTGTTCTCAAACGCCGACCGGTTGAAAATAGAAAGATTTAAGAACGAGTTCTTAGATCTCCTAAAGGAATTTTTTCTGAGGCATCCGGACTTTGAAATCGATTTCTACGGGGATCCTTTTCCTGAAATGGGTGATCTGCCTTTTTTGAACAACATGGGCAGTCTTTCATACGAGGAGCACAAGCGCCGTTTGGCGGCCGGCGGATACGCTTTGGCGATCGTGCCGCTCGGAGGAGTCGAAGACCAGGACAACAGTTTTTTTAACTCGTGCAAGAATCCCTTTAAATATCTGGAGTACAGTGGATTGGGCATTCCAGGGATATATTCGCGGAGTATTATTTACGAAAATTGTGTCAAGCCTGATGAAACCGCGATTTTGGTCACAAACACTAGAGACGCCTGGGCAGACGCGCTGGAGCGGGTCACAAGTGACGCCGGTTTGAGAAATCGGCTACGACACGCCGCATATCAAGACGTGGTGGAAAAACGGCATATAAGCTTCACTGCCGCCAAATTCTTTGATGAGATAAGCCGGGCCACCCGAAAAGGTTGAGGAATAGCCGCCTGATGGAATTATATCTGGTGCGACACGGCGAGTCCCACAGCAACGTTCGTGGTTTGGTTACGGGAACGCAGTACGACGGATTGACAACCCGAGGCCGATTTCAGGCGCAGAACTTACGGTCTCTGTTCGAGGCGAGGGATTTCCGTTTTTCCAAGAAGTACTGCAGCCCTTGGAAACGGGCATTGGAGACGGCAGAAATACTGCTTCCCGATTGCGCATTCAGTCTAACGCCTCAAATCGGTGAAACGGAAGCAGGGGAGTGCAAGGAATGGGTCCTTACGGAGTTTAATGCTCAGTATCCCGAATTTTGGACGGATTTTCGGCCCTCTCGACGGTACCCGAAGGGGGAATCCCATGAGGACCTTTATTTTCGCGTAACAGAGTGGCTGCGGGGCCTGGCAAGCTCTTGTAGCGACAACGACAGAATCTTAGCCGTGACTCACAACGGCCCGATTGCATGCATTTTTCACTATGCGTTCAAGGCGTCGATGAATCAGTTTCCTTGTGTTTCAGTCGACAACGCGTCGGTAAGTATCTTGGGATTTCCGTGTGCGGATGGGCCTGGAGATCCCGTCTTGAAGGCATTCAATCTGGGGTTGGCGGTTCATCTTTAGGTATGGCTGCGCATAATGACCGGTTTCGGGCTACCGGGTCCTACATAAACTATAGAGAATTTCTTGGACTCAGGGGCTCATCAATCGCCCCACCTTGCTCGACGGGTTTGGATTCTCAAAGGGCCTTAAGATCCCAGGCTGGGCTGGTTATTCCGACAATATTCCCCTAATCACGGGAAATCCATTGGGACTTGCCGCTTAACCGGTGTAAGATGCGCTAGACCAAAAGGCTTGAGGCATTCGACGACTGCGAAGAAGAACCTAATGAGAAATAAATTGCCCGGCTATTGGAGCGAATACTTTGCGGGAACAAGATTTTGCTTGGCTTTCACAGTCAGCCCCGGTGGATAACGATTATTTTGGGATTTTATCCAGGGCGATGTACTTGCTCTGGGTGACGCGCTTCGACTTGCAGGAGCGGTTCGATATAACCACTGAAAAAGGTTTGTTGTCGTATCATGCTTGGTGTCTGGCCTTCGGTATCAGCGACTACAAATGGATAGCCACCGAGGTGCAAAGCAAGTTCGTGGCTTATCTAACGGAACCGGCTCCAAACGTGAAACAGGACGTGGCTTTGCCGGTCTCACGAGCCCTCTACGCCGTGTGGGTGGCGCGATCCGATTTACAAACTCGCTTTGACCTTGAAACATATAAAGGCCGGGCAGGGCTTATTGGCTGGTGGCTAGCAATCGGCTGTGTCGAGCACAAGATATTGGAGCTAAATGAGTCGTGGACCCAGGCGCTGTTGGAACCGGCTCCAAACGTGAAACAGGACGCGGCTTTGCCGGTGTCACGAGCCCTTTACGCCGTGTGGGTGGCGCGATCCGATTTACAAACTCGCTTTGACCTTGAAACATATAAGGGTCGGGCAGGGCTTATTGGCTGGTGGCTAGCAATCGGCTGTGTCGAGCACAAGATATTGGAGCTAAATGAGTCGTGGACCCAGGCGCTGTTGGAACCGGCTTCAAACGTGAAACAGGACATGGTTTTGCCGGTCTCACGAGCCCTTTACGCTGTGTGGTCGGCGCGACCCGATTTACAAGCCTGCTTTGACCTTCAAACCGACAAAGGCGGGACAGAGTTTACTCGCTGGTGGCTTTCTCATGGTCGGGCGGAATATGACGCCCTTTCAAAGGCGCTCCAGAAATCGGAAAACGGCTGCGCTGTGAGAGCAAGTTCGCAAGAACGCCCGGGTCGGCGTAAAGGCGATCCCCTTGATTCACACCTAAATGATACCTGTTTGGACAATGGGATCAATATAGTGGGGTTTGCTAGAGGAGAACTTGGCATAGGGGAAGACGTGCGTATGGCCACCGCTGCCCTCACTGCCTGTCAGGCGCCTTTCGTCGTGTATGACCTTCCAATCGGTATAGCTTCGCGAACAGGCGATAATCGAACTCATAGATTTGAAGCCGAGCGACCTCTCTATGGGGCCAACCTAGTGTTTCTCCCAGGGAATGAGATGATTCGCTCGGGTCCTCACATTAGGTCCCGGATTCCTGCAAGGTCGTTACAACATCGGAGCTTGGCAATGGGAACTTCCGGAGTGGCCTAAGAAACTTGCTGACGCCTACAATTTGGTTGACGAACTCTGGGCGTCCAGCCGGTACACCCGTGACGCTCTCGCAGCTTCTTCACCAATCCCCGTCTTGCATATGCCCATGGCGGTCACCGTAGATGGGCAGCTCCCTCTGAACGCGGAGAGATTTTGGGTTACCTGAAGAGCCTTTTCTATTTCTTTTCGTGTTCGACAGTCTTTCCTCACTGGCCCGGAAGAACCCCATTGCGACAATTGAATCCTTCCGTAGAGCGTTCCCGCGAACGGAAAAGGGGGTGGGCCTTGTGCTTAAGGTCATGAATCAATCGGAAGATGATCCGGTTTGGCGCCAAGTGATGGCGTCTTGTGACAATGACGACAGGGTCATCGGTACTGAATCGCACCTTCGACCGAGGCGAGGTCTTGGCTCTCTTCAATTGTTGTGACGCGTTCGTTTCGCTCCACAGGGCTGAGGGCTTTGGCCGGGCCATAGCAGAGGCAATGTTGCTCCGAAAACCCGTCATCGTGACCAACCATTCGGGAAACATTGACTTTACTACCCCGGATACGGCATTTTTGGTTGACGGGCCGATGGCGCCGCTAAAAAGTGGTGATTACCCCTGGGGAGAAGGACAGTATTGGTGCGACCCCGATTTGGATATGGCGGCGGCGCTTATGCGGCTATGCTGCGAAGACAGGGAGAGATCATCCGAGCTTGCTCTTGCTGGTCAATCCTACGTTCGAGAGCGCTTCAACCCCACTGCGGTAGGTCGTCGGTACCGCAGGCGACTGGAAGAGCTCGGGCTGCTCCAGCAATTTCATGCCGAAGAATCTTAACCAAAATGATGGCAACATAGTATCGATCGTCACGTTGCTCTACGAGGGGCGAGACACTAGCGTCTAGTGTTCTGAAGAGGTCCTTCACAGGGAATGAGATCTTGCGCGCTGATCAGACGCTTGACTGTCCACGCGGGTTGCCGAATCACTCAATGCGCCCGCGGTAAGCAGACTGCGCAAATCATGTTTGTCGATCAAACTTGTATTTCTCTTTATGACCGGGTAAAGTGGAAAGACTTTTGCCATCATTTTGAATTGGAGGGGAGACATTTATGGAGAAGTCTGATTTTTCGCCCAACGTTACAGCTATGCATGCTCAACCGTCGATGTCAAATGAGCAGGGGCAAGCTCAATCCGCCCACCCGGCGTCAGCAGGATCACCGCAGGTGAACCCCTTCAGGGGAGAATATTACTACAGTAATCTTGCGCTCATTGTAAGCACTCCAGTTGATATTTCCATTATTTTTGGGCGACATGTCACCGCCGTAGGGCCTCAGGGCCAGACGTCCGTCCCAGCCTATGAGAAACAAATTGTTATGACCCTGGAACAGGCCGAAAGTCTCGTCGGCACTCTGTCCAAGGCTGTGACGGAAATGAAGGCCAAGAAGGCGGGACAGTAGAATAACCTGGTTTGTTTCGCGCCTGACACTTATGTGCGAGCGCTCCATATGATTATAAGGGAGGTCTCCTCGTCTTGTGAATGCCTTTGGACAGCTACACAACCGAGTCGTCTTCGTCTTGGTTGTTATTTTGATATTTACGGTACTCGCCTCAGATGGGGTCGCCGAGCCTGAATGGCTCACGGAGCCTCCCCCGGCGGAAGGTTCTTCAAACTCCACAAAACTGGTCACAGTCGAAGCGGCGGTCATCAATCCCTTTCAAATGGCGGATGTGGGGGCTGAGGTGGGAGGAATCATCGAGAATATTCGTTTTGAGGAAGGCGCCAAGGCCGAAAAAGGCGATATCGTTATTGAGATCAAGAAAGATAGATATAGGACGGAATTGTGCAAAGCCGAGGAAAAGGTCAAGGGCTTGGAGCACTCCGTATACTTCGCCGGAGTAGACGCCCGGAATAAAAACAAAGTCTTTGCTCTTGACGGGACAACGCGGGCTGAAGTGATGCGAGCGGAATCTCAATTGGATTCTTTGCTTGCAAATCTTGCGGAGGCAAAATTACAGGTGGAGCAGGCTCAGCGGGATTTGGACGCTTGTGATGTCTCCGCCCCTTTTTCAGGATATTTGGCTATCCGGTACAAGCAACCGAATGAGCCTGTGCATAGCCTTGAAAAAATCTTTTCGTTGGTCGACAGTAGCCGAGTTTTTGCGGTAGCGTATGTTCCGGAGGAGCTTCTGGCGTATTTCCCGGTAGGTAAGGAATGCTCTTTCGAGACTAAGTCGGGATTGACCTATTCCGGGGTTGTCGATCACATAGGCAAATTGATCGATCCAAAAACAAAATCCAAAAAACTTCACGTACTTATCCAGAATCACGAAGAAAAATTGGAAGTGGGAATGACCGGTTCCATTTCCGTCTCGAGAGATCCCGGGTGAGCTGATCTGGTTTCCCATTCATGAATATTAAATTCAGACGCGACCTTGAAGTCATCAACGCCGATGTGGGATCAGAGGAGGATGTGGTAATTCGCGATCCGGTTTCTAGAAAGTTCTTCACCGTATCTCTCCATGATCTCACCTTATTACAGATGCTGGATGGCAGCGCGAGTTTAGAAGAGGCTATTGCCAGGCTTAAAAAAGAAGGTTACGGCTACAGTAGGGGGAACGCCCAAGCCATAGTGGATAGAGCGGCGGGTTCGGGTCTTTTGCTGGGTACCAAATACTCTTCAGCTGAAGGGCAAGAGCAATTGGCCAAAAGAGCCAAGGACGGAATACGCGCACAAAGGTACAGCTCGTTGTTTTTTCTTTTTGTTCCTGTTTTGAACCCGGACCGGTTTCTTTCGCAGACCCTCCGGCTCTTCAGGCTCGTATTCAACAAGTGGACTGCAATACCCTTCGCACTGAGCATTCCCGGCGCTCTATATCTGTTGATAGCAGGACTAGCCCGGTTCAATCAACAATATTTATTCTTCTTCAATCTCGAAAATCTCATTTATTTGTGGATAACTATTGCGCTTACAAAGCTTATCCATGAGTTTTCGCACGCTTATACGGCCAAACGGTTCGGTTTGCAAGTTCCCGAAATGGGCATAGCGTTCTTAATTTTCTTCCCTTGTCTTTACTGCAATACGACGGACGCTTGGATACTCGGCGACCGCAAGCAAAGAATGGCCATAGCGGCTGCTGGGATCCTTGCGGAGATGGCCCTGGCCGTAGTTTCAATCTATATTTGGTTCTTTACAAAACCTGGTATTCTGAATTCTATATCCTTTTATTTGATGGCGGTCTCTTTTGTATCGACTCTATTGTTCAACGCCAACCCCTTGATGAGATTCGACGGCTACTTCATTCTCTCCGATTACTTGAAAATACATAATCTTATGTCCAAATCCCTTACTCGCATCAGATACTTGACGCTTAACAGGGTTTTGGGTTACTCGCGAATACAGGACCCGTCAAGAAGCTTAAAAGAATCCACAATCTTTACGATTTATGGGATAGGCACGGTTATTTATCGTTTTTTCCTGTACACCGGCATAGTCGCTGGAGTGTATTACAGGTTTGATAAGTCGCTCGGAATCCTTCTGGCAGCGGTCGCTTTTGTGCTGTTTGTCGTCAAACCGGTAATAAAAGGCCTTATTCTTGTCCATTCAATCCGCAAAGAAATCCATCCGAATGTGGCAAATCTGTTTATCGTGGTTGCGCTCATAGTTGCCGCTGTAGCTCTATGCGTTGTGCCAATCCCTAATAAAACCCTGTATCCGTGCTGCGCGTATCCACTGTATCGCCAGAAAATTACTCTTCCCCTGCTCACGTCTATAGACCGGGCTTTCATTCGGGAAGGGTCACGAGTGAAGGCAGGGGAGAGGCTTTTTGAGCTCAACTCCGACCAACTCCAACTCGCCCGGTTCAAAAAGCGAATCGAGAGGGAAGTGCTTGCGCAAGAGATGCAAGCATTGCTCCTTGACGAGAAAGATCGTGCTAAAGCCAACGAAAAAGTCACAGAACTTCACAGAGTCGATCACGAACTCGAGATCATCGAGGGTGACCTTATTCTTGCCAATTCCGGAATCAAGGCTCCTTTTGATGCCGTGGTATCGAAATTGGACCCAAAGGTTCAAAACGGGTACCAGCCTGGAAAAGGAACGATAATTGGAGAATTGGAATCAATCGATCAGATTGTGATTTATTCACCGGTCCCCGAGGAAGAAATGCATACAGTCAGCAAGGGGTTGGGAATAAGCGTGTGGTTCCCCATCAAGACGGGGCTCCTTTTGAATCAAAACGTATCGTCGGTGTTTCAGTTTAGTGAGCGAGACCTAAAGAACTCTCCGTTATCCAGCCGGCTAGGGGGATCCATCCCCACAGAAGTTAAAGGGGAATCGGAAAAGGATGTCCTTATAGAATCCAGATATTTGTGCGCCGTGTACTCGAAAAGCAATCCCTACGACATCCCTTTAGGGATGACGGGACGATTCATTGTCCCCAACGTCCCCAAAAGCTTCGCAGCTCATTTGGTGGATAGAGCCGTGAAAGTATTTAATCGGGAAACCGCTTATTAGAATCTTTGTTTTAAAAATGGAGAAAACCCCATATGGGCGGAAAGATTTATGAGGTAACACCTTCCTCAGCTTCTAGCGCTACAACTAACGATATGAATTCGACGAAAGCCGTCTTGGGGTTTGTAAATCGCGTAGCCGGCGCCAAAAGCCTGCAAGCCTTGTATTTCATGCTTACGAATGATCTGAGGTCCATAATTGAGTTTGATCGCTGCGCCTTGATCGCGCATCTAGGTGGATTATCCAAGCTGGTCGCTATAAACAACCAGCCGCTGCTGGATAAGAAAGCCCAGCTCCATTCCGATCTGAACCGATTGGCGGTTTCTCTCAAGGCAGTCCAACAGGGAATATTTATCCCGATGAATTTCGACTGGGGTCAGGACAATGTCGGCCGCATACCCCCGGACGCCGCTCAGGCGATCCGTCTATACATGTCCTCCTCGGGATGCTCGCACTTATTTATTGCGCCTTTGATTTGGAAGGCGCAAGCTGTGGGACATCTCGTCATAGAATTCTTCCAGGAAGCCGTTCCCACGCGGACATCTATGGAGATTCTAACCAAAATAGCCCCGGTTCTTGCTACCGAATTATCGCAACAATGGTTGCTGGAAAAACGATCCTGGCTGCAGCGCTTCGCATTGACAGGATCTCGTTTCGAGTCGGCGAAAGCTCGAATCGCGAAATACGTTATTCCCATTGTAATTGCCCTTACGCTGGGAGGCGTAATTCTTTTCGTTGTGCCGTTTTCCGATGTGGTTGGGGGAGCTGTGGAAATAATCCCCAAAAACAGGCACTTCGCTTTCTGCAAGACCGAAGGTCTGATTGACAAAATATTCGTGAGAGAGGACGACCAGGTAAGATCGGATCAACTTTTGGCCGTGATCGATCCCAAGGAAACCGATTTCAAGATACACAAGGCTCAAACGGATTTTGACATACTGACTCAACAAATGGTGATTTTGAGGAGTGTGTCGGATCAGGACCCCGGGAAGCTTGCGGAAAGCAAGCTGGTGGAGCTCAAGCGAAAGGCGGCATGGGCTGAACTCAATTTCTACAAATGGCAACGAGGGTTCCTTGAGGTCAAAGCCCCGGCCGACGGCAGGATCGTCACGAAAGACGTTGATAGTCTTGTCGGAAAGAAGTTCAACACAGGCGAGTCATTTTGCGAAATAGGCGTGGCCTCGGATCTCTGGGCTCGAGATTGCCGCTCCTGAAGATCGCATTGCTAACGTGCGCCAGGGTCAGGTGGTTAATGTGTATCTCAACAATGATCCCTTGCGCTCTTATACGCTAAATGTGGAAGAGATCTTGCCTATTGCGGAGGCTCAAGAACGACGCGGTAACACGTACAAAGTCCGAGCTTCATTTCCCAACGCAAATCAAAGCATCAAAGTTGGAATGAAGGGTGTAGCCAAGATCGATACAGGAAACGAAAGTTTATGGTCTCTACTCACACGCCGACTGGTAAAATTATGGAACGAATTTACATTGAGATTTTAATTCGTCCGTATCGTCATCTGTGATGCGGATGTCCGTATCGGAAATGGCAAAACCATGTCTTTCGGAAAATCTGTCCATCTGAAACTCTCTACCAGCGTGCGGCTTCGCCCTCAAATGGTCTTCGTATAAGACAACAACATTTGGCCGAGGCAATTTGCAATCAGCAGTCATATTATCCCCCCACGGTGGTCAAGCACGGATTGGCACGCCTTCCAGCGCTCAGTGGAGTCGCTTGCCTATTCTGCCGCCATCATCGGACCAATAGACATACAGGACCTTTCCTTGAATGTCGCCGGCAGGAACAGGACCCCAGAAGCGGCTGTCGTATGAATTGTCTCTGTTGTCGCCCAAAACAAACACGGAGCCTTCGGGAATAATCATGGGTCCGAAATTATCCCTAGGGAGCGTCGCACTCGGCATGACCGTGGCGGTGGTAAAAACGCCCCAGGTGTCTTCAAGTGGCTGATCGTTGACGAAGACCTTCTTGTCTACGATTTTAAGGCGCTCCCCCGGAAGGCCTATAACTCGTTTCACATACACTTTTGATTTGTCCTTCGGGGAAGGGAATACAACCACGGCGCCTCTTTCCGGGAGGCGCGAGCCATATGGTCTCAGTTTAACAATGAACATATCCCCCTCTTTCAGCGCCGGGTCCATGGAATTATTGGGGATTTGGAACGTTCTCACACCCACAATGTGATACTGCGCCGCCCACGCGATCGCCGGCGTCAACGCCAGGTTGGCGAACAACAAAGCGAAAACGTACACGTACCACTTATTGTACCAACGCAAAGGGATTGATTTCACACGAGCGGCTCCAATAGCTGAATCTATGGCGATAAGGATCGGAACCACTGCGCCGATGATCACCAGGCATATCAAACCACGCAGGCTGGAAACCACGCCGCTTAATCCTAATCCGATCAACAGCGCCCACATACTGAAGTATAGTAATGCGCCTCGCAGCACGTTTCCGTTATAGCAATGGCCTAGGCCAGGTAAACCGAGAGACAGCAAGAACGAGATTACGGGACTCCTGCGCTTTGTTTCCTCCATTGTTACTCCCCTTTGCATCAATCGGCGGTTCCGGTGGGCCCACTATACCAGTGAAGCCGCTCACCGGGAAGGAAGAACTTACCGTCGAGAAGCCAAGAACGCAGAAGCGGCGACCATGGATTCCGTGAGGACTACTCAAGGGAGTTCCCCTTTTCGTGGAAGAGGAGAAGTAGCCGATGCGAAGTCATATTAGAAGTTCTTGAAGGAAGGTCTGGACCCCGCGTTCCGCGGGGTTTCAACAAGTTTCCCTCCGGAAATATTTTCATAGGAAGCGGTTGGGAGCGACCTGTCGCCTCTTAGTGGCGATTCGACGTCTGCTGCTGTCGGGATTACTTGACGAATCGGGCTCCATATTCTATGTTTGGGCATCAAGCCGTGCGGGGGCTGAAATTGAGAATAGGACAAGGATTTGATGCCCATAGGTTTGCCGAGGGCCGGAAGCTTATACTTGGAGGCGAAGAAATTGAGCACGCTTTCGGCTTGGAAGGCCATTCCGACGCCGATGTGGTGATTCATGCGCTGATAGACGCCCTTCTGGGCGCTGCGGGCCTAGGCGATATCGGCATGCATTTCCCGGACACCGATCCCGCCCACAAAGACGCGTCCAGCATGAACCTGCTGGAAATAATAGTGAATGCGCTTCATTCCCTCAATTATAAAATCATCAATGTCGATATCACGATTTTTGCTCAGAAGCCCAGAATAGGTCCGCACAGAGCCGCTATGGTCGGCAATATCGCATCAGTGTTGGACCTGGAACCGGAAATGGTGAACGTCAAGGCCACCACCACCGAGGGAATGGGTTTTGTGGGTAGGCTTGAGGGCATCGCCGCTTCGGCGGTGGCGCTTATCGAAGGGGCGGAATAGCGTACACCGGTTCGTGTGCGCAACGATCCTCGCACAGAGACCCATTGTTTCGCCTGTAGGAACCCCCATGACCGCTGGGGTAACAATGGATCATGAAAATGCTTTCATCCGATTGGCCTCGACGACCATGGGTTTCACCCATGGCTACCCAAGGGGACTCCCCCTTTCGGGGGAGGGAAAGCAAAGTGTGGCGTAGCCACATTGGAAGTCCTTGAAGGGATGTCCCGACCCCGCGTTCCGTGGGGTTTCAAGACGTTGCTCTCCGTCGCCTGTTTTCACAGAAACCGCATAGATATTACGTTCAAAAGGGGTTAGCCATCATCGCCTCGAACGGCGCTGAGGGCGAGGGGATTCGCTCAAGGCGTGATAATAACCTTTGTTCCAAGGGGCGTCTTGGGGAATAATTCCTCAATCTCTGTAGTCCACATCGCTATGCACCCGTCGGTCCAATTATCCGGCTTAGGATGAAGCAAACTCATCCATATCCGTTTCGGCTCAAGCTGGGGATAACCGTGAATTCCAACCCAACCTCCCAGCTTGGTGCCCCACGGAGGGATGGCGCCTGAGTTAGCGCTCTTGGTTATTCGGCCCAGCTCTTCTTTTGTTATAAGACCCTCTTGGAGGGCGGCTTCCGCATCCTTGATCCCCGGGTAACTGATTCCCAAGAAACGATGATATTGACTTGCAGCGTTCTTGAAGCAAATGGAGTATTCGCCTTCAGGCGTTTTACCGTCCCCTGAGTAGGCCTTGGGGCCTCTGGGGTTGGTTCCCAGGCAGATATTGTACTGATGGGTCTGTTTCCCGTTCTCGAACAGTTTCAGAACCCGGGCCTCCTTACATATCACTATTCTGGTGTCCGCCGCTGAGGAAACGGCAAATATCAGGTACAGAGCTGAGACAACGATCAGAGCGACTGTCTTCATGAGCCCAAAAAGTGGAATCCCCTGATCGGGGCGATTAAGGTGTGGAATCTCATTCACCGGCCTTGGGCTTTTGCTCCTTCTGAACCGCCTCATCCAATAGTTTTATAAAGGAGCGGGCGTTGTCTGAAAAAGCGCCTTGGCCTTCGTAGAATACGTCCTGAACGGATATCCCCTTTCCGTGGTACACCTCGTTGGCTACTTTGTCCGGCTCCAGGGTCGCTCCGTTCAGCGCCACTCCCGCAAACAGGCCCCTGGTTCTGGAGTAAGACAATATGCCCGATTCAAAGCCGAAATTAGTCTCGGCCGACGCCTCTCTTCCCACGGGGCCTGCAGCCACGCCGATGTCGGCCCCCAAAACGAATTTGTCTTCAAGCAATCTCTGGACGGCCTTTTCACTCATTATCAGTAAGACCAAGTCAGCATACTGAGCTCCGAGTTGAAGCCCAAGGCTACCGCTGTGGATCTTGAAAAAGGCCGGCTTGCTCCATTCCCCCGTTTTCTCATCCCGACGCGTGACCACCCCGGTTCCATAACTGACTCCGACGAGCACTCCCACCTTGAATAAGCCCGGAAAGACGGCTATGCCGTGACATCTGTTCAACAGATCCCGCGGGATCCCCCGTTCGGGCATTTCCAGGGCGTTCAGCACCAGGGAGCACGCCGCAAAGCGGCTGTCCAATTCGTCGAAGGTTACGGCCCATCCCCTGGTCGGGCACAAGAGAGCCAAAACCATGAAAATGACCAGATGTATTCGCCTTGGGATCATCGTGGAGCCCTTATTATCTCCTCAATCTCGGATCCAACGTGTCACGGATTCCTTCGCCGAGCAGGTTGTATCCCATGACCGTGATCAATATGGCCAGCCCCGGGAAGACTGAAAGCCACCACGCTATTTCTATGTTGTCTTTGCCTTCGGTCAACATATTTCCCCAGGAAGGATCAGGGGGCTGGACTCCAATGCCCAAAAAGGACAAACTGGATTCCAGCAGCACTGCCGAGGCTATGCCGAGCGTCGCGGCAACCAGCACAGGGGCCATCGCATTGGGCAGAATGTGGAGAAAAATGATCCGCATATCGCCCGCTCCCTGGCTCACGGCAGCCTTTACGAAATCCCGCTCTCGAAGGCTTAAAAACTCCGCCCTGACCAATCTGGTGACGCCCATCCACGAAGTCACTCCGATGACCACCATGATGTTCCAAATGCTCGGGCCTATGAAAGCGATCACAGCGAGTATCAGGAAAAAGGTCGGGAAACACAACATGATATCCACGAATCGCATGATGATCTTGTCCGAAATACTACCGTAGTATCCCGAGATCGCGCCAAGAATCACCCCGATAAGTGTGGATATTCCGACCGCCACAAAACCGACGCTCAGTGACACGCCCGAACCGTGTATCATTCTGGATAGAACGTCCCTGCCCAAGGTGTCTGTTCCCATTAGATGTTTGTATGTAGGTGGAGTCAGCACCTGGCTTGTGTCAATAAGGCCGGGTGGATAGGGAGCCAGAAACTTCGCGAAGAGGGCTACTAAGAACAGGAGAATCACTATGAACAGCCCGGCCATGGCCATCTTGTGCTTGGCTAGCCTAACCAGGAAACCATTGGATGTTAGCGCCATTTTGTTCTTTTCTCGGTATTTCGAGGGTAAACCCTGCCACGCAGGGTCGCCCTTCAGATCGTAAAGGAATAGCGCGCAACGCTAATCTGAGACCCTTATCCTCGGATCCGCGACGGAGTACATGATATCCGCCAATAGGTTGCCGAATAGAGTCAACACCGCTCCTATAACCAGAATCCCCATGATCGTCGGATAATCTCTCATCATTACTGACTGGTAGAAGAGTTGCCCCATGCCCGGGATGGCGAATATGCTCTCAAAAATCACGCTTCCGCCTATAAGTCCCGGGACCGCCAAACCCACGAGAGTTATTACCGGTAGGAGGGCATTCCTCAAGGCGTGCTTGAAAATCACCGTGCGTTCATCTAGGCCCTTGGCCCGTGCGGTGGTGATGTAATCCTGGCGGATTACTTCAAGCATATTTGAACGCATGTACCTGCTTATGCCCGCAAGGCCTCCGAACGCCGACACAAACACAGGGAGAATCAAGTGCCGGGCTACATCCCAGACACGTCCAGCGAAACTCAATTCAGCATAATTCAAAGATCTGAAGCCGGATATGGGCAGCCAATCCAATGTCACTCCGAACAGCATCATCAGCAGAAGGGCCAGCCAGAACGTGGGGATAGAAAACCCCAGAAACACGAAAACTGTGGTCGCGCTGTCAAACAGGGTGTTTTGCTTGACCGCGGCCATAACTCCTATGGGGATGGCCACGGCCATTATTAAGGCCAGGGAAAGAAAATTGATGAACAGAGTAATAGGGATGCGCTCCGCGATCTTGTCCATTACAAGCCGGTTGTCCGAAGCGAACGAACGCCCGAAGTCCAGCGCCACCATGTTGTGAAGCCATTTACCGTATTGGACGTACCACGGTTGGTCAAGTCCGTAATGGGCTCGAATCCGCTTGATCGCTTCCTCGTTCATATTGGGATTCAAATCCGTTACCAGACTTGTGGGGTCTCCCGGGGCAATTTTCATCACTACGAAGGAGATGATGGTAATACCCAGTAAAACCGGTATCATAAGCGCCATGCGTTTAGCAATGTAAGTAAGCATTAAGCCTCACACTTCGTAATGGTTCACCAGGAAACTCCCTTTAGCTAAAAAAGCGGTTTCCCAGACCCTTCCCCAATAACTCCTAATCTGTTGATTGGTTAAATGATCCCAACGATAGACCTGTCATCTGCCCAGTTCCTCTACCAAATCCTTGTATTTTAAGTGAATCATATTTCTGTCGAATTGCCAAAACTCCTGGAGCATTCTTTCCTGCGCTTCCACAGTGAAGTATTGCATCATTGCAGGGAAGAATACCTTGTCTTCTTTTTCAATATGTCGGGGATAGAAGCTAACTAAAAATTCAAGTTTTTCAATCACCACATCAACGGCTGAATCGTCCCCAGCGAAATGGCGCTTCTTTGCGGCCACTATGTCGGCAACCGTCTTACGTCCCAGGACGTGCTCTTGAATGAGTTCGTCCATAATTTTCTGTTCCTCGCTGGTCATGTCCTTTTGGGTGAGATCTCGAAAAAGAATGTCTTCTTCTTTGCCGTGGTGCGTCTTGTCAGCATAAACTCGGACAAAATCAACCGCATTGTCGATGAACACAGGGTCGATCTCCTTCGTTTCTCGAATGCGCATGGCCTCCTCGTTTATGAGTGCGAGCATTCTTTCAATGAGACGATGTTCGATCATCAAAGGCGCTCTCACTTGCATGGATAATGTCTCCTTTTTCTATTGAAAAAACTATGGCAAAGTCTCCCCCTAGCCATTCCGATGTCCCAATCCGGGGTTCCCTGGCGTTTCTCTCGACGACAGATCGCCGTCTTGTCACTGTTCAAAATGGTACTTCTGTAAAGGCTTCGGGACGTACCATTTGATGAAATTATAAGACAGGCCCGCCGGCGCAGGCTCAATTCCATAAAACCTGGAATTTATGACGTCGAGGGTATCTTGCACGAAGAGAAAAGTGTAAGGCTGGTCCTCTGCAACAATATCCTGGAACTCATCATAGTATTTCTTGCGCTCTTTTGGGTCGTACGTAGACACACCGTCTTCCAGCAGCTGGTCTACTCTCGGATTATCGTATGAAATGAAATTCAGTTCGTGCTCGCCTGTTTTCTTAGAATTCCATATGTCCATCTGGTTGGGGTCGATGCCTATACCCCAACCCAGCAGGCATGCGTCGAAGTCATGTTTGTTGATGAAATTCTTAATGAACGCGGCCCACTCAATGACGCGGATCTTCACGTTTATGCCGATTTGCTTAAGGTCCTGTTGAATGATGGTGGCCGCGTTCTTGCGGACCTCATTGCCCTGATTGGTAATGATTGTGAATTCAAACGGTTGCCCATCCTTTTCCAGGGTCCCGTTAGAACCGGGCTTCCAGCCTGCTTCGGCAAGTAATTGCTTGGCGCGGTCAGGGTCGTAGTTGAATTTCTTAACGTTTTGATTGTACCACATTGTATCGGGCTTGAACGGGGCGTCAGTGACTTTCCCCAACCCGAACAACACGCCGTCCACAATGCTTTGCCTGTTCATGGCGTGGGTTAGGGCCTGACGGACCCGTTTGTCCTGGAACTTGGGGTTCGTAAGATTGTACCCCAGATAGGAATAGTTAAACGTCAAGTACTTGTACTTCTTGTAATTTTCCTCGAAATACTTGGTCTGCGTCTGCCTCGTATACTGCAGAGGAGTCAGGCCGGTTTCGTCCAGCTTGCCCGCCTTAAGCTCCAAAAACATCGTGGCCTGGTCAGGAATTATTCTTGTTAACACCCGGTCGATGTAAGGTCGGCCTTCGAAATAATCGTGATAACTCGTCAGATCAATCCGTTCTCCGGTTTTCCATTCTTTGAACCTATATGGACCTGTGCCTATTGGTTCCCGTTTCAAAGGGCTCTGCGTGACGTCCTGCCCCTCCAGAAGATGAGCCGGATGAATAGAAGTGCCCCACGAACCGAGCGCGGGAGCGTACGGCTTTTCATAGGTTACTTCCACAGTGTAGTCATCCAACACGCGCAGCTCTTTCACTCTGAGGAAATCCGTCGCGTAAGCTGTGGGGGTCTTCGGGTCTATGTACAGTTTGTATGTATAGTCGACATCCTTGGCCGTAAAAGGCTTTCCGTCCTGCCACTTCACATCCTTACGCAAATGGAATGTGATCTTGAGGTTATCATCGGATATTTCCCATCTATCAGCCAGGTCGGAAACAAGGTTCAAATCTTTGTCATATTTGACCAATCCATTGTATATCAGCCCTGTTATCCCGAAACTCGCATTGTCCGTCGCCAGGACAGGCAAAAGCACCGAAGCGTCGCCGATGCTTCCTCGAATTATCATGTCGCCATACGCCGGCTCGTAATTCTTCTGGTCACCGGCCGCCGCCTTGCGCTCTGCGCCACCTGTCGAAGATTTGTCTTTTTCACCCCCGTTGCATGCGGCGATCAATAAACACGCAATAAATACTATTACAATACCGGCTTTGCTGAGTGACATGATCGTCCTTTCGTAACGACAACTTGCATCAATGATATTGGAATGCGACCCATGTTACAAGGCGCGTTGAGTTCCCCAAAAAAGGCTGTCGGAAAAAAGCGTCATGGGATAGCTCCATAGCCGAAAAAGTTCTCCACGACAAGCCTTTCAATTCACCGGAGTTGGTGATATAGTGATAAAGGTGAATTGATGATGCAATATTAAGGTCTTACAAAATAGACTCCGGGAAGGGAACCTTTCCTTGTTGGGCTGTAGGCCCTAAAACGGATACACGCTTCAGGGATGCAGTAAATCCCAGTCCCTTTCCCGGAGCGCTGATTCCAATTGCGTGCGTTAAATTCGGTTTTTTCAGTCTAAGGCATACAATTCCGAATGCGTTTTCTCTTCAGCGCCGCAGGGCTCGATAACCCCATAAAGCGCGGCTTAAACGAGGAAAACATGAGTCAATCGCAGACCACCAATACCTCGCCTTCACCCCAAGCACAGACGCCTACACAGATTTTACTTTCGAAGGACCTGGCGGACTTCTATTACGTCAGTGTAAATGTACCGTGCCAGAACGCCTGTCCGGCGTGGACTAACGTGCCTGCGTACATCAGGCGGGTCTACGAGGGCAAGTTCAGCGATTCCTACGAAATAAATCGTATGGTAAACATCCTTCCCGGAGTGTTGGGCCGAATTTGCTCTCGCCCGTGCGAAGACAAATGCCGTCATGGCGAATCCGAGCTGGGTAAGCCTGTAAGTATTTGCCATATCAAGCGATCCGCTTCGGATTTCAAAGAAACGGGGCACATCTATCATCATCAACTCTTCGCCCCTAACGGCAAGCGAGTCTGTGTAATCGGATCAGGACCAGCCGGGTTGGCTGCGGCGCATGACCTATCCATAGTCGGGTTCGATGTGACTATGTTGGACGCTTACCCACAGCCCGGAGGCCTGCTCCAGTGGGGGATTCCGGAATTTCGACTTCCCCGGGACGTGCTCAAATCGGAAGTGGACGCGATTCTGCGCATGGGAATCAACCTCAAGTCGGGAATTCGAGTCGGCAAAGACGTCTCCGTCCAAGAACTGATGGCGGACTACGAGGCCGTGCTCATCGCTGCAGGTTGCTACGTCTCGAAACGCCTGGACATCCCGGGCGAGAACCTCACCGGAGTTTATTCGGGCCTTGAGTTCATTATGGACGTAAACACGGGCAAAACTCCAAACGTGGGCAAGAAAGTTCTTGTAATAGGAGCGGGCTTCACCGCCTTTGACTGCGCCCGGTCGGCATTGCGTCTCGGAGCGGACGAGGTTTCAATCTGTATCCGAGGTCTCGAAGAGGAAATCCGAGTTACTGCGGACGAAATCCATGAAGCCAAGCTCGAAGGAGTAAAAATCAGGAGTCTGTTGATTTCCCAGGGCATTACGGGGACAAACCGGGTGGACGGCGTTGAGTTTCTCCGTACCAAACCGGGAGAAAAGAGAGCAGATGGCCGACGTAGCGTTGCGCCCGTCCCCGGCAGCGAGTTCGTATTGCCTGCGGATTCGGTCATAGTGGCTGTAGGGCAGGGGGCCGAGCCGCTGGACGCTCCCGGGGAAACCGATGCCCGTGGCGTTCCTAAAGCCGACGCCGCCACGCATCGCTCGACGGCTCAAGGACTCTATCTTGCCGGTGATTTTATGACGGGACCGTCAACCGTGATCGAATCTATTTCCAGCGGCCGGAAGGCTGCCGAACAGATCGCTAGAGACCTGCTCGGCAGAAGATTCAAGGAATGGGTCGTGTCAATCGAAGGCGCTTCGATTACGGACAGAGAGCGAGCCTGGGATTACATCCCCAGAGTTGAGATGCCGAAGATAAACCCAGTATCCAAGCGCTTCAATCCTCCCAAAGGCGAAGTCGAACTGGGCTTTTCGTCGGAGGAGTCCCTCGATGAATCCAAACGCTGCTATCTGTGCTATCTGCATTACGAAATCGATATCGGCCGATGTATCTATTGCAGATACTGCATTGATATCGCTCCGCGGGATTGCATAAAACTTGTTGATAACGTGCTCACCAACGATTCCGGGGCGATAATCGGCTACAAGGAGACCAAGGACTGGAGCAAGGTTGCCGCGGTGATGATAGACAATTCCAGGTGCATCAGGTGTGGCGCATGCCTGAAAATCTGTCCGATGGACTGTATCTCCGTGTCCAAAGTGCAGTTGCAGGAGATGGTGGTCCCGACAGGAGAGCAAAATGGCTGAGCGGCATTGCGTAATTATCGGTAACGGGCCGGCAGGCGCCGAAGCTGCCGTGACGCTCAGGGAAAAAGCCTCGGATATCAGGATCACAGTGCTCGGCAAAGAGCGGGTAGGGACCTACAAACCCCATCTACTGCCCGATTTTATCGCCGGTAAGCTGCCCGAAGAAGCCTTGTACGTAAGTCCGCTCGATTTCTACAAAAAGCGTGACATCAAACTTAGGTTGGGCCAGACCGTCGTCGGGGTGAACTTCCATACGCACGAGGTCTTGCTGGATCACAAGGAGACCGTCCGTTTCGACGGCTTGATAATAGCGGTCGGAGCCAAACCGAAGATACCCGAACCGATGCTGATTTTCGAGGATCTGTTGTTAACGCTTAAGACCGTCGCCGACGCCAAGGCATGGATCAAGAGGCTTCAGCACACGGATTCCGTTCTTCTGGTGGGCGGCGACTTGACGTCCCTTTCATTCACGAACGCCCTGCTCGCCATGGGTAAGAACGTATCGTTCATTCTGGACGAAGACTCATTCTGGCCTATTCGGTGCACTGTGGACGTCTATTACCAGGCCGCCGAGCGGCTCACGGCCAAAGGAGCGCAAGTCGTCAAGTGCAGGAAGATCAGACGGATTGCGCAGACAGCGAAGTATTCTTATCGCGTGGAGGCTGACTCTCAGTCGCTCTCCGTCGGGGCCATCGGGGCATTCTACGGGCTGAGGCCTGACGTTAAATTCCTGGCCCGCAGCGGCCTCTTGATTGAGCAAGGTATTCTCGTTGACGAGCGTCTCAAGACCGCCTTTGACAACGTGTACGCCGCCGGCGATTGCGCGCAGGTTTATCATCCGGAATTGAGGGATTACTGGGTTTCGATAGGTTATGAAAATGCCAGGAACCTCGGCAGGATAGCCGCTATGAATTTGTTGGGAGGCGCATTCGAGATGGAGGTTGCTCCACAGGGGATATTCGAGGTGGATGAAATTGCCGTAAATTCCTCCTGGTGGATGGAGTTCTGACATGCCCAAAATAGATATTACAATTGAAATTTGCGGCATGGCGGGCGACGGGACCATCGCAGCCGGTGGATTGATCAATGAAGCCATGTCCCTTGGGGGTTTTTCCGTTCTCGGATTCGATTCGTACCCAGCCGAAATACGCGGATTCGGAAGATGCGTCACCCGGTCCCGGGTCGGGAGCGAAGAAATTTTAGCGCTCGGCGACGAGACCCACATATTGATCTCTCTGGACGACCGGGAATCCATTTCCAGAGTCCCTTCCCTTGCTCACGGAGCTGCGGTCATATTCGACAACAAACCTCCTGGATACGCTGAGGAAGCAAATTCTCTCTTGGCCAAGCTGGAACCTGACTCAACGCTGTACGGTGTTCCGTTGACCGACTTGGCCACAGGCGCGGCAGGAACGGCTAGAGGAAAAAATCTAACCGCTCTTGGAGTATTTGCCGCAATATTCGGAGCCCCGCCTGAACTTTTCCACAAAGTGATCACCAAGAAGTTTCAGGCCAAAGGCGACAAAGTTCTTAACGCAAATCTGAAGAGCTTCGACGCTGGTTACGAATATGGGAGCACTGGTTTCGCCGACAGATTGCAGCCTTTCTTTACGGAAGCGGCGCCTACGACCACTGAAAAAGTAATGCTTTCGGGAAATGAGGCCATAGGCAAAGGAGCGCTTGACGCAGGGCTGAAATTGTATTTCGGGTATCCCATCACGCCTGCGACTCCCATCATGGAGTATCTGGCCAAACACCTTCCACCGAGGGGCGGTCGAGTGGTCCAGATGGAGGACGAAATCTCGTCCATAGGAGCCGTGCTGGGCAGCTACTACGCGGGAGCCAGGGCCATGACCGCCACATCCGGGCCAGGTTTTGCCCTGATGACGGAACTCATAACCCACGGTGTTATGGCTGAGATACCGGCCGTTATTCTGGACGCTCAACGGGGCGGGCCTTCCACCGGGCTCCCGACCAAAACTGAACAATCCGATTTGCACGCGGCTGTATACGGCGGTCCCGGCGACTCCGGGAGGATCGTAATCGCCCCAACCACCGTGGCGGAGTGCTATAAATATATTGTCAAAAGCTTTCAACTTGCCGAAAAATTCCAAACTCCGGTCGTAGTGCTCACGGATTTTTATCTGGACAACCGCGTGGAAAACGTTCCCATGCCGGTATGTACGGCTGAAGAAACGGCGAACCTCAATGTGTCGCCGGACCCGGATTTAGCGGGAAATTTCAAGCGATACGAAAACTCGGAGTCCGGAATTTCACCACGCCCGATTCCGAGCATGGAAGGCTTCAACTACACAGCCACAGGCCTTGAACACACGGAAAAAGGCTCCCCGGATTATTCACCTGAAATCCATATGCTGATGACCGAAAAGCGTTATCGGAAGCTGCAGACCGCTCTAGCGGATTTGCCGAAGCCTGCGGACTATTCCGATGGCGGCCACATGACTGTCGGAGTCATAGGTTGGGGCTCGACCTTCGGCTCGATCTTGGAAGCCGTCAATACGGCCAAAGCCAAGGGCCACAAAGTCGGCGCTCTCAAAGTCATTTCAATTTATCCTTTGCACGTTGAACAAATTAGGGAATTCATGTCGAGATGTGAGCAGGTGCTGATCCCTGAGCTGAACTTTTCGGGACAACTGGCAAACTTGATCGGCTGCCTTCACAACAAAGAGATCACGCGATTTAACCGGGTTACCGGCGTTCCGTTGAGCCCGTCAACTATATTGATTGAGATCGAAAACATATTGCAGGCAGGCGCTCGATGAAAACCCCCGCAAGCGTACTTGTGAAACAAATAAAAGACATACGAGAAGCTAAGACTTTTCACGCCAGGTCCTCTGCCCTCCCTACCTGGTGTCCCGGGTGCGGCTATTTCGGCATCCAGCATGCTTTGAACAGTGCAATCCAGGGCCTGGAGTTGCCCTTGCATAAATGCGTGATAGTGTCAGGGATAGGGTGCGCCGGCCGCTATCCCTTTTTTACGGCGACTTACGGACTGCATACCGTGCATGGCCGCACTTTACCGGTCTCCACGGGGGTGAAGCTGGCGAATCCCGACCTTAACGTGTTCGCAGTGGGCGGCGACGGTGACGGCTTGGCCATAGGCGGCGGCCATCTGCCCCATGCGGTCAGAAGAGACATAAATATAAACTATTTACTCTTCGACAACTCCATCTACGGCCTTACCAAAGGTCAGCCATCCCCAAGCTCGCCAATCGGAACAGTGACCAAAGCCAGCCCGTACGGCACCATCGACAAACCTCTAAACGCCACCCTCATGGCGCTGACTTACGGAGCGGGCTTTGTGGCAAGGCTTTTCGCAGGGGACCCGGCGGGAACCTCCGAAGCTCTCAAAGAGGGCATAAACCACAACGGCTTTTCCCTGTTCCACATATACACCACCTGCGTCACATTCGACAAAACGTTCAAGACCTGGGCCAATCTGAAGCACAAGGTTCATCGCCTTGCTCGAGACTATGACCCGACAGACTTTCGAGGCGCTTTTGACACAGTGCTGAACGATGACTTCAGCACGGGGATAATTTACAGGAGAGCGTGATTGGATGTTCGGCCCGTTGATAACCTAATCGCCGGTCGCTTGTTTAATGGTGGGGTCCATATCACGGAATCATCTCGTCGCCTGAAGTCCGTATAGCCGCTCCGCTCAAATCCAAAATAGTTTGACAATTTCCCCTGCGTTCCCGTAGTGTGTTTTATTGAGGCAGCACACGACGGAGGGATTATCATGGCAGATGGTCGTGTGGCCCGAATTACACAGGTGATAGCCGGTTCGCCCGATAGCTTTGACGCTGCAGTGCAGTTAGCTTTCGAACGCGCAAGTAAAACGCTGAGAAACATAACAGGCCTTAAGGTCACTGAGTTCAGAATTATGGTGGAGAACGGTCAGATCCAAGAGTATCGTGTAACCGCCGATGTGATATTTGTACTGGAATAGAGTTAATCTACTACTATACACATTCACATTTTTCAGTGTGTTGCCTCACCGGAAGATTCATCGTCCGTCGGTCTCCAGATCGGGCTCCAATATCCCGATGTGGAATTTGCCTGAAACACGCTATTAAATCGCATTCCAAGCCCGGCATCTTGTAAAAGCCAACAACGCCGAAATGTTCGATGATGTCTCCGGCGCCTGCGGATACATCGAAATACCGCCGAAAACCGAGCGAATCTTGGAAGAAGCTTCGGGCGCCGCCGCGAATGACAATTGGAGGAATTAGAGTGGAAGACGTCAAAAAGAAATACAAGACAATTATGGATGATCACTTTCCGGAAACGATGGCCATAGTTTTCGGCGACCAGAAGCTCGAATATCGGAAACGCTCGTGGAAGATTCCGGATTCATCAGGCGCCCTCATCGAAAAAGGCCTTCGGTACGGGGAAAACCCCGGGCAGGAAGCGGCGTTGTATGAATTGATCAACGGCAACCTGACCCTTGGCGATTGCTCCTTTATATCTCCCGGCAATGGTCTTGTCAGCGCCCTCACTGAGGATCAGATGATTCAATCCGGGAAACACCCCGGCAAGACCAACCTCACCGACGTCGATAATGCTCTGAATATACTGAAGTTCATGATGGACACACCCGCTTGCGCCATTATGAAGCACAACAACCCCTCGGGAGTAGCTAAAGATACGGATTTATCCCGGGCTTATCACAACGCCAACATGGCCGACCGGATAGCGGCGTTCGGTGGAGCGGCGGTGTTCAATAGACCCGTGGACAAAGCCACTGCGGAAATGGTCTCCGAAAATTACCTTGAGGTGGTGGCAGCCCCGGATTTCGAGCAGGGCGCAGTCGAGATATTGGCCAAGAGGAAGAATCTCAGGATCTTGGCTTTGCCGGGGATTGATAAACTTTCCAAGTTTCTTGACCATGCGTTTCGTGGATTTCAAGTCGCTTAGCGACGGTGGGATTATAGCGCAGCAGTCCCCGATTAACATCATTCGATCCGCCGAAGACCTTATCCCTGCAAAGGCCGCCCACAAAGGCGTGGAGTATTCCGCCGAACGTCCTCCCACTCCGCGCGAGCTGTCGGACATGGTTTTCGGCTGGGCTGTGGAACAGGGAGTGACCTCTAACTCGGTTCTTTACGTAAAAGACGGCTGCACGGTCGGAATCGGCACTGGTGAGCAAGATAGGGTCGGAGTAGCTGAAATCGCCGTATTCAAGGCTTACACCAAATACAGAGACAGGATCTGCTTTGAGCGTTACAAGGTGGCCTACAACGAGTTGAAAGACGAGTTTGCGCGTGGAGAACTGGATGAAGAGACTATTAGAGCCCACGCGGGGCTGAAAGGCTCGATCATGGTTTCGGACGCTTTTTTCCCCTTCAGGGACGGTGTCGAAGTCGGCATCAGGGAAGGCGTATCCGCCATTGTGCATCCGGGTGGCTCGGATCGGGACTACGAATCCATACAAGCATGTAACGAAGCCGACCCACAGGTGGCCATGATGTTCACGAACCAACGGGCGTTCAAACATTAGGATTCGGGGGAATCTCGGAAGCTTGCCCTACACTTATACGGAGTAGCCGGGATCACATTAATTTGGCCAAGTTGGCGGTAAAGCGGTTGACCGCCCTTGACAACAGCGTCTTACAGTGGTAATCAAAAAAGGATTGGGGATGTAGCTCAGCGGGAGAGCATCGCGTTCGCAACGCGGGGGTCGAGGGTTCAAATCCCTTCATCTCCACCAAGGATTTCAACAGATTAGGTCACGTGGCAGCGTGGCCTTTTTCTTGTACCCTACCATTTGCTAACGTTTTGCTAACGTTTTTTTCAATGGTCTGGATTTCGACAGGCCTTCCGTTTATGGTTGTTTCGCCGTGATCAAATCCAAGCCTGTCTATGGCGTCAACAAATTCCTGATCCGAGATGTCGCCATATCGAGATGAGACTTTGAAATGTCCTGTCAACATTCCGTCACCATCCGCATGTCCGAGAATTCGTTCACTGATGCTCTCCGGAATCAGAGACCTGCGGCAATTCGCTTTGAATGTGTGCCGTAAGTCGTGAAAGTTCGGCTCCTGATCAGGATTCAGTGCAACGATCATCCTTCTCCAGGCGCTCTTCACGGCCTCTTTATTCACCGGTCGAACTCCATGGTTGTCTGTAATCCGGAATACATAATCTTCGGATGACGCGGATGCGCGCAAGCATCTCTCCAAGATGGGAATAGTCTCGAGATGCAGAGGAACCCTTTTGGGCTTGCCTTCTTTGGTCTGGTCGCCATTCCCGAAATAGACCATCCTACGGTCCAAACGAACCTGAGCTCGGCGCAATTTCAGAAGCTCACCACGCCTCATCCCGGTGTAGTAGCCAGTCCAGATAATGGGCTCTAACCAATCCGGACACGGGCGGTATGTTACCGTCCTCGCCTTGCTGATCCGCTTTTCTGCGGTCACATTGATAAAATCCAGGACAAAGCCTTGCGAAAGGTAGGCATTACGTTCTTCGCTCTGGATTGGCTCGTCTTTGAGTAGAGAGCACGGGTTGATGGTAATGCCTGTGATTTTCACATTTTCAATCAACACCCCGAAAAGTTTTGACAACGTGGATATCTCCCAACCGATTGTCCCATTGGCAGCGCGCTCCTTACGTCTGGCGGCACAATACCGGCGTAATTCAGGAACCCACATATCCTTCATTGGGAAATCGTCCCCAAATTCCTTGCGAAGATGGGCCAAACACAGGCTGTACCTATACTTGGTGGAATCTCCTTTCTCCTGGATGGGTGGATACGAAACAAAGAGTTGAACGGCCTCCCAAAGAGTAATGGAACCTTCCGAAAGCTGATTTGGGGGATCAGAGTTCACAGGTTCACAGGTTAAACGCAAGGCCGCAGGTAATTCCTGACCCTTATTCTGAAACACCCTGGCACAAGCTTCCAGTGTCTCCGAATCCAGATGATCATACCTCCCTGTAATGATAGCCTTCTTGATCTCAACCCCAATTTCCTTGGCCTTAGTTTTGAATGTGGTGTCCAAAGCTAACCACATGGGTTCACCATCGGAAAAAGGACGAAAAACTATTGTACAAGTCCCTTTTTTTCCTCGCTTTATCACTGCCATAATTTCTGGATCTCCTTTCTGAGATCCGTAATATCCCTGTCCTGTTTGATCCGCCTGTTCTTTTCATCCCCCTTGGGAAGTCTCTCCTTGTCTCTCTCCTTTCCGGTATCTTTGTGTACTTTAGCGCTACCCCGTACAGAGACCGTCTGCCGTTCGAGATAAACGTCAAGGTCTTCCTTGCGGAAACGACGGTCGCCTCGGCGGTTGATGGTGATGTACGCGATGGATCTCGTGCGACACTCCCTATTGAGCGCCGTCTTGGGTATCCTCAAGTATGCTGATGCGTCATCAGGTGTCAACAGGCCATCCCAGCGGTCTGGAATACTTTCCTGACGCCGGGTATCGGAACCACGGCCCGGTGGAGATGTTCCATCACTGTCCCTCACAGAGTTGACCATATCCTTCAACCCCTCTACCAGGGCGCTGATTTGCTGAGCGCAAGGACTCTCCGGAGGCTGCTTCGGCGCTATCAAATTTTCATTGAGCACCTCGAAGCCCTCAGGTAACTGGTCAAGGTATTTTCCTGTGGATAGGGAAAAAATAGAATTGTCGTCGTGAATGTCCATCGTTTTACCTGAGTTTGGCTTCCTATAATTTTAGAAGAAAGAGCCGGAGGGTCGCAACGCCTCCAGCCCATCGCTATAGCTTCACGTCAACCTATCGCCAGTTTTCCACCAGCCAGGCTGCAAGTTCATCCCCGCTCGAAACAAGAATACTATCCTTGTATTTAAGCGCATATTTGGAATCCCTACACTCATGAGCGAAGTCTTGGTCAGAGTATTCGTAGTCGAATTCCATCTCTCCGCCAGCATAAACAGCCCGAACCTTTGAGAGTGCTTCCCGGCCGGAAAAGAGCCGATGCTCATCGCCTCACCTCACTGCGGCTTACCCTGAAGCTAATTCCGTCGAATCCTGGTAAAAAAATAACCGTCCTGAAATCGGCTGAGTATTTCTTGATCCTGCTTCGCCACGGTTTCCCGCTTGTCCTTATTCATCACAAGACGCAGCGGGGTTGCAATGAATGATGGTTTATCGAAACGGCCTTTTCAGGATATGAAATTAGAGCACTTACGAGCGCTTTCCATTTCCCTAATCCTCTTTCGTATATTTCCTCGTATAACGGCTCTTACAATCCTAGTATTCGCTCTTCTCTTTCATTGCGAGAATGTAGAGTCTCACGGCTCTTTCGATATTGTGGCTCGCTATCCCCGGTAGCGCTTTAAAATCCTCAAAGAGTTCCTCCGATACCCTAGCTCCGATAGATGATAACGGCTGATTACTCCTTCTTTCTATAACAAACTCCTGTGTAATAGCGCGGATCCGTGGAATTCCTCCGACGAAAACTCTGCCCGGATTTCGCCCTCCGCTTATCGCAAGAATATACAATCCCACGGCGGCTCTAAAGTTTTCGGATGTGAGGCCGGGCATAGCCTTGAATTCTTCCGCTAAATCCCGCGGGAGTTTCGCTTCCAGTATCGTGGATACGACGGAGGAATCCCTCTTCATCAATTTGTAAATAATGCGCCGTACATCTCGCAAAGGATCGAGTTTTATATCTCTCAGCGCCTCTCGCAGTTCCGCCCCTGTGATCAATCTTCTATGCCGTGTGCGTAGTCCGAGAGCCTGACAGATCTGATGTGCCCGTTGTTTGGAAACCCCTAAAGTCTCTCCAATATCCGCATAGGATTTCCCTTTTTGGATTAAGGACTCTGTTAGCCGTTTTCGTTCGTCGTCCATTATAAAGTCCTTCAGTTTATCAATTTCAGGCAAGCAGGCTTTTCTGTGCCTCTCACCACCCCGTTGAGATGCCGTCGTGACATAAACCCCACGTCTCCGGCCCATGGGTCCAGGAAAATAATAAGAATCATCCGAAAGTTCGAGGCAACCGGCAGGCTTAAAATAGTGATCTATCGCGTTTTGAACGGCATCAAAGACGGTTTCGTTCAATACTATGAGTTCCTCCTGGAGACCTGATCGGGCTCTCTCCAAGAATAAACCACATTTATGACCAACTGCCCATGAAGGGATGATGTTATGGCCCACTGAATTCGTTATTCCTCGCAAGCTATTTGAACATTCTTGGCTTTTGTAAGTTAAACGCTGTGCGAGCCCAACTCTAATCATTGACATTGTCCGCTATCATCTTAAGCAGCCCTTTCAGGAAATCTGGAAAATTGGGGTCTTTCCCCATTCCACATACCACCCTAGCCTTAGGTTCGTCGTCCGTGTTCTTAGGTAGCTCATACAATTGCGCAAGCCATCGATCCATATTGGTTCCCGAGCCGAAAACCTCTATAGCCCAAGTTCCTCGCTCGGATTCTATGCATCCGGACTCCGCCATTTTATTCCAGTCGCATGCAAAACCTTTGCTTCTGAGGATGGCAACTACGCTCTCCCATTCACGTCTTCTATCCGGATTGTGTAATGTGCGAAGGCTGCCCATTTTTTCGACCTCCTTACTCTACGATGCGGGTTTCACAAAATCATCGTTGAACCGCATATTGAATTCTTTCTGCTCTCGAACATAGTTAACACTGCGGGAGAGGCTGCGCTCGGTGCGCTCTATGGAGCGCCCAACCTCACGGGCCATCTTGTTTATCTGCTCCTCTTCAATTTGAAGACTCACCCCATCCATCCTGATTTTGAGGTTATCTATAAGATAACATAAGTTATGGAGTAAAGTCAAGCTATTTAACGTTATTTTATTACTATTGCTATTGACGCCATGAGGAACTATTTAGCGTTGGCCAATGGATCACGATTTCAGCGGCATCGTTCAGGATGAGAACAACGAAATGTTTTCAGTAGTGGAGATGAAGACAACCGGCGGAATTAGAAGCGCGGCGTTCTAAAAGAACACTGGGCCTTTTGCCCTTACAAAAGCTGAGATATCATTCCCGAGCAATTTTCCGTTCATATCTTGCAACCCAGCCGGCTTTATGCCCTCTTTGGAAAAAAATGTAATTCTAGTTTTCCTCCTCCGGCAATCTGAAGTCCGACTCGAATTGGAAGGTTTACCGTTCATTAGATTGAAACTTTGGAAGTCGTGGGCTACCGCAATGAAGTCGTTCCCTGCGCTTTCTTCCTCCAAGAGCAGGAGACAAACCGCATTGGAGTATTATTGTCACCTTCGAGGAGCGGAAGAAAAATCCTCGCCTTTAGGTGAAGACTTCAGTAGGCCCTTAGGGCCGGAGACGTGCCATACTTGATCTGACTCGAAGCTCCGAAGTGACCCAATCAGCGCAATCAGGGACAAGGATTTTGTTCTTGGGCGGCTACGAAAGCCGAATCAATTCGGCCGAGCGAAAAAGCCGTCGCCCTTAAGCTGTTGGAGCTTTCACATCGTGGATTGGTACCGTATAGCCCTCCCTTCGCCCATTCCGACCGTCGCCGAAGTACGTGTCAGCTATAAGGACGCCGGCTATATCCCGACCAAGGAGCAGTTATGGAGTGTGATCAAGAATACCCATAGAGGCTCACGATCCGGGCACCAGCGGATTCATGGGTAACTCAGAAAGGTTAGAATATTTTGGCGCCATTAACCTGGTATTCAAAGGGCTATTCCTGATACAGACCATGCCGAAATAATGAACGATATTCGAACATTCCCGCCGGACAGTTCGCTCTAGCGCTGGAGATGGTCCGTTGGGTATAAGCCTGTTTTAGACTCTCCCGGGACGAGCTCCAATACCGAATCAGACAGTAATCCTTCCGCCTACGGTCATAAGAAAGCACCTTTTT